>MHDU01000066.1 GCA_001803635.1 Nitrospirae bacterium GWB2_47_37 | reverse complement strand
TAGCGTGGAAAGGCATCGCAAATCCTTCAAGCATTATCGAGGCAATAAAATTGGCGGCAAGGGTGATTTTGCGGTGATTATGGAGGGGATATGTTATTCGAACCGTATAATTTAGCCGGGATCGAACTTAAAAACCGCCTTATCCGCTCGGCAACCTATGAAAAACGGGCCGATATCGACGGCTTTGTTACGGACGCCCTGATCGAATTCTATAAAGACCTCGCAAAAGGCGGCATCGGACTGATAATAACGGGCAACGCGCTGGTGCATACCTCCGGCAGGTCGGTGCCGCAGATGATTTGCATACACAATGATCATTACATCGATAAGCTCAAGCGCCTCACGGACGCCGTTCACAGGCATGACGGCAAAATCGTCATACAGCTCGTTCACGGTGGGAGGCAATGTTTCCCGGCCCTTCTCGGCGGAGAAAAACCGATTGCGCCTTCAGAGGTCTATGACCCGTCCACGAAGATCACCCCGAGAGAGATGACCAATGAAGAGATATGGGAGACAATAGAGGCATTCGGCGACGCGGCAAGGAGGGCTATGTACGCCAGCTTTGACGGCATTCAGATACACGGCGCGCACGGCTATCTTGTGAGCGAATTCCTTTCTCCGCATACGAACAGGAGAAAAGATTACTGGGGAGGAGACGCGGAAAGGAGATTCCATTTCCTTGAAGAGACGTATAAGGCCATAAGAAAAGAAGTAGGGGACAACTATCCCGTGCTGATAAAAATGAACGGCGATGATTTTGTCGAGAACGGATTAAACCCGGAAGAAAGCGTGAAAATCGCAAAGAGACTTAAAGAACTCGGCATAGACGCAATAGAAGTAAGCGGCGGCATGTATGAATCGGGGGCAAAGACGGCGCAATTGAATATTCTCAAAACAGAACAGGAAGCGTATTTCAGAAATTCATCCGGGCTGTTAAAAAAAGAAACGGATATTCCTGTCATACTCGTCGGTGGAATCCGCTCAAAAGCCATAGCGGAGGATATACTCGAAAAAAAAGACGCCGACCTTATATCCATATCGAGACCGCTCATAAGAGAGCCCGATCTGCCGAATAAATTCATGGCGGGCAAGGAAAAGGCAGACTGTATTTCTTGCAACGGCTGCATGAGATTCCAGAAGCTCGACGTTGTGAAATGCACGCAGATATGAAATAAAGCTTGCTATTGCCTATAATCTCTTGTCTGTTTTATCATATCTGTTATGCTTTCGCCGGAACAGCAACTCGAAATAATAAAGAGAGGCTCTGTAGAGATAATCCTCGAAAAAGAGCTTCTGCTCAAACTCGAAAAATCGCATAAAGAAAATAAGCCTCTGAAAGTCAAAGCCGGCTTTGATCCCACGGCCCCTGACATTCATTTGGGACATACCGTGCTTCTTGAAAAGATGCGGCAGTTTCAGGAACTGGGACATGAGGTTGTCTTCCTTATCGGCGACTTTACCGGCATGATAGGCGACCCTACCGGGCGCTCCGAACTGAGAAAACCTTTGACAAAGGAAGAGGTATTAAAAAACTCCGAGACGTACAAGGAGCAGGTCTTTAAAATCCTCGATCCCAAAAAAACAAAAATTGTATTCAACAGCGAGTGGTTTGAAAAGATGTCCGCTATGGAAATCGTAAGGCTCGGGGCGATGAAAACGGTAGCAAGGATGCTCGAAAGAGAGGATTTCAAGAAGCGTTTCCATAGTCAGCAGGAAATAACCATACTCGAATTTTATTATCCCCTGTTTCAGGCTTATGACTCGGTGCATCTTAAGTCGGATGTAGAGCTCGGAGGCACGGATCAGAGATTCAATCTGCTCATGGGAAGGCAGATGCAGGAAACAATGGAAATGGATAAGCAGGTAGTCGTTATGATGCCCCTGCTCGAAGGAACGGACGGGGTTCAAAAGATGTCCAAAAGCCTCGGAAACTATATCGGAATATCCGAGCCCCCAAAGGATATGTACGGCAAACTCATGTCGATCAGCGACGAACTGATGCTCAAATATTATGAGTTGTTAAGCCATATCAGCATCGAAGAATTCAATGCCCTTAAGGACGGTTTAAAAGCGGGCTCCATCCATCCTAAAAAAGCCAAGGAAAATCTTGCGGTGGAGATTGTCGATAGATATTGGGGAAGAGATGAGGCCCTGAAGGCGCAGGAAGAATTCGACAGGATGTTTAAGGATAAGGGAACGCCGGATGAAATACCCGTATTTGAGCTTTCATGGGACGAAGAAAAAATGTGGCTTCCGAAAATCATGAAACTGTCGGGATTGATGCCGAGCACCGGAGAGGCGATGCGTTTAATCAAACAGGGAGCCGTCAGCGTTGACGACCAGAAAATCACCGACCCCAAGATAACCTTCAAAAAAGGGGATTACCTTATCAAGGCGGGAAAAAGGAAGTTCGTGAAGATAACTTCAAAATAACCGTTCTATTTTTTATAGTGCGGCAGCCGGCGCCTTTCCGGTCAACTCTTCCATAAGGGTTTTGACGGAAAGAATAGTATCAACCCGTGCGGCATTGGTGCCTACGGTGTAGAGCGGCTCTTCCTTATCGCGGTTATATCCGGCTGAACTGAGAAGCCCGTTGCAGATGCAGAAGTGGTGCTCGTTGCTTTCCTTTGCAGGGCAGACGGTGAACTTACCTTCCTTGTCTTTCAGAAGCACATAGCCTTTATCGCATTTAGGCTGCCTTAGCCGCTTAATAGCCGAGACATACATCGGAGACTGTTTTATCACCCTGAACGGGAGGCCGCATGGAGAACCCGGATCATGGCCTACAATTATATCTTCTTCTTTTGCGGAGATTACAGCCTGTTTATATTCATCGGACGCGCTGCTTTCCTCCGTAGCTAAAAACCTTGTCCCCATCTGGACACCGTCAGCGCCCATCTTCAGGAAGGTCAGAATATCGTCATGAGTGTATATCCCGCCGGCAACAATAACAGGAAAATCGCCGTACTTTATCGCCATGTCTTTAACGGGAGAAAAGAGATTTTCAAGGATATTAGACTCGAGATCTATCTGGTCCATTTTAAATCCTAAATGTCCTCCTGCAAGCGGACCTTCGAGGACAACGGCATCCGGCCTGTACCCGAGCCTTTCCCATTTTTTACAGATAAGTTCAAGGGCCCTTGCCGATGAAACGATCGGTATAAGGGCCGTATCTTTAGGCGGCTGGATGGCAGGCAGATTCAACGGCAGGCCGGCGCCTGAAATTATGGCATCGGCTCCGGCATCGAGCGCCCCTTTGACGGAATCGTTATAATCCCTTACCAGAGCGCCCATTATATTTATTCCGGCATAACCTCCGGCAGACTTTGCACGTGAGACCTCTTCGTACGCGGCCTCGTAAGAATTATATTTTTTACCTGTCCTCTTTGAAACAAGCCTGTCGAGACAGGCGCTCGAAACAATACCAAGGCCGCCCTCCTTTGCAACAGCGCTTGCAAGGGGATAAAGGGATACGCCGACGCCCATCCCGCCTTGGATGACGGGAACTTTTATCTTTTTGCCTTTAATTACAATCTCAGGCAGTATAGACTCATTACCAGACATTCTAACCTCGCAAAAAAAGATTGCAGAAAAAACGCTTAACAGAATATCCGGCTTTAAGGAAGGTCTGTATCGTTTTTTGCTGATTGTTTATAATCGCCTATTAAGGGCTATTTAATCAAGCTGAATCTGCTTTTTCTATTAACTAACGGCTATTGGACTTACAACTGTTCTATGTCCTGTATTCCGCATTTATCTTCACATACTCTTCCGTCAAATCGCAGGTGAGCACCTTTGCAGCGCCTTTGCCTAAATGCAGGTCAACGACTATCTTGATCTCTTTATTCTTTAATTTTTCATTCGCCTCTTTATCCCTGCCGGTTCCCATGCCCTTGCCGACTATTTTAAGGCCGTTAAGAAATATATCCGCCTTTTCCTCTTTTATCCCTATGCCGGAATAGCCGAGAGCCGCCATTATACGTCCCCAATTGGCATCATTGCCGTATATTGCCGTTTTAACGAGCAACGAATTTGCAACGGCAAGAGCGCCTTTTTCGGCATCGTTATCATTCTTTGCGTTTTTGATCTCGATCTCTACAAGCTTTGTCGCACCCTCTCCGTCCGTTACAATCATTTTGCTCAATTCATACGTCATGCCTGAAAGCGCTTTTGCAAATACATCGAACTCCTTCGACCCGGCTTTAATCAAATCGTTGCCTGCCGTGCCGTTGGCCATTATCAAAACCGTATCGTTCGTGGACATATCGCCGTCGATTGTTATCCTGTTAAATGATTTTCGGACAGCGCTCTTTAAAGCCGCATCGAGCGCCTTTTTATCGATGTTCGCGTCGGTCATGATAAAACAGAGCATTGTCGCCATATTCGGGCATATCATTCCCGCACCCTTGCATATTCCCGCGACATTGACGGTCTTGCCGTTAATTTTTATAATTTTAGATATATTTTTGGGGAATGTGTCCGTCGTCATAATTGCGGCAGCTACATCATCGACGGCAATATCGAGATTATCCGCAAGCTCTGTGATCTTAGGCCGTATGCGCTCCATAGGCAGAGGCGTGCCGATAACTCCGGTTGAACAGACATACACATCGCCCTGTTTCAAACCGAATGCCTTGGCGGTCAGCGCCGTCATTTCCAAAGCGTCCTTCATGCCCTGCTCGCCTGTGCATGCGTTTGCATTGCCGCTGTTGACTATAATCGCCTGTCCTTTGCCTGATTTGATTCTTTTCATATCGAGCTTAACCGGCGCGGCCTTTACATTGTTCGTTGTGAACATGCCGGACATCACGGATTGCTTTTCCGAATATATCAGGGCAAGGTCTTTCCTGCCGGGCCTTTTTATGGCCGCCTCAACAGTGGAAAAAAGAAAACCTTTAGGTGCTTTCATGGAAACACCGCCAATGACTCAAGCGCCGTCGTTTCTTTAATCCCCATCATGATATTCATGTTCTGCACGGCCTGTCCCGACGCGCCTTTGACAAGGTTGTCTATAGCGGAAACGACAATCAACGTATTCGTGCGCTTGTTGACCTTAAGCCCGATCTCGCAGTAATTGCTTCCACGGACATTCTTTGCGTTCGGAAATATGCCTTCGGCGAGTACATTAACAAAAGGCTCCGCTCCATAGGATTCTTTGTAACCTGCAAGTATGTCCTCAGTATCAGCTTTTTTAATCATCTTTCCATACATAGTAGAAATTATTCCCCTGTCCATCGGAACGAGATGCGGCGTGAAGTTTATCGCGATCTTTTTGCCCGCGATTCCCGACAACTCCTGCTCTATTTCAGGCGTGTGACGGTGAACGCCGATCCCATAAGCCTTAAACCCTTCGTTCACCTCGCAATAAGAAAATCCGACGTCGGCCTTACGGCCTGCTCCCGAAGCGCCTGACTTGGAATCCACGACGATGGATTCAATATCAATAACGCCCTCTTTTATTGCCGGATACAAGCCCAAAATAGCGCTTGTGGGATAACAACCCGGATTGGCAATAAGATTTGCCTTTTTTATTTCTTCACGATGAAGTTCGGGCAATCCGTAAACGGCCTTATTCAGCGTATCGGTATAATTATGCTGTGCCTTATACCATTCTTCATATACCGCAGAATCGGATATCCGGTAATCGGCGGAGAGGTCTATTACCTTCTTGCCCTTTTTAAAGAAATAATCGACCGCTTCCTGAGAAGCACCGTGAGGCAGAGCCATAAAAAACAGATCCGCCTTTTTGAGAACATCCTCTTTATTTAGAGGCTCGTAAACCAAACGCGCATATTTATGAAGATGCGGAAATAGATCCGTAACCTTCTTGCCCGCGGACTTCTCGGATGTAACGGCGGTTATCTCGACTTCAGGATGCCCCGAAAGGATACGCAGAAGCTCCGCGCCCGTGTATCCGCTTCCTCCGCAAATCGCTATCTTTATCATAATCCCTCGCCTAAAAACAAAGCCCGTTCGGAAGAACGGGCTTTAGTGTTATCGCAATCGTTAAACCTCTTATTATCTCTTGGAGAACTGGAACCTTGCCCTTGCGCCCTTCTGTCCGAATTTCTTTCTCTCCACTTCCCTCGGATCTCTCGTAAGAAGCCCTTCCTTCTTCAGTTTTGTTTTCATATCGGCGTCAACAGCAACCAATGCCCTTGCGATGCCGTGCCTGACCGCCCCGGCCTGCCCGCTCAGTCCGCCGCCGTCTACATTCACAAGGATATCGTATCGTCCTATCATCCCGGTAACCTGAAGCGGCTGCTTTATGATCATCCTCAGGGTTTCCCTCGGAAAATAATTTTCGAATTCCCTGTTGTTGACCGTAATCGTGCCCTTGCCCGGAAGCATTGTGACCCTTGCCGTTGACCTTTTTCTTCTTCCTGTCGCGTTATACTTTATCGAAGCCATCTTTACTCCTTATTTTGTAATTTGTATTATTTCCGGTTTCTGCGCAGCGTGACTGTGCTCGGCTCCGCGATATACCTTCAATTTCTTGATCATCTGCCTTCCAAGCCTGTTCTTCGGCAGCATTCCCCAAACCGCATCGGTTATGACCTTCTCCGGTTCATCCTTCATCCTGTCCTTCAGCGCCGTCTCCTTTATGCTTCCGATATAACCGGAGTGGCGGTAGTACATCTTATCGGTAAGTTTTTTGCCCGTTACCCTGACTCTATCGGCATTCACGACAATCACAAAATCGCCGGTGTCGACATTAGGGGTAAATATGGGTTTATGCTTGCCGCGCAGGTATGTCGCGATCCTGCACGCCATCCTTCCCAGCACCTCGTCCTTTGCGTCTACAACATACCATTTGTGCTCGACTTCTTGTTTCTTTGCGAACTTCGTCTTCATTTATACACCTTCCTAAGATTTAAGTGTCGGATAGATTGAGATAAATAAGATAATAAAAACAGCAGACATTTGTCAATATTTATTACCGGCTGATATAATAGCTCTTATGAAAACAGCTCTTACCATAGCCGGTTCCGACCCTACGGGGGGAGCGGGCATTCAGGCGGACATCAAGGTTTTCAGCCTCTTCGGGGTTTACGGGCTTTCCGCTGTAGCCGCGCTGACCTCCCAGAATACATATGAGGTGAATGCGATATTAAAAGTAGACGGCGAATTTCTCGAAAAACAACTCAACACCCTCGTAAGCGATATAAGGCCGGATGCCGTAAAAACAGGAATGTTATTTTCCATCGAGGCCGTAAAAGCGGCAGCTAAAATTATAAAGGGATATGAATTGGAGAATCTGGTTATAGACCCGGTTACAATATCCTCAACAGGCGCAAACCTTATGGAAGACGGAGCGCTCGACATTCTTAAGGAGGAGTTATTCCCGCTCGCAAAGGTTATCACGCCCAATATTTATGAGGCGGCCGCTATTTCAGGCGTAAATATCGAAAATGAAAAGGACATCGAAAGGGCTGCAATGAAACTGAAGCAGTTCGGCCCCGAAACTGTCATAATAACAGGCGGGCATTTCGATAACGTCGGGAAACGGCGGGCAGGAGGCAGAAAGACCATGGAGCTGGTCTATAACGGGAAAAACGTTAATATTATCGGAGGGGAAAAGATAAAAGGGGAATATCACGGGACGGGATGCGCCTTTTCCGCGGCAATAACGGCCTGCCTCGCAAAGGGTATGACGGTTGTAGAGGCGGTTAAAAAAACAAAAAAATTCATGAATACCGCAATAAAAAACGCGCATACCATAGGAAAAGGAATGAGGCTGCTCGATGTCTAAAATCAAAACCGTCTTCCAATGTCAGGCGTGCGGTTACTCAAGCCCCAAGTGGCTCGGGAAATGCCCGGACTGCGGCGCGTGGAACAGCTTTTCGGAAGAAAAACAGAGTCCAAAACCGCTGAGATCCTTCGGCCTGTCGGAACCCCAGCCCTTAAGCAAAATAGTCGGCGGAAGGGAAAACCGAACACTGATCGGCATACAGGAATTCGACAGGGTGCTGGGAGGGGGCCTTGTAAACGGCTCGATAATCCTCATAGGAGGAGACCCGGGCATAGGCAAATCGACGCTGCTCCTTCAGGCGGTAGCAAAGATAACAGAGCAGCAGTCAGATACTGAACTCAGAACCGTTCTGTATGTCTCAGGAGAAGAGTCCCCCGAACAGATAAAATTAAGGGCGGAGCGCCTTTCCATAGACTCGGACAATATCATTCTACTGCCTGAAACGCTTGTCGAAAATATAATAAATGCTGCAAATGACCTCAAACCATCCGCCGTTGTTATCGACTCCATTCAAACCATTTATACCGAAGAACTCACCTCAGCGCCGGGCTCCGTCGGACAGATAAGGGAGTCGGCCGCAAAGCTCATGTTCTTTGCAAAGAGGTCGGATATCCCGGTATTTCTGATAGGCCATGTAACCAAAGAAGGGGCAATTGCGGGACCGAGGGTATTGGAGCATATAGTGGATACTGTCCTCTATTTCGAAGGGGACAGGGGGCATCCATACCGCATACTCAGGACGATGAAAAACAGGTTCGGCTCGACAAATGAAATCGGCGTCTTTGAAATGACCGACGAAGGCCTTATGGAAATAAGCAATCCGTCCGAATTATTCATGTCGGAGAGGCCGCTGAATGTATCGGGTTCTACGGTAATTGCGACTATGGAAGGCACGAGACCTTTACTGGTCGAAATGCAGGCGCTCGTTTCTCCGACGACATTCGGAATGCCGAGAAGGACAAGCATGGGAGTCGATTTCAACAGGGTGAACCTATTGATAGCAGTACTCGAAAAAAAGGCCGGAATTCATTTGGGAGGCATGGATGTATTTATAAATATTGTAGGCGGGCTGAAAATACTCGAACCCGCGGCGGATATGGGCATCATCTCATCCATCGTATCGTCGTTCAGGGAAGCACCCATAGACCCCAAAACCATTCTCTTTGGAGAAGTCGGCCTGTCAGGCGAAGTTAGGGCGGTTGCTCAAGGCGAAGCGCGGTTGAAAGAGGCGGCAAAGATAGGCTTTAAAAAGGCTATCATCCCCAAAAACAATGCCGGGAGATTAAAAGGCGATTTAGGACTGACGATTATAGGAGTAAAAGATGTTGAAGAGGCTATTGAGAATATCGGAAATTAAAAATACCGGAATATTGGAATCATTACTCCATTACTCCATTGCTCCATTGCTGGTGCTGTTGCTTGTATCCTGCGCCCCCAAGCATGTAGAAGTGCCCTCTTATGAAAGGGCAGACCTTAACGAAACCATATCCGAGCTTAAAAAAATACGAACTATCGAAGCGGTTCTATCGGTCGATTATGAAAAAGGCGACAGCGCCATGAGCGGCGACGCCTCGATGAATCTTTCGGAAAAAAGCCTCGACTTAAAGCTCTATTATCTCGGTTTTTTGGCAGGGGAAGTAAAAGAAGAAAACGGAGTCATCATAAAAAACAAACCGAGGCTCGATAAAAACAAAAGCGCCATTCTCGTCGACGGCCTTAAAAACAGCTTTTTCTGGTGGAACATGCAGGACTATACATTACAGGAAAGAGAAGATTCATACGAATTGAAAAACTCTTACAGGAAGCTTTTTATCAGCAAAAAGACATTACTGCCTGTACGGCAAATAATAGAAATAAACGACGGTGAAAAATTGAATATTCTCTACGATTCGCCGGTAAAGCAGAATGCCGGCGAAAAAGAATCAAATGAAAAATCAGCCGGCCCTTCGCTCATCACAGATGACTCATCGCCGTCTTCATGGTATAACTCGGCATTGCGGATCGAGTTCAAAAATTATATCGTGCGGATAAAGGTAAAATCGTATTCGGTTGTGAGATAATCCTACCTATGCCTAAAAAACACCTCGGACAGAATTTTCTCTTTGACCCGTCTATTCTTCACAGGATTGTTGAGGTTGCCGGCATAACACATGACGATACGGTTGTCGAAATCGGCCCCGGACTCGGAACGCTTACAAAAATACTTGCAGGCGCGGCAAAAAATGTAATTGCCATAGAGCTTGATTTCGAA
This sequence comes from Nitrospirae bacterium GWB2_47_37, assembly GCA_001803635.1. Classification (GTDB taxonomy): domain Bacteria; phylum Nitrospirota; class Thermodesulfovibrionia; order Thermodesulfovibrionales; family Dissulfurispiraceae; genus GWB2-47-37. The sequence continues at coordinate 34,740 of MHDU01000066.1, read as the reverse complement.
CTCCATGAGAAGCTGAAAGAAAGCCTATCGGCATTTGACAACGTAGAGCTTATTTGCGGCGACGCGCTCAAATACGATTATGAAACATTAGAACCTTTCAAAGTAACGGCGAACATTCCTTACTACATCACTACTCCTATCATTTTCAGGCTGTTAGAAGCCCGTAAAAGCCTTAAATCCATTACACTGACAATACAGAAGGAAGTTGCCCAGAGAATCGCCGCGAAGCCGGATACAAAGGAATACGGCGTTCTGTCGATAATGGTTCAATACTATGGAAAGCCCGAATTGAAATTCATAATTCCCAAAGGCGCGTTCAGGCCTGTGCCTAAAGTGGATTCGGCGGTAATACATATAGAGATATTGAAAAAGCCGCATGTAAAGGTAATCGATGAAAATATATTCTTCAGAACGGTAAAAACCGCCTTCGGGCAGCGGAGAAAAACATTATCAAATGCCCTAAAGCCTCTCTCAAAGGACATAAAGGAAATACTGATTTCAGCAGGAATAGAGCCGAAAAGGAGAGCTGAAACTTTAAGCATAGATGAATTTGCAAGGCTCGCCGATTTAATAAAAAGAGCCATGCCCTCTTAATCGGGGCACGGCTCTTTCACTCTCAAATAAAGTTACTGCACTTTTACCGTCTTTGTTGTCTCATAGAAGAGATATTGATCTTTATCTACGACACCCTTTTTATGGTCGCCGCCCGCAGGCATATACCAGAGTTTTATCGTTACGTCTATCTCTCTCTTTATTGTCGCGGGATCAGGCTTACCGTCTTTCTCTTCATACGGGAATTTAATCTCGAAGGTCTCTACCGTCTTTTTGCCGGGCTGAAGGCTCGTATCGCGGAGCATGCCCGACTTTCTGAACGGCCCGTAGACCATCTTATCGCCCTTGCCGTAAGCAGGAGACTGCGGCATATAAATCTTAGAGGAATTAAATACTTCTTTACCGTCTTTCGTCTTAGCGGTCACATCCAGGACCAGCCTGTTCGGAGACGGTCAGCCGTCGGGTATTCTATGTCCCGCATTACTAATCATCTTCACCGTCAAAACCGCCGTGGGAATATGACCTTTCGCAGGAGCGTAGAAAGTATAATAAGCCTTTGTATCGACATCAACTTTCACGGCGCTCTTCGCCTGAGAGGGATCCCTGTATGCGGGCATGAAATGTCCTGTCTTATGTTTGTGCATATGGCAATCCTGACAAGTCTCGGATCCTCCGGACGGGACATAAGCATGCAGGTAGCTGCCGTACTGAGTTGCGCACTGGGTCGGATTTGCCAAATCGAAATTTGGACCGAGTCCGTGGCATTGGCCGCAGAGTATGGACTCTTTCATTATCGGGCTCTTCTTCATGGACTTGTATTTTGGATCGGCATGGGCGCCATCTTTATTTCCGTAAACAACGCCCTTTTCAGGCTCGCCGTCAACCCACTTATGGACAAGCGCCTTCGTGTTATGACAGACAAGACAATTGATGCCGACCTTTTTGAGCTTTGCGCGTGCATCCTCATCACCCGCTGCTCCGTCAATGGCAGCCTTTGCTATCTCCTGAGCAACAGCGTCTGTCGCGTCTTTAATCTGAGGCAGATGACATTTCAGGCAGGACAGCATATGTTCCACCTTAATGTCTTCTACTTTTTTAACCCCTGATTTTGTCCATTCCTTCATCATCCCGTCTTTCACGGCGCTTGCTATGGTTGCCATAGTGCGGGGCGAACCGATAAGAGATGCGGCATGATAGGATTTTTCCCATTCCTCATAAATCTTTGCATGACATGCCTTACACGAAGATACGTCGTACATCTTTGCGAGTTCGTCGATGGAATTCGCCTTTTTCTCAGCGGCGAACGCCGTCAACGGCACAGCAATAAAAAGCACCGCCAAAATAAGCTTGAATACTCTCATAAACCCTCCTTTTTTGAAACGGCTCTTAATTAAATAATAGCTCAAAAAGCGCGCAATTCAAAATATATTCCGGAGGATATGATTTTAAGAAGATTTCTGCCCCGAAAGGGGCAGGAAAGTTTACGGGTAAAATCCGGTTACAACTTGACGTGGAAGCTACAATTCGGCAATAGCGCCGTTGCTCATTCTCAGCCTGCGGCCGGTCTGCATGGCAAGATCGCTGTTATGCGTTACCATAATAAATGTTATGTTTTTCCCGGCATTCATGCTCTTGAAAAACCGCATCATCTCCGCTTCGGTCTCCTCGTCGAGATCGCCGGTAGGTTCGTCCGCGAGGATCAATTCGGGATCGTTCATAAATGCCCTCGCTATCGCAACGCGCCTCTGCTGTCCGCCCGAAAGCTGCGAAGGATAGGCATTGATTTTATCGCCCAGCCCGACCATCTTTAAAAGTTCTACCGCCTTTTCTTCATGGACATCGGATGCGCCGCCGTTGGACTTGAAAAGCACCGACAGCAGTATATTCTCTTTTGCTGTCAGGACGGGCAAGAGGCTTGAAAACTGGAACATAAACCCTATTTTTTCGCAGCGGTACCCGGAAAGTCTATCGCTGTCGAGGGCATAAAGATCGTCGCCTTCGAAAACAACCCTTCCGGATGTCGGTCTTGCAATACCTCCGATAATCGAAAGCAGCGTGGTTTTACCGGAACCGGAATGTCCGACGATAGATACGAATTCTCCTTTATTTATTCCGAGCGTTATATTGCTGACCGCATCTATCTTATTGCCTTCCAAAAAATATGTCTTGGTAACATTCTCTATGGTCAGGTGTGTCATATTAAACCTCCTTTATCACATTGAGCGGCTCCGTCTTTTTTATGCGTTGAATCGGAGATAAGGCCCCTATGACACATATTATCGTACCGCCTACAAAGCCTGTTAAACTTATATATACGCGCTGAAGGACGCTCAAGTCGGTCGATATATTCTTCATTATGCTGAATCCTTTCGCCAGAAAAAACGAAACGGCGGTTCCGCATACAATACCGACAATGCTTCCAAGGCTCCCTATTATAATGACCTCAAAAAGAAAGAGCCGTAAAACGTGAGATTCCTTTGCGCCTATTGCCCGCATGATCCCGACTTCCTTGAGTCGTTCGTTAACGACTGCGGAAAAAATCGCCCATACGAGAAAAATGGATAAAAGAGACGCTATAAGCACCGAAATCGAGAATATCCGGTTTATGTCCCTCAGCGTGTTTATGAGATTCTTCCCTATATCTTTCCGCGCGACGGCATCGACTTCAATAACCGAGTCCTCTATTTTAGCTGCTACTTTATAGGGATCGATACCGGCTTTTACCCTGGCAAAAATTATGGAAATCTGCCCCGGCTTCATGTCCGATTTCCCTTTTTTGATTATATCGTCGAGGTTTGCCTCGTCCATGAATAAGGCGGTATCGAGGCCCGTTCCCGTCTTATCGAGGACACCCACCATTTTAAACACATTCCCGAACAGAACACTATCGACCTCTATCGCCCCCGTCTCTATATTAAACGCAGATTCGCTGCCTACAATAGCCTCTCCCTTCAGGAGCCTTCCGCTTACTTTTCCCTTAAGCCATGGCTTTATTATAAAATCGGTATCCTGATTGAAAGCGACAACCATAGTCTCCGGCACCGAACAACAAAGGCCCTGAATGGTAATAAGATATGTCTGATACGTCACATCGGTTATGCCTTCGATTTGTCCGACTTTTTCCATTATGCCCTTATCCATGTAAAACGTCTTTACCTTATTCTCCAGCAGTATATCCTCTGCCGCGCCTCTGGATCCCGCAGGCACGATAAGTATATCGGCGCCGAGACGTTCGGAAGTAAGCTTAATGCTCGAATCCACGCGCCTCACGAAAGATAAAGCGAACACAAGGGTAGAAACGAGCAGGGATATGGCAATCATCAAAATAAGGGTTCTTAAAGGTTTTCTTTTTAAGTTTTTAGATGCAAGCGAAATAAGTGTAAATTTCCCATTCATACAATAAAATCCTTTTATCGCTATTTATTTGGGCCGGATAAAAATATCCCTTCTATGCGTGCGCATAGAAGGGATATTTTAAAACTAACGGACTTATTTTTTCCAGTTGGCGTCTATACCGCAAAGTATAGTGGCTTTGGCGAGTCCGAAATTCTTGTGGCATTCTATACAGATGGAAGACGGCTTGCCGACTATTTTCTTGGCATCGGCGTCATAGAGAGATATAAAGCCGCCTGTTACCTCTTTACCTTCGGTGCCGGGAGCAGCCTCGAGAGCTCTCAGCGTCATGACGGCATATTTACCGTCTGCCGTAGGTATCGCATCGTGAACCTGTCCGCCGTCCGGGATCATCTTCTCGTCCACAAGCTTCAATGTCTTGGCGTCGAGCACCCAGAGCCTATCCCCAGCGGACTGCATGATGTATTTTCCGTCCTTCGTAAAATACATGCGGAATGTGATGGTCTTGCCCGCCTCGCCCTTCAGCGTGTTCTTGGCCAGTTGCTTAAACTTGCCGTTCTCAAGCGCCGCCAGGTCGACCATAACGAAATCCACATCGCCCGTCATTTTACCGTCCTTCACCTGATTCATGGTGAGGATGAAGGTCTTCATGTCAGGCGAGTTATTACCGTGCGTGAACTGGTATGTGCCTTTAGCGTAGCCGAGGTCGCTGATGAATACCCTGTGCTTCTGCTCCATGCTCGCTTTGTCGAACACATCCACAAAGCCTTCCACACCCATAAAGACAGGCATATAGTATTTCTTGCTCTGTCCCGACGCGCAATAAAGGGGCGGCTTTTTGCTGCTCCTATCGTCCTGTGCGATCACAACGTCCTTAAGTTTATCGCCGCTCTTGAGATCCGTCTTTCCGACATGCATTTTTCCGTTTGCATCCGGAATATATGTGGACCAGAACATTATATTACTGTCATTGGAATCGATCCTTACATCGTGCATCGCGTAGTTCTTGCTGTCGCCGACCACAACCCTGTCGAGCCCCTTAACCTGAAGCGGATTGTCTGCGTTGTTCGGGTCTATTGCTACATCGATCTTGGCAAAGTGTCCGCCGTGACCGGCTACGTATGCAACGCCGGAATACATTTTCTTTGCTGCGACAGCTACAGAGGTTTTCGAATCGACAGCGCTAAAAACAAAATAACTCAGAAACGCGATTGCTACTATACCGACTACAGCAACTAATCTTTTCTTCATATACTTCCTCCCCGTTTGTGTTTGTGTTTTTTTATTTTGTCTTGCTGTACGTCCAAACAGAAATTGCCGATTGCTGAATATGCTTAATTCTCACCCCCTTTTGTATATATATACCGTTTACGGTGTTAAAAAAACTTAACATACGCGCGGCTTTATGTCAACCTCAATTTAAAATTTTAGATTACATTCAAATCAGGGCTTAATGGCTATGATGCATATGTTGCTCCGCTCCCTTCCCGAATTTCACGTTCACCTGTTTTTCTCCGGATTTTTCGAACATGAGGTAGAGAGTAAATTCAGAGCCTTCCTTCGTGTCCTTGGGCATCTTAAATATCATTATATGCAGGCTCCTGGGCTTAAGTTCCACGGTATTGTTGCCGGGTACGGCTATCTTTCCTATTTTCGCCATCTTCCCGTCTTTTACGTCATGGAGTTCGACGACCGTATTCGGAATGTTTGTTCGCGCTCCGACAAGATTATCATCGCCCTCTCCGGAATTCACGATCTTCATGAATACGGAACCGACACCGAGCATCATTGTCGACAGCCTTGCCTCGGCGCCTTCGATACTTATCTTTGGCAGCTTCGGCGATACGCCCATCCCCATGGAAACGCCCGTTAATAATAAAACGGACAGCGCCGCCATAAACGCTGTCTTTAATACGAAAATACCCTTATCCATCCGCCCCTCCTAAATTTTTGTTCTTATGCTAATAATATCACGAAGATAAAATCAACTTTTACGGCATGTTCGTCCTTTTTCTTTATCAAAAGCCATTCTTTGTCTTTGCCTTTCATTTTCACAAGCACAAAGGCGCCCTTCAATTTTTTGCCGCTTAAATCGAATTCAAATCGTCCGGAAGCAAGGCTGCCTCCGATTGATTTATACGTCCCCCTGTCCCATATGATAACCTCTCCCGCGCCGTAACGACCCTCAGGGATTACTCCTTCAAACGAACCGTAATCCAATGCATGATCATCCGTCATTACGGCAAGCCTTTTGTCCGCCGGGTTCATTGACGGCCCTTTTGGAACGGCCCATGACTTCAAGACGCCGTCCATTTCGAGCCTGAAATCGAAATGGAGATGTTTCGCATGGTGCTCGTGGACAACGAATATAGACATATATAAAGGCTACAGAATAAGCAGCAAAAAAACAAGAAGATCAGCAAAAGAAAAGTTGAATAGTCAAGAAATCAATTGACAATTTAACTTAAAATCAGGTATAAATAATTTATAGAGAACATCATTAAGGAGGCATTACAATGTTGTCGGAATTCAAAAAGAAAAGAAACAGGCTTCAGTCATATACATGGCTCGGACTGCCTCTGGTTGTTGTGGCCGGCTGGTTTTATCCGAAATTAGGTTATCTGCTTTTAGGCTGCATGGTAGGCGCGATAGGCGTAGCCTTTTATAAGGGAAGGGCATGGTGCGACTGGATGTGTCCGAGGGGAAGCTTTTACGATCTTTTTATTCGGAAGATCAGCATGAACAGGAAAATACCCGCGTTCTTCAGAAAGGACAGCGTGCGCCTATTCGTTCTCGCCGTTCTTATCGGCGTTTTAGGGAGCCAAATATATATTCATTGGGGAAACGCCGATGCCATAGGACTGGCGATGGTAATGATCCTCACGGTAACTACAATCGTGGGCATAATCCTCGGGGTAACATATCAGCAGCGTATATGGTGTCATATCTGCCCTATGGGAACTATAGCGAACAGGATGTCCGAAGGCAAAAAACCGCTGAACATCAATGAAATGTGCGTAGACTGCAAGATATGCTCCAAGGTCTGCCCTATGCAGTTAAAACCGTATGAATATAAGGAGTCCGGCGTGATGGGCGACAACGACTGCATTAAATGCTCTACCTGCGCGGTCGCATGCCCGAAAAATGCGCTGACAGCCGCTTAACCTCTGCGGCCCGGAAAGTTGTTTTCCGGGCCGTTATTTCACCTTCTTCTCTATCTGGGTACAGATGCCGTGGAGCATCTTTAATTCCCACCGGGTCATCCCGGCCCTGCCGATAAAATGCTTAAAATTCTTTATGATTTTATCCTCAAGATTCCTGTCGCCTCTCGGAATATAGTCAAGCAATTTAAGGGTGCCTGCGATCCTGCGGTAAAGCGCTTCCGTCTCTTTAATATCGGCCAATTCCTGCCATCTGACCTTTGGAACGCCCTCTTTTTTGTATCCGGCATTTGAGAGTTCATAAGCCGTCAGCAAAACCGCTTGAGAAAGATTAAGAGAAGGCTGCTTAGCGCTTGAAGGGATGGTTATCAGAAATCCGCATTCCTCAACCTCATCGTTATACAATCCTCTGTCCTCCCTGCCGAACAGTATCGCTATTTTGTTCTTTTGAGCAATATCATGAAGCCTTGCCGCTCCCTCTCCGACATTCAGGAAAACACCCCGGCTGCGGCCTTTCCTGCGGCTTGTGCCGGCTACAATCGCCTTATCCTTAACGGCATCGGCAATGCCGTCATATTTTTGCGCGGAGTCAAGGACATCGAGGGCGTTGCAGGCAAACCAACGAGCCTCATCGGTGAGAACAGGCGGATTTACAAGGCAAAGGTTCTTAAAACCCATATTCTTCACAGCACGAGCGGATGCGCCGATGTTACCGGGCTCTTTAGGCTCAACAAGAATGAAATAAATATTATCTTTCCAGTTTTTCATATAATGTCTGGCATATGACAAAAAAATAGGGTGAAAGCCTACGGCTCCCACCCTTAATTATATTTAAACAATTAGCAACCTTCAATAGCCTTTTTCTTCTTCTTTGTATCCTTTGTATCAGCCTTCTTATCGTCCTTCTTGTCCGCCTTGTCTGCCTTCTTATCCTTTGCGTCAGCAGGCTTCTCGGCAGCAATAGCTACTGTGGAAACCGCGAATACGAAAAGAAGAGCCACTATCAACGCTAAAATCCTCTTCATATTGTTCACCTCCTCTTTTGTTTTATTATAATACATTTAGCAACTAACATGCCATGCATGTTTCGTTCGTTTTACAACAACTTCTCTTTGCTCACCGATAAAAATCTTTTCCTATTCAGGAATAAGTCTCCCCTTTTAAGGAACTAATCCTTCATCGGCTTAATGAACATAAAGTAAGTCATAGTCCAGTTGCCGAGTATAATGAAAACCGTAGCCGCTATGCTCTGAAGCGATAATGCCGACATACCTGTCAGCGAATGTCCCACAGTTCAACCGCCTGCAACTGCGCCGCCGAACCCCATTACAAGTCCTCCGAAAAAGACCCTTACTAATTCATTCGGATCCTTCGGAGCCGTGAGCTTAAATTCACTGAGACCTTTTGCGCTTAAATAAGCTCCCACCGGAACGCCTATGACATACAGGGCGCTCCATGTAGCCACGCCTATTCCGAGGATACTGAACATCGGATCAAACGGAGCGCTGCTGTTTGCGGTAAGAACGAACATCAAAAAGTCGGAAAGAGGGCCTGAGAATGAGAGTCCCCTCGCCTGTCCGCCCCAGTAATAAGAAGCCCACCAAGCAAGAACTACTACCGCCCCTATCAAAGCTCCTCCGACTGACCATGACCAGCCCTTCTTGGGGCCTTTGGCAAAGGGTTTTCCCTTCAACACTACCGGAATAATTATAGCCGCTATAACAGCGATAATTATCCATTTGATATTCCCGCCTCCGAATACATCCCATAAAGCAGGGCTTGCTATCGGATCGCCGGCCGCATCCGTGCCTACAGACATCTTATAACTCTTCAAAAACTGACTTACGGGCTTGAGCGGGCCGTGCATTGTCGAAATCAGGCCTACGCCGAAACCGAATGTAGCTATAGTGGCGGCGAACTGACCCTCGCCCTGCTTATACAGAACACCGCTGCCGCACCCGCCTGCTATAACGATTCCGAGCCCGAAGATATAACCGCCGATGATCGCGGCGATAGGGGCGAATGCCTGACGGCGCAGACCGTCATCTCCCATCAGCCCTATATCCTCGATAAAATTAGCGCCTATGATGGCTATTACAAGCGCCAAAAGCCATGCCCTCAGCAAAGTCGTATCGTTTACAAAGATCACGTCTCTGAACGCTGAGTTCATTCAATACCGGCCGCGCTGAAGTACAAAGCCGAATATTACGCCCACCAGCACACCGCTTAAAATAATCATGATGCTCGCCTGCGGTATCCCCTCCATTTAGACCTCCCACTGAGTTTTTCATACAGGCCAAGGGCCTGCTTTACCACGAAATAACCTTATCCGCCCTCTCCATAAGTTCCACGATTAGATCATAATCTTTATTTTTATGCATCTCTATAACGGTAACGTCATGGTATTTCCTATGCTCCTCTATTACCGCCTTTACGCCGGCTTCAGGCTCCGTTTTCAGAATATGCAGAATTTTCATAATATCGGCATAAATCAATATGGGAGAATATTATCATATTCCAAAAGCCTTTTTGCAATATCCTCCATAGGCATATAGGCTATATCCTCATTCATTTTTGTATTTGTATAAAACCCCATACGAATCTCCCTTATCATTTCGAGGTTCATGGCGATGTCGCCGGATGCTTCGAGTTTTCCATCGAGAACGTAAACATCCACCTTATTAAGCACTGTAAGCCCGATGGCCATACGCAGCGCCTCTGCCTGCCTGTCCCGTACTATGACTGCGATTTTTTTCATTAAAACACCATTACCTTGTCGGCGTCCCTGTTCATCACAGCGTTATCATACTGGCTGCCGCAGACAATGCCGGCAGGCAATTCTTCCTTAGAAATCCCCATTTTATTACGGTTATAGTCGCACATACCCATTGAGATGTTATCCGAACTACAGAGAGAAACAATGCCGCCTGCCGTTGCGAGGCGGCATCCTTTATCCATGAAAAAAATAATGACCTTGTGGCCTTTTTTAACGGCCGCCTGCGCGATGCCCTTTATGTCATCGCCGTAGTTATCCGTGTTGACAAGTATTCCGAGTGTCATAGGCTTAATATTTACAATTTCTTAACAACGGCTATTTTGTAGCATAAGAGAATTAGAAAAGTAAACCTATCTTCTTATAAATTTAGCTGTATTAATCATAAAACTTTATTATGCCTTAAGGCATCGCATTCCCGCCTCATTTCCGGAAGGCATCCGGCCTTAATAATCGCGGCTATACACTTACATCTCTACCCTTGTAATAACGCCGTGAAGCTTGTGGGACGGGAGCTTATAAAACTGGACATACGCCGGCGTAAGCCTCTTGAATATCGAAAATGTCTTCCAGACAATATTGCGGGTGGCTATATCCTCAAGGCCGTAAAATATGGATTTCTCCCTTATCCCGGCCTCCCTCAATATCTCCTCCACATCTATGACTTCCATATACCCGAGCTGGATCTCGAAATGTCTGAGTCCGTCGGAGAGTTCTCCTTTGAAAAAACCTGTTACGCCGAACGGGTCGTCCCGCCTGATTATGGAGACGATAATATTGTCTTCGTAGAGTATATTGTTGGTGAACATGGTTCTGACGATATAAGGAGGGATCCTTTCCGCATCGCGGGCAAAATATAGAGCGGTTCCGCCGATCTTGGTCGTCGTCCTGTATAAAACCTCATACCGTGTAAGAAAATCCCGAAGGGGCATCGGCTTCATAGATTTATAAAGCCTCCGCTGTCCCCTCGTATAAATCATGATGATGCAAAACGGTATCAACGCGATGATTATTGACCAATAACCGCCATGCGGAATTTTGTAGGTGTTCGATATAAGGAATGCTACGTCTACAAATACGACAAGCAACGCGGCCGCGCATTTCGCCCTATTGTTCTTAAAATAAAAAATAGATGTCATCAGTATTCCGGTAATCATCATGTCCACGTTCACGGCCATGCCATAGGCGGCGGCAAGCCGGTGCGATTCCCTGAATTCAAACATTATGAAAAGCACCGATATAAGCAGGAACCAGTTCACAAACCCTATATAAATCTGCGACCTTATCTCCGTTGATGTATAATCCACCTTGAAAAGCGGCATTATGTGCGTCATTATCGCCTGATAGAAAATAGAAAACATCCCGCTTATCATCGCCTGAGAAGCTATGATAGTGGCTGCAATACTGAGGATCAGAAACGGGATGTACAGAAGGCTTGCCTGATTAAACATCATCTCGAAAAGAACGTTCTTAGTTCCGGGATATTGGATAAGAAACGCGCCCTGTCCGAAATAATTCAACAATAAGGCAACGCAGACAAAATACCACGCCCTGAGTATAGGCATCCTGCCTAAATGTCCCATATCGGCATAAAGCGCCTCGCCGCCCGTAGCGCAGAGAATCACTTCAGATAAGACAAAAAATCCTGCAATACCGTTTTCGGCAAAAAAATTGAACGCGTAATAAGGATTGACGGCCTTTAAAACCTGCGGCGCTTGCAATATAGAGGCAATACCGGAAACCGCAAGGGCCAAAAACCATACTATCATCAAAGGGCCGAACGCCACCGCAACCCGCTCCGTGCCTTTCCTTTGAAACGAGAACAGGACAATTGCTATTACAGCCGCTATGATTACGACCGTTTCCTGACCGGTCTTTTCAAGCCCCGGGATCAGGCGCATGCCTTCAACGGCGCTCAGTATGCTTATCGCAGGCGTTATTACCCCGTCGCCTACGAGAAGTGATATGCCTACGAATGAAAGAAGGGTGAAGAATGCCGCCTTTCTGCCTGATTTGAGGAGCGGCAGGAGTATTTCCTTCAATACAATAGTGCCGCCTTCTCCCTTTCTGCTCAGGCTCATGGCGAGCCATGTGTATTCGACGGTAACCAGAATCGTCAATGTCCATACGATAAGGGAGAGAACTCCTATTACATTGTTCTCTGTAGGTCTTGTCGTAAGAAAGATAACCGTAAGAGTATAAATAGGGCTTGTCCCGATGTCTCCGAATACGAGGCCGAGGGACTTTATTATCCCCTTAATGGGCGATTCTTTTTCGAGCATAGTTCAATATTAAACATTATGAAGCGGACAAATTACAAGACAATACGGCAATCTGTTAGAATATACCTGCAGCGCGACAATTGGAGCGGCCTCTCATGAAAAAGCAGGACAAATTTAAAAGAAATTATTTCAGAATCGACACATTCCTGCCCGTGCAGGTTAATGTCGTTCCTCCGGATATTGTTCAGCACGCAAACCCGGCAATAATAGGCAATGTTCAGGATCTGCAGCCGGTTATCGTCAATATCAGCGGAGGGGGGATTTCGTTCAAGGCTGCAAAAGAATACTCGAAAGGCGATACTCTCGAACTTATAATAGCCCTTTATATGTTATCAGGCGCTGCAACAACAAATGTTTATATCCAAAAGGCTCTTACGGTCAGGGAACACACACCTATAGCTACAACCGTCCGTGTTTACGGCAGGGTTTTGCGGGCGCAAAAATCAGCCGGAGGCAATTATCATACATTTATAGGATTTACCTCGATAACCGAAAAAATACGCGAGGTAATAATGAATTTTGTCTTCCAATGGGAAAGAGAGCTTCTCAGGAATACGCAGATCAACGCCGGAACCGCTTTTGAACCTGTTTTTATAGATAGGCTATCGACAGGGATCAGTCTGCCGTTCGAAATTTTCATAAAAGACGGCGACGGTATAAAATACCTCTTCGCGCCCGGACTGCCCTGCGACGCCATAACAAAAGAGTTTTTTGAAGAGCGGGGCATATCGAAGATATACGTAAAACAGGAAGACCTTCCTGCCCTCGAAGATATCGTATTCAAAAAGAAGGCAAAAGCCGACCCGTTCGATAAGGAAAACCTCCTCTCATTCAAAAAATACTCCTTCCATAAAACTATCTATCATCCCATACCCCGGGCCGTTCTCATCCCTCACTCCGATATAAACTTCAGCGTATTCCTCATGAACGATTTCAACTATGCCCCTCTATCTGAAATAACGCCCGAACAGCCTGTAACGCTGGATGAAAAAATATTGTCCGCACAGGGACATTTCCTGATAAAAAAAATCGACATGCCGCGATATTGCAACTATCTGCTTTCCATAACCGACAAAGCAACGGAAGAAAAAAACCTGAAGCCAATCGTTATAAAAGAAAACGCTGTTATAGCGATGAGCGATTTTTTTGAAGATCCGCGCGACAAAGAAAAAATAAAAACGCTGTTGTCGCATATCGAACATATCATCGACTGCATGTTCGAGGACGGCAGTTCGTTATACACCCTTCTTTCAGCCGATAAGGGCGACTTTTATACGCGTGTGCATTGCGTCAATGTCTCGATATTATGCATAGCGATAGGGATAGAACTGGGCATGAGCAGAAAGGCCCTCAAACAACTCGGCATAGGCGCCATGCTCCACGATATAGGACACAGTTCAATGAATAACGAGCTTATAAACAAACAGGGAAGGCTCAGCGACACTGAATACAGCCTTTTCAAAACCCATGTGATCGAGAGCATAAATATATTGCGCGAACACGAAGGGATGACGACGGAAACCCTTAAACTTATATTGCACCACCACGAAAAAATGAGCGGCAGGGGATATCCCTTTATGCTCTCCGGAGACAAAATATCCTTTTTCGGGCAGATAGCGGCAATCGCCGACGCGTACGATGTATTGACCACAAACCGCCCTTACAGAAATGCGTTGACAACGTTTCAGGCGCTGTCCACCCTTTCAAAAGAGGCGGGCAGTTATGACACGATGCTCTTGAAAATCTTCATAAAGATACTCGTGAGGGAATAATGAAACTGCCGATCACAATCATCCTCATCTTATTTCATTTACAGGCGCATGCCTTTCAAGCGGATATAGAGCCTTCCGAAATAAGCATCGGCGACGCATTCGTCGTTAAGATAAACAGCGCCGAGACCGTTGCGCCTCAAGCGTCCTTAAACGGCGATGCGCTTCATTTCGGGAAATGCGGAGACGGTTGTTTTATCGCGATAGGAACAGCGGGTCTTAAAACACAGCCGGGCGTTCATACTATTAAATTCGAACTTGGAGGAAAAACAACGGAACTGCCGTTAACCGTCAAACATACCGCCTTCCCGGAAATAAAACTGACCCTCGACGCTAAAAGGGTATTTTTAAGCCCCGAAGACCTGAAAAGGGCCGGGATAGAGCGCGAGAAACTTACTGCTATATTTCAGGCGGCATCCGGTAAGCATTGGGACGGAAATTTTATAGTCCCTCTGAAAAACGAATTTTCTACAAGATTCGGCGTAAAGAGGATCATCAACAAAGAAAAAATAAGCATCCATGAAGGGCTTGATATAAGGGGCAAAGAAGGCGAAATAATAACCGCCTCCAACAGCGGTAAAGTCGTCCTGGCCGAGGAGCTTTTTTTCGGAGGCAATACGGTTGTCATAGATCACGGTCTGGGGATATATACGGTCTACATGCACCTTTCCGGTTTTAAGGTCGCCCTGAACGATACGGTGTCAAAGGGCAATGTTATCGGGCTTGTAGGAGCAACCGGCAGGGCGAGCGGCCCTCATCTTCACTTCGGGGTAAAAGTCGGAGGCGTCAGTGCGAACCCCGCGTCGATATTTAACCTTAAGCTGTAGACATCTGTTTCATGCCCCAACCACAAGCACAGGGCATGGAGACCGATCGATAACTTTTTCTATTACGTTTTTACCGAAGAGTTTTTTGAACCAATTCGTTTTATTGCCGCCCATTATGATAATGTCGCATCTTTCCTCTTCCGCAACCTCCACAATCTTTTTATCGACCTCTCCCTCTTCCACTCTGGTCTTTATCAAAGCGCCTTCGGACTTTGCGATGTCCTTGATTTCGGAAACCGCGCCGGATACCCCGCTGTTCAACGCGTCCTCTAAATTCTTAATCCCCGTAAGGTGAAGGTCTCCCTCGTAAGGAGGGATGACCTTCACAACAGTAACCCAGCATTTCTCGTCATAGGCAAGCTGCAAGCCGTTCTTAAGCACATCTTTGGAGCCGTTCACAGCGATTAAAATCTTTCTATATCCTTTCATATCTCATTTCACCACAAGCACAGGACACGAGGCGTTCATTATCACCCTCTCTGTAGCGCTCCCCATGATGGCTTTATCGACACCCTTCCATCCGTATGTGCCCATTGCTATAAGGTCGTGTTTCATTGCAGAGGCGATCTCCACGATCCTGTCTCCCGCGTGTCCTTCCTGAATTGTCGCGGCTATGGATACTCCGCGCGAAAATGCTAAGTCCTTTGCCGCATCCGTGATCTTTTGCGCTTCATTTAAAAGGCTCTTTTTTATGGATTCGGTCCTGAAAAATCCTATCATCTCTTCGTATCTCGGGATTACATACAGCACCGTTACATCCGCACTATCCGCCTTTGAAATATCGCATGCCCGGCCGAGCGCCTTTTTGCTGAATTCCGAGCCGTCAAAAGGAACCAGAATAGACTTATATTCCCCTACGCACTCGATACACGGTCTTTTCACCACAAGCACGTCGCATTGGGAGTTGACGATTACTTTAGATGTCACGCTTCCCATGATCAGCCTCTTCAGACCCTTTCTGCCGTGAGTGCCCATAGCGATGAGGTCCGCCTTTTTTTCACGGGCGATATTGCCTATTACATCGGGCGGCTCTCCTTCGCACACTATGGATTCAATGTCGATATTGAATTCGGCGGAAAATGTCTCGCGTGCTTGATAACAAACGTTTTTACCGAGTTCGAACCTTTTTTCCCTCTGTTCGGGCGCGATGCCGAACTCCTCTTCATCGAAATAAACCGCATGAACCATTATGATCCTTCCGCCGTGCCGCTTTACCCGGTTTGAAGATTCTATAAGCGCCGCCCTGCTGTATTCCGAGCCGTCAAAGGCTACAAGTATTGTCTTATACATTAGTGAGCACCTCCGCCTTTCCTGAATATCATGCCTACCCCGAAACCCGCTCCGAGGGCAATGAGTATGGAAATAATCCCGTATAAAGCGCCGTTGTTTTTCGCCATGCCCGAGAGCGCCTTCACAATACCGGCCTGCTCGACGGTAACCTTCGCCTCCGCCTTTTCCATAACTTTTTTATCCTTAACGGCATATACGGTTACGAGATATTCGCCGGGAGGGGCCTGATACGGCCAATCCGTTTGCATATAATATTTTTGCCTGCCGTTTTCGTTCGTGATCTTTATCAGGCCTGAAGAAGCCGCATACAGCTTAGATGCCTCCTTGTAGCTTATGAACTCATCGAACCATTTCGTTCTTTCCTCATCGCCTGAAACCGGCATAATCTCCATGTGTTTGCTCAACGCAGGATAGCCGATGATATGTTTATTCATCTCTTCCGCGTTTAGAATCTCATCCGGCTTTTTTGTGGCGTGAATAAAATAAAGGCTCGGCGCGTGCTCAAACTTAAGCGTCCCGATATTCATCCAGAGAAAGCCCGCTGCCTTGCCTTTCTGCTTAAGTGTTTCATGCCCGTCCGGAGCGGTTATCTTGACGATCATATCCGTTCCTGTGTCTGATAAGCCGCTTACGCTTACCGTGCTCCCGTGATAGAAAAAGCCTATCGAGATATGGTCGCGATTAGCGTTAATCGTAAGGTCCGCCGATGCCGTTCCCGAATATATGACGGCCAATGCCGTAATGACTGCTGCAATCAGATTTGAAATTTTCATTAGTGCCCTCCTGCCTGTCCGAGCAACAATGACGGCGTCGTCGTGAGATCGAAGACTATCTTCACCGTCACTACCAGCACTATCACTGCGAGTATTATCTTCAACTGCTCGCCCTTGAGTTTTCTGCCGAATACCGCTCCGACCTGAGCGCCTATTGTAGAGCCGAGCAATAAGAGCACGGCTAAGATAAAATCGACATTGTGGTTCGTATACGCCTGAAGAAATGTAACTTCAATGCAGTTAAAGAGTATCTGGAAAAGGCTTGTGCCCACGACTACATGCATCGGCATTCTCAGGATATAGACCATTACCGGAACCATCAGGAAACCGCCGCCGACGCCCATAACCGCGGCAAGCACCCCTACAAAGCCGCCGAATATTACCGGCACTAAAGCCGAATGTGTAACGCCCGATTTTTCGTAATGCGTTTGAAGAGGAAGCGATTTAAGAACTTTGGAAAATCCTGATTCCTTCTCAGGCTTCGAGTCTTCAAATTTTTTCTTCCTCATGCTCTGGATGCTCTCGATGAACATATATGCCCCGACTATGCCGAGCATCAATACGTATGTCATTTTTATTACGAAATCCGCATTACCCATCGCCCTGAGAATTTTTATGGCCTGTACTCCGAAAAGCCCTCCGACAAATCCTCCTATCAGCAGATGAAAACCCATCTTAAAATCCACATTGCCTACCTTCCAGTGAGCGTATGTGCCCGAAGTGGAGGCTGCAACTATCTGGTTGGAGTCCGTTGCAGCTGCAACTGTTGCAGGAATGCCTAACATAATAAGGAGCGGGGTCATAAGAAAGCCGCCGCCAACACCAAAAAGCCCTGATAGCAGGCCTACCACCAATCCAAGCCCGATAGGGATGATAATGTTAATACTCGTTAATGCTACCGGCAAATAAAGATACATCTACTCTTTCCTCCTTTAAAATTTTTATCAAGCAACCTGCGTGTGTTTTGACATTGTTACGACCGGCCTCGATGAGGTTTTTACGAGCCTGTTAAGCTCCTTTGAGGAAATATTTCCGCCCTCCGTTACGGCAGGACTTAACAGCACCATATCGATCTTTGAATTCTGCCTGAGAAGGTTTCTCACGGCCGACACTATATCCGCTGCCGAAGCGCCTACATCAACGGAAACTCCGGCATCCGAACACCTCTTCATCAGAAGGCCCGCCTTTTCCTCATAACTCTCGTTTCTTCTTTTCAAATCCTCTCCTATTAACTCCCTTGCCGTTTTGAACTCGCCCTCCTCCGCGAATGCAACCGCCGTCATATAGTCCTCTAATCTTTCCATTGCCTTCCTTCTGAAAAGCATTAATATGGAAATGTCTTCATTCATTGTCTTTGCCAGATCAACGGCATAGGAAAGCCCTGCCTCGACGTTCTCGTCATGGTAGGTGACAAACAAAAGCTGCTTCTTTCCCATCCTTGCCTCCATTTTTGAATTCTTATGGATATATAAGGCAAGACGGATGCCAGAAGATAAGTGATTGATTTAAAATGATATTTCTAAAGTTGGGGGTTTGTTTATCGTTTCAGATTTGAACAACGATGAACGTTAATCTTAATTAATACCGATAATTAAGGAGAATAAGGTTTGGAAATGGTTTTGATAGCGTTTCAAATTTGAACAGTTCTGAAAACTTAACATGTAGGCCCTATTTATATAAACCTTCCGTTCAGCCCTGCGCATCCAGAAGGTCTTCCTGCTTCAGTATCCTCCAGAGGCTCGTCCTCGAAATGCCGAGAACCTCGGCAGCCTTCGATTTATTGCCTCCGAACATCTCTACTACTTTTTCCGCGTATTCCCTGTTGATCTCGTCCATGCTCTTTATTTTTCCCGGCTCGATGGTTTCTATCTGGAACATGGTAATGCTTTGGGGAAGGCTCTCGGGAGTAATCATCGGGCTCTTTTCAAGTATTATCGCTCTTTCAATAATATTCTCAAGCTCCCTCACATTGCCGGGAAAACTGTAATGTTTGAGGATATTCATAGCCTCTTTTGAAAAATCCTTTATGTTTTTGTTTGACTTGGGAAGGTGTTTCTTAAGGAAGTAGCCGCTGAGCGGCTCTATATCATCCCTGCGCTCCCTTAACGGCGGTATGAATATTTCCATTACATTCAGCCTGTAATAAAGGTCTTCCCTGAACTTTCCTTCCGTTATGGCGCTCCTTACATTGCGGTTGGTCGCCGCTACAAACCTGACATCCACCTTTGTCGGCCTCGTTCCGCCGACCCTGAAAAACTCGCCGTCCTCTATTACCTTCAGGAGTTTCGCCTGAAGATTCGTAACCATCTCCGCGATCTCGTCAAGAAACAAAGTGCCTCTGTCGGCAATCTCCACAAGCCCCTGTTTTGTCCTCACCGCTCCGGTAAAAGCGCCCCTCTCGTGTCCGAACAATTCGCTGGCAAGGAGTTCTTCCGTAAGGGTAGCGCAATTTATTGAAAGGAACGGCATGTTCTGCCTTCTGCTTGTAAAATGGATTATCTTTGCCAAAAGGCTTTTCCCTACGCCGCTTTCTCCGGTAAGAAGCACGTTGCAGTCCGAATCCCTTATGCTTTCTATAATGTCCAGTATCTTTCTCATGCTTTCGCTTTTTGCGATAATGGAGACCTTTTTGTTCATGCCGAAAAATGCCTTCAACGCGACGTTTTCTTTTCTTAAGACCTTGCGCTCATGTATGTTTTTGACCTTTATGATAAGCTCATCCAGATCGAACGGTTTTGTTATATATTCGTAAGCGCCCTTTTTCATCGCCTCCACTGCCGAGCCGATGCTGCCGAATCCTGTGATTATAAGCACCTCAATCTCTTGATCCGCTTCCTTTGCCTTTTCGAGCAGTTCCATTCCGTTCATCTCCGGCATCTTTATATCCGTCAGGAGCACATCGTAATGCTCCATGGACATAGCATCCAATGCCTCGCGGCCGTTCCTCGTGCCCAGCACGTCGTAGCCTTCCTTCTTAAGGGTATTCACGAGGTGTCTCAGGGTTATTTCTTCGTCTTCCGCCACTAAAATCTTAAAATTCACGGCTCTCCTTCATCAACGGCAATGTAACGGTAAATGTCGTCCCTCTGCCTTCTTCGCTCTGCGCGTTTATCTCGCCGCCGTGCTTCTTCATTATATTAAAAACAATGGCAAGCCCAAGCCCCGTGCCCTTGTCCTTCGTAGTATAAAAAGGCTCGAATATCTTTTCAACGGCATCCGGAGGCATCCCTCTGCCCGTATCGGAGATTTTTATTTTTACAAATTCTCTATTTTTAACCGGCGTCACTGTCAGGTCGCCTTTTCCGTTCATGGCATCGACGGCATTGGTAAATAAATTAATAAAAACCCTTTCCATCTGCTCATGGTCTGCGACTATTTTTATCTCCCCTGAATCTTTACGGACAACAAAATTTATCATCTCGGTATTGACGGTAGCGCTCACTAATTTGTACGCGCCCATTATAATTTCGTTGAGTTCCACCTCTCCCATCTGCGGTTCCCTGCCCCTCGCGAATTCGAGGAGGTCGGCGACTATCCCCTTTACCCTTAATGTCTGCCCGAGTATGTCGTTCACGGTCTCTCTCGCGGTGAGCGAACAACTGTCGCCTGCCTCCTTCATAAGCACCTGCGCCGATATGTAGATATTATTCAGCGGATTGTTAAGCTCATGGGCAACCCCCGATGCGAGGGTTCCGATAGCGGCCAGTTTCCTTGACTGGAGAAGTTCTTTATTCTTTTTTTCAATCTCTTCCTCCCTCCGGGATAACTGGTTTTCCATATCGTTAAATTCTCTAATGAGGACGCCGACTTCATCTTTATGAGACGAAACAGGTATGTGGAAATAATCCCCTTTACCGGTTTTTCCAGCAAGGCCTATAAGGAGTTTCAGCCTGTTCACGACATTATTGCTTATAAAAAAAAGCATTCCTATCCCTACAACTAAAAACAGCGGGAAAAATATAAGGATAGCGATCTGAGACATATGAATAACGGCTTCGACGTTTTCCCTTGCCGCCCTGTCAAGCTCCTTGGAGATGTTTATTATCTCCTCCCCTTCTTTCCTTAGGATCTGTATGTCGGAATAAAGGCCGTTCAATCCGGCAACAAGCTTGTGCCCCGGAGGCAATAAAAACACCTTTCCTAAAAACTTCGCCGCCTGCTCAGGCCTCTCCATAAAGGTCAATTCTATGAGTGGAAAAAATTTATCGTATCCGGCGTAAGAGCCTTTTATCTTTTCGAGCTCGTCGGTAATGTTTTTTACCGACGACTCTATCTTATTAAATCTCGCGCCGTATTCAATTATATGCTTCTTGAGACGGGACAATTTCCCGGCCTTATCGTTTCCGTCAAGGACGGTATTCAGTTCTCTCAGATATTTATGAATAGCTTCGGACTCTTCGGCGGCATCGGGCATTCCGTAGAGGAAAAAGTTTTTCTCATGCCTTCTCAACTGAAGCGACTTGCTTCTTATAGTATCGGTAAGTTCGAGATGCCTTATCTCTTTTTTGATCTCGATAAAATTGATGTATTCGAATGTTGCGAGTATGGCGATGATAAAGGCGCTGATTAAAAAACCGAGGGTTATCTTTTTCTTAAGAGACATGGATAAAGATATAACAATAAAGAGGCAAAGGTAAAGATTTATCTCTACCCCTGCCTCTGCTTATCGTTTCCACATTATGACTTAACTATTAGAACCGGGCAATGCGCGTAGCCTATAACCTTCTCGGTTACGCTTCCCATAAGAAGCCTTTTCAATCCCGTCCTTCCGTGAGAGCCCATTACTATGGCATTTACGCTTAGGTCTTCCGCTACGTCCAGTATCATCCTGTAACTCTCGCCCTCTCTTACGAGGGTCTCCGCCTTTACTCCGGCGGCTTCGGCCTGTTTCTTTACATCCTCCACGTATGATTTTGCCTTATTGACCAAATCCTCGACGGCATCGGGGGCTTCCCCGTAGAATTCCGCAGGCACATCGACTATGGAGAGGATTTTGATTTCGCCTCCATACGCTGCGGCGAAATCTATGGCCCTCTCTGTCGCGGCCTTGCTGTATTTCGAACCGTCGGTGGTTATAAGGATTTTATTCCAGCCTATCGACGCGTCCCTCGGCACGATAAGCACGTCCCTCCGGCTGTGTCCGATGACGCGGGCAGTAACGCTTCCCATGAGAGCCCTTTCGAGCCGGCTCATACCGCGCCTTCCCATTATAATGAGTTCGGCGTTTTCTTCCTCCGAGAGATCGATGATCCTTTCGTAAGGCTCGCCTTCCTCGCAAACCGTCTTTATCAAAGCGCCTTCGGACTTGGCTATTCTCTTTGCCTCTTCAAGCGCCTGCTCGCACGGCTTTCTTATGGAATCCATGACGGAGCCGAGGGCGACCGTATCGAGATCGCCTTCATAAGAGGGGACAACGCAGGTTACCGTAATCCAGCTTTTCTCGTTAGAGGCGAGCTTAAATGATTCCTTTAATGCGTGAAATCCGGATTCCGAACCGTCTATTGCCGTGAGCATTTTCTTATACCTCCCCTTCCGTGCTTTGCCCATTATTTAAATTTTACCATGACTTACGGCTTCCTGCGCGGCTAATTTCTCCTCGCGGCGTCCCTGCCACATCGCCTTAAGGACTATAAACGCTCCGAGCGCCAAAGCGAATATCATTATGGCAAAGCTCGTGCTCTTCAAAGCCTTTACAACAGTATCTCCAATCTCGCTTATAAGTCCGAGCTGCGACATATAAACAGGCACCATAAGCGCGCGGCTGAAAAGGACCGTTACCATAATAACGCCCATGACCATCTTTATCATAAAGGGCTTCACATAAGTAGTTCCGATCGCGCCGAGCTGAATCCCGAAAAGGGAACCGGCGAGGATTATCATTGCAAGCCTTATATCCACAAGGCCGCTCATTGCGTATTTGAAAGAACCGCCGAGACCCATGACGAACGCGATAACAAGCTCTGTCGCGGAAGCCATAAGGCTCGGAGCGCCGAGCACATATATCATCGCGGGAACGCCGATAAACCCGCCCACCGCGATCGTTGCCGCGAGCATGCCGGTTGCAAAACCGAGAGGGATGGTGAATAAAACGGAAATCCTTGCGTTAAGGCTCTTGAAATAAACCATCGTGCCCGGTATGTTAATGGACTGAACCCATTTCGCTAACTTTGTGACTTTTTCTTCGGCATCCGTTGTTCCCGACTTATATGTCTTCCATGCATCCATCAAGACAAAACCGCCGACCACAGCAAGAATTACTACAAAGGCAACGCTGACATAAAGGTTCGAGCCCGCGTCTCCGAATGCCTTCTTAATGTTTTCTTGAATGTGCGCTCCATAGAGGACGCCGGCCTCTGCGGAAATTCCGAGCACTATGCCTAATTTAACATCAACCTGCCCGTATTTGGCGCGCTTAAGCGAACCTACGAGAGCTTTTGGAAACTTATGGCACATATTACTCGCAACCGCCACAAGCCCCGGAACGCCAAGGCTCATCATTCCCGGTGTAAGCACGAACGCGCCGCCCGAGCCTATAAAACCGCTTACCAATCCTCCTACAAATCCTACCAGAAAAAGATAGGTCATATTCACCCAGTTAAGGTCTATGAAATTGGATACCTGAGAAACTACATCCTGCATAATTATTTGACCTCCTTTTTCTTTTTAGCCTCTACTCCCATTACCGTCCAGAAGCTTCCTGTGAAAGCGCCGTGAAAGTATGAGAAAACAAACGCGGTTATAATCGGAAAAAACGCGTACATGCCGCCCTTCCCGAATGTATTGTTGATAATATCCTGATTAAGCAGCAGCGCCACATACAGCGCTGTCGAGACAATCCCCATGATTATAAGGCTTGCATAGGGTTTCTTTTTTTTGTAACCGCCCATACCTATACTTCCTCCTTGCATTGTTTTATTTTTTAGTTTTATGCCCCTACCACTACCAAAGGACATTTCAGGTTGTCCCACGAATCCGAAAGCCTTTTGCCCTTGCCGCAGCCGACATCGAGATCCCCGGCTGATTCTATGACGACAAAGAGAATATCCTTTCGGGAATTCGTATATTCCACGACCCGCTCCTTCAGGCATCCGCTCCTCGATATCACCTCGCAGCGTACTCCCTCCTTCTCAATGTCCGAACAAAACCCCGTTATAACCGGATCCGCCGAGCCGTCGGCTCCGTCTTCCGCGACATAAAGGATATCGAGATGCGCCCCGATCCTCTTGCAGGTGTTGAGGGCATACTTCAGGGTCTTCCTTTCGATCTGTCCCTTCTTTACCGCCATTAGAACCCTTCTATCTTCCTTAAGGATCTGCCTTGCGGTATCGAACTCTCCCTCCTCCGCAAAGGAAACCGCAGACATCAGGTCTTCGATTCTTTTTGAGAGTCTGCCCATAGAAACGCTTCCTTACGCCGCCGAATCCGCGGTCAGTCCGGAACCGCGAAGCGCGACATTCGAGTCCTTTGTTCTCGAATCCTTGGTCTCCACCGGCGTTTCCCGCTCGTTCATGATCTGCCTTGCGGTGTCGAATTCTCCGGCCTCGGCAAAAGTCACGGCCGTGAATATCTTCTCCAGCTTTTTTGCAAACGAACCCATAATCCAAATCCTCCTTGTATGTTTTTTATCTTTCCTAATATCATCTTTCATGCCGGCAAACAGGTTTCATGCAACCTATTGATTTACAATGAATTTATCCCGTTGCACAAAATCGACCAAAAACCGCTTTTTGTTGCAAATTGCAACTGAGTTATTTGAGATTTATTATTGACGCCAGTGGGATGTAAGGCATACTTCAAAAACCTTTACTAAGTGTAGTTGCCGGTGCAATCCGGAGATTACCTTTGTCTCATTGAATAAGAAAGCAATGTTGTAGCTCATCAGAAAGAAAATGTTGTTATGATATTACATATGAGTAAAGGCTTTTTCAGCACGCCTCACATCCCATTGATAAGTTTTGGCTGAAGGCATGGAAGGTATGGCGGAAAAGACTTTACCGGCGAAATATTTAACTAACATACGCTTTCCCGTCATCCGCATCGA
This sequence comes from Nitrospirae bacterium GWB2_47_37, assembly GCA_001803635.1. Taxonomy (GTDB): domain Bacteria; phylum Nitrospirota; class Thermodesulfovibrionia; order Thermodesulfovibrionales; family Dissulfurispiraceae; genus GWB2-47-37. The sequence continues at coordinate 9,918 of MHDU01000066.1, read as the reverse complement.
TGCTTTCTTATTGGAAAATTCGCTGATTATCTATGCTCTGAACATAACCATGCACTTGTAAAGGCTTTGAAGCCGTGCCTTCCATGCCTTGATTGCGGATTTGCGCTTTGCATTATTGAAGGCTTTAAGAGCCGTGCCTTCAATGCCTTGGCTGCGTATTATTCCAACCGTTGCATCCAAAGCAGGTGATGTTGCTTTTTGCAATATAGGATTGATATAATGAGACATGTTCAAATACCGGCCGAGCATAAGGCAAAAGATCACATTCGGTTACTACATAATAGTGGGCATAATCGTCGGACTATCGATATTTTCATTCGTGGAACTCCGGTTTATGGAAAAGAAGATCATGTTCGGAGAGGTCATATCCGAATTCTTCGACACGACCCTCGAGATCAGGCGCTTCGAAAAAAATTACTTCCTTTACGAAAAAGAGGACGACTACTACGAAAATATCAGGTATGTAACCAAGGCGCAGGAATTGCTCGAGAAAAACATCAAAGGCTTCGAAACCCTTGCCGCCCCGCAGCAAATAACGGCATTGAGAACAGACTTGAAGAAATATAGGGAACTTATGGAGCAATACGCCTTGCCGCATGGTCAAAAAGCGATATTGGCCGGCAAGATACGGCAAACAGGCAAAGACATAATCACTGATGCCGAAGATATTTCAAAAACGGAGCGACACAATCTTCAAACAATGCTGTATAACTCCCAGAGCATTCTCGTGTTTTCGATCATAGTCCTTTCTCTCATCGGCGCCGGGCTGGGTCAGGCCCTCTCCAAAGTGGTAGTAAGACCGCTTAAGCTGCTTGAAAACAGCATGGAGATAATCGCGGACGGAAAATTCGAAAGCATACAGATAAACTCAAAAGACAGGGAGATCGTTTCCCTTGCAAACGCCCTTAACAAAATGCTTAAGGAACTGGAGATGCGTCAGAGGCATCTCATACAATCCGAAAAACTGGCGTCGCTCGGAACGCTCCTTTCGGGCGTGGCGCATGAGCTGAACAATCCGATATCGAACATATCCACATCCACCGAAATACTTAAAGAAGAGATCGAAACAATGGACAATGAACAGAAAAAAGAACTGTTGTCGCAGATAGAGGGGCAGACGGAAAGAGCCCGAAACATAGTCCGTTCACTCCTTGAATTCTCGCGGGAAAAGGAATTCAAAAAAGAAATAACGCCCCTGAACAAACTCTTTGAGGAAACGATCAGATTCGTCAAGGGTCAGGTTCCAACAAGCATAGGAATAAGCCTCGATATACCCGGAGACATCGTGATATTCGCGGATAAGCAGCGTATTCAGCAGGCGCTCCTGAACCTCATTAAAAACGCCCTCGAATCGATAGAAGGAGAAGGGAATATTTTCATAAAGGCGCACACGCATAAAGCGATAGACAAGGCCGAGGACGAAACCGGAATATATAATTACATGAAATACCGGGGCAAATGCACCCTCGAAGAAGATACCGTGGATATCGAGATAAAAGATACGGGCGGGGGAATACCGCAGGAGTTTCTCTCAAAGATATTCGATCCGTTTTTCACCACAAAGGACGTGGGCAAGGGCTCCGGACTCGGAATGTTCATCGTACACGAAATAATAGAAGAGCATGACGGCTGCATAGCAGTCGTCAGCGAACCCGGAAAGGGAACGACTTTTTTGATACGGCTGCCGATTATAAGGAACCGTTTAAGCGGTTTAAACGGTTTGAACAGTTTAAAAGGAGTAATAGATGAACAATAACCCAAAGATATTAATCGTTGACGACGAAAAGATCGCCCTCAAAAATCTGGAACATGTGATAAAAAAAGAAGGCTATAACGTAACAGCCACTCAAAGCGGGCAGAACGCCCTGAAACACCTCGAAGAGCAATACTTCGACGTAGTGCTTACCGACCTGCGGATGGAGAAGGTGGACGGCATGCAGATACTGAAAAAATGCCGCGAACTTCATCCCGACGCGGAGGTGATAATGATAACGGGCTACGCTACCCTCGAATCCGCAGTAAACGCTATGAAACACGGGGCCTTTTATTATATCGCCAAGCCTTTTAAACTGGACGAAGTGAGAAAGGTCGTAAAAGAAGCGACCGAAAAGGTAAGGCTCAAAAAAGAAAATACAAGCCTCAGGGAGCAGATAGAAAAATATCAGGGCAAAGTCAGGATAATCACGCAGGACAGCAGCATGCAGGGACTTCTCGATACGGCAAAACAGATCGCGCCCACTGACTGCAATGTCCTGATAAACGGGGAGAGCGGAACAGGCAAGGAGTTGTTCGCGAGATACATACACTTCAACAGCAAGCGCTCAGGAGGGCCTTTCTTCGCGATAAACTGCGGCGCCTTTACCGAAGAACTATTGGGCAACGAATTGTTCGGGCACGAAAAAGGGGCGTTCACCGGCGCGACCGAGATGAAAAAAGGGTTGATAGAAACGGCCTCCGGCGGAACGCTGTTCCTCGATGAGATAACCGAAATGCCGCCCTCCATGCAGGTAAAGCTATTGAGGGTTATTCAGGAGAGGGAAGTGCTGAGGGTCGGAGCCACGGAGCCGGTAAAAATCGACGTGAGGTTCATAGCCGCCACAAACAGGGATATTCAGGACGCCATCAAGAGCAAACACTTCAGGCAGGACCTCTATTTCAGGCTCAATGTGGTCTCGCTGCGTATCCCGCCGCTGTCCGAAAGAAAAGATGACATACCGCTTTTAAGCTATTACTTTTTAAAAAAATACACGGCAATAATGAAAAAGGATCTTAATGAAATATCTCAGGACGTGATAGCTCTGTTGATGAATTATGATTTCCCCGGCAACGTGAGGGAGCTTGAGAATATCATAGAGAGGGGCGTAGCACTTTCAAACGGCAACACAATCGAATCGGGCCACCTGCCCGAAGACCTGCGTGAATTAAGCATAAGGACTTTCAGGAAGAAAGAAGGCAAAATCCCTTCCCTCGAAGAGCAGGAGACTGCTTACATAAAATGGGTATTAAGCGAGGCCGGAGGCAACAAGAGCCTTGCGGCTCAGATACTCGGAATAGACAGGGTGTCGCTCTGGCGCAAGCTCAAAAAACACGGGCTGGAAGATAACTGACGGCGATTTTGCAATTACTCAACCATTGAGTAATTTCTGAAAGTTAGTATACAAACGATATTTCTACCCGTCTGTTCTCCTCCACGGCCTTCTGTGAAAAAATCGGCTTGGCATCTCCCGCCCCTATGGCTTCTATGGATGAAGCGTTTACCCCTTTTTCAACAAGAGATGCTTTTATCAATTTCGCCATATGTTCGGTCGCCTTAATATTTTCGTTTTTTGCCGGCAGTCCGAAACCGAAAACCTTTACAATCACCTTATATTCGGAAAATTTGTTCATCACGGAAGAAAGCCAGTGTATATTCCTTTCGGCTTCAGGAGAGAGACCTGCCCCCTTCGGTGTATTTTTAATAAAATAGGCCCGGGGCAGAATCAAGGTAATATCCTTTTCGGAAATCCTGCTTATAAACCCGCCTTTACCGGTTTCCCATAACAGATCTCTCAGCTTGGTCAACCGATTCAACTGTTCCTTCATTTCTGTAATATCCGCGCCCTTTTGCGCCTCGACCGTTTTCAATTGTTCTTTGAGGCTTTTGTTTTCTATCGAAATATGTTCGCATGCCTTAAGCTTCTCGGACATATCTTTTTTAAGCGACGCAACAGCGCCGCTCAACGTCTCAACCTGAGCGGTCAGATTTGTCTTATCGCTTTTCAGCGTTGCGATCTCCTTCGCAAGTTGATCGTTCTCCTCTTTAGGTTTCTCTATTATTCCCCTTAATCTCTTTATCTCGGCATTCTTATCCTCGACCGTCTTAATTTTAGTTTCAAGCTCAGGTATAAGCTTCGCCAACCCGGAATTTTCATTCTCCTGCTTCATTTTTTCCATCTTGGATTTGACGACCGCAATAGTAAGTTCCGATAACGAAATATAATGAGTTATGGTCGGCACGGCTTCGCTTTTCACACTGCCTGTTATGCTTCCGATCAGGGAAATATTTTTATTTAATTCATCCTCGGCAAGCTTGATATAATGTTGAGCCTTCAAAATATCCTCGGCCAATGTCGCGGTATCGGATACCTCGGATTTGAGTTTCTCTATTGAGGCTTTTACCTTATTGATCTGGGAACTGATCTCCGACTTATCGGCGGCAAAACCTTTTTGAACGAATATCAGCGCGAGGATAACAAAAGCAAAAATCAAAAATCTATTCATCTCTGTCCCCCTTTCTCTCCAAGAAGGTCCGCAAGCTTCTGCTCCAGCATTTTTACCTTCGCCCTTGTCATTCCTGTTTTTTCGGTTGCCTCCCTCTCCTCGGCCTTCACCCCTGCAAGAACCATTTCCATTTGGGCCTTCTCAACAGCCTCCTTGACGCCTTTTTCGTTTTTGGCGGCAAGCCCTTCCTGCGCCTTAAAAAGGCTCTTACGGGCTTCATCGAGCACATCTTTAGCGTATGTGCCGACTTTAGTTTTAGACAGGCTTTCGACTTCGTTACGGGTCTGCTGATATAGTTCGATTACGGCCGGCGAGACCTTATCGGCAGCCGCTGCATACGGTACATACACCAACAGGAAAGTCATAACAAGCAGGATTTTTATTCTCATGCGCGCCCCCCGCATCAATTTGAATTTTTTATATTATTATACCCGTCCGGCCTGAAAGTCAAATCTGAATCCTTAAAAATGACATTGTTGTAACAATCGTCCTTGCGTTCAAAAATTTCGGCAAGATAATAATGATCGTTTCAACTTTCCTGTCGTGCGTCTTTATAAAATGAAATTATAAAGGCTTTGTTTCGGGGACAGTCTCAATTTACAGCCTCGTATTTCCTCGTCAATGCCTCAAAACTCATATTTGCCTGCACTGCATTATGCGGGATCAAAATATACTTCCACGGTTTGCCGCTGTTTTGTGTGGTAAATTCAGTGGCGTAGTTGCAGTACTTGATGGCAGCTATTGCCTTCTCCTGAACATCAGAGGTTTCAATATCCCCCTCTTTCTTTGTCTCTATCAGGTATATGTTGTCCTTTGTTTCAGCTACAAAGTCGGGATGATACTGTCTTGAGTTTTTGTCCCAGTAAGATCTCTCTGGGTCTTCAATCAATATCCTCGGCTCCAGCCTCGGCTGCTCATCCTTCCCTATCCATGTGAGTTCAAGTTTCTGTTTTTTGTCCATATATGTTTACTTTTTCGGCAATTCTTTTTTTGAAGACGGCGGAAGGAAGCTCTCTCCGGTAACTACCTTCCTCCCTGTTTTTGCTTCCAGTTCTCGCCTTGCTTTTCTGGCGATACCTCCGCCTTTTTCCCCTGCTTCTTTGTTTTCATCCATGCCGGTTGCGTTCACACTCTCTGCTATTTGGCGGGTTGAAAGTTCGGCAAGGGCCGTAAAGATTAGTTCTGCCTCGCTCATATGGTCTCTGAGATTCTGGTTTTTAAGTCCCTTTAATTCCTTGTGCTTTTTTACCGATACGCCCGTCCATTCCTGATGGATAATATTGGTCAGAATAGCATACTCCTCTTCCTTCGTTATCTCGTGATCTTGCCAGTAGTCGGTCAGCTTATTGCGAGTTTCCTGCCCCATCATCCGCTGCTGAATCCACTTTTCGCTTCTGCCGTGCTGCTGCCAGTATTCACGCGCCCTATCTAAAGACCGCGCCGGATCGCTCATATCCTGCAACCGTTCATAACCCACTTTAGCCAACCAGAGCTTGATCGGCTCTGCCTTAGGACTTGGAACAGACTGTATAAGGCGTAGAAGCGTTTCAGGATCAGCCACATCGGTAAAGCGCATTTTACCGTCTTCCGCGACCATCTTCAACCGGTTACATTTTGTAACCGTTTCACTTCCTTCTTTATTCAAGCGGTTTTTCAATACCTTCCAATAATTTCTTGCGGCTTGATAATCAGGCTGCTGAATCAACACCTGAATAATATCCACTACCGAAAAATACCATGTTTCAGATTCCTCATCATATACTCTGCGGATTTTGTAATCTTCAAATACAGCAAGCGAGTTCTCTTTCATTGTTCACCCTCTCAGCGGTCTTAAAAAATCTAATCATCCATTTTTATCTACCTGATTCTAAAACATATTAAACCACTTTCCCAATATTTAGCCTTGTAGGGCAAAATATTGGAAACATCCTTAAATCAGCTTCCATTTTATAGTAAACAACTCTTTGGTTTCTATCTTCTGCTTCAGCAAGCCACGGCCAAGCGTCTTTTTGTCTAAGGTAGCCTATCCCCTTTTCATGTCATGCCTGAAGTACTTCATAAATGCTTGTCGCATCCTTAAAGTTGACCCCAAGCGCCGTGAAGTGAGCCTTACCGCAGTCAACCTTTTTGTTTTCAGTTTCACGCCGCTTGTCTCGGTCAAGTGTACTTTTCGTTTCGCGTACCAAATAAAGTTTATGGCTATTCTCAACGACTACTGCCCAGTCGGGGTTATAGTCACCAAGTGGTGTGGCAACCTTGAACCATCGCGGTAGTTTGCAGAAAAACTGCACTCTATCGTCAGCGTCCAGAAGTTTTGCAACTTCTTCTTCTGTATTCGATTCATAGGCAATATAATCATAGGGCGTCCTGTTGTCCATGCTTGTAACTGTATAGAGCCTGTTTAAATACTCTTGCACTTCCTCTTGTTCAAAAAGACGCATTTCATAGAATTGACCGGCTATCGGCTCGTATTTAATGCCGTCAATAATCAGCTCATGCAAGGCCCTATTGATGAGTTTTGCGGCTTCTGACATGAACATCACTGGATTGACTGTAAAATCTTTCATGCGTCCAGCTTGTTTAATAATCTCCGCCAGCGTGCCTCGCGTCAGTTCTGTTTCCCGTTGGAGAAACGCCAGCATGTCAGGCAACGGCTGCTCATTGCTTACGATATAGGTCCGGTTGCTGGTTATTTTTCCGCCTTCGATACCAGATTCTTTTATTTCAAGGTCGCGCCTGGTGATTTCAATCTGCACTTTCTTTACTTCTGCCATTTTATTGATTTTATCAGCAGCAAGCTTTACCAGTTCCTCAGTCTTAAACTCCACTGAATAGCGGGTTTTCTGGCTGATTTTGTCCCATAGAATTTTGAAGTCCGGGTTAAGCTCAATCCGTTTATTGTATGAAACCGGTTGCCGTTTGCGGGCATCTTTGACAAAATCACGTGGCAGGAATTTCTTTATGCGGCTGATGACTGCTTCGTCAATTCCTGTAAATTCAGAGGGAAGATTCAAGGAAAATCCGGCAACGTCCGGCTTGAATGCCGTAGTAAAGTCACCGTTCGTATCAATGACACCCTGTTGCTGAATATGTGTCCAGAGCGCTTTTGATTCGTCCTGCGTGAGATACTCCGTACCGGCTGCATTGAGCAGAGGAGTAAAGGCAATTTGTGGAACACGTCCGAATTTGAAACCACCGTTTGGATCAATCGCTGTTTCAATATCCGACTGCAGGCCCCGCGCAAAGTTTTCAAAGGACTCATTGGCAATCACTGTAAGTCTGTTAACCTGATCGTCATATATCCTGTCGCCGTCCTGATTCACCGGCAGGCGCAAGCCGCGGCCTATGGTCTGGCGGCGTTCCCGGTCAGTTCCCATTTCCCGCAGGGTGCAAATCTGAAATACATTAGGGTTATCCCAGCCTTCACGAAGGGCGGAATGGCTGAAAATAAACCTCAATGGCTCCTCTGCATTCAGCAGGCGTTCCTTGTCCTTCATAATTAATTCGTATGTCTCATCGTCCTTTGCCGTGCCGCCGCTGGTGTCCAGTTCTTCTACCACCTTGCCTTTCTTTTTGTCCGCCGAAAAATAGCCGTCATGCACAGAGTCGGCACTATGGGGGATCAACCCTTTATACATGGGCATATTGCCTATTTCAGCGTACAGTTCTTCAAACCAAGCGGCAAGTTTTCCCTTCTGCCTAATGCCGTCATCGTCATAATTGCGGTAGCTTTTCACATGGTCTATAAAGAATAGCGAAAGAACTTTGATGCCCTTGCCTTTTAGTTTCTTCTCTTTGGCAAAGTGCTGTTCAATGGTCTGGCGGAGCTGGCTTTTCAACCGCTCGTCATTCATGCCCCCAGATTCCTGCGCGAGTTCAATTACAGTTCCGTTCTGAAACTCGATGTATTCATTGCCCGGTTCGGCGTTTATATTGGTAATGAGATAACCTTCATAATCCGGCCTGTTGGTCTGCTGTGCCAAATCCGTTCCGTGCTTTACCTTCTTCTGCTTTTCACGAGGGCCGTTTGGCGTATCTTCAAATATGGTCACTTTTGCCTGGGGTGTTTTAGCTGTCTTCGGCCAGTAGCCCACTGCGTCCAGACGTACCATAGTCTGATTGAAATCCTGCCCTCCGCTTGCGTCTACAACCTCTATCTGCTTCACAATCCGCATATCATAAGCTCGGATAGGGTCAAGCTGATACAAGAGGTTATACGGGTTTGTATGGGTCGCTGAATAACGCAGGGCAAACAGTGGGTTTAAGTTGCCAATGGCCTTTTGAGACTTGGGCGTATTGTCCACGCTCTGCGGCTCGTCTATAATCAGTATCGGGTTTGTATCCTGCACATATTCAATAGGACGGCGGCCTGACATCTTGTCCTGTTCCTGATGAATGACATTGCCGGTCTTCTCGGCATCTTTCTGAAACGCCTGAATGTTAATCACCATGATCTGCACTTCGTTATTCACCGCAAACTGGCGGACTCGGCTTAAATCCTTTGACTGGTAGACAAAATTATCAAACGCCACACTGTCATAAAGCCCCTTGAAGTGCTCTTTCATAAGTTTGATGGAGGTAGTAACGCCCTCGCGGATTGCTACCGACGGCACAACGATAATGAATTTCTTGAAGCCGTAGAGTTTGTTCAGTTCAAAAATAGTGCGCAGATACACATAGGTTTTCCCCGTGCCGGTTTCCATCTCAACTGAGAAGTTAGGGAAGGTATAATTCTCCGTTTCAAACAAGGCGCGTGACTTCGGCACTTGATTGCGGGATTGAACAGAATGCAGGTTTTTCAAAAGCTGTTCATGGGAGAGCATCAGATTGTTGCCGATACCGAGTTCGTTAAACTCCATGCCTGTAGCAAGCATTTCTGTGCTCAATTTGATTGATAGTCCGCCCTGCGCCTGCGGCAGTCCGTCAAACAGGTCGGTTACGCTCTTTATGGCCTCAAGTTGGTATTCGAGGCCGCTGTCGAATTTGAGTTTCATTTCTTCGCCTCGACATCATCCTTCAACCGGTTACATTTTGTTACCGATTCACTTCCGCCCTTTTTCTTGCCCTTCCTTACTGCCTTTTCAATTCCCTTTACCTCTCTTATCGCTTCAATGAAATGTCTCTCTACAGGGGAAGGTTCATTTAAATGCGCTTGCCGGAACTTTTCATATTCAGCAATGGCCTTTGTAACAGCATCGTCATGGCTGATTTTCCCGGCATGAGTCAGAAGCTGTCTCCCGCTGAGTTTGAGAAAGTCATCGAGTTTGGCTATCCAGTCTTTCATGTACATGGGCTTTTGCTCCAATGCCTGAAGCTCTGCAAATTCAAGATAGGCGGTAACAATGCGGTTAAGCAGATTCAGCTCTTTTTCGTTTAAGTAATTTTTAGCTATGACAACATCATCTTTCCTCGGTTTATCGCCCTGCCAAGAGGTAAGCCCCATATTAGGCAGTGTCGAATCAGCCCGCTTATCAATGACTTCTGCTGCTGTATGTCCATGCGCCGCCCAGTGCATTTTATTCTGAATGACCTTGAAAAATTCTTTGGATATTTTAGCGTTTGGCGAATAGTCAATGCTGGTTGCGTAAATATCCAGCACCTTGCGCCAGAAGACCTTTTCAGATGAACGAATATCGCGGATACGGGCAAGCAATTCAT
>MHDU01000065.1 GCA_001803635.1 Nitrospirae bacterium GWB2_47_37 | reverse complement strand
GTTCGACTTGCATGTGTTAGGCACGCCGCCAGCGTTCGTTCTGAGCCAGGATCAAACTCTCATTTGTTTTCCTGATTCTTGTTTCCTGTTAAAACTCAAATTCACCGACAGAATCTACCTTTAGTTTTCAAAGAACAAAAATCCCCGCAGCGCCTTTTTGCTTGATCTTGCAAAGACTCTTTTTTCTAAGTCGGCACTTTGAAGTGTTCAGGCTTTCCCAAACTCTTGTTGTTACTTCAGATCGCCGGAGCCCTAAGGTACTGCAGAGAAAGATACAACTCAAAGAACATCTTTCATTGGTAGAATACCAGCTTTTATAATAAATGTCAAGCAGTCGAATTTTGCCTGTCCAATTTCGACAAAAACTATATGTCTCCTAAGAAGCCTTCATTCTCTTCGCCTACAGTAACCTCCTCTCCCGCGAGCCTCTCAAGGAGCACCGGAACTCCTTCTATATCTTTTATATCCTTTTGGCAGAGTATCTTTATTATCTCTCTGAAAGGGGAGAATTCTTCCCACATCCCCTTTAAATGTCCCGAGACATTTTTATGCAGGCATTCTCCTTTCTCATCCCAGTCCATAAGCAGGATTATCCTGTGAAATCTCTCCGCAATATCGTCACAAAATTCATAAAGTCCTTTGCCTGCGTGAAGGGTGATTATCTCTCCAATAAGGCCGATTTTCCGCAGGGCGGCAACATCACGCCTGCCCTCGACAATAACAGGAATTCTCTTATTGATCTCATAAAGGGCTTCGAAGACTTCCTTCAGCCTCTCCGAGCGCTCTATATCGTTCATTGCATTAAAATTATACTACGAGATAGCCGAATCTTTTTTTGAATTTCTCGGGAGTTAAATGCGCGGTCTTTGCGAGGCGTTTCAAATTATCTCCTTCAATATCTTCTTTTTCAAGACGTATCATGTACTTCCTTCCGACTTCGTAAGTCTCCGAGGAAATATCCACCTTTCTCACTTTTACCCTTCCGGTAGAGTGATTCATTACCTCCACGAACGGAATCGGCCTTAAATGCCCGTCGAAAAATGTTATCATCGCCCCGGTGCCGCCCCTAAGCAAATATCGCACAGCGCCGTAGCCTAAGTTCCTTGTATATTCGATATCAAAGGGAATAGGGTCGGCGGCCCGCAGTTCATAGCCGATATTTTTGTCCACGATAATAACCTTAATGCCCATGGAATCGAGCGTCTCTTTCACGCGGTGTTTAAGAACCCTTCCCAGTTGTATTTCAGAAAGCCTTATCCTGCCTGTTTCGTCTTTTTCAAGCTGTTCGTAACGGCTCAATTCTTCAAGGTCGAATTTTTCCGCTATTCCTTCCGCAAGTACCGCAACGCCGTGGTCCCTGCCCATTGAAAGCCGTTTGATTATCGCCCCCGCAAGAATATCGGAGACCCTTTTCAGCGAAAGTTTTTCCTCAAAAAACTCTTCCGCGACAAGCGTTATGGTCGCGCCTGCTGCCTTTCCCATGCCCAAGGCCAGATGTCCGGCATGCCTGCCCATTGTGGTTATGAAGTACCATCTGCCTGTAGTCTTCGCGTCTTCCATGATGTTCTTGACTATCTCGACTCCCCAGTGGCGGGCTGTCTGATATCCGAATGTGGATACCCCGCCCGGAAGAGGAATATCGTTATCTATGGTCTTCGGCACATGAACTACGTTTATAGACCTCCTCGCCTCTTTTTCTATCCAATTAGCCATAAAAAGGGTGCCTTCGCCGCCGATGGTTAAGAGATGCTTAATTCTGAGTTGCTTGAGTGTGGACATGAGGACTTTGAATCTCTCTTTTACCCTGTCCGGGTATTCGCGTGAGGTTCTGAGGATGGAGCCGCCCTGCTTATGTATCCTCGACACGTCATTAATGGTAAGGGGAATTGCGCTGCTCTTGTCTCCGTTGAACAGGCTTTTGAATCCACCCATGATGCCGACAACACGTTTGCCTTCGTTAATGGCTTCGATGGCAGCGGAACTGATAACGCCGTTTATGCCCGGCGCAGGGCCCCCGCCGACTATTATGCCGACAATGTCTTTAGATTTATTCGGCATTATCCCTCTATGCCTGTCCGGCCGATCCCAAAACCTCTTTATTCTTATGTATGATCATCTTCGTCAGTTCATCACGGGCCGGACCAAGGTATTTCCTCGGGTCGAATTCCGCCGGTTTTTCAGCGAAGACTTTACGGATCAGAGCAGTCATCGCAAGGCGCCCGTCGCTGTCGATGTTTATCTTGCAGACAGCACTACGCGCGGCTTTTCTCAATTGTTCCTCAGGAATTCCCACCGCGTCTTTTAAAGCGCCGCCGTGTTTGTTTATCATCTCTACATATTCAGGGACAACGGATGACGCGCCGTGAAGGACAATAGGAAAACCGGGAATCCGTTTTTCGATCTCATCAAGGATGTCAAAGCGCAAAGGCGGCGGGACAAGCACTCCACGCTCATTGCGGGTGCACTGCTCGGGCTTGAACTTCATTGCGCCGTGCGATGTCCCTATAGAAATCGCTAAAGAGTCTACGCCTGTTTTGCCTACAAAGTCTTCTACCTCTTCAGGCTTGGTATAGGTCGACTTTTCTGCTGACACAGCATCCTCTATTCCCGCAAGGACGCCGAGTTCTCCTTCTACGGTTACACCGACTGCATGGGCGTATTCTACTACCTGTTTGGTCAGTCTGACATTCTCTTCATACGGGTGATGAGAGCCGTCAATCATAACCGAAGAAAAGCCGGAATCGATGCAGGATTTGCACAACTCAAATGTATCGCCATGATCCAGATGCAAGGCAAATTTAACCGGCGAACCGGCATCTTTTATCATAGCCGACGCCCCCATTGCAAGAAAGCGCAGCAGAGTCTGGTTAGCATATTTTCTCGCTCCGCTCGATACCTGAAGAATAAACGGAGATCGGGATTCGACGCATCCCATCACGATTGCCTGCAACTGTTCCATATTATTAAAATTATAGGCAGGGATCGCATACCGACCTTCCATTGCCTTTTTGAACATTTCCTTAGTATTTACCAGTCCGATTTCTTCGTATGAAACCTTTTCCATTTTTAGCCTCTCCCCCTAATGTTTATTCCCTTAGGTCAAGGACCCGTTTTTTCTGTAAGAATCGTTATTTTGTATAAATATAGCACATTATTTGACATTTGGCATTATATACATAAATAATTATACATGAACGGCAGGTTCAATGCATTCGGCCCGTATCTTAAAAGAGAATTCGGCAGTATTGTCTACAAGGTAAACGTGGATGCCGGATTCACCTGCCCTAACAGGGACGGCACGCTCGGAGTGACGGGCTGCGTGTATTGCAACAACGACAGCTTCAGGCCTTCAAAGTGCAAGCCCGAACTTTCAATTACAGAACAGATAAAAACCGGCATTGCATACCTTTCAAGGAGATATAAGGCGGATAAGTTTCTCGTATATTTCCAGCCTTACACCAATACATACGCGCCGGTGGAAGATCTGGAGCGGCTTTACAGGGAGGCATTGTCCGGGCCCTCCGTAATCGGCCTTGCAATAGGCACGCGTCCCGATTGCGTGGATGAAGAAAAGATAGAACTCCTTCAAGAACTTGCAAAGGATTATTTCATCTTAGTCGAATACGGATTGCAGTCGATATACGACAAATCGCTTGACTACATACTCAGAGGGCATGATTACCGGACATTCCTCGATGCCCTTCGCATGACCGCAGGCAGGGGCATTCATATCGGAGCGCATATTATTGCGGGATTTCCTACGGAAACGCGGGAAGAGACGCTTGCAATAGCCGACGAGCTATCCAATCTTCCGGTCGAGTTTCTCAAGATCCACCAGCTTCAAATAGTTAAGGAGACTGTGCTTGCGGAGCAATACCTGAAAGAGCCTTTTCATACATTCGGGTACGAAGAATATCTCGACTTCATTGTGGATTTCATCGAACGCCTGTCCCCTGAGATAATTATACAAAGACTGTTCGCCACGGCGCCGGATGACATATTGATCGCGCCTTTGTGGGGAAAAACAAGACAGCAGATAATCCGGGACATAGAAGAGAGGTTTATAAAAAGAAATGCTTTCCAGGGCTCTAAGCGCGTGTGTTTACGGCATTGACGCGCATTTAGTAGAGGTCGAAACGGACATCACATCGAAAGGGCTTCCCCATTTCTCGATGGTAGGCCTGCCCGATGCTGCGGTCAAAGAAAGCAAGGACCGGATAAAGGCCGCCCTCAAAAACATAGGATTCAATTTCCCCTTAAAGCAGATAACCGTAAACCTCGCCCCCGCGGATCTGAAGAAAGAAGGGTCTTCATTCGACCTTCCCATCGCAATAGGAATAGTCGCGGCCGAAGGAGCGATAACAACGGATTCCCTCGGCGATTATCTCTTGGCAGGAGAACTTTCACTCGACGGAAAGATAAAGCCCATCAGGGGAGCATTGCCCATAGCGCTGGAGGCAAAAAAGTTAGGATTGAAGGGAGTCGTCCTTCCTAAAGAAAACGCGGCCGAGGCAGCAGTAGTAAACGGAATAGATATCTTCGGCATGGGGAGCCTTCCTGAAGTTATAGAATTTTTGGGCGGGATTTCACAGCGGGAACCGTTTTCTATAGACATAAATGCCGCTATGGCCGAAAGCTCCCTCTATGAAGACGACTTCTCCGATGTCAAAGGGCAGGAGCACGCAAAGAGGGCAATGGAAGTCGCAGCTGCAGGCTCGCACAATATGCTGATGGTCGGGCCGCCCGGAAGCGGAAAGACCATGCTCTCAAAAAGGCTCTCTACAATACTGCCTCCGATGACATTTGAAGAGGCGCTCGATACGACAAAAATACACAGCGTTGCAGGACTTTTAAAAAACGGGCAGTCGCTCCTCGCAATCAGACCTTTCCAATCCCCGCATCATACGATTTCGGATGTAGCATTGATCGGCGGCGGGCAAACTCCCCGGCCGGGCGAGGTTTCGCTTGCGCATCACGGAATATTATTTTTAGACGAACTGCCGGAATTTAAAAGGAACGTCCTCGAAGTCTTGAGGCAGCCCATGGAAAACGGCCTTGTGACCGTTTCGCGGGCAGTAGCGTCCGTTACTTACCCCGCGCAATTCGTCCTCGTCGCGGCCATGAACCCCTGCCCCTGCGGATATTTGGGGGACTCAAGGCATCAATGCACATGCACCCCGCGCATGATCAACAGGTACAGATCGAGGGTCTCCGGCCCTCTGCTTGACCGCATAGATATTCACGTAGATGTGCCTGCGGTTCCTTACAAGGAATTATCCAACGAGCACGCCGGAGAAAAATCGGAGGTTATAAGGCAGAGAGTCGCAGAGGCAAGGGAAAGGCAGCTCAAAAGATTTAAGGATGACAGGATGTTCGCAAACGGACAGATGAAGACACGCCATCTGAAAAAATACTGCAAGTTAGCCGAGGATGCCCACGCCATTTTGGACGCTGCGATGCAGAAGTTAGGATTAAGCGCAAGGGCGTATTCGAGGATACTGAAGGTGTCAAGGACAATCGCGGATCTCGAAGGCTCCGAAGACATCCGCAGCCGCCACGCCTCAGAGGCGATACAATACAGGACGCTGGACAGAGGACAGTATTAAGCGGCGTTTTATGGTATTATCTTAATAAAGGAAGTAAACAATGAAAGATGAAGAACTCTTAAAACGCATAACATTCAACCCCGAAATTTTTGGTGGAAAGCCGATTATTCGCGGGATGAGAATAGCTGTCGAGCATATTCTTGGAATGCTTGCCTCCGGCTCCACAGTTGAGGAATTATTGGAGGGCTATCCATTTTTGGAAAAAGAAGATATACAGGCATGCCTTGTATATGCCCGCAGGGTAATTGCACATGAAAGGGTTGAACCCGCTCTCACCGCTTAATTCCTAATGAAAACTTTGATGTATTTTGCTAATTTGCGAGAGCGCCTGAGAATTTTCTTATTTGATCAAGCCTCCCCTCCGAGAATGAATTTTGAAGAAGTTGAGAAGTTTATCAAAATTCAAGGCATTATTTTCGTTGTGACTGTAGGTATTTGGTATAAACATTTAACAGGATTCAAACATCTTAAAGATATGACAAGTTATGATATCGTTATATCAGCTTCGATGCTCGGAATTATTCTGCTGGAATTTAGAAGTTTTTACCTTTATGGGTTATTGCTCTTAGATACTGCTAACTATAGACTTTTAAACTCAATTAGCAGATTAAGAGGAGCTTTTTATGAAACATGGCCTATATACGCCTTAACAGTGCTGATCTTAATACTTCTCGAAAAATTATACCCCGGCACTGGTCGTGACAACCTACTGCCTATATTTATAAGCATAATTTGCCTATCTATTTCCGGCATATTTTTAAAGGTTCGCCTTAATCGCTTGGGAGTGCGAATGACAACCAATCTTGCGGATATGATTTTCTTCCCTTTACTTTATATTTTTTTGAGCGGCATCATTGCAATATGGCTCAAAGAAATTCTTCCTGTGATCGATATAAAATAAAAACTGCATAGCAATGTTAGCCAAGCAGCATTAAATCTTCCAAATATGGTCTCCTCATTACTTGGGCTCTTCAGGGCAGCCGGATAATTTGAACTTTAGCTGGTAGCTATCATTTGTGCTATACTTTGATGTGAGGTGATCATTAATATGGCGCATCCGCTTTTACAGAGGATTTCTGTTGACCCAAATATCTGTTTCGGCAAGCCATGCATTAAAGGCACGAGAATCTGGGTATCCCTTATACTCGACTTCCTTGCCGGCGGCATGACGAACAAGGAAATAATTGAAGAGTACCCTCAACTTACCGAAGATGATATCAGAGCTGCCATTGCTTATGGCGCTGAGATGTCCAGAGAGCGCTATGTTGAAGTCCCCGCCGCCGCAGCTAAATGAAATTTAAACTCGACGAAAACTTTGGAACACGCACACAGCATCTTTTTCGAGCCGCCGGACATGATGTTCAGACTGTTCGCGACGAGAGATTAGAGGGATCGCCGGATCATAATCTTTATGAAGTATGTTGCAATGAAACCCGATGCCTTGTTACGCTGGATTTAGATTTTTCAGATATTACTCGTTTCCCGCCGGCCAAATCAGGCGGTATTGTTGTCATCCGCGTCCCTAAAAATCCGAGCATTTCATTACTCGAACAATTAATCATGCAGTTTTTGCAAACACTTTCAAGCATGTCCGTTGAAAGCAGATTATGGATCGTTGAAATAGGCCGAATTAGAATCCATCAGTCAGAAGTAGAAGAATAGTTTCTGCAATCTCATGCCAGAAACAAGCCCACACCTTCGATCCTCCGAGCTTAGCAAACTTCAGCAAGGTTCGGCCAATCCCTTATTAAAATGTTATAATTTCAAACAGGAGGAGGACTCTTGATGCCTTGCTGTTTGGCTGAAAAGTATAAGTGGTGTAAAGACCTTCCTGTCGTTGCTCACAAGGATGAGGAAGGAAAAGAATATTGTATTTTTCATGCCCCTCACGATAAAAAGGGAGTATCGGA
Organism: Nitrospirae bacterium GWB2_47_37; assembly: GCA_001803635.1. Taxonomy (GTDB): domain Bacteria; phylum Nitrospirota; class Thermodesulfovibrionia; order Thermodesulfovibrionales; family Dissulfurispiraceae; genus GWB2-47-37. The sequence goes on along the minus strand of MHDU01000065.1, from coordinate 22,945 downwards.
TGAAGAGTTCAATAAACTGATTTTTGAAAGGATTCACTATACTAAATCAAAAAATGATTTCTGCAGTTTATCAGGCACCATCTTTAAAGATAATATAATTTTTAGTCAAGTTGGGGTATTGACCTCTCTGCCTCCAATTGATTTCTCATGGTGCGAATTTAATGGAGAGACAGGGTTCTCAAATGTTTTATTCGGCAGAGAGGCATACTTCTCACACGCTAAATTCTGTAAGGGGGCTGACTTTAAAAAAGCTTTATTCAATGGAAATGCAAACTTTGAAGAGGCTGCATTGATTGAAAGAGCAAATTTCTCAGATGCCGAATTTAAAGAAGTGGTAACATTTTCTAATGTTAAATTCAGGGGATATGCAACCTTCAATAAAGCCAAATTCAGTAAAGGGGTGAGTTTCGTTAATGCCAAATTTATTGATGCAGCAAACTTCTGGGATACCAAATTCAGTAGAGAGGTAGAGTTTTCATATGCCGAGTTTAACAAGGTGGCAGACTTTACACGGACCGAATTTAAAAAAGAAGCATCCTTCAGCTTTGCTACATTCAATGATATAGCATATTTTTATAAGGCTATATTCCAGAGAGCATCCTTTTACGCTGCCATATTTAATGAGAGGACGTATTTCTACGGAGAAACCTTCATTGAAGGTGGAAACTTCAGGAGTCTCGCTATAAAAGAAACAATCAGATTTGAAAGTGCAAATCTCAAGAAAATCTCCTTTTTGGATACAAACTTGAGAAAAATGGATTTCATCAACTGTGGCTGGCATAAAAGATTTGGCAGAGATGTCCTATATGATGAACTCTCGTTATATACTGACGATAAAAAAGCCAAGAATTCCTTTCAGCCTAAAGAAAAAACAAAGAAAATAGAAATTCTTTACCGCCAATTAAAACAGAAATACAAGGAAGAACACAATGAGCCTGAAGTCTCAAACTGGCATTACGGTGAAAAGGAGATGTTTAGAAAAGGGAGCCGAAGAATAAGATTTAACCCTGCAAGCCTATCCAATCTTTATTGGCTTTCAAGTGGCTATGGCGAAAGGCCTGTAAGAGCTGGGAATGTGCTTTTACTTCTAATATTAACCTTATCGGTTCTTTTTGGGTCCGCTGGTCTTGAACCAAATCCAAGTCTAAATGGAAATCCAGCATACGAAATTAACAAGATCAAAAGTTTATCTGATATGCTCTCTCATCTTTGGGGCATTATATTAAATACCCTTCAGTATGCAACATTTGAGAAAGTGCCTGATTATGTGCCTAAAACTATTTATGGAGCGACCTTGAAATTTGTAGTCAAAATTCTTATCCCCCTTCAAGCTGCCCTTTTTGCTCTTGCTATAAGAAATAGATTTAGAAGATAGAATAAAAAATCTAACCTCGTTAAGCATGGTTCAGTTTTAAAAAATTACTACTACCAATATTTTTTCTTACAGGGGTTAATCCTCCCGCTTATCCAATGCTCCAACTGATCGGGGTATTTTCCCATCAATTACCACATCCATACCGTCAACTCGGCACCGATGACCATTTTAGCGATAGGGTTTCAACGAATACCCCTTCGGTGGTATAATCGGCGTGAGATTACCGGACAGTATTAACTTGTATTTTCCCGTAGAGGAAAGGAAAACGTAATGCCCGACCTAAGATTGAATTTGATAACAAGGGAATGGGTTGTTGTAGAGAGTGATAAAATAATCACGCCCAAGGATTTTGTCGAAAAAAATATCCTGAAGAAACAGCCGGATTATTCCCAGACATGCCATTTCTGCGCCGGCAACGAAGACATGCTTCCGGACGAGGTGGACAGGATCGAGGAAGACGGCAGATGGAAGGTAAGGGTTGTGCGCAATAAATTTTCGAGGCTCTCCGAGGAGGGGGATAATATCAGGTGGAGCGATAAATTAAAGAGAGGCGCAAACGGCGTGGGCATACACGAAATCATTGTAGAGACGCCTTATCACAACCTCACCACCGCTACAACTCCTCTCGAACAGATAAGGGCAGTTATCGAAATGTATAAAAAGAGGTTCATTAAAATATACGAAGACCCGCGTGTGGAACATGTGGTTATATTCAAAAACAGCGGACGTACGGCCGGCACCTCCTTTGAACACTCGCTCTCGCAGATAGCGGGCATTCCGGTAACCCCCCTTGAGGTAAGAGATCGCACAGAATCTTACCTGAGATTTTTCGACGATACGGGAGAATGTCTTATGTGCAGGATGCTCCGCGAAGAGCTTGAGGAAGGCTCCCGGATAGTGCTTGACTCCGGGCATTTCGTATCGTTCGTTCCGTACGCGGCGCTGTCGCCGTTTCATCTCTGGATATTTCCTAAAAGACATGCCGCATCGATTGCGGATCTCACGGGAGAGGAGATTGCAGATCTTGCTTCAAACATGAAAACCATAATGTCCAAGCTTTACTTCGGCCTCGAAAATCCCGATTTCAACTATACGATACGGGCCGCAAAACCGACAAATGCGGGCTCTAAGTTTATGCACTGGTACCTCTCACTGGTTCCGCGCATAGGCTATCTATCCGGCTTTGAGATGGCATGCGGCATGCACATAAACCCCATACAGCCGGAGATAAGCGCGGAGTATTTGAGAAGCATCAGCCTGCCGGAAGAATAATTAATAAAAAAGATTGGAAGGCAAAGGGGTTAAGCCTGGTAATATCAGTTCCCCTATCTCACCCGCCGGAGCGTTTCGGCCTATAACCCATCTTCTCCAATGCTGCCATAAGCGCATCGCGGTGGTCGCCCTGTATTTCGAGGGAAGTATCCTTGACCGTGCCTCCTGTGCCGAGCCGAGCCTTCAATTGCTTTAGGAGTTCCTCCCTTTCCTTCTGAAGCATCCTGATGCCCTCGATGACCGTAACTGACTTCCCGCCCCTGTCTTTCCGGTCAAGCCGGACGATCACCCTCTGTTGCGCAGGACGCACGCTTGCTTGGAGAGCCTTTTCGGAGGGCTTCCGATTTTTCGCGGCGATTATCCGAGGAACAGCTTTTTCCGTGGAGTAGACTAATTTAGAATTCTCGTCCGGCATGGTTTCATTTTAACATGGTATAATAGACGGTAAAGCACGAAAACCATCTATGACAATAAACATTCAAAACATAATCATCGGCGGCGGCAATCCTCCTGTAATCATCGCCGGCCCGTGCGTTATCGAAAACGAGGACATAACTTTTCATATTGCGGAAAGGTTAAAGGAGATATGCGGTGCTGTCGGGCTTCCATTTATATTTAAAAGCTCCTACGACAAGGCAAACAGGACGTCTCTTTCGTCATACAGAGGTCCCGGAATCGAAAAAGGACTTAGAATACTTTCGGATGTTAAGAGCAAATTCAACATTCCTGTTATTTCGGACGTGCATTCCGCCGAAGAAATAAACGCCGCATCGGATGTTCTCGACGCGTTGCAGATACCGGCCTTCTTATGCAGGCAGACGGATTTGATACTTGCCGCATCTAAAACAGGAAAGCCCGTGAATATAAAGAAGGGGCAGTTCCTTGCCCCGTGGGATATTAAAAACATCATCGAAAAATTCACATCCACAGGCAACAAAAATTTATTCATCACGGAACGCGGCACATCATTCGGCTACAACAATCTCGTCGTAGACTTCAGGGCGTTTCCCATCATGCGCTCTTTCGGCCGGCCGGTAATATTCGACGTAACGCACAGCCTCCAGCTTCCGGGAGGGCAGGGAAGCTGCTCAGGAGGACAGAGGGAATTCGCGGAGCCGCTCGCAAGGGCTGCGGTTGCGGTCGGGGTTGACGGCTTGTTTATGGAAGTTCATCCGGAGCCCGATAAGGCGCTGTGCGACGGGCCGAACATGATAAAGTTGGATGAGGTAGAGAAGATGTTGAAAACAATCAAATCGATATACGGACTGCTGAAATGAAAAACAAAAGTATACTTTGTCTCATATTCCTGTCATTAATCTGCTTCGTCGGATTATCCGTTATCGGCGAGGTTGCGGAAGCAAAGAAAGAAAAAGAGGATAAGGAATATTGGTGCAAAAGGGCAAACGCTCATAGGAATAAAATAGAAAAGGCTCAGAGCGAAATTGCCGAAACGGAAGAAAAACTGGCGAAGCTGAAAGATGCCGCATCCAGAGAGGCAGGGAAAAAGAGAAGGCCTCTTGAAAGCGATATTAAGAAGGCGGAAAAAAGGTTAAAAGAGGTCGAGAGGCAGCGCAAAGAGAACGAAAAAGGTATGAGCCGGCTTGAGGATGAAGCGCACAGAAAGGGGATACCGCCCGGCTGGCTGAGATGCCAGTTTACGTATTAACACCGATGGAAAAAATTATTGATATAGCGAAAAGGGTTTTAAAGATTGAGGCGGATGCGGTTGCCGCGCTTGCCGGAAAGCTCAACAGCGATTTTGAGAAGGCTGTAGAAATTATCTTTAACAGCAAGGGCAGGGTTGTTGTTACGGGCATGGGCAAGTCCGGTCTTGTAGGTAAAAAGATAGCGGCCACGCTCGCGTCAACCGGAACCCCGGCGTTTTTCCTGCATCCTGCCGAGGCGAGTCACGGAGACCTCGGGATGGTAACATCCGATGATGTGATAATCGCAATATCGAACAGCGGCGAGACAGAAGAACTTATCGGACTTATCCCGTTTTTAAAAAGGTTCAATGTAAGCGTAATCTCGATGGCCGGGAATCCCGATTCGACCCTTTCAAAAGCGGCGGATGTAACGCTCGATATATCAATAAAAGAAGAGGCGTGTCCTATGGGCGTAGTGCCGACAGCCTCGACTACAGCGACAATGGCTATGGGCGACGCATTAGCGGTTGTTCTCCTGACAAAGAGAGGATTCAAAGAAGAGGACTTCGCGTCTTTCCATCCCGGAGGAAGCTTAGGGAAAAAACTTTTTATCACCGTTAAAGACCTTATGCACTCGGGAGACGCGCTTCCTATAGTATCTCCTGATGCGCCCATGATAAAGGCCACTGTTGAAATATCGTCAAAAAGGCTCGGGGTGAGCATTGTCGCCGATGCCGATAACAAAATTCTCGGTATAGTTACCGATGGAGACTTAAGGCGCGGGATAGAAAAATGGGGCAAAGAATTTTTCGACATGAAGACAGGGGACGTCATGACAAAAAATCCGAAGACCATATCGGAGGATTCTCTTGCAGTAAAGGCATTAGCCATAATGGAACAATACTCCATAACATCCATTGCGGTTCCCGATAATGAAGGAAGGGCAAAAGGCATAATACATCTGCATGATATATTGAAGCAGGGGATAGTCTGAAATGAGAGACAAATGGCAACCGACAAAGGGCAAAAAGCAAATCGCTCAAATCGCCGAAAACATCAAGCTCCTCATCCTCGATGTTGACGGTGTTCTTACCGACGGAAGGATCATCCTCGACAATGACGGAAATGAGTTCAAGGCGTTTCATGTGAGGGACGGCCACGGCATAAAGATGCTGCAAAAGGCGGGCATAAAGACGGCTATTATTACGGGCAGGCATTCTAAGGTTGTAGAGAGAAGGGCTCATGAACTCGGCATTACGGAGGTTTACCAGAGGTGCCATATAAAATCGGTAGCCTATGACCATCTTATAGAGAAGATAGGGATTACGGACGGGGAAACCGCTTATGTAGGAGACGACATTGTGGATATCCCCCTTTTCAGGCGCGTAGGCCTTTCGGTCGCAGTCGCAGACGCTACGGACGAGGCGAAGGCAGAGGCTATGATTGTTACAAAAAACCGCGGCGGCATGGGAGCGGTCAGAGAGGTGTGCGATCTTATATTAAAGTCAAACGGCAAATGGAAAGAGTTGAGCGATGAATACTATAAGGCTTAACCTTCCCACAATCCTCACATTCAGCAGGATAATCCTTATACCGTTTTTCCTATGGATAACTCCCGCAAGCCCCTTACTGGGTATCGGCATTTTTCTTATCGCATCTATTACCGACTTCCTCGACGGATACCTTGCGAGGAGATCCGGCCAGATAACAAAATTCGGAATAATACTCGACCCGATAGCGGATAAATTCCTCGTTATCTCGGCATTGATACTGCTGGTCGATATGGTAAGGCTTTCCGCATGGATAGCAATAATAATCATAGTGAGGGAATTTGTCGTTACGGCATTGAGGGTAGTCGCGCTTTCAAAAAATATCGTCATCCCCGCCGAAACCGGAGGAAAAATTAAGACCGCATCGCAGATGACGGCGATAATACTTCTGCTTTTGCCCGGAGGCATAGGCGACATCGATTTTTATGACGCCGGTTTAATTCTCATGTATATCTCGGCTGTCCTCGCATTGACATCCGGGATTAAATACACGGTTTCTTTCTGGAAACAGGTTCAATGATATTCGCATTGATAATAAGCGCCTTCCTCATCGGTTCAATCCCAACAGGCCTTTTGATCGCGAAAAGCAAGGGCATTGATTTAAGAAAAATAGGAAGCGGAAACATAGGCGCTACAAATGTAATGAGGGCGATCGGAAAAGAAGCCGCCCTTTTGACGTTATTGGGCGATATAGGAAAGGGCATAATCCCGATAATTATAGTCAGGCTCGTGTCCCCGGGTTTCCTTTACGAAGCTGCTGCCGGCTTCTCGGTCATTATGGGGCATAACTTTTCTATCTTTCTTAAATTCAAAGGCGGCAAAGGAGTTGCGACAAGCCTCGGCGTGCTGACAGCCTTTTCACCTCATGTGGGGTTGTTCACTTCTATGCTCTGGCTAATAACCGCAAAATGGACACGGTATTCTTCGCTCAGCGCATTGGTAGCCTTTGGCCTGCTGCCGCTCAGCTTTTATCTTATTGACTATTCCCGCCAAAATATTATATTCGGCGTAATTATAGCCTCCCTCATATTCATCCGCCACACTGCAAATATCAGAAGACTAATTCAGGGAACGGAAAGCAAGATAGGGCAGAAGGCGTAAAAATGGACTTAAAAGGAATCAGAGACAAGCTCCGTGATTTCGCTGCCGAGCGAAACTGGGATCAATTCCATAGTCCGAAAAATCTCTCTATGGCCCTTGCGGCTGAAGCCGCTGAACTGCTTGAAATATTTCAGTGGCTGACGGAAGAGCAGTCGCGGAATATAGCAGCATCCGAAAAGGACATGGCGCTCGTTAAAGAGGAAATCGCGGATGTTTTTATTTACCTTGTCAGGCTCGCGGACAAGCTGAATGTTGACATAGAAGATGCTGTGCTCGAAAAGATAAAGACAAACGAGAAGAAATATCCGGTTAAACTCTCTAAAGACAGCGCCGCAAAGTATAACCGGAGATAATATGAAAAAAGCGGTTGTTCTTCTCAGCGGCGGGATTGATTCATCAACGACCGCGGCCATTGCAAAAGCCGAAGGATACGAAATATATGCCTTAAGCTTTGATTATGCACAGAGGCATAAGATAGAGCTTGAGTCCGCAAAAAAAGTCGCTGAAAGCCTCGGCGTAAAAAAACACCTCGTAATAAATTTCGATTTGAGAGAAATAGGCGGCTCGGCGCTGACGTCGGAAATTGAAGTACCGAAAAGGGGGACTGTCCCAGATTTACGGACGGAGCGAAGCGGAGTCGTAGAATCGGGACTGTCCCCTTCCCCTCCTATTCCCGTCACTTACGTTCCAGCTCGAAACACTATCTTCCTGTCATTTGGACTTTCATGGGCGGAAGTCCTCGAAGCGCCTGACATCTTTATCGGCGCAAACGCGATTGATTACAGCGGCTATCCCGACTGCCGGCCTGAGTATCTCAAGGCTTTTGAAGACACGGCAAACCTTGCGACAAAGACATCTGTTGAAGGAAAGATTAAATTCAAAATAAACGCCCCTCTCCTTTATATGACAAAAGGAGATATAATTAAAAAGGGCGTGGAATTAGGGTTTGATTATTCCCTTACATGGAGTTGTTACGACCCGCAGCCTGACGGAAGACCTTGCGGCAAATGCGATAGCTGCATTTTCAGGGCAAAGGGCTTTCAGGAGGCGGGGATTAACGACCCGCTTTAAAATACAGAAATTGTTATGGCAGAAGATAATAATATAAAAACCATAAGCCTTACGGTTAAAGGGCTCGACTGCGCCGCGTGCGCTGAAAAAATAGAAAAGGCGTTGACGCGTCATGAAGGAATTCACGGCATTACAGTGTATCTCGGCGCGGAGAGGGCGGATGTAAAATTCGACCCCTCTTCAATAAATGAACAATCCATAATCGATACGATAGGCGGCCTTGGATATAAAGTTCTAACCGGAAAAGAAGAGGTATCCGGCAAGTCCTTCCATGAAATGTTTTTCAAAGGAGAATGGACGTTCGATCTTTCAAGAATCGGATTTGTTTTTCTATTGATAATCCTTAGTTTTACAGGCACGACAAAATCAATCACGTCGATAGACCTTTTTTCGATATTTGCCGTAATCGTAGGCGGCTATCCTTTGATAAGGCACGCCTTTATAGATTTAAAAAACAGGGCTGTTACAGCCGACGTCTTCATGTCGATGGGAGTCGTTGCCGCCGCCGCTATAGGAGAATTCCGCTCTGCTTCGATAATAGCCTTTTTCATGCTCATATCAGAATTCATAGATTCATTCACAATGGAAAAGTCACGACGGGCGATAAAAGACCTTATCGATATGGCTCCGAAGACTGCAAGAATAAAAAGGGGAGATGCCGAAGTAGAGATCCCAGTCGAAGAGGTAAAGAAGGGAGATATTGCAGTCATTAAACCGGGTGAAAAAATCCCGGTCGAAGGAATAATAATCTCGGGAAAGGGATCGGTGAATCAAGCGCCGATAACGGGAGAATCGATCCCTGTCGAGAAAAAAAAGGGCGACGTAGTATACGCGGCTACCTTAAATAATCTGGGCGTTTTATTCATAAAAGTTACCCACACGGGTCAGGACACGACCTATGCGAGGATTATAAAGCTTGTCGAAGAGGCGGAGGCGTCAAAGGCGCCTGTCCAGAGGATAGCGGATAAATTCGCGGCTTATTTTACCCCAACCATTTTAGCCGTCGCAGTCATTACCTTTTTGATCACATGGAAGATAACGAACGCGATCGCTGTTCTTGTCGTGGCGTGCCCGTGCACGGTTGCCATAGCAACGCCGCTTGCCGTAGTCGCGAGCATGGGCAGGGCCGCAAAGAAGGGCATAATCATAAAGGGCGGCCGCTATCTCGAAGCCCTCGCAAAGGTGGATACGATTGTAATGGACAAGACCGGAACCGTTACCATAGGCGACCCTGTGGTGACGGATATAAAGGGTTTTGAGGGATGCGACGAGAAGGTAATAATATCCTACGCAGCAGGGGTGGAGAGGTATTCCGAACATCCGCTCGCAAAGGCTATAATCAAAAAGGCGTCTGAGGCTGAAATCGACATTCCGGAACCCGATGAATACAAAGTCGTGCCGGGCATGGGGATTGAAGCCGTTTTGACGGGAAGAAAAATAATGCTCGGCAGCAGGGAAATGCTTCGGAATTCAAATATAACCCTCTCCGAAGATGCCGAAAGATATATCCGGGATAAAGAAGAGGACGGCAAAACCGCCCTGCTCTTGGCGCATGACGGAGTTATCTGCGGAGTTATCTGCGTGGCGGATATAATCAGGGAAGGAAGCATCGAAGCGATAGACGCATTGAAAAAACTCGGCTTTGATGAGCCTATCATGCTTACCGGAGATAATCCGAGGACAGCAAATTCCATCGCATCGGCGCTCGGCATTAAAAATGTTTTTGCGCAATTACTGCCTGAAGACAAGGTTAATAAGATAAAAGAGCTTGCGTCGAAAGGCAGGCGCGTTCTTATGATAGGCGACGGGATAAACGATGCGCCGGCGCTTGCTCAGGCGCATGTGGGCATTGCTATGGGAGCGGTAGGCTCAGACGCCGCGATCGAAGCGTCGGATGTAGCTTTGATGCGGGATGAGTGGAACCAGATACCCGAAGCGATAGCCATCGGGAGAAATACCTTCAGCATAATAAAACAGAACCTCGCGATAGGCATGGTCTTTAATCTGGTCGGCATTTCCCTTGCCTCGACAGGCATCCTCTCTCCGGCAATGGCGGCGGTGGCGCATGTAATGCCGGACGTGGTTGTGTTCCTGAACTCATCGAGATTGTTGAAGTAATCTTTGCATTTTATCCGGCAATTTGAGATAATACACAACAAACCGTTTTTTGAAAGGAAACAAACAACATGGCTACTATCCACAGACTTCCGCGCTCTCCATGGAGGGCGATGATCGAAAGCGCATTTTACGCGAACTCCGTCAAAAAAACCACGCCGGCTGAATTGTATAAACTTTCGCTTAAGCAGCCGGAGGTCATGGCGACGGCGCACCCGTTTTATAAACCCTCTCAGTTCGGCCTTCCGAAGGACGCTAAGGTTCTCATATCGAACGACGGCGGCATAGTGGGACGCACCGCGCGGGCAAGAAGGCTCGTGAGGGAGATGGGCAAGGATAAGGATAAATACCTCCGCATACTCGGAGAAGCTATATATAATCTCAACAGGCGCGAAGGCCTGTGGCTCGAGGCTATTGTGGGTCTGCATTCCGATTTCATGATAAAGGCGCATTTATTAAGCCCTGTAACCGACGCAAAGAATATGTTCGACTGGGGAACGAATTTCACGCCGTGGATGAAACCGTGGAGCGATCTGTATAAAAAATCCCGCAAACTGGACGAGCCCGATATCCTCGTATTCGCGGACCCCGAATGGTCGGACCCCGATTTCCCTAACGGGCTCGTGATAATCGACGAAGATGAAAACTGCATAGCCATACTCGGATTAAGATATTTCGGCGAAAGAAAGAAAGGCACATTAACCATTGCGTGGACTATGGGAGTAAGGCACAACATGGTCGCGTGCCACGGCGGGATAAAGACCATAGGAAGTCATCCGCCGGTAGCGGTCTTTGGACTTTCGGGCTCCGGCAAATCATCCATCACCAACAGCCACGACCACGCGGGCACATTGAAGAAGAGCGAAAAAGTCACGGTCATTCACGACGACGCGTTTTTGATAGACCTCGACAATAATATAACGGTAGCCCTCGAGCCGAGCCTTTTCGACAAGACCGATGCCGTTACGGTTAACGATCCGATAATCAAATATTTCTATTCCGCGCAAAACGTGGCGGTAACAGAGCCGCAAGCCGGCAAAAAACTGATCGTTGCGGAAGATATAAGGAACGACAACGGGCGCTGCATTAAATCCAGAGATATGTTCAACCACGCGGATTCATGCAAAAAGCCCGGCAAGGTCATATGGCTCCAGAAAGACCAGTCGCTCCCGCCTGTATGCAAGATTTCAGGCACGGGGCTTGCGGTTGCGATGGGGGCGTCTCTCAGCACCATGAGGGCAAAGGGAGTTGAAAATGTGCCGAAGGAAGAGCTTGCAAAACTTGTAATAGAGCCGTTTGCCAATCCCTTCAGGGTTCACCCCCTTATAGTGGACTGCCAGCAGTTCAGGAAGCTCTTCAAAAGCGGCACCGAGTGCTCTATAATGAACACCCATGCCTTCGGACTGCCCGGACAGGAAATAGATATTCCCAAGGAGCTTTCCCTTTCAATCGTTACCGAGATGGCGAGGGGAAACATCGAATGGAAGGAATGGAGGGTATTCCCCGGCCTTATGATCCCCAAAAACGGCAATGACCTGTTCGGCGCGGACTTTGACAAAAAATACAAGCCGTCGAGGGATCCGGAGTATCTCCAGTTCCTTAGAAACAGGATGCAGGACCGTATAACCTATCTCTCCAACAAGAGGGACCTAGACCGTGATATGGAAAGCTCTTTCATAGACCCGCTCGTAGCGGCAAGGCTGGTTATAGACAGGATACTTAATCCTATTTAATGAATTTCAACCGGAGTAAAACGACTTGGAAGCCGCAAACATAATCAGGCAGATCGCTATAACTGCCTTTCCTATACTCATAGCCATAATACTACATGAGGTAGCGCACGGCTTTGTTGCTTATACGTTAGGCGACCCCACCGCGAAGATGATGGGCAGGCTCACGCTGAATCCAATCGCCCATATCGATATATTCGGGACTGTTTTAATGCCGTTATTGTTATTCGTATTAACTAACGGTCAATTTGTATTCGGCTACGCGAAACCGGTTCCCATCAATCCGTATAATTTCAAGAATCCCAAGAGGGACATGGCAATATCCGCTGCAGGAGGGCCTTTAACAAACCTGTCGCTCGCTTTTTTAAGCGTGCTGATTCTTAAATACGCGGTAATTCCGGCAGCGGGCTTTATGTCCGAAGATGTTGTAATAAAATTCATTAAACCCATGGTGATGATGCTCACAGCGAGTGTAAGTATAAACGTAATACTTGCTTCTTTCAATCTGATACCGGTTCCTCCATTGGACGGAGGAAGGGTTTTAATGGGGTTTCTGCCTCATAAGCAGTCTCAGGCATTAGGGAAGCTCGAACCTTACGGAATGATTATTATTGTTTTGCTTGTCGCAACAGGCATGGCGCGTTATATAATAATGCCTCTTATGAACTTGTTCATGGCCTTGATAGGCGTAGTGTAAAGGAGGGTTGATGGGCAGAGAGCGCGTATTGAGCGGCATGCAGGCAAGCGGCAAGGTGCATATAGGCAATCTTGTCGGGGCGCTCAAGAACTGGGTAGACCTCCAGGACAAATACGACTGCTTTTATTTCGTGGCGGACTGGCATGCGCTGACAACGGGTTATGCAGACCCTTCTACGATCAAGGAGAGCACGAAAGACCTTTTAATAAATTTCATTGCCGCCGGATTAGACCCCGACAAAGCGACAATCTTCATTCAATCGATGGTACCGCAGCACGCTGAACTCCATCTGCTTTTGTCCATGATTACTCCCCTCGGTTGGCTCGAAAGGGTTCCGACGTATAAAGAAAAACAGGAGCAGCTAAAGGACAGAGACCTCTCCACATACGGCTTCCTCGGCTATCCGGTTTTACAGACGGCGGATATTATTATTTACAGGGCAAAGCATGTGCCTGTCGGGATCGACCAGTTCCCGCATCTTGAAATATCGAGGGAGATCGCGAGGAGATTCAATTATCTTTACAACAGAGCTATATTCCCGGAGCCGGAAGGACTGCTGACTCAGTTCCCTAAAGTTCCGGGGCTCGACGGCAGGAAGATGTCCAAGAGCTATGACAATGCCGTATATTTGAGCGATTCTCCTGAAATAGTGGAACAGAAGATACGGACAATGATGACCGACCCGGCGCGTAAGAGAAAGACCGATAAGGGCGAGCCGGAACTGTCGCCTGTTTATCACCTGCACAAAATATTTTCTTCAAAAGAAGAACTTGACATCGTTACGCACGGATGCAGGACAGCGGAGATAGGCTGTATAGACTGCAAAAAGATACTCATAAAAAATGTCTTTGCTTATTTGGAACCTATATGGAAAAAGAGGACAGAGCTTATTTCGAATCCTGAAATGGTTCTTGAGATAGCTAAAAAAGGATCTGAAAAGGCAGGACAGACGGCTGAAGAGACCATGAAACTCGTAAGAGAGGCGATGGGATTATCCTGAAAATGTTACCAACCGTCGCCGTATAGGTTCTTAATGATATTTCCCCGACGCAATCCACGTAGATAACAATCGTAATCATCTCCGCATTTTTCTTTCAGCATATTCAGATATGCCATGTTCTTTTCGATTGTTTCCATATAAAGATCGGAGTCCACGTCCCATCTTGCGCGAAAGTGCGCTTTCATTGCCGCACCTACGCCGTTCAGGTCATTAAAAATTCGCTTCTTAATAATTGCCTCGTAGAAATTTGGAGTGGACACCAGCAAATCCAATGCCGTTTTATACCCTGTTACGCCTCCTTCCTGAAACTCGAAAAAAAGAAGCGGCAGTTTTTCGAGATAAACACGATCCGCAAACTGGGCTAACAGGTCGCCGGTGCCGAGAACATGCCCCATGCGCGTAACATCCTCGCTCCTAAACGGTATTTCCTGCAAGGGTTTGTTCAGGATCGTATAGAGAACAACATTGGCGCAGTCCTCGACAGCCTCAGCATCGAATCCTTGCGAAGGCAGGTAGTTACGAAGAAGTTCAATAGAACGCAATTCGTGGCCGATAGTATATTTGGCGCCGGTGCCTTCGATGTCTTCTGTTGTCTGTATTAAGCCCGTATCGTGGAAGAGCGCCGCAATTATGCATAGAAAAACGTTCCCGGGCGAAAAGGCTTTGCCTTCAACCCGAAGGCCGTGTAAAAGCCTTGCAACAGCCAAGGCAACCGAAATAGTATGCTGCAGATTATGATATCTGGCGTTATTAGCCTTGTAGCCGGGGAACCTGCCTTCGAAAAGGCGTATGATGTCGTAATATGTTCTTTCGATTACACTAAAGTTTCCAACTTCCATCTCAGCGGCAAGTTTACGGATCTCGGTCAGCACTTCATGAACATCACTGTCGTCGATATATTCGCTCAGCCTGTAGGCTTTATTTTGTCCCATTCATTAATGCCTTTCAAAAGATAATAATTTCACGAATAAACGGCCAGTCCAATAATCACTTCGGCTATCTCAGCCGGGTCGTGGTCAAATTCAATTCCCATCTCTCTATCGGTACGCCAGACCACGGTTCCGCTGAACAGCCCGAAGTCGCCGATTTCAAGCTGCACAATACGGCCCTTTCCTGCAGGAAAAACTGCCTGCACCTTGGCCCCGCCTGTAGAGATGTTTAAAATGCTGCAATCATAGCGTTGTCCTTCCATTATAATTCCCGCTTTTAGAAGGACATTGCGGCGGTCATGTTGGCGCCTATGGTGTTCGCTTTCTTCTTCACGCATATAAATCACCTTTTATTTTGATGTCATTACCCAAACACCCTGCCAGTTATCGCCGGGAGGATTGGCTTTCAGGTATTGACATCTTTCGATATAAAGCCCGGACAACTTATCCTGCGGATTAAGCCTCAGCGCTTCTTCAAACAGCTTTATTGCCTTATCCCACCGGCATGCCCTGTATGTCTGACGGCCTTCCTTGAAAAACCCGAGCATCTCCATCAGATTAGGAAAACTTTCTTCCGTATGATAATCAAGCACCTCATAAACCCTTATAGGCTTGGTCTTGCCTTTAACGACAACGTCATCTATATCGCGGACCCGGTATGTTCCCCGAAGCTTGCCGTAAGTATTCTCGCTTATCAGAATTCTGGCGCTGTATTGTTTACAGGCGGACTCAAGCCTTGAAGCCAGATTGACACCATCTCCGATTATTGTGTAGTCCATTCGTTTTGCGGAACCTATATTGCCGGAGACAATCGTATCAGTATTCAGGCCGATGCCTATATCGACAGGCCTTTTGCCTTCGCCTGTCCTCCTCGCGTTCCATTCGCGCAAAACATTCAGCATTGCTATAGAGCATCGAACAGCGCGATCCTCACTATCATCGTAAGACATGGGAATTCCAAAGGCAGCCATAATCGCATCGCCGATAAACTTGTCGAGTATGCCGCCTTCCGACATAATGCAGTCTACCATCATGGTAAAATATTCGTTAAGCAGGCTTACGGTGCCTTGCGCCCCAAGCTCTTCGGTCATGGAAGTAAAGCTTCGTATGTCGGAAAATAGAATTGTTGCTACGGCGTTCTGCCCGCCCAATATGTCCTGCCCCCCTTCGAGCAGCTTATCCGCGAGCACCGGATCCATATATCTGGACATTGTCGACTTCATCCTTTTTTCGCCTGTGATATCTTCCAATATGATCATTATGCCGAGCTTTTTTCCCTCATTGCTCATCAGCGGAAGCACCGTAATATTTGCCGAGACCTTGAGGCCCTCGAATTCCAGCGCCGCATCCATAGTCACTTCGGACTGCCGGTTTTCCTCTACCCGCCGCACCTTCTCGGCAATCCAGGAATTAGGTCCTGAAAAAAATATGGCAGCGTCGGCGCCGATAATATTTTCGGGCGATATTTTCATAATCCTAAGACCTGCTTCATTGCAGGTGACTATTTTGCCTTCCTCATCCAAAGTGATAACGCCGTTGCTCATGCTTTGCAGCATGCCCTCATTGTAGTTTTTCATGTTTTGAACGTCATTGAAGAGCTTGGCGTTTTCAAGGGCTATAGATATCTGGGCCGTAAATGCCTTAAGCCGGCTTTCATCCTCTTCGGTAAACGGACCTCCGCGCTTATTCAACACCTGCGTTACTCCGAGCACTTTCCCCTGCTTGTTTACGATAGGAGTGCAAAGTATCGACCGTGTAAAAAATCCCGTCTTTTTATCAAAGGCCGGATTAAACCGCATATCGGCGTATGCATAAGGGATGTTAACCGAGCTGCCGGTCGTGAAGACCGCGCCGGCAATGCCCATGTGATTCGGAAACCGGATTTGAACAGCGCCGATACCTTGACCTATTAAAGACCAAAGCTCTTTTGTCTTTTCGTCGTTTAAAAAAATTGTAGAGCGCTCGGCCTGTAACATTTTAGTCGCTTCTCCCATAACCTTTGCGAGGAGGGCGCCCATCTCTATCTCGGAGGTGACATCGGCAACAATATTTAAAAACTCAAGTTCCTGCGCCCTCGATTCCTGCATCCTTTCGACAAATTGCGCGCCTTTAAGGGCAGCGGCAGCCTGCGTCGTCATGGCTTCGAGCAGCTTGAGGTCATTTCCGGTAAATTTTCCATTTTTTTTGTTAAGCACCTGTGCTACCCCTATTATCTCGCCCTTGACGGTCTTAATCGGAGTACATAGAATGCTTTTAGTTTTAAAACCGGTTTTCTGATCGACTTCCGGATTGAACCTATTGTCTTTATAAGCGTTATGAACTATTATTCCCTTGCCGGTCTGAAAAACATGACCGGCTACGCCGGTATTATTCATGATTCTAATCCTGCGCTTCAGATTTCCCTGCGCTACGATAGAGTAAAGCTCGCCGGTGCGGCTGTCATTCAGAAAAAGCGTGCCCCGCTCACCCTTAAGTTCCGTGGTGGTCATATCGACCAGAGTTTCAAGAACCTCATCAAGACATTCTATCGCCGCAAGTTTCTTGGACAAGTTGAGCAGCATTTCGAACTGCTGCAACCTTTTCCCCTCCACAGTACGCGGATACGCGTTATTTGCCGTTCCTATTTTCCGGACAGGCGTTGCTTTTTTCTTCAGCGTCTTGTCAGCCATTAGGATTTCCTTTTGTATTGTTTTTCTCTATCGCCTCTCGCAGTGTCAGGATGGTCTGCTGCAACTGTTTCAACTCATCCCTATGTCGGCGGCTTTGCTCTTGCAGCCTCTCCTCAAAAGAGAGCGCCTGTTTTTCCATTTCGCTGCGAAGTTCCTGAACTGTTGCCTTTAAGTGGATGACCTCATCATTACGCGAGGCGACCGCCTTTTGTACTTCTTCCTCTTTTTCGCAGCGCAACCGCTCCATTTCGTCGCGCTGCGCGGCAATAGCGGCACGCAATTGCAAAATCTCATCGTTTTTAATTGCCGCCGCCTTTTGTAAGGAATCCTCATCATCATACCGTATGTCCTTAAGCTGTCTGCGCATAGTAAAGATAATAACAGGAGACTTATAGATTTTCAAGATAAAACGCCGTCATGGACGCCATGGAAACTTCCAAAAAGTGTATAATTCTTATTTAATATGGGGGAATTTCTAAAGACTTTAAAATAATGAATATCGGGACTACACGCAAAATACAGCCTGACGATATTAAACTGCAAGCTGCAATCGACGTTGCAGGGGTAATGTTTGTCGTTATCGGCGCGGATCAAAATGTAGCGCTTATCAATAAAAGGGGATGCGAGATCCTCGGATATAAAAAAGAAGAGATTTTAGGCCGGAACTGGTTCGATATATGTATCCCCGATAGGATAAGGGACGGAATGCGCGCAATATGGGAAATGTTGACGGCGCAGGAAATAGAGCCTCTCGAATATTTTGAGAACCCTATCCTGACAAAAGACGGCAGCGAAAGGATCATTTTGTGGAGAAATGCCGTATTGAGGGATGACAACGGCAGTATTTTCGGCACATTAAGCTCCGGCGAGGACATTACAGATCAGAAAAATCTCGACTATCAGATGAGAAAGCTATCGATGGCCGTGGAACAAAGCCCTACGGCAATTTTAGTTACGGACAATAGCGGCGTTGTGGAGTATGTAAACCCGAGTTTTACCCACTTGACCGGTTATGAAGCCGAAGAAGTAACCGGGGGGGAATGCCCTATCCTATTCTCAAAAGAAATGCCTGATGATATCTGCCGGGATATATGGAAAAATATTACGAATGGAGATACATGGCGAGGGGAATTCCTGAACAGAAAAAAAAGCGGTGAATCATTTTGGGCAGGCATAAGCATAGCGCCTATCAAGGGATATGACGGCCGCATTACCCACCACGTTACATTCATGCGGGACATAACCGACCTGAAGCTTCTCGAGGAAGAAAGGCACAGGCAAACGGAAAAGATGGCGGTAGTAGGACGCCTTGCCGCAGGCGTCGCGCATGAGATCAACAATCCCCTGAGCGGTATAATCCTCTGCCTGAACAAATTAACAAAGCCTAATGTGGACGATTCCACAAAAGAAAGTCTTACACATGCGGTTGACGGAGGGCTCCGGAAGATAAAAAAGATAGTCGAACAACTCCTCGATTTTTCGAGAACGACCGTTACCGAAAGAACGCCTAAAAACCCGAATAAAATTATAGACCATTTGCTGCCGCTGCTTGACTATCAGGCATCTAAAAACAATATTACCATTTCTAAAAAATCAGGAAATGTGCCGGAGATACCGGTTGATGAGAATAAGCTCGGACAGGTCTTTGTAAACCTTATTTTAAACGCGATTCAGGCAATGCCCGGCGGCGGGACATTGACGATAGAAACGGCTCTTGAACAGGATTTTTGTGTAATATATATAAAAGATACGGGAGCCGGCATTCCGGAGAGCGTCATGCCCTATATATTCGACCCGTTTTTTACTACGAAGGAAGTCGGGGAGGGCACGGGGCTCGGACTTTCCATAAGCAAGAGCATTATCGAGCAGCACGGCGGCGCTATCGCCGTGGAAAGCATAGAAGGCGCAGGCGCGACGTTCAAAATAAAGCTGCCGATAATCGTGGGATAAATATGAAAATACTCGTTATAGAAGACGAACTCTCGATAAGATTAGGCCTTTCATGCGTGCTTGAAGATGCAGGGCATAAAGTTGCATCTGCGGACAACGGCACAGAGGGCATAAGGCTTTTTGAAAAAGAGAGTTTCGATATGGTAATAACCGATCTCAGGCTGCCCGGGGCGAACGGGATCAAGGTCTTGAAGGCCGTGAAAGGCATTTCTCCCGATACCGGAGTAATTATAATCACCGCATTTGCCGAGGTAAAGACCGCCGTCGAAGCTATTAAGAGCGGGGCTTACGATTATATTTCAAAGCCCTTTGACCCGTCCGAATTGCCGATTATAATCGAACGGTATGTTAAAAGCAAAAGGCTCGAAGACGAAAATATAAGGCTCAGAAAAGAAATTTTGGAAAATAGCGAATTCCAGAGTATCATTGGGGCATCTCCTGCAATACTCGCTGTTTTTGAAAAGATAAAAAATGTCGCCGGAACGGATCTTTCTGTAATCATATACGGCGAGACAGGCACCGGCAAGGAGCTTGTCGCAAACGCGATCCATAATCTGAGCGGCAGAAAAGACAAACCTTTTATAAAGATAAACAGCGCGGCAATACCTGAAACGCTCCTTGAATCCGAGCTTTTCGGATACGAAAAAGGCGCTTTTACCGGCGCACTTCACAGAAAAAAAGGAAAGTTCGATTCGGCGGACGGCGGCGCTATTTTTTTTGACGAAATAGGCGACATGCCTCTCGCTTTGCAGTCGAAACTATTAAGGATAATCGAAACGCATGCATTTGAAAGATTAGGCGGCAATGAAACCATCACAGTCGACGTAAGGATGATATACGCGACGGGAAAAAATCTGCTGCATGAGGTAAAGGAAGGCAGATTCAGGGAAGACCTCTACTACAGGATCAACGCGCTTCCCATAACGCTTCCGCCGTTAAGGAAAAGAAAAGAGGACATCCCTTTGCTCGTGAACTATTTTTTAGAGACCGCAAAAAAGAAGACGGCAAAGCCTCATGTCTCAATAACTGCCGAGGCAACGAAGATGTTTTTAGAATATGACTATCCCGGCAACGTGAGGGAGCTTAAACATATGATAGAGACGTCGGTAACCATGTGCAGAAATACCTACATAAGACCGGGATGCGCCTGTTTTCCAGCGGAACTCGGCAAGACCATGCAGGAGAAAACAGGACTGACGCCTGAATACGGGCCGGAATATGGGAAAATTCCTTTATCCGACATGTTAAAGCTGTTTGAAAGGGATACTATTGCCCGCATCCTTAAAGAGACCGGAGGGAAAAAGAAGGAGGTTGCCGAAAAGCTCGGCATAAGCAGGGAGACCCTCTGGAGAAAAATCAAGGAACACGGCCTCTCCGGGTAATATGTATTCTACGGCATGGAAGGCACGGCTTCAAAGCCTTCAATAACACAAAGCGCAAATCCGCACTCAAGGCATGGAAGATACGGCTTCAAAGACTTTACAAGCGCAGGTTTACGTTCAGAGCATAGATATTCAACGAATTACTCAATAACTAAGCACCGATGCGGATGACGGGAAGGCGTATGTTAGTTGAAAATTTCGTCGGTAAAGTCTTTTCCGCCATACCTTCGACCCACCATTTTAAACGGGATGTGAGGCGTGCTGAAAAAGCCTTTACATAAAGAGGGGAGACAAAGTATTGGAGCGACTTAGGCAGCCCAAAGCGTAACATGGATGTTTAAGCGGGCTGGCTCAGCTTCGGAGAATGGCGGGATGCCGTTCGAGAATGAAGCGGAAATGCTTTGTCTTCCCTCATAATAAAGTCCTTGAATAACGCACGTTAATCCTTTGCAACGTCATTGAAGATAACGTTGCATTGCCGCAACGAATGCCTTATTCCTCAAAAATAAAACTATTGTTTTTATTAGTTTTTCTCCCAGGCATTGTAATTGCATATAAAAGTTGTTTGGCCTTAACGAGGGCCTGCATCGAAGTATAGTTTGAGTTATGGGGAGGGTTCGTGAATTTAAATGATTTAAGCATTAGTAAAAAACTTATTGGAGGCACCATTTTTACGGTATTAATTACCGCGTTTCTGGTTTCATCTGTGTCGTATATATTCATGAGGGGGAATCTTATCAAAAGATTTCATGAGCAGGCAGAGACGGCAGCGCAGACCCTTACGGCGACGCGGGATGTTATCAAGCAGAAGGTAAAGACATACGCGGACATGATTTCGCGCAGGCAGGACATTGCCGACGCAGCAGGCAGAAAAGATGCGGCAAGCCTTGAAAGGCTTACGGTCGCCGAATACAAGGCCCTGCATGAGATGGATGAGACAATTAAAACCTTAGAGATAACGGATGATAAGGGTATTGTTATTATGAGAGGACACAATCCCCAGAAAAAGGGCGATGATAAGTCAAAAATGAACATGATACATAATGCCCTTTCGGGAAATTCTTCGTCCGGACTTGAGGTCTCCCCCACAACAGGTGAAATGGCATTCGATGCGGTGTACCCTTTAAAGTCAGGCGGCAGGGTTGTAGGTACAGTAAAGGTCGGCAGTTATTTAAAGGAAGACACTGCGGCTTATTTGAAAAACATAGCTAATGTCGATGTAATCTTTTTCTCCGGCAATAAAGTGAATGTCTCAACACTGAAAGACGCTTCGGATCTTACGCTCACCGATGAGATGATAGGCAAATTGAAGCCGAAAGAAGCTATACACGACACAATTACGATTAAAGGGCAGAAATACAATATCGGCTACATAGCGACTATCGATCCCGAAGGCAAAACGAGAGGCGCTATGGCAGGGATAATATCCCGCAAGGGGCTTGAGAACAGCATGTCGGTTCTGACTCTGACGCTCCTTATTGCTGCCGTCGGATGTTCAATCGTATTAATTGTGCCGGCAACGATGATAGTCAAACGCATTGTAAACTACCTGCTGCTGATTGTGGACGGCATAGATAAAGTCTCTGAAGGCGATTTAAAGATAAGTATCGCGCATTACAAAGGCAAGGACGAGATAGGCATGCTTGCCAGAAAAACTAATAAGCTGATCGAATCTTTCAGCGGCATCATAAACAATCTGCTCGCGGCATCCAACAGCGTGGTATCATCGGTGGATATTCTAAGGGTAAGGGCGCAAAAAACCGCTGACGGCGCGCGGAACCAGTCGGGTCAGGCGCACCAGATAGCGACTGCAGCCGAGGAGATGAGCCAGACGATTACCGATATAGCAAGGAACTCCGCGATCGCGGCAGAGACGTCGGAAGACGCCATGAAAACGGCATATAAGGGCAAAGAAGTCTCGGACGGCGCTGTTGCGACGGTAAACAGGGTCTATACTTCGACCGTAGAACTCGCCGACATGGTCGAAAAATTGAATAAACGCTCTTCTGAAATAGGGGACATTGTAACGGTCATAAAGGATATTGCGGATCAAACCAATCTCCTTGCGCTGAACGCGGCTATCGAAGCGGCAAGGGCCGGAGAGCAGGGAAGGGGTTTTGCGGTTGTTGCGGATGAGGTAAGAAAACTTGCCGAAAGGACTATAAAGGCGACCGTTGAAATATCGGATAAGATAGGCGCCATTCAATCCGAATCCGTTCAAACAGCCCACTCTATGACAGAGGCGTCGGATGAAGTAACAAAGGCAACGGATTACATAAGGCAGGTCGGAGACTCTCTGAATCACATCGTAAACTCCGTTCAGAAGGTCAAAGACCAGATAACGCAGATAGCAACTGCGGTTGACCAGCAGTCTGCCGCAGCCGAGCAGGTAGCAAGGAGCATAGAGAGAACCCAGTCCATATCGAAGGAAGTCGAAAAGATGTCGGACGATACGGCG
>MHDU01000064.1 GCA_001803635.1 Nitrospirae bacterium GWB2_47_37 | reverse complement strand
GCGCCATTTCTATCGCCGTGAGGGCCGCGTCCCATCCCTTATTGCCCGCTTTTGTGCCTGCCCTTTCTACCGCCTGCTCGATCGTATCGGAGGTTATCACTCCGAATGCTATGGGAACCCCTGTCTCAAGGGATGCTGAAGCTATGCCTTTTGAAACCTCGGACGCCACATAGTCGAAATGAGGTGTCGCTCCCCTTATAACGGTGCCGAGGCATATGACCGCGCCGTATGAGCCCTTTGCCGCCATCTTTTTCGCGACAAGAGGTATCTCGAATGCGCCGGGAACCTTCACCACCTCTATATCGTCTTCTTTTGCGCCGTGCCTTACCAAAGCGTCAACCGCGCCGTCGAGGAGGCGCGATGTTATAAAGTCGTTGAACCTGCTCACGATAATGCCGAATTTAATGTCCTTTGCCTGAAGCTCGCCTTCTATTATTTTCATTCTTTCCTCCGGATTAAAGTTTATGCATATTTTATCATAATTACGGATAAAACAATTCAAACCTTCTCGTCCTGATGTTTATCAATATGCCCGCCGCTATGAAATTGCTCAGGAGCGCGGTGCCGCCGTAGCTTACAAACGGCAAAGGGACTCCCACCACGGGCATTATACCGAGGGTCATTCCTATATTGACGCAAAAATATATGAAGAACATCGCGGTTATCCCTGTTGCAGTTAATCTCCCGAACTCGTCTTTCGCCTTCATTGCGGTATCCAGCCCCCTTAAAAAGAGCAGCAGGTATATTCCTAAAAGGAGAGCGCTTCCGATAAAACCCCACTCCTCCGCGAATACCGCAAATATGAAATCGGTATGCTTTTCAGGCAAAAACCTGAGAGGCCCCTGTGTGCCTTTCAAGTAACCTTTTCCGAAAAAGCCCCCGGAGCCTACCGATATCTTCGACTGTGCGATGTGATAACCGATGCCTGCCGGGTCTATATCGGGGTCGATAAAGGCTATCAGGCGGTTTTTCTGGTATTCTTTAAGGCCTTCCCAGAAGATATTGCCGAGGAAGGGGATGGAAATAAGGCCGATGATGATTATGACCGTCGTAATCTTCCTGCTGATCCCTTTTGAGACCGAGAGTATCACGAATAACGACATCAGAAGTATGGCTGTTCCGAGGTCGGGCTGTTTGATCAATAAGATAAGCGGGAATATCGCGAATATCATTATGCTCTTAAGGGGAATTTTTTCGGTGAAGCGGTTGCCGATATTGGTAAGATACGCGGTAAAACCGGCTATAAAGAAAATCCTGAAAAATTCGGAAGGCTGAAAAGAGACCGGCCCTATGCTCAGCCACCTCTGCGCCCCCATGCTCGTCCTTCCGGTAAAAAGCACGACAATCAAAAGAATCAGACCGAGGGCATAGAGGGGATAGGATATTCTGTAAAGCCATATATAGTTGACGGATACGACCGCAATAAGCGCCGTCATGCTTATCACAAACCATAACATCTGTTTCGCGTAAAAATCAGGATGTTCGCCCACTCCTAAAGGAGGCCTTGTCGCGCTGTAAATAGTCATTATGCCGATAAGGGAAAGGGCGGTTATCAGAAGGAGAGTTATCCAGTCGAAGTTTTTTATCAGCCTTCTGTCAATTTTCAGCATCTTTTTGCCCCCCTATGGGTTGTGACCCGTGGGTCATAGACTTGGCTGCCGCCTCTTGCCCGTTTTTGCTCTTCATATAAGCCTCTATAGCCTTCTTTGCTATAGGCGCCGCAACAGCTCCGCCTCCGCCTCCATGCTCCACAAAGACCGAGAGGGCTATTTCCGGCTTATCCACCGGAGCGAACGCCACAAACCACGCGTGATCCATAAAACGTTCGGCAACAGCCCCCTTCTTTTTGCCTACGACTTGAGCCGTGCCTGTTTTACCGCCTATCACGGTTAAAGAAGATCGCGCTCCCTGCGCCGTGCCGTTAGATTCGTTAATAACTCCGGACAGGGCGTCCTTTATCATTTCGATGGTATCAGGTTTTAATTTGATCGCTCCGACCGGGCGGTGTTCTCCCTTTATGAGCGTCGGCTTGTATACCGTTCCCCCGTTGGCGAAGGTCGACATCATCACTGCCATTTGAATAGGAGTAGTCGTGACATATCCCTGTCCTATGGCTGAGATAAAGGTATCTCCGAGGTACCACGGTATTCTCTTTTTTTCTTTTTTCCATTCGGTGTTCGGTATGAGCCCCTGCCGCTCCTTTACCGGCACCAGATCTATGCCGGTTTCCCTGCCGAGCCCGAAGGCATCTGCATATTTATAAATCCTGTCCATTCCCAGTCTCTTGCCCAACTCATAGAAATATACATCGCACGACTCTACGATACCTTTATGAAAATCTACGGAGCCGTGCCCTCCCTTTTTCCAGCACCCGAATGTCCATTTCCCGAAATTTATTCCGCCGGTGCAGATTACCTTTGTTTCAGAATGGATTACCCCTTCTTCGAGCGCTGCTATCGCAGTTATTATTTTGAACGTGGAGCCGGGCGGATACTGGCTCTGTACCGCCCTGTTGAGCATCGGTTTTTTCTTGTCATCCATCAACGCCTTCCAGTCTTCATAGACTATGCCCCGGGAGAATGTATTGGGATCAAAGGACGGAAGGCTCTCGAAGGCGAGTATCTCTCCTGTGTCGGGCTTGAGCGCCACGAGGGCTCCTGCCTTACTCCTGAACGAATCCTCGACCGCTTTCTGAATGTTTATATCTATGCTTAGCGATACGTCATTACCTTTAACGGACGGCCTCTCCTGTATCAGCCTCAATTCTCTTCCGAGGGCGTCCACCTCTATTATCCTTTCTCCGGGAATCCCCCTGAGTTGGGCGTCATGCAGCGCCTCAACCCCCCACTGGCCTATCAATGCGTCGGGAGGGAAATGCCTCAGCCCGGGGTTTTTCATCTGTGACTGGGTTATCTTTCCTAAATATCCGATTATATGAGCGCCTACCTTGCCGAAGAGATATTCCCTTCCCACGTCCGTTTCCACAAAAAGCCCCGGAAAGTCCGACCTTCCGGCCTCGATGCGCGCTATTTCTCCGAAGCTCAATCCCTGTTTGAGTTTTATCGGGACGAAGGGGCTGTTGTCCTTTCTGTAAAGCTTCTCTTCCACCTCCTGCCTTTTTAAACCGAGAAGAGCGGAGAGAGAATCAATATCGATCTTCTTCGGATTGTCGGTGGTGATAGAGACGCTGAAGAAAGGGATGTTTTTTACCAGAGGCGTTTCGTTCCTGTCGTATATAATGCCCCTCGGCGCCGGGGTCTTTAATATCCTCAGCCTGTTGTCCTCCGACAACCTTTTATATTTATCTCCGTCCAGTATCTGGAGCTGCCAGAGACGGAAGCCGAATACCAGCAATATCCCGATTACAATGTAAGAGCCTAATTTTATTCTGTATAACGTCATGTTAATCCGTCAGGCGGAATTTTTTTGGTTTTAATATTATACCGAACGGTATATTTACAAGCGCCTGAATAAAAACAATCTGCGCCGCGGCAACCGCGTTTATCTGTATGGATGTAAAAATAGAACGCATGCCTGCGACAATAATCCCGTCGAGGACCGTAAAGAGAACTATAGTAATAATGCCGAGAACCGGCGTCCATTTAAATACGACCTCCGTGAATGCCGTAACGCCGATAAATCCTATCAGTCCCTTGCTGAATAGGTTGGGGCCTACTACGGAGCCCGAAAGGATGTCTTCCAGAAGACCTATGAATGCCCCGAATGCGGCGCTTTTCATCTCGGCGCCGCTGCCGAAATATTCTCCTGCCTGAGATTGACGGGGCAGGCTTTTCAGGGCAAAGTAATAAGCGAGCACAACCGTAAAAGTCAGAGGACTGCGGAAAAAAGAGAACTGGGTTTGAAATAGAAACGTCAGAAAGATGAATGATATCCATTTAGCGTAATTCATAAATTATTTGCCTAAAACAACAACCTCTTCCAGCGTTGTATCATCCTGAAACGGCAGGACCCTTATATCCTGAAAAAATTCTATTCCTTCTTTTCTGACATAGTTGATAACGCCTACGGGCAATCCCGGAGGGAAAATGCCGTCAAGTCCGGAAGTCACGGCAGGTTCGCCTTTTTCCACTTCTTCTTCCGGCGGTATGTATTTGAGGAGGCTGTAGCGGTAACCCGTTCCGGACACAACACCTTCGCGCCTGCTGTTTTGAAGCCTGACCGCCGCCGAGAAATTGGGGTCCCTTAAAAGCAATACCTCGGAAGAATCATCCTTTACGGAATAAATCTTGCCTGCAAGGCCTTTTGCCGTTATGACGGCCATGTCTTTTTTTATGCCGCTGTTTTTGCCTTTGTCGAGGATCATTGTATGCAATAATTTGTCGTAGCCCCGCGCTATCACCTTTGCGGATGCGGCGTATTTTAGAGAATGCTCCTTCAATGAGAGGAGTTCTTTCAAGCGTTTATTTTCTTGAAGTATCTCGACGCAGCGCTGTTTTTCGAGAAGCGCCGCCGTGAGATCCCTTTTGAGGCGTCTGTTTTCCTCAAAAGCATTCCAGTGGTCTTTAGAGGCCGTGCTCATGCGGGAGGTAAGGTTATTCAAAACGTCATAAGGGTAAGATAACGCCCTAAAGAGAAAAGATGATTTTCTGTCGTGGCGGCAGGTTACCAGCGTAAGGGCAGCAAGAGAAAGAACGAATAGAATAATAAATCTCTTTTTGCCCTTTGACATTAATTGGTCGCTATAGCTACCTTCCTGAGAAGATCGAGCCTATCTAACATCATGCCGCAACCCCTGACTACCGCAGTTAACGGATCGTCCGGCAGTATAACGGGGACGCCTGTTTGCTCCCTTATCAGAATATCGAGACCCCGTAACAACGCCCCCCCTCCAGCCAGGACAATGCCCCTGTCGACAATATCGGCCGCAAGCTCGGGCGGGGTGTTTTCGAGGGTAACCTTAATGGTGTCGAGAATAAGACCTACGCTTTCCTGAAGCGCCTCGCGTATCTCATCCTCCGTTATGCTGATGGCCTTGGGAATCCCCGATATGAGATCCCTTCCCTTTACTTCTATCGGCTCGACCTTGTCCGCGGTAGGATATGCGGAGCCTACCTCCACCTTTATATGCTCTGCGGTTCTTTCGCCTATCATGAGATTGTATTTACGTTTCATGTATGCGATTATAGCCTCGTCCATCTTGTCTCCGCCGACGCGCACGGCCTTGCTGTAAACTATTCCGTCGAGGGATATTACGGCCACGTCGGTAGTCCCGCCGCCGATATCGACGATCATATTTCCGGAAGGCTCGCCTACGGGCAATCCTACGCCGATTGCGGCGGCCATAGGCTCTTCTATGAGATAGACCTCCCGGGCGCCGGATGAGTGCGCGGCGTCCTTGACCGCGCGGCGTTCCACCTGAGTTATGCCGGAAGGAACTCCTATTATCACCCTCGGGGAAACAAAGCTCCTCCTGTTGTGGGCCTTTGCGATGAAATATTTGAGCATTTCCTCGGTTGCGTCGAAGTCCGCAATGACGCCGTCCTTCAACGGCCTTATAGTCACTATGTTTGAGGGCGTTTTCCCGAGCATCAGTTTAGCTTCCATGCCTACGGCAACGGGTTTTTTGTTGTCGTTTCTCAGAACGACAACCGAAGGTTCATCGCAGATTATCCCCCTGTTTTTTAAATAAACGAGGGTATTTGCCGTGCCGAGATCTATGGCAAGGTCGTTTGAAAACATCCCTAATACTTTCTGAAAAAACACTCTATCCTCCTTCTCCTTCAACCACCTTTGTGTTTGCCAGGTCATCGCCGAGCCTCATGCCGTCTTTATTTCCGAGCATGAGAAGAAATTCCAGGGCGAGAATAACCGCCGCAAAAAACCATCCCGCTATCGGAACTTTATAAAGCAGAAGCGCAACCGCAAAGGCGGCGTTTCTTACTATGGAATCCCTGAATGTCGATGCGCCTCCGGTTGAAAGCGATACCACCTTCAGCCGTACTAACTTCTTTCCCAGGCTGCTGCCGTTAAAAAGGCCGTCGCCTATAAGAAGATATACTATTCCGGCAAAATACCCGACCCGAGGTATGGTTTCGGCAACGGCTGCAATAACGATAAAATCAAGAAGTTTTGCTATAACCCTCAGCAACAGGCTCGCCTTTACACTGTCCTCAGGCATCGTTAATATTATCAGATGGTTTACCCTTTTTTCAAGGAGCGGGAATTCGGCCCGCAGTTTATAGCTTACGGTAAATTTAAATCCGTGTTCCATGAGCCGATATTGAGTGTAACGCCAAAGTGATAATGTCCTAATATACCAAAATGAAAATGTCCTATTTAGAGACTGTTAAACTGTCTGATTTAAGAGGAGGACAGGAT
>MHDU01000063.1 GCA_001803635.1 Nitrospirae bacterium GWB2_47_37 | reverse complement strand
AGAGAGCCCTTTTCTCCGAGAGTGGTGATAATGGTTTTGGTCATTCCAAGCAGGCCCTTTTTGTCCATTCCTGTCATCTTCATAACAAGCTCAAGCTCATAGTCGTTTGTGATAAGCATATATGAGCCGTCAATCCATTCCCTGAGGTTATCATTATTCCACGCGGTAAGGGACTGCCCCGGATCGCAAATGTAATTAATCCCCTTCTGTTTGTATATTTTCGCGTAATCCATCATGTCCTGAAGATTTCCGGGCGCGAGAAGCGCGAGCGATTTTTCGGGATTCGCCTCTTTGAACTCATATCCGGATGCGTGTTTCATGGCGCCGGGATTGAATCCTGTTATCTGGTTGTCCGCCTTGTCCGTTGTTATATATGCTCCGGCAGTGAATTCATTTTCTATGACTTTTATTCCATTTGTCGTAATATCGTTCTTCTCAAGCCATTTGAAATATTCATTATAGTCCTTGCCGATTGTTGAAAGGATTGTAGGCTTTTCATCGAGAAGCCGCAGGGAATAGGCAATGTTTCCGGCAGTACCGCCGAATTTCTCTATCATACCGTTAACAGTAAAGCACACATTCAAAATATGTATCTTGTCGGGAAGTATGTGGTCGGAAAATTTCCCCGGAAAGTCCATGATCCTGTCATAAGCCATCGAGCCTGAAATGTAAATGTTCATCGCATCTCCTTAATGTTTGTTTGTCTTATTCTATCTCAAAACATCCGATTTTTCTACGGCTGCCGAAGGGTGTCGAGAGTCGGGGGTCAGGTCTTTAATCTTGTGTTTCAGAATTTGTCCGCAACGGACAGATGCCACCGTTCGGCTCCGTTTGCGCTGAAAACTTTACCCCTTCCTCACTCCCTCAACCACCATCTCCGCCACCTTCCTATTAAACCCCTTGATCTTCGCTATGTCATCCGCAGATGCCTTGCGGATGTTTTCAATACTCCCGAAATGCCGCAAGAGTTCGAGCCTCCTCTTTTTGCCGATGCCGGGGATCTTTTCGAGCGGCGATTCCATCAATCTCTTGTCCCTTAGCTTTCTATGGAATGAAATTGCGAACCTGTGAACTTCATCCCTTATTTTTTTCAGGAGCAGAGATTCTTTGCTCCTGTCTTCAAGATCAACAATCTCGCCATTCAATAAAAATGCCCTGTCAGGCTTTTTTGCTATGCTTATGAGTTCGGTATTTATTCCCAGATCATCCATTACGCTCCGCGCGACCTCAAGCTGTCCTTTGCCGCCGTCAATAACAACAAGGTCCGGCACAAGATGCTCTTTGCTCAGCACGCGCCCGACAATCTCATGCATCATCGCGTAATCATCAACTCCCTGCACGCCCTTTATCCGCAGATGTCTGTACATATCTTTGTTAAAGCCGTCGGCCTCCCAATAAATAAATGCTCCTACGGACTCGCTGCCCTGAATTGTCGAGACATCAAATGCACCGATGGATTTAGGGACTATTTTCAGATGCAGTATATTTTTTATTAAAGGCAGGATGTCGTCTTTGGCAGGTTTATTTTTCTGATGGAAATGCAGCCGTGCGTTTTCATTTGCCATATTAAGAAGTTCGAATTTTTTCCCGTCTTTGGGCGCTTCTATCGTAATCTTTGCTCCCCGCCTGTTTTTAAGCCATTTCTTTAATGCCTTCGCGTCATCAGGCATTGCATTTACAAGGATTATCTCGGGCGGGATTATCTCCTTCGCGTAGAATATCTCTATAAAGCCGTGCATTATCTCTGATTCGTCGGACGCGATAATCTTATCCAGAAAGAAATCCTTCGCGCCTATCAATACGCCGCCGCGCACAAAAAGGATATTAAACGCTAAATTGTCGCCTTCCCTGTAATATCCGATAACATCGATGTCTCCAAGCTCCGGCGAGACGACCTTCTGTAATTCGAATGCCTTCCGGAGCCTGATTATCCTGTCCCTTATCATTGCCGCTTCCTCGAACTTCATTTCGTCCGAAAGCCTCTGCATCGTATCTTCGAGTTTAGCGGCCAGTTCCTTTTTCTCGCCTTTGAGGAAGAGTATGACTTCCTTTATTATCTTCATATACTCTTTTCTGCTTATCAAGCCGGCGCAGGGGGCGGGGCATCTCTTCATCTGATATTGAACGCACGGCCTCATCGGTTTATCGAGGGCATATCTGCAAGTCCGTATAAGAAAATTTTTTCTGATGAATGAGAGCGCCTCCCACATCGCCTGAGCCGGAACATACGGGCCGAAATAAAGATTGCCGTCTTTCTGAATCCTTCTTATAACCTCTATTCTCGGCCACTCTTCTTTTATTGTGATCCTGATATACGGATAGTTTTTATCATCCCGCAGAATGATATTGAATTTTGGTTTATGCTGCTTTATGAGGTTGGCCTCAAGTATGAGCGCTTCAAGCTCGTTGTCGGTAACGATATACGAAAAATCCTTTACCATCTTTACCATTGCAGCCTTGCGTTGATCGAGATCGGCGGATTTCTGGAAATAGCTTCTCAGGCGGTTTCGCAGGTTCTTTGCCTTGCCTATATAGAGAATCCGCTCCTTCCGGTCTTTGAAGATATAGACTCCGGGTTTGAGAGGCGTATTGGAAAGTTCGGGAAGCATAAAATTAGTATATCACACGGATTATCCGCCTATGACTGCATATGTTCGATGTCCGGCCGCATTTTTTGATTCAACGCGGATAATATTTTTTGAAAGATAGGGAAAGGCTCATAAATCCCCGTCACATCTATCCATTGGATCCCTTCCTCTTTTTTAAACCATGTGAACTGCCTCTTTGCGTAATTCCTTGAGCGCTTTTTCACAAGGGCAACGGCCTCGTCAAGGCTGATTTTTTCGTTCAAATGCATTGCGATTTCTTTGTAGCCGATTGCCTGTAATGAGGACAGTGATGGGTGATGAGTAACGAGTGATGAGTTTGAAAAATGTTTTTTGATCATTTGAATTATATTTTTCACTTCATCAACCAGCCCGTCTTCGATCATCTTATCGACCCTTTGCTCGATCAGTCTATAAAGCTCTTTTCTGTCTCTCGTTATTCCTATTTTTGTAAATTCATAGGGAAGAGGTTTTGTTAATACCCGATGCATTTCGGACATGACGTTATCGCTTTTCAGGCAGACTTCCAATGCCCTTACAATCCTCCTTGTGTCTGCCGGCATTATTTTCGATGCGGCAGCGGGATCGAGACGATTCAGATAGTCATGTAAATATCCGGGTGATTCCTTTTCCATCTCGAGGAGTTCATTTCTCAAATCCCAATCGGCGGAAGGCCCGCTGAAAATCCCTCTCGTCATCGCTTTTATGTAAAGACCTGTTCCGCCGACAACTATCGGGATTTTATTCAGATCATGCAGAGTTGCGATTATCGGTTGGACAGCTTTTATGTATTCCCCTGTGCTGTAAGATTCCCACGGCTCCACAATATCCATCATATGATGCCTTACGGTTCTTTTTTCTTCGATTGCCTGCTTTGCCGTTCCGATGTCCATATGCTTATAGATCTGCATGGAGTCCGAGCTTATGATTTCCGTATTTAAGCGCTCAGCGAGAAGTATGGATGCCGCCGTCTTCCCGACTCCTGTGGGACCGAGGAGGATGATTACTTTTTTCATGGAAAATATTATAATAGAAGTTTATAATAATTAGCTTAAAAAGAAATTCGGAGGTCTCTTATGCTGCTTAAAGGCAATGCCTGGAGATTCGGCGACGACATAGATACGGACGCGATCATACCCGCAAGATACCTTAACACATCCGATCCCGAAGAGTTGGCAAGGCATGTGATGGAGGATGCGGATAAAGAGTTTCCTGATAAGGTAAAGGTAGGAGACATGATCGTCGCGGGCAAAAATTTCGGCTGCGGCTCATCGAGGGAACACGCGCCCATTGCAATAAAGGCCGCAGGCATGCAGGCGGTTATAGCGAAAAGTTTCGCGAGGATTTTTTACCGCAACTCCTTTAATATAGGGCTCCCCATATTCGAATCCGAAGAGGCGTCCGAAAAGATCAAGGAAGGCGATACGCTGGAGATAGACGCAGACAGCGGAATCATAAAAAATATTTCAACCGGCGAGCAGTACGCGGCCAAGCCCATCCCTCCGTTCATGCAGGAATTGATAGCAGCGGGAGGCTTGATCGAATGGACAAAAAAGAAGATAAAGGGAGTCGCGGCATGAGCGCGAAATCCGCCAAAAAATACAACATCGCCGTTATACCCGGCGACGGCACGGGCCCGGAGGTCGTTGCCGAGGGAATAAAGGCGCTTAATACGGCTTCCGCAAAGTTCGGATTCAATCTCGATTATCATTATTTCGATTTCGGAGGCGAGCGCTATCTGAAGACAGGCGAGACGCTTCCGGACAGCGCGATAGACGAGTTCAGAAAATTCGACGCGATGTTCCTCGGCGCTATCGGGCATCCCGATGTAAAACCCGGCATACTCGAAACTGGAATTCTCCTTAAAATACGTTTTGCGCTGGACCAATACATAAATCTCAGGCCGGTAAGACTCTACCCGAATGTCGAGACCCCGCTTAAGGATAAGGGGCCGGAGCATATAGATTTCGTTGTTATCCGCGAAAACACAGGCGGCATATACACGGGGCACGGCGGCGCGACACGCGTGGGCACGCCGGATGAGATAGCTACACAACTTATGATCTACGACCGGCGCACGGTTGACCGTTGCCTGAAATACGCGTTCGAACTGAAGAAAAAGCGCAATGCGATGAATCCTAAATACGCTGAAAAACCGATCACACTCGTTCATAAGCGAAATGTTCTTACACATGCCGGAGATCTCTGGTACCGCGCCTTTGAGGAGATGGGATCGAAATTCTACCCGGAACTCAGGCGCGACTACAACCATGTCGATGCCGCTAATATGTGGTTCGTGAAGAACCCGGAATGGTTCGACGTGGTAGTCACCGAAAATCTTTTCGGCGATATTATTACGGACCTCGGTGCGATGATACAGGGCGGGCTCGGCGTAGCATCCGGAGGGAACATTAATCCGGAGGGTATCTCCATGTTTGAGCCGATGGGAGGAAGCGCTCCCAAATACAGGGGACAGGGCGTAATAAACCCTATGGCTGCCATAGGGGCCGCAATGATGATGCTCGATACGCTCGGAGAAGCAAAGGCTTCGCAGGCTGTTGAAACGTCCATGATTGAGGTAATGAGGAAAATGAAAAGCCAGGCTGCCGGGAAGATGGGATATTCGACCGCGGAGGTTGGAGATTTAACTGCAAAATATGTAAGCGAGATAAAGGAGTAACGGAAAGATGTTGAAGAAAAAAGAGAAATATGTCGTTGCTGTCGTAGGCGCAACAGGCGCTGTCGGCAATGAGATGATTGCGGTTTTGGAGGAGAGGAATTTTCCCATAGAGAAACTGAGGCTTTTTGCATCCGAAAGGTCGGAAGGCAATACGCTTCAGTTCGAAGGCAGCGAGATACCGGTCGAAACCCTTAACGAGGATTCATTCAAGGGAATCGATATTGCCCTTTTTTCCGCCGGGGCCGAGAGGTCGAAGATATGGGCGTCTATCGCGGCAAAATCGGGATGCGTTGTTATTGATAATTCGAGCCAATGGAGAATGGATCCTGAAGTTCCCCTTGTCGTGCCTGAGGTTAATGCCCATGACATTAGCCGGCATAAAGGAATAATCGCGAATCCGAACTGCTCGACAATTCAGATGGTCGTGGCATTAAAGCCTGTTCATGACGCTGCAAGGATAAAAAGGGTTGTCGTTACCACATTTCAGGCAGTTTCAGGCACAGGTAAAAAGGCTATGGACGAGCTTTTGCAGCAGACAGCCGATCTGCTGAACTTCAAGGAGATACAGAAAAACGTTTATCCGCACCAGATAGCGTTCAATGTGCTGCCGCAGATAGACAAGTTCCTTGAGAACGGGTATACAAAGGAAGAGATGAAGATGGTCGACGAAACCAAAAAGATTATGGGCGACAACACTATCAGGGTTACGGCAACTACTGTGAGGGTTCCTGTGTTCAGATGTCATTCCGAGTCCGTAAACATAGAGACCGAAAGGAAGATGACGTCCAATGAGGTGCGCTCTGTACTTGCAAAAGCCCCGGGCATTGTCGTATTTGACGCGCCGGAAAAGAGCGTATACCCCCTCCCTATAGATGTGGCAGGCAAGGACCTTGTTTATGTAGGAAGGATAAGGGAAGACGAATCAATAGATAACGGCATAAACATGTGGGTAGTGTCGGACAACCTGAGAAAAGGCGCTGCCCTTAATGCCGTTCAAATAGCTGAAGAGTTGATAAAATAAATTTTGGAGGTGAGTTATGGCAAGCATAACGAACGGAAAGGATTTTCTTTTTACTTCCGAGTCTGTTACGGAAGGGCATCCTGACAAGATCGCGGATCAAATATCCGACGCGGTGCTGGATGCTATTTTAGCGCAGGACCCTACAGCAAGGGTTGCCTGCGAATGTCTCGTTACAACGGGAATGGCTTTTGTTGCCGGCGAGATAACGACAAGCTGTTACGTGCATATTCCGGACATAGTCAGAGAGACCATAAAGGATATAGGGTATACAAGGGCAAAGTACGGCTTCGATTACGAGACCTGCGCGGTAATTACATCCATAGATAAACAGTCCGCGGACATCTCGATGGGCGTCGATACCGGAGGCGCCGGAGATCAGGGCCTTATGTTCGGCTTTGCCTGCGATGAAACCCCTGAATTGATGCCCATGACCATTATGCTCGCGCATAAACTCACAAGAAAACTTACAGAGGCGAGGAAAAAAGACGTGCTCGGGTATCTCCGCCCCGACGGGAAATCTCAGGTATCCATCGAGTATAAAGACGGCAAGCCCCATAAGGTCCGCACGGTGGTTTTATCTTCACAGCACAGCCCGGACATAACATTAAAGGAGATGAGGGAAGATATAATAGAAAAGGTCGTAAAGCCTGTAATCCCTCCTGAACTCCTCGATGAAGAAATAATCGTTTATCACATAAATCCCACAGGAAGGTTCGTTATCGGCGGGCCTCAGGGCGATACCGGATTGACCGGAAGAAAAATAATCGTCGATACTTACGGCGGCGTCGGAAGCCACGGCGGCGGATGCTTTTCCGGCAAAGACCCGTCAAAAGTAGACAGGTCGGCTTCATACATGGCGAGGTATATCGCCAAAAATATAGTAGCGTCAGGCATAGCGGCAAGGTGCGAGATCCAGCTTGCTTATGCCATCGGTGTGCCGGAGCCCGTATCGGTTTTTGTCGATACCTTCGGAACGGGAAAGATGGACGAAAAGGAAATATCGAAACTTATAGTTAAAAATTTCGACATGACCCCGAAAGGCATCATAGAAAAGCTCGACCTGAGAAGGCCGATATACAAACAGACCGCTGCCTACGGCCATTTCGGAAGGAACGAAGACGGATTCACGTGGGAAAAGACCAATATGGCGGATACTCTTAAAAAACAGGCAAAAGGATAGGAGGCTAAATGGCAAAATACGACGTAAAGGACATTGGACTCGCAAAGAAAGGGATGTTGAGAATAGAGTGGGCGGCTCGCGAAATGCCGGTATTGAAGACTATTACCGAGAGGTTCAAAAAACAAAAGCCCCTTAAAGGCGTAAAAATTGCCGCATGCCTCCATGTAACCACAGAGACGGCGAGCTTAATGGAAACCCTTAAGGCAGGCGGGGCCGAGCTTACCCTTTGCGCCTCCAACCCCCTGAGCACTCAGGACGACGTGGCGGCATCCCTCGTAAAGAATTCCGGCATGTCGGTTTTTGCGATTAAGGGCGAGGACACAAAGACATATTACAGGCATATAAAAGACGCCCTTTTCATAAAGCCTCATATAACAATGGACGACGGAGCGGACCTTGTCTCGATATTGCATAAAGAAGAAAAGGCGCTTCTTAAGCATGTAATCGGCGGAACCGAAGAGACCACCACCGGGGTCATAAGGCTTAAGGCGATGGCTGCGGACGGCGCGCTTCAATATCCGATAGTAGCGGTGAACGATGCTTATACGAAACATCTTTTCGACAACCGCTACGGCACCGGCCAGAGCACAATGGACGGAATCATCAGGGCAACAAACAGGCTTATAGCAGGCTCGGTATTTGTTGTCGCGGGATACGGCTGGTGCGGCAGGGGCGTTGCAATGAGGGCAAAGGGACACGGCGCGCGCGTTATAATCACGGAGATAGATCCCTTACGGGCGCTCGAGGCTACAATGGACGGCTACGAGCTTATGCCGATAAAAGACGCTGCAAGGATCGGCGACATATTCGTAACCGCAACCGGCGACATTAACGTAATTTCA
The DNA here is from genome assembly GCA_001803635.1 of Nitrospirae bacterium GWB2_47_37. Lineage (GTDB taxonomy): Bacteria > Nitrospirota > Thermodesulfovibrionia > Thermodesulfovibrionales > Dissulfurispiraceae > GWB2-47-37. The sequence continues at coordinate 22,033 of MHDU01000063.1, read as the reverse complement.
AAGGGCTGCTTCCCGCTGATGAAAGACGGCGCAATAGTATGTAACACGGGCCACTTTAATGTGGAGATAGACATAGACAGCCTGAAGAAGATGTCGAAGGCAAGAAGAATTATAAGAGATTTTGTGGAGGAATATACCCTTAAAAGCGGAAAGAGGATTTATCTCTTGGGAGAGGGAAGGCTTATAAACCTTGCCGCTGCCGAAGGCCATCCGTCCGCCGTTATGGACATGAGCTTCGCGAATCAGGCATTGTGCGCCGAGTTTATGGTCAAAAATGCTAAGAAACTAAAAAACACCGTATACAGCGTGCCTGAAAAGATCGATAAAGAGATCGCGCGCCTTAAGTTGAAGGCGATGGGCATAAAGATAGACGCGCTCACTCCCGAGCAGAAAAAATATCTCCAAAGCTGGGAGATGGGTACATAATAAAAACCTCAGAGGGGGGACGAAAGTCCCCCTCTTAAAATCCGGTTAAATTGCAAAAGACAAATCTCAAGGCCTTATCCAAAAAAGAATTAGAATCCTTTATCGCGAACTCAGGCCTGCCCGCGTTCAGGGCAAAGCAGATAATCAGTTGGATTTACGAGAAATACGCGCAATCGATTCAGGATATTACGGAACTCTCAAAAGGCCTGAGGGAAAAACTCTCGGAGAAGGCGTATATAAGCAATCTCGAACTTCTCGGCAGGCAGATTTCAAAAGACGGCACGGAAAAATTTCTCTTCGGGCTTGAGGACGGAGAGAGCATCGAAAGCGTTCTCATCCCCGACGAAGACCGCTTGACGCTCTGCATATCTTCTCAGGTAGGCTGCGCCATGTGCTGCAGGTTCTGCCTCACAGGGAAAATGGGGCTTAAAAGAAATCTCGAGGCGCATGAAATTGTCGATCAGATAATATCGGCGAGCATGATTATTAAACCGGGGAAGATTACAAATATAGTGCTTATGGGCATGGGAGAGCCTCTTGCGAATTTTGACAATGTTGTCGAGGCATTATGGAGAATGACCGAATTAATCAAAATCTCTCCGAAGAGGATCACGCTTTCAACGTCAGGCATAGCGCCTAAAATTTTAGAACTTCCGGGAAAAGCGCCGGGGGTGAATCTCGCAATATCCCTGAATGCGACAACGGACACGGTGCGGGATTACATAATGCCGGTGAATAAAACATATCCGCTTAAAGTATTGATGGAAGCATGCAGGAAATTTCCATTGTCCGCGAAAAGGAGAATCACCTTTGAATATGTGATGTTGAAAGGCGTCAATGATTCCGATGGAGACGCGAAGAGGCTCGTAAAACTCTTGAAGGGGATACCTTCGAAGGTAAATCTAATCCCGTTTAATCCATATGAAGGCTCAGAATTCGATAGGCCTTACGATGAAAGAGTGATTCGCTTTCAAAACATCCTTATCGAAGGTCATTTAACCGCAATAATAAGAAAGAGTAAGGGGCAGGATATTCTTGCGGCCTGCGGACAACTAAAGGCAAGGTATACGTTTTAATTTATCTGATCGAAACTATCGATCTCTCGCTAAATATAAATACTAATATTCTACTAATTAATATAAAATTAGTAGAATAACTTGACAAATATAAAATACTAATCTAAACTATATTAGTATTTTAAGCTAATAGCGGGAAAGTACTAATATTCTACTAATTAATATAAAATTAGTAGTTGGAGGCAAGGCATTGAAAATACCAGAAAAAGCCCCTGATCTTGAGAAAATAAAACAACAGCCTATCACCACGCTGACAATTGAAGTAGTTAATATGGCAAGGGAGTTGGTTAGAAAGGCAAATAATGAATACCTTTACTGGGATAGTCTGAAATATCAGCCTATGCCTGAAGGTATTACGCCGGACTCTGCATGGACATTGCTTAAAATGTCCAGATTTATTCAAGCCAGACATATTACTCTTACCGATTCAAACGGTCGTCCATTCAGTTACGGACTTCCGGATTGTGTCCTCAGAGATTTGCATTTCATGGACCAGCAGGCAGGAGGATCTATTTTGATTGATGAACCCTCGGTGCATTCCGAAGAAAAGCGGCGATATATGATCAGATCGTTAGTTGATGAAGCAATAGCGTCAAGTCAAATAGAGGGTGCGGTTACCACGCGAGTTATCGCGAAAGAGATGCTTAGAACGGGCAGGAAACCTAAGGATCATTCCGAGCAGATGATATACAATAATTACCTGTCAATGCAAATGATAAAAAGGCATTTGACGGAATCGCTCTCTGTAGAGTTGATACAAAAAATTCATTCCTCCATGACTGTGAATACATTGGATGACCCTTCATGGATAGGCAGGTTCAGAACGCCTGACGATGATGAAATATATGTTTTTGATAGCGACGGACAGACCATTCTCCATGCGCCTCCTAAAGCCGTCGATGTGCCTGCTTTAATGCAAAAGATGTGCGACTATGCAAACAGCATTGGAGATGACGAATTTGTAAATCCGATAATAAAGGGAATATTGCTTCATTTCTGGCTGGCATATGTGCATCCCTTCATGGACGGCAATGGCAGGACGGCGAGAGCGCTTTTTTACTGGTATATGCTTAAACATCGCTACTGGTTTTTTGAATATCTCTCTGTGTCTACCGCCATTCTGAATGCACGAGCTCAGTATTATAGATCATTCCTTTACTCGGAAATTGATGATAACGATGCTACATATTTTATTGTGTACAACCTCAAGGCTATACATAAGGCAATAGAAGAACTAAACGCATATATAGAAAGAAAACAAAAAGAAAAAAGGCATACCTACCGATTTGCCGCAAAATATCCTTCATTAAATTTACGGCAACGAGTATTGCTTGCAAGTGCAATTGAAAAGCCGCATGAGGTTTTTACGATTGAGACACATGCAAATGTTCATGGCGTGACCTATCAGACTGCGCGCACCGATTTGCTCGGACTTAGAGATATGGGCCTTTTTGAAATGCGCAAGGAAGGCAAGAAATTTATATTCTCTCCTGTTGCGGATATTGCAAGAAAACTGGAAGCTTAACTTTTTAGTTTCAGCGTCTCTTCCATCATGAAAATATACTTGGTATAGTCGAAGCCCAATTTCATTACTTCAGTGTCGTCGTTTTTGAGCTTTTCGAGCCTTTTTTCATCGATGTCGAATTTATCGAGAAATCCGCTTTCAAAAACAAATCTCCTGAATCTGTCCACATCGTAGCATGCCATGTAAAACGCCTTTTGTTTTTTGTCATCCAGCGAATGTCCCGGCAGGTTTCTCCTGAACAGTATATCCTTCCAACCCCTGTTCATGTCGTCATACACATCGACCCCCTGATCGTCCCGCCAGCTTTTTATCGTCCAATCGGCATTTTCATTAAAGCCGAGGCAGTGGGGCTCTTTCACAAAGAAATAGAATTCCTCGGTGACCGGCGCGCTTGTTTCCTGATTCATTTTTTTCAGCGATGCCTGGCCTACAGGGTAATATCTGCAGTTTGCCGGTCTGTCCGAATATATGTTGCAGCCTTCCGAAGTTACAAAGGGGCATTTCTTTTCCGCATCCTCATTCATCTTCAGGAATACAAACGGATGGGAGGCCTTTTCGTCTATTTCCACATATGTGTGCCCGTCCAAAAACTCTCCTGATGACATCCCCATCCTGTTTTTTAACCTGATGATGTCATAAGGGGTAAGCATTATATCGATATTGCTGCAACATTTTGTAAAACACCCTATTTCTTTATGGCATCTGAACTTAAATGCAGCGTCTAAAGAAAGCCTTACCTCTTCCACATGCTTCATGCTTAACATCGGGTTCCTCCAAAAGACAATTTGTTTATTTTAACACGCGGCAAGCAAAAAGGGCTACCGCAAATTGACATTTATCAAGGAGTTTTAGTATTCTTAATGTTTTACGGGGCGTAGCGCAGCCCGGCTAGCGCACCTGCCTTGGGAGCAGGGGGTCGGAGGTTCGAATCCTCTCGCCCCGACCAGAACTGCGCCTGTAGCTCAGCTGGATAGAGCAACTGCCTTCTAAGCAGTAGGCCAGAGGTTCGAGTCCTCTCAGGCGCGCCAATAAAAATTAGAGGTTATAGCGAAAGCATGGAAACAAACGCTATAATTTAACATGGTGGGCGTAGCTCAATGGCAGAGCACTGGACTGTGGCTCCAGTGGTTGCGGGTTCAATCCCCGTCGCCCACCCCAAAAACTCGGACTGCGCCTGTAGCTCAGCGGATTAGAGCATCAGCCTCCGGAGCTGAGGGTCGGAGGTTCGAATCCTCTCAGGCGCGCTTTTCTTTAGACGTTTTCGAGTATGTGTCCCAATTTCTTTTTCTTGGTTTTGAGATAAACGATATTTTTGTCGTGCGGCTTTGACTCTGCCGATACCCTTTCGACGACCTTAAGCCCGTATCCTTCAAGGCCTATGATCTTCTTGGGATTATTAGTCATGAGTTTCATTTTTCTTACGCCGAGGTCGACCAATATTTGCGCTCCGATGCCGTAGTCGCGCAGGTCGGGCTTAAATCCGAGCTTGATGTTCGCCTCGACAGTGTCGAATCCTTTGTCCTGAAGTTCGTATGCCTTCAGCTTGTTTGCAAGGCCGATGCCCCTTCCTTCCTGTCTCATATAAAGTATCACGCCTTTGCCTTCTTTTCGCACCATCTCCATAGCTTTATGCAGTTGGTCCCCGCAGTCACATCTTTTTGAACCGAATACGTCTCCGGTGAGGCATTCTGAGTGAACCCTGACAAGCACGCTGTCTTCGGGTTTGAGGTCTCCCTTTACGAGGGCTATATGGACATTATGGTCTACGTCGTTGGCATAGGCTATTGCCGTAAAATCGCCGCCGTATTCCGTGGGCATCTGGACATTTGCGATCCTTCTGACAAACCGCTCGGTCCTCATCCTGTGCTGAATAAGATCTTTTACGGTCACGATTTTCATATGATGTTTTTTTGAAAACTCCATGAGTTCCGGAACTCTCGACATTGTTCCGTCTTCGTTCATTATTTCGCAGATCACCCCGGCGGGGTACAGTCCTGCGAGGCGGGAAAGGTCTACCGAGCCTTCTGTCTGTCCCGCACGCTGAAGCACTCCCCCCGGCTTTGCCCTTAAGGGAAATACATGTCCGGGCCTGGCTATATCTTCTGATTTTGTCTGAGGGTCTACGGCTGTGAGTATTGTAACTGCCCTGTCTTTGGCGGATATTCCCGTGGTAACTCCCTTTTTAGCTTCGATTGAAACGGTAAATGCCGTGCCGAATGACGATGTGTTGTCATCGGTCATCATCGGGAGCTTTAATTCTTCTACTCTTTGGGGCGAAAGCGAGAGGCATATGAGTCCCCTGCCGTATTTTGCCATGAAATTAATGGCATCGGGAGTGATCTTTTCAGCGGCCATGCAGAGATCGCCCTCGTTTTCCCTGTCTTCGTCGTCCACTAAGATGACCATCTTGCCCTTTGTTATATCTTCAATGGCTTCTTCTATTGTATTGAATTTGTATTTTTCCATTGCAAAACCTCCGGTTTATTGCCTGAAGTTTAAGTATAGCAAAATCGGCCGCTCTCTTTCCATTTTAGCCTATATCCATAATCAAATTAATCCGTAATCATAGTGATGCAAGGCATCCTTCAAAAGCCTTTACTAAGTGTAGTTACAAGTGCAATCCCAAGATTACCTTTGTCTCATTAAATAAGAAAGCAAAGTTGCAGCTCACGAGAAAGAGAATGTTGTTATAGTATTTCATATGAGTAAAGGCTTTTTCAGCACGCCTCACATCCCATAACTTGCAATTAAACATTTGAAAGATTTCAGCACAAAGCACAGGTCCGCTTCAATGACTTTATCGACGAAACTTTTAAACTACATTCTCTTATGCACGTCATCCGCATCGGCGGCATCTATCTTGCTGAAACATACAGAATCTTTGCCTTGCACAAGAAACAACACTTATAAAGGCGTTGAAGCGGATTTGCGCTTTGTGCTATTGAAGGCTTTGAAGTCGTGCCTTCCATGCCTTTGACTGCAATTATAAACATGTGGAAAACATTGAAAAATTTGCTATAATGTAACGACTTCTTTAAAGGAGACCCTTATGGGACAGCTTGCGCTAAAAACAGAAAGCTTCTTCGACATCCTCGACACTATTCTTTCGACCCTCAATATAGATTCCGTGTTGACAACAGTTGTCGGCGATATCAGGGCGCTCCTCGGAGCCGACAGGTGCACGCTTTTTTTGATCGACAACGACAATAACGAGATTTATTCAAAGGTGCTGCAGGCTGACAATCTCGTGGAGATAAGGGTTCCGGTTACGAACAGAAGCCTTGCCGGATATTCGTCGATAGCGGGAGAAATTTTGAACATAAAAGACGCGTATGACGATGCCGAATTGATGGCCGTATGCAAGGAGTTGTGTTTCGATAAAAGGTGGGATGAAAAAAGCGGATACAGGACAAGGAGCGTGCTGGCAGTTCCCGTTAAGGCAAAGGGAGAGGTGGTCGGGGTTTTTCAAGCCCTTAACAAGCCCGACGGTTTCTCCGATTCGGATGTGACAATGATGGAGCAGCTCGCCTTTCTTCTGGGTATCGCGGTCAATAATGCCCTTTCATATCAGGTTATAGAGGAAGAGAAAAGACTGAGGGGATATATTATCGACGATATAGAAGAGGGCATCTGCATCCTCGATCCGAAGAAGAAAATCCTTTCCGCAAGCAAGTTTCTCGAAATCATGAGCGGCATGAGACATTCCGCAGATTCCATGATAGGAGAAGACCTGCTCGATTTGTTCCCGAGCTTCAGGGGCACGGAAATAGAGCAAAAAATAAATGAGGTTCTTGCAAAAGGGTATAAGATGATCGCCCAGTTGTCGGTGCTCGAAGTCAAGGTTATCCCTTATCTCGATGAAAAAAATAAAGTGCGAAAACTGATACTCATATTTACGAGGATATGATGGATTTAAAGAAACCGCTAGATGCTAAAGATATGAAAAAGGCTCCTAAGAAGAGCCTCGAAGAGCTTGCCGTAGAAAAAGGGCTCGTAACGCCCGAACAATTGCAGGAACTGATTCAGAAGGTTCTAAAGGAAAGAAAAAATCTGGAGCAGCTTCTTATAGAGGCGGGCGTTCCCGAAGAAAAGGTAACGGCAGCGCTTGCGGAGTCGCTCGGTTATGAGTTTCTGGATGTAACTACCACTACAATGCAGTCCGACCTGATGAAAATAATCAAACCTGCTTACGCGAAACACCTTAAGGTGCTGCCCTTGAAATTTCAGGAGCCTGTGCTGACCGTCGCAATGGTCGAACCGAGAGACCTGATGGCGCTCGATGAGATAACCCGTTTCTGCAAGGACGCCCGGTTTACCGTGAGAACTGTGAAGGTAGTTGTGACCACGCAGGCCAAGCTCTTTGCCGGCATAGACAAATTCTACGGGCTTGCAAAAGACAAGGGAAAAGGCAAGGAGGATTTAGGACTCGGCAGCCTGCTCGACACAGTCGCTGAAACGATGAGAATGGAAGTCGAAATGGCGGAGCTGGCTCAGGAAGAGGCTACGGAAAACAGCCAGCCTATAGTGCTTCTTGCCAACAGGATAGTAGAGGAAGCAGTGGGCAGGAGGGCCAGCGATATACACCTTGAGCCTTCATTGTATAACCTGCGAGTCAGATACCGCGTTGACGGTGATCTTGCTGAAGTAATGAGAGTGCCGAAGTACGCTCAGGACGCCATAATAACCCGCTTTAAAATCATGGCGGACCTCAGGATAGATGAGAAGAGGGTGCCTCAGGACGGGAGGGTGGATTTTACAAAATACAATTCAAGCTTTGAAATAGATCTCAGGGTATCCACCGTGCCTACTCCGTTTGGAGAGGACGTTGTCATGAGAATTCTCGACAAATCGGGCAATGTCCTTACCCTCGACATGCTCGGATTGAACGACCACTGTATGAAGCTATACGGAGAAGCGATAAAGTCTCCCTATGGAATATTACTGCACGTGGGGCCGACAGGAAGCGGAAAATCTACCGCTCTATTCGCAGCCTTGAAGACGCTCGACACCCCTGACGTAAAAATAGTTACAGCCGAAGATCCGGTAGAAACAACTCTGGGAGGACAGATCATACAGAGCAGCGTAAACCCGGCAACTAATTATACGTTCGCAAAGGCATTGAAGGCGTTTATGCGCCACGACCCCGACATTATCCTCATCGGCGAAATAAGAGATCTTGAAACCGCGAAGTCGGCTGTAGAGGCATCGCTTACCGGTCATATGGTCTTCTCAACCCTTCATACAAACGATGCCGTCGGAACCGTAACAAGACTTATCGAAATGGGCGTTGAACCGTATTTAATCGCAGACTCCCTAGTTCTTGTCTGCGCCCAGAGGCTCGCGAGGAGAATATGTTCAAAATGCAAGGAATCGTATGAGGCGACAAAGGAAGAGGAGGAATTGTCCAAGGGAGACATTAAGGCAGGAACTACGCTCTACAGGGGCAAGGGGTGCGAGGCATGCGACGACAGCGGCGAAAGGGGGCGTACCGGCATTTACGAAGTCATGTTGATAAACAAAGAATTCAGGAACCTCCTGATTAAAGGCGGACAGACGGATGAATTGAGGAGGGCAGCGATTAATTCAGGGATGATGACGTTGCGGCAGGAGGCCATAGACAAGGCATTGAAAGGCGTTATCAGTCTTAATCAGGTGCTCGAAAATACGTTAGCCGAGAGCACGTAATCGGTTCTTATGGAAAACTCACCCTTTAGAAAAGGGACGCTTAATTACTTAATAAGAAGTCTCGCAGCCGTTTTCATCCAAGGGACTAAAAAGAATAGGGCGGCTTTTCTTATAGGCCTTGCAGTCACAATTTTATTGACGGTATTAATGTTTCTGAAACTGTCACCGCTGGAATCCCTCGAAGAAAAACTCTACGATTACAGGTTCAAGATACGCGGCGCGGTAAAACAACCTGACAACATAGTTATCGCCGCGATTGACGAAAAGAGCATCGAGCGGCTCGGGAGATGGCCGTGGGACAGGGACAAGATAGCGGCTTTAGTCAAAAGATTGACCGAAGCAGGCGCCGAACTCATAGTTTTCGACGTTATTTTCAGCGAGAGAGAGAAAAACGACATCCTTCTCGGAGAGGCGATAAGGAATGCAGGAAATGTAATATTGCCGGTAGTCTTCGACTTTGAGAGGGAAGCGAAAATATCGGAAAACGAGCTGCTCGTAGGAGCGGCCTTCAGTTCCGTTACGAATCCTGAGATGTTCAACAAATATAACCCGATAATGTCTAAGGGCACTCTTATTCCCGTACCTGAACTCATAAAAGAGGCCATGACAATCGGGCATATAAATATGTTTCCGGACGGAGACGGCACATTGAGATGGGAGTCGCTTGTAATCGAACACGGCGGTTATCTTTATCCTTCGATAACGCTTCAGGCCGCGGCCGTTTATCTTGGAATTCCGCCCGAGAAGGTCGTTTTAAAAGCAACGGAAGGTATTCATGTAGGCAAACGGTATATACCCACAGACCGGTGGGGCAGGGCGCTGATCAATTATTACGGTTCGAACCAGACGTTTAAGTATATCCCTATATCCGATATAATCGAAGGCAAAATAGGGAGTAACATTTTAGAGGGGAAGATCGTTTTAATCGGGGCCTCTGCGATAGGTATTTACGACTTAAGGGTAACTCCTTTTTCTCCGGCAATGCCGGGGGTCGAAAAACACGCGAGCGTTATTGCCTCCATACTCGAAAATAAATTCATAAAGACCGTACCCTTCTTTGTAAATCTGCTGGTGCTTATCTTATCAGGCATACTGCTGTCTTTTTTGATCCCGAGATATAAAGCCCTCGGCGCGTCGGCAGCGGCAGGGCTGTCGCTTCTGTTTATTCTTGCGGCAGGCTATGTCTTGTTTGCGCAGAAAGGCCTTTGGTTGAATATCACGTATGCCTCTCTTAACACCATAATTATTTTCATAAGCGTAACGGCATATAGCTATGCCGTTGAAGAGAAACGCGCAAAAAAGATGAAGGCGATGTTTTCGAGTTACGTTACGGAAAGGGTCGTGAATGAATTAATAAAAAATCCCGAGATGGCTAAACTCGGAGGCGCGCGCCGGGAGATTACCGTTCTCTTTTCGGATGTCAGAGGGTTTACCTCTTTTTCCGAAAAGCATTCGCCGGAAGAGGTCGTTACCATATTGAACGAGTATCTGGGCGAAATGACCGATATAGTTTTTAAATGGGAAGGCACTCTCGATAAATTCATCGGAGATGCGATTTTAGCTTTCTGGAATGCGCCCATGCCTCAGGAAAATCACGCGGAACTTGCCGTTAAGTGCGCACTGAATATGGTAACGCGGCTCAAGGAACTTCAGGCGAAATGGGAGGCCGAAGGCAAACCGTCCCTCGACTGCGGAATAGGCGTAAATACGGGAGAGGTTATCGTAGGGAATATCGGCGCGGAAGGTAAAAAGATGGATTACACGGTTATCGGCGACCATGTGAATTTAGGTTCGAGGGTTGAAAGCCTGACAAGGAAATATAATGTCCATATTCTGATGACAGAGTTTACATTGCATAAAATAAAGGATTCGATAGAGATAGGCTCTCTATGGCGCGCCGAGGTAACGGGGCTGGAAAAAGTCGTGGTAAAAGGGAAGGAGCAGCCGGTTTCGATATATGAGGTTAAAGGCCTTGAGCAGGGCGCCGAATCAAGGTTTACAGAGGTCACGGAAGATAAAGTGGTAGTATTGAAGGAAAAATAAAATAAAGCATGGGCAAGGCTTCAAAGCACAAAAAGCCCCCGATAGAAAACCGTCCGGATGTTAAAAGATGTTAAAAAATAAATATAAGACACTCGTACATATAATTTTAATATCAATCTTTTGCCTGCTCGCTTATGCAAATACCTTTGATGTCCCCTTCCAGTTTGATGATAATGTTTTTATCCTCTCAAACCCTTTGGTTAAAAATCTTAATTTCTTTTTTGAGCCGGCAAAGGCTAAAGACGTCGTTCCCGAAAAAGCATATAATGGTTTCCAAAGGAGGTATATAGGCTATCTTACTTTTGCTCTGAACTATAAATTAAGCGGCACAGATGCTGCGGGTTATCATGTTTTCAATCTCTCAGTTCATTTTATTAATGCACTGCTTGTGTATTTTCTCGTCATCTTCAGCTTTGAGACGCCGCATCTAAAGGAATCTTCATTCAAGTCCTCAGCAAATAATATAGCTCTTTTTTCGTCTCTATTTTTTGCCTGTCATCCTGTTCAGACTCAGGCCGTTACCTATATATGGCAGAGGGTGACTTCCCTCGCTTCCATGTTTTACCTGCTTTCCCTTGTGCTGTATATAAGATGGAGGCTTTCCTATAAGGACACAGAATACAGAAGTCAAAATACGGAAGAAAAACGAAATGTCTTTCATATTAAATCTATGCTCTGTTATCTGTCCTCCGTCATCTGCGCTATTCTTGCCATGAAAACAAAAGAAATATCTTTTACACTACCCGTGGTTATCATGCTTTATGAGTTTTTATTCTTTAACAGACCGTCCCCCGGAAGAATTTTATATCTTATTCCGTTCCTCCTTACAATGCCGATAGTCCCGCTGGATAGAATAACCGCTGATAAGCCCTTTGAAGAATTAATAGGAGATGTTGCAGGAGCAACAAGGGTGCAGACGGATATGCCGAGATTAGATTATATGTTTACACAGTTCAGGGTGATAGTCACATATATAAGGCTTATCTTTCTACCTATAAACCAAACGCTTGATTATGACTACCCTGTGTATCGTTCATTTTTTGATTTAAGAGTTCTTGCCTCTTTCTTTTTTCTTCTTTTGATCTTCAGCACGGGCATTTTTTTGGTTTACAGGCATAAAAAATTTGATGCCGTTTCAAGATTAATAGCCTTCGGCATCTTCTGGTTTTTTATTACACTTTCAGTTGAGTCAAGTATTATACCCATAGTTGATGTTATTTTTGAGCATAGGCTGTATCTGCCGTCAGTCGGGGCATTCGCCGCAATAATTGCCGCTGTTTTTTTATTATTGAGAGGATCGATCGAAAAATCAAAAATAATTCTAACGCTCGGTATTGTTGTTATTATCCTTACAATAGGCACTTACATGAGGAATAATATCTGGCAAAACGAAATCAGCCTGTGGGAAGATGTAGTAAGTAAAAGCCCTAATAATGCAAGGGGATATAACAATCTCGGTCTGGCTTATTCCCGGGTAAATCTTCTTGTTAAGGCGCTGGATATGTTTACCGGAGCCGTTGAACTGAAACCTGATTATGCCGAGGCATATAATAACCGCGGGGTCATGTATGGAGGAATAGGGCAACCTGAAAAAGCCATTGTAGAATTCGGCAGAGCAATAAAACTGAAGCCCGATTATGCCGAGGCATACAATCATCTCGGCGCTATATATGGAAGGGCAGGTCGGTTTGAAAGGGCTGTAAAAGAGTTTGATACGGCGATAAAATTGAATCTCAGATATACCGAGGCATATAACAATCGCGGGCTTGCATACATGGGAATGATCCGGCATGAAAAAGCAATTGAAGACTTCAACAGGGCGATAACTTTAAATCCGGGTTATGCAACGGCATATGTTAATCGCGGGAGTGCTTATGCCGAAATGAAAAAGAATGACGGTGCATTATCCGATTTCAAAAAGGCATGCGAACTCGGAAGGCAGGAAGGCTGCGGGGCATATAGACTCGTATTGGAAAAGAGAAATTAAATTATGACTCAGGAAAATAGATCTTTATGGGAAGGCTGCGACGTTTTAAAGCTGACGGAATCGATACCGACACCTTTCTTTTTGTTCAGCAAACAGGCAATAGCTTCAAATATAAACCGCCTTCAAAATGCCTTCTCAATGCATACGGAGAAGTTTCGGATAGATTATTGCGTTAAATCCAACTATGAATTTATGCTGCTTGAAGTGATTAGAACTCACGGCATAGGAGCAATGGTCACCTGTCCATGGGAACTCCGGCTCGCAAAAGAAGTGGGGTTCAAGCCGGACTCTATCACATATCACGGTCCATGCAAAAGTTATGATGAATTGAAGTTTGCAATTGAGTCAGAGATTGGACTTATCCATGTTTACAATCATTATGAACTGGATATGATTCAACAGATTGCACGGGATATGGAAAAGACGGTTCGGATATCTTTACGGATTGTTGCGCCGCGCAGCCGGCGGCAATTCTCCATTCCAAAGTGGTATGCCGGGCGATTCGGATTTTCACATAATGAGATCCTTGATATTTTTGGAATGTCGAAAAATCACCCTTCAGTAATCATAACCGGACTGGGTTTTCATCTCGGCACCCAGATGGTCGATCCCGGAGATTATTTTTTTGCAATTAAGAAACTCTTTTGTCTTATTAAAGAGGTATATGGACTCGGATATGATATTCAGGAAATTACATTAGGCGGCGGCTGGCCGTCTGATAATATAAAGCCGGTGAACTTTAAATCTCTTTTAAAGGCGTTCTTTGTAAATGAAGATACCGGATGCTTGAATGCTTCAAAAGTCCATGCCGAGAATGTTGCCCGATTTATATGCAAAACGGCACGGGAAAAAGGCATCTCTTCAATTCCGTCGGTGCGGCTGGAACCCGGCAGGGGTATAATCGGGTCGGCAGGTATTTTAGTAACACGCGTAGTTCGCAAAAAAGGCAATTGGATTTTTGTTGATGCCGGCCGCAACTATCTGCCTGAATCGTTATTATTTGCGAGGCGCAGAATCATGCAGCTTGCAAAACGAGCAGCCAAAACACATTGCCTATATAACATCTCCGGCAATACTTTAAATACCATGGATGTCATGGCGGTCGGCGTTAAATTGCCGGGTGTGGAAATAGGAGACGTTCTGATTTTTATGGATGCCGGGGCGTATACATTATCCCGCTCTGTTAGATATGCAGGTTCGGCGCCTAATGCTTTTTTGTCGGATGAAGATTGCCGTATTGTTCAAATCAGACGGGAGGAGACCCTTGAAGATATTACATTGCCGATGGTCAAGGCAGCAGAACGGTTCTCAATACTGGAATAAGCGGGCACGGCATTTCAGCAGGTCATTTTACGGCTCGCCGACAACAAAATTCTACCTTGAAGAAGAGAAATATCTGATTAGAGAATACTTTGAAAATATTGCTTGCAAAAAAATTCTCAAGTTAGACTTATGGAATGAGGCGCAGAATACAGAAATCCTTTTTTGGCTATCCATTCAGGGAAGTGCCTGTTTCGGTGTTGACATTTCTGAATTTACGGCGCACAAGGCTCGCAAAAGGAGTAAGGATTTGAACGTCCCTATTCACACTGCAGTAGCCGACATCGTGCACCTTCCTTTCCCTGACGAAACATTCGATTTTTTATACACGATGGGAACTATCGAGCATATACCTGAATTTGATAAAGCTATTTCAGAGATAAACAGGGTTCTGAAAAAAGGCGGGCGAGCCGTTATAGGGGTTCCTAATAAACTTAACCCGTTTATGTTTTATCCCATTTCTATTGCCCTGCAATTTTTAGGCGTGTATCCATATGGTTATGAAAAGTGTTTTACAAATAAGGAGCTTGCGGGAGAAATTAAAAAAAGCGGTTTAAATGTTGTCGGTCGGGATGGAATACTTTTTCTGCCGTGGGTTCTCAGATTTTTAGACCTGTTTCTATGGCTCCATTACCCGTCTCTGTGCCGTATAACTGAGTTTTTATTAAAACCCTTCAGTTATATTCCACGCCGGCATCGGCTTATTAAAAGATGCGGTCACTTAACTGTATGCATAGCTGAAAAACAATAAAATAATGATATTATATCCCGAAGATGAATAGTATTGCCGTTATTATTCCATGTTATTGATATCCCCGTGAATCTCCTGCCGAGGTCCGGCGGAAGCAAATCAAAGATCAGGATATTCAGAGACGGGATGCTCATTTTTAAAATGCTGTTTGCATTATCGAGGGAAGACATTAAAGTTAAAATAATTTTACCGTTTGTCGTACATGTTTATGACTTTGGATGTTATGTCCACGGAACTTTTTAGATGCGCTATCCCTGCTGCATTTTTTTCGAATACGATTGTATAGCCTTCTTTTTCAGCTATTTTTTTTACAATTTCCCCTATCTCCATGAACGCCTTCCGGGTAAGCTCCGAGTCTCTCTTTTTCAGATCCGCCTCTATATCTTCATTCATGCGCCGCAACTCTTTTATTTCCGTAGTTAGTTTTTCTTCAAGGCTTTTTCTCTCGGTCGAAGAAAGGGTTTGGGCCTCTTTTTTCAACCTCTCTTCGATCTGCCGCGCGGATTCCTGCTTGCCCGATAAAATTTTCTTTTTGGATTCGGCTTCCTGAAGCATTTGATTGCGGTAGCCTTCTACGGCCTTTGATTCCTTCATTATTTTTTGTACGTCAAAGACCCCGATCTTAAGATTCTCGGACCATGCCGTTGAAAAACTGAGCGCCACAGCAAAACAGATCAGAGCAAATAACCTTGCAATTAGTTTCATCAATCTCTCCATGTTTAAATTTATTTCGCCGTTCCTGCTGCAGTGCCCGAGAAAGTGCTGTTAGACTGGTTTATTGTTCCAGCGCCCGCGCCTTTCATTATAACGGTGCCTGTATACGAACCTCCGCTGAGATCTCCCGAGCCGCTGATAGTTGACATCCATTTGTTATCGGTCGTATTCCATACCTTAGGGGTAAAATCAACAGAACCGGTGAATCCGGAAGTGCCGTTTAAAGTTACGGGTGTATTTATTGCGGGCGCTGCCGTATAACTTCCGCTTACACTGCCTGTTGCCCACATTGTCGCCTTCTGTCCTGACTGATTGGCAAGAAAGATAACATCGCTCATGCTTACTGTGAGGTTATTGCCGCTTCCGCTGAAATCGGCCCTTCCGACTTCGACAACGGGGATATTCAGGTATTGAAGCGCTTTCTGGGCGGCGGTCAGGTTTGAACCTGTTGTGTTACAGGTGCCGGAAGGACATGCCATTGCAAGGAGTTTGTTCGTTTCCATGTAAACTCCCATCGAGATTGCCTGCCATGTAAAGTTTGTGGGATTGAATGTGCCTTTAAGCTCTCCCACATAAATTCCAGTCTGAGGGGTAGATGTTATGTCGGCCCAGTATCCCCTGTGTTCAGCCCTGAGGGTATCTGTCCCTGCTCCTGCGGATACCGACCATTTGGTTCCCCATGTCTCTATTTTCTTTATTACACTTGCATTTGCAGCATCTATATCATAAGTAATCGTCCAATAGTCTGTCGGCGGTGAAGCAGGGCTTCCGTCGGTCGTTGTATTATATGTGCCCATCGTTTCCATTCTCCAAATTCCCCACTCTTGGCCTGTAATATTAGCGGTGTGAAATTTCGAGTTAGTTGTGTTCAGGAGTATATTTTCATTGGCGGTGCTATCAGAGTAAGCGCTGCTGCTCCAGAATACACCGTATGCCGATGCATCTGTTGCAACGCTGATATTTGAATTGCTGGTTATAGAAGATGTCCCGAAGCTTGACGCCGTGATGCCGGAGTCGGTAGCTATGCTTGAGGTGTAACCGTCTAAATGAAACGACCAATATTCATTGTATTGAACGCTATTGCCTGTGCTGAGGTCATCTTTTCCTCGGAGTATGCCGATATTGTCGTCAGGATCGACATAAAGGGCATACATCATTCCTTCCATCGGCCCCGCTGTTGTGCCGCTTATAGGGGATTGCATTCCGCCGACCCATCCGTAATACGAGCCTCCGTCTGTGGTTGTCTTAGAGCCTCCGTCCAGATAGTTGTACGGCTCTATAAGTTGATACCAGACATGCCTGCTTGAGTTGAGGCCTGAATGCACACCGACAAACTCGAACTCAAACGGATTCGAGGAGTCTATAGGAAGATTCCACAAGGATACTCCTCCCATAACGCCGTATAAAGTTCCCTGCGGAACCCCAGTGCTAAAATTACTTGTCACTGAGATGCTTGCATCAATCATACCGCTATCTGTTGATGTAAATCCAAGAACCCCCTCCATAGTGGTATTCGCATCACTCCATAAATAGTTTCTTGCAACACTTGCTGTAATTGAAAACTTATTTGTTGACGTAGCATATGTAACCGTATATGTAGTACCAGAATCGGCAGCTTCAAGAGCAGTCTTAACGGCAGTAGCAATTGCAGTGTTGCTTGTGTATGTGCCGGTAGCAATCGTCGCTGTATAATTGGTTGCTCCATCAAAAACTTTTATCTGATTGTTTGAAGCAGTGATAGTAATAGAATCTGAATAACGATTTTGGCCGTCCCATGTATATAGGCTGCTTGTATTGATTTTAGTAAGAGCGGTAACAGGAAATGCGAGACCTGCGGCAGTTCCTGAAAGTGTAGATGCGTCATAAGTTCCAGCGGCTACCCCGTAAAACCACCCTTGAATACTGCTGTCAACCCCGCCTGTAAAATCAATATCAGCGAGCCATTTATTGCTTTCCCATCTCTTTATCTGAAAATCGCCGAATAATGTAGCATTACTAAGTGTCGTATTGTCATTACTTATCGCTGCCTTCCAGCCGGTATCAGGCGTTCCTGTGTAGCTTCCGCTTACGGTATCCGTTGCCCATATTTTCGGAAACTCTCCGGAGTTATAAGCAAAGAACCTTGTCTTTGTTGCGGCTGTGTCGCCTCCGACACTCACATTCAACCATACTCCTCCGTTTGTCCAGTCTCCTGTAAGTTTTTGCGGCGTGCCGACCTCTATAGTCGGGAACCCCAGATTATAGAGTTTTTCCTTGCCTCCGCCTGTTGCCGTATCCGCGATCATGCTCAGGAATGCCTGGGTCTCTACACCTACCCCCACAGAAACTGCACCAAAGCTGTACAACGAATCGTTATAGGTTCCGACGGTGTCGCCGTGCCATATAACAGTGCTCGAAGTTCCGTAATCGGCCCACGCTCCGTTGCCTTTTCCGGTCAGCTTTCCGTTAGCCCATGTATCGCCCCATGTTTCATATATGATTATCTCGTCGATTGTGCTGTCATTAGCGCCATAATCCCAGTAAGAATCTGTGCCCATCACCCATTTGCTTGAGGCGTTTGCAGGTGTGTATTTGCCCCACGATTCCAACTGAAATATCCCGAAATTAAGGAGATTACCGCCGTTGTCTTTCAGTATGCTGATCTTCAGGTTTGAATCCTTTCTGGATGTCCAATCATCCTGAACATTTATAGCGGTTACCATATCATCGGTTGACTTTGCAAAACCGCCCCAACTGTCATCGGGCTGGTTGCTTTGCCAATATATCTCATAGGCGGACTCAAAAAGTTCAACATTATAAGTTGAATTGTTAAACCATGAAGCTGGAAGGGTTGAAGGCGTCCAGCCTGTTGTTGTACTTTTTAGCTCTGTGCGCGCAATTGTGCCGCTCGCGTCGAACATGTCTATGTCGGTATATGTGCTTCCGCTGAATGAGCCTTTCAGTATACCTGCCTTTCCGTCAGGGCCTATGTAATTGGCATAAAGCTTTCCATCGATACTTGCGCTTGAGTAACGGTCGATTCCTCCTAAATAGCCGTAATACGCGCCCGGAGAAGCATCATATGTGGAGTTCCTTCCGGCGGCATCAGATGCTTTAGAAAAGTTCGTCGGATTTATCGATTGGAACCAATAATGATTGTAGCTCTGTGCGGGAGAATGAGAGCCTATCAAACTTACCGCTATGCTGCTGTCGGACGCATTCCATAATGTCTCGGTCTCGCCCATAAATGCTTTTATAGTGCTGTCCGTTGTCCTTGCCGGAGGAGTGGCGTTGTCCCTATAGTAGAGATTAGTCTCAATATAGCTTACATACTTGAGATCTGTTTCTTCATATGTTCCGAGGGTTGTTCCCGTGTAAGTATCAGGGTCCCCTCCGGTGGTGTATGCGCCGAACATATCTCCTGTAAGTGTAGCTTTGTTATGTTCGCCCATAAAGGTGCCGGATACAGAGCCTGTAAATTTGCCGCCTGAAAAAGCGGAACCCGACACATCGGCAAGCCAGTAACCGTCAGTCCATCTTTGAACCGCGGTGCCGGAGTTGTCGTCATGATCGCCGTAGGAATAACTGCTTCCGCCCGCCTTTGCCGTCCAGCTTGTAGCAGGAGCGGTTGCATATGTGCCGCCGAAATTATTATAAAAAATGCCCCAAGGAAGTTCACTATCGGCATCATATCTTATACTTATCGCATGCCCTTCTAAGTTACCCTGATTCAGAGAGCCGCCTACGCTGAAATGCGCGATCAGGCCGCTCATTCCTTCCTCCTGAGTCGCGGTGCTGCTGTCGAACCGCAATGCAGTTGGGGTAGAGCCTGCGTTTGTAAAGGTAAGGTCAACAATATCTCCCGGTAAATAAGTAGTGCTGTCTGCGCTGCCCTTTTCCTCTGCAGTCAGGCTGCTGGTGAGCTTCCACATGTCTATTCCGTAATACAGATTACCGCTGAAAGTGCTTGATGTTATTACTCCTGTGCTTTGGTCGGTTTTGATATATAAGCCTATCGATTTTCCTTCCATTTGATTCGTATCCGTGCCGTATATTATGCCTGCCGTGTATAAGTAGAAAGCTCCGTCGGTAGTGGTCGCGCCGCTCATTGACCGTCCCTTCATTTCCGACCACCAGAGACGTTCTCCATCAGGCGAGTATCCTGAAAAATCTCCTATAGCCTTGAACGACGTGGAAGGGCTCCATAATGCATTCGTGCCGCCTAATGCTCCGTTTATAGTTGCTCCCACGTTTGTGGTCTTCTGCAAAAGTGCGCCTACGGTATTGAACGAACTGAAGTCTCCATCCGTAACCTTGCCCATATACAGCAGAGGCGAGTTGTTGACGGTTCCGACGCCTGCCATGCTGAAATCGGAATATCCTTCGATGGTATTATAATAAGTTCCGGTATAGTTGGTCTTAAGGGTTCCGGTAAGGCCGAGGGGATTGCCTCCATTGTTTTCATCGAGGTTTATATAGTCGAAGTCTATGCCCATTTTAAACTTGTTTGAAAGGTTGTCCTCAAAAGAGGCGCTTCCTACCTCATAATATGAGAGACCTGCCTCGCGGTAGCCATGTCCCAGAGGGCCGCTGGCGCTTGTCGTGCCTGAGGCGTTTCTATAATCTGTGCCTTGAGCCATATCCCTCCACAAAGAGAGATAAGTGCCGTTTGTTAAGTTAGGGTTTATATCTTTATATGAGACCCAATGATCCGTAGAACCGAACTCTATGCTTCCGCTGCCGGTGTCGATATACCATGCGCCTTCGTTGAATGTAAATGTGTTTGTTGTCGTATTCGAACTTATACTGTCGATAGTAGGGCTGAGACTTGTACTTGTTATCATGGTCTTTGACCATGCGTTTGAGCCGCTCCCATCAAGTGTGGTTCCTGAAAGCGCTCCTGAAAGATTCGATGTTATGAATCCGATCTGACTGCCTTCCACATAAAAGGCCGCAAAATATTCATAAGCGTTTGACTGCGGGGTTGTGCCTCCGAAAAGCCCGGAGAAAGCCCCGTTCTGATTTGTAGTTCCGTTAAATGTACCGCCCCATAATTTATAGTTGTTCGGATTGTCGTAACCTGTCAGCGAAAAATTACCGGAGCCTGTAGAAGAATTGTACGGGTAAGAACCGCTAATAGAAGTATCAAGCGTTCCTCCCTCTGTCCAGCCCTCTGGTTTATATATGAATTTACCGTATATATTGCCGCTGAAATCAGTCGGCGAATTTGTAGTAGTAGTAGTGGTAGTAGTAGTTTCGGTTATCGGCGGAGGAGGAATATATATAAATGTTGTTGTAGGCGGCGGAGGCGGCGGTGCTGTTATAAACGTAGGGTCTATCATTGGAGGCGGCGGTGGAGGAGGAGCAAGAGGCTCTAAGCCTGCCGGAGGAGTCGGACCAGAAACGGTAGTGGTGGTGGGCGGCGGCGGAGCAGCCGGTTCGTTCGGCGCGGGCTGGTCCGATTTGGGTTGTCCCTCTGCCTTAGCCGTCTCTTTTGGTTTGTCGGCAGGTTTATCTCCCGGCTTATTATCTGCCGGTTTATCGTCTTTGGGCTTGTCATTCGTTTTAGCCGTGTTTTTGGGCTTGTCGTTTTTAGGCTTATCTTCCGCCTTGTCCTTAGGCTTTTCCGAAGGAGCTGTATCCTTTTCATGCCCTTTTTTTTCAGCGTCTGTCGCCGGTCTCGGAGCCTGCGGCGGCCTGTTCTCGGATACCGTCGTAATCTGTCCGGCAGTAACCTGTACTTTTACGGCAGGAAATTTCGGATTGTAGGTTTCTACTTTTCCCTCTTTGACCAAAATGCCGGTAACTCCCCTTTCATGGAAAGTGAAATACTGTGTCCCTCTGACTCCGGCAACTGCGACAGGCGTGCGGATCTCAAACTTGTTTGCGGTTGGAGATTCGGCAATGCGGGTTGTGATCCTTTTATCGACAGTGGCCTCTACTTTGCCTCTCGGCAGGTTCAGCGACGCCTTGCTTTGTCCATCGGCTGTGTATTCATTTATGTCTATTCTGCTTCTCTGAGCTATTTTAAGGATATTTCCGTCATTGAATACTACTTCCGTTTTCGACGCGCTTTTTGTCCTGATTATATCTTTTACAGAAATTGTTGCGCCTGCCTTTGCAGGGATGGCAGGGAGTTTGCCTTCTTTAAGAATATCAACCTGTCCTTCTACAATGGTTATTTTGCCGATTACTTCTGCCGATTCCGAAGAAACGGCATACAAAAGGGCAAAAAGCATAAGAATAAAAGGCAGGCATCTCGTGCAGAATTTAGACAACATATGCATAGGGTTTACCCTCTCTCCCGGCACAGCTAAGTCTTTGATTAAACCCAATAACCTAAGTTTATATATAAATCTTATTTCTATTTTTAGAATATTGTCAAGGTAATTTTACCCAAATAGTCATTATATTTTTTTATCGTAAAGATTCTTAAAAACTATAATCTACCCCGAAACTGTATATATTCTTTTTATAATTGTATATCGCGAAATTAGAGTCGGCCCGTGTATGGGAGTAATTAAGGT
>MHDU01000062.1 GCA_001803635.1 Nitrospirae bacterium GWB2_47_37 | reverse complement strand
GCGAATTCGTTCCGCTCGTCGCGGTAGAAACTGCAGTGCGCTTCCAGCGTTTTTTTCAGCCTTGCCCGCGCACGGTGGAGCCTGATCTTGACGGTATCAAGGCTTACCCCGAGAATCTCTGCTATTTCTCCGTTTTTGAACCCTTCAAGCTCGCTCAGGACAAGTATGGTCCGGGAATGAGGGGGAAGGGCATCTACATACCCCCGGATACATTCGCTCATTTCCTTGCGGATCAATTGCACATCGGGGGGAGGAGTTTTTTTATCATAAAAAACATCTGTTTCTTCATTATCCATACCGAGCGGCTGTTCTTGCCTGAACGACGGACTGCGCATCCTGTCGACTGCAGCGTTCGTTGCAATTCGGTATACCCATGTCGACAGCCGGGAATTTTTTCTGAAATCCCTGAGTCCACGATGAACCTTTACGAAAACTTCCTGGGCTGCATCCTCGGCCTCGCCGGCCCCGATCAACCGCTGCAGGTAACGGAGAACAGGCGTCCTGAATTCATTATAAATTTGTTCAAATGGCGTATCGTTGGTCATCGATTGTTGATCTGCTTTTTAATCTCCTGCATATGAGTCATTCCTTCCCCAAAATTAAATCAACCATGATTTTACGAGGTTGGCAGAAAAGTTTTTTTACTCTTTCCCTATATTCTTCGGGTGTAACGTGTTCCTGATGAGTTCCTATCACGATTTTAATATTCGGGAATGCCTCTTCCAAAGCCGATTTGTATTTCTCTTTAAACGGGCATAGCGCCTTCATGCAGTAAGTAAAGTGTATCGCATCCACCCGGAATTCAGTCAGTGCCCTTATACGTTGCAATAATTTATCGGCGCCGCTAAGGGTAGGGCAGCCCGGACAATTAATAATCCCTACCAAATCTAACGGGTCATCTTTTGGATAGTCCGCAAATGTTCCTCTTCTTTTTCTGAGATCGGCAAGACAGCTTGCCGACGAACAGCCCAAGTCCTGCGTCGCATTGCTGCATGTCAATATTCCGATTCGCGCCATATAATCACCTTCTCGTTTACAGTTTCTCTAAAAACTCTTTCCTCACAGGCGACCACGCGTCAACGGCCTTGCAAGGCATGTTGCCTGTAAAGGCCGAATGAACGGCGTTTGACGGTATCGCGATTACATCCCCTGCCTTCAAGGTAGTTGTTTCTCCTTCATAGGTAAAGGTCAATTCCCCTTCCAGTATCAGGGTGATCTGTTCCGCCTCGTGCGAATGCTCAGGAAATTTTGTGTCCGGCTCCATCTCAAAATATGTAAGCATCGCCTTATCGAGAGCTATTGCCCACATCGAGGCTCCCGGGACATTGCTTCTGAGCTTTAATTCTCCTTTGCGATAAATATGTATCTCGCCCATTGCTTCTCCCCTTTTTAGCGATTTCATTTTTTTAGATATTTCATCTGAATATTCCAGAGTATAAGCCCCGCGCCTTCGGGTCTCGAAGGCAGAAATTTTCTAATTTCAGAGGCGATAAATTCGGCATTGTCGGATTTGGCCGCAAGCTCTTTGGCCTTTTTATCAAAGGCAATAAGATAGTCTTTCATGTCTTCTATATCTTTTTTTGTTGAGACCGGCCCGTGCCCCGGAATTATTTTCTCGACGTCCATCGTCATGATATAGTCGAGCGTTTTTAACCATCCCTCTATATCGCCTTCTCCCATGAACGGGTGATAACCGGTAAATAGAATATCCCCCGCGAATAGAATTTTTTTGTCCGGCAGATAGACCATAATGCTTCCATCGGTATGCGACTGCCTGAAATAGATGAGTTCTATTTTCCGGTCGCCGAGGTCTATTTCCATTCTTTCGTTAAACGTCAAAACAGGGTATGCGATCTTCGTCCCTTTCACATCCTTTTCGGTAAGTCCGTAGGTATTTGAGTTTTTCAGGGCTGTTTCGCCGCGAATTTTCAGATTATTACCGTCATTAGTGTGCGAGATGATCAGCGCTCCGAGTTTTGCGAATTCCGAGTTGCCGAACGTGTGGTCGAGGTGATAATGGGTGTTGAGGACATATTTAACGGGTTTCTTCGAGACTGACCTTATGTCCCTGATAAACCTTTTCGCCTCTTTTGCGGATATGAGGGTATCTACTACCACAATGCCGTCTTTACCGATAATGATGCCCGCATTAGCGCCGTAGCTGTTCTGCGGAGTGCTGTTTTTAGTATCCACATACGAATAAACGTCGTCGGCTATCTTTGTCAGTTTCTCCGCGGCAATTGCAATTTGACCAAATGCTAAAGAAACGATGAATACAAATACCCAAATCCTGAAAATCATCAACCTTTTCATAACATCCTCCTCGTTTTTTATTTTAATCCTTTACCGAATCCTTCAACAGTTTCCTGAAAACAACCATATTCGATTTTGTGAAGCCGTGCTTCCGATAAAATTCATGCGCCTGCTCGTTATCATTATCGGTAAGCAGGGTGATCCTTCCGCATCCGTTATTAATCGCAAATTCTACCGCATGCTTAATTAAACTTGTACCCACGCCTTTCCCCCTTGAATCGGGCGATACAACCATATCTTCAAGAAGGGCGACTTTCTTGCCGAGGGCGGTACTTATCGTGAATAATACGACTACCATTCCCTGAATGACGCCGTTAGATTCGCATACAAATACAGAGCCGGTTTCAGGGTTCTTAACGATCATCTCCAATCCCCTCCTTTGAGCCGTCGGATTGGGTTTAAACTCATGCTCTTGACCGAAAAGAAGGCCGAGAAGCTCAATGCAAGAGCCGAGATCGTCTGTATTTGCAGGTCTAACGGTTTTCATTAATATGCTTTCTCTCGTCCGATCACTTCATTCTCAAGAATTCTTCAATCACCGGACACAATTCGCTCCCTTTTTCTTCCTGCACAAAATGTCCTACATCATCATATTTTATTGTTTTGGAATCGGAGAAAAGGCTTATCCATCTGCTCAGTTCCTGCTCTCTGAAAGCAATGTCTTTCATTCCCCATAAAATGAGAGCCGGCTTATCTTTTATTTTATCACTCTGCGACCAGAGAAAATCCAGCCAATCACTGGAATCAATAATCCGCTTCGGAAATGTCCAGCAACCCTTCCGTTGCTCCGGTATTTCAAGCGCCTTGAAATAATGCTGATGGATTGAAGTGGGGAGTTTGGAGGTATCACCCATCGCCTTTTTCATTATGACCCGCACAAAAAAATTAAAGCGTTTGATCAAGAACCTGCCGATTGGTCCGCCCACAAATTTGCTGAACCTCTCATAATAAGGATCTCCCTTGACAGACCACATCCAGGTATTCATGATGATGATACGTTTCATATTTTCCGGAGAGTTGACGGCATATGACAAGCCGATAGGTCCGCCCCAGTCCTGAACAACGAGCGTTATTCCTTTCAAATCTAATTTTTCTATCAATAGTTTCAGATTTTTCGCATGATCTTCCGGATAATACGACCAATTCCACGGCTTATCCGATAAACCGAACCCGATAAGGTCAACAGCTATGCAGCGATAATTTTTCGAGAGACATTTAATCAGATGCCTGTATAGAAAAGACCATGCGGGATTGCCGTGAACCATAACTATCGGCTCTCCGCTGCCCTCATCAACATAATGCATTTTCCCCATTTCAAGTTCAAGAAAATGAGACTTAAACGGATACTCTTTTCTGTCTATCCACTTATTCATGAAACCTCCTCATCTCTCATCTCCTTTTTCGCTCCGTGTTCATAGCCTGACCGATTCGCGCCGTTATAAACCGGTATTTGCCAAGTCGGTCCATGGAGAGAGAACTACCGCCAAACATTTCGATTATATTTCCACAACCCATTCTTTTATCCAGTTGCTCTCAAGTAAATCCTGAATAACAAAAGGGTCGTTTATTATAATCCTATTTGCATCGTCAACGCTTTCGGCCTCAAATGTAATCATTCCACCCGTCCTGTCTGCAAAAGGCCCTCCGAGATACTTGCTCAATTTAAGCTTGTGCCAATACTCAATATGCAACGGTACAGCATCCTTTATCTTTTCCGGCTCCTTTTTCATGAAATAAAAAAATGCAAATTGTTTTCCCATGCCATCCTCCCTGCAGAGTTTATATCGGTTTTATTATTTACCTTCCAACGCCTGTTGAATATCCGCAATCAAATCTTCAGGGCTCTCGATACCGACAGACAGCCTGAGAAGGTTATCCGAAATCCCCAAGCGTTTTCTAACTTCACCGGATACCTTTTGATGCGATGTGGTAGCCGGATCGCATATTGTGGTTTCCACCCCGCCGAGGCTAAGGGTTGCCTTTATGAGCCCTAGTCGTTTCATGAAATCAATCGCCCTCAAGTCTTTGAGTTCAAAGGAAAGCATGGCTCCATAGCCGCTCATCTGCCTACCGGCAATTTTATATCCGGGGTGACTTTCAAGGCCGGGGTAATTCACTTTTGCAACCGTAGAGTGCTTCTCAAGAAATCCGGCTATCCCCAAAGCATTTTGGGTTTGGCGTTCAACGCGGAGGGCAAGGGTCTTCAGGCTCCTTTCCAGCAGGTAACAACTCATCGCGTTAAGGCTGCCTCCAAAATGAGAAGCCGTTTTCCTGATGCGCGCTGCAATGTCTTTTCCGGCGACCGCAACACCGCAATACAGATCACTATGCCCGCCTAAGTACTTCGTTCCACTGTGGAGAACCACGTCAATTCCAAGACGAAAAGGATTTTGATTTATCGGTGTTGCAAAGGTGTTGTCAATGACTGTTAGAATGCCCTTCCTCTTCCCGATTTCTGCAACCCGGCGCAAATCAATCACACCGAGCAGGGGATTGGTAGGGCTCTCTACGTAGATGACCCGTGTCTTAGATGTAACGGCCTCTTCGATTGCCTGCGCGTCCATTCGCACGAACGTGAAGGATATGCCGAGCCTTTTAAAATGCTCTTCAATGAAGGCATGGCTGCCGCCGTATATCTCGTCCTGAACTACAGCGTGGTCCCCGCTGCTCAGCAAGGCGAGCAAAGTTGTGCTTATCGCGGCCATGCCCGAGGAAAAGACAACGCCGTCTTCAGCTCCCTCCAGTTCGCATATCTTTTTTACAACAGCCTCATGGTTCGGCGTGTTGAAATATCTCTGATACAGCCGGGCATCGGTATCCAGATACTCATAGGCCGAAGAAGTAAATATAGGGGTGTTTATTCCCCTCGTTTGCGTATCGGGGAAACCTCCTGTATGAATGCATTTTGTGTCGGTATTCATTTTATCCTCCTTTGACGGTTAATTTTATCTGCTATAAATGGTTACTCTATTTCCTTCCTCCGTATATCGAGAATATCCCGTATTTGTAGAAGCAATCTACTTCATGGAAGCCCATATTTTTTAAAGCATTCAACTGGTCATCCAGTGTATCAGGTTTGTTGTCCTCATTATCCTTATATCTGCGGATAATATCATCGCTGATGCTGTCTGATATCCCGAATTCGGCTTTCCTATCATCCATCCATTCCTGCCATAATTTCAGATACCACTGTTCAAGGCTCCCTGCCGGTGCGAGTATAACATCAACATTCAGGAAGAACCCTCCTGGGCGCAAATGGGCATAAAGACTCTTAAACAACGATATCTTCCCTGCCATATCTAAATGGTGAACTGCCAGGGAAGAGACAATGAAATCAAAATCCGGCTGCAAAATATCTTTCTTGATAATCTCCTGAAAGCTTGCGTTAATGAACCGGGCATTTTTAAAATCTTTAAGCCTTTCTCTGGCTTTTCTCAGCATATCAGCAGAGCCGTCAACAAGCGTAGCTGATATAGCGTCATCAACTTTCAAAAGCTCATGCGCAAGAATTCCATCCCCGCAGCCAAGGTCAAGAATGTGGTTTGGCTTTCCTCTCAGAAAATGATTATAAAACGATACCAATAACCCAAGCATCCTTCTGCGCTCAACAATATAAATATCAGCCTTATCAATATACTGTTGACTGAACCCGGCTTTAGCCCAGTTTGTTTGATTGAAGTCAGTCATAATATGATCTCCTTATTTTTCTCCTAATGCAAAGAGCCTTCTGAATCCGAACTCGATGCCTCTTTCAGTTCTGTAGTTCTCAAAGCCCATTGCAAATGCATATTTAAACTGCTCCCGCATCCTTTCCGAGAGAGGGAAAAGATACGGCCTTAACGCGGCGGATTCGCCCCATTCAAGCACATCATTGATGCTTTCAAACATGAGCGTATAGTCCTTATAAAAGGCATTTACCTCCGTAAATCCCGCATCTTTTAAGAATCCGGCAAATTCCTCTTTTAAGGGAAATCTCCACGGAGACGCCATCTTTTTATATTTCGCCTCAAGGCCGAGAAATGAGATCGCGCTGTGAATATTTTCCATTAATTCCCAGCAGAAATCCTTTGCCGGAAGCTGAACCGCGATCCTTCCGCCTTTTTTTAACGCCCTGTATAACAATACTGCCGCATCCTCCTGTTCTTTTATCCACTGCAACGCCGAGTTGGAGTATACGAGGTCGAATTCCTCTCTGAAATCAATCCGCTGCGCCGGGATGTTTATCAGCGCGATATTACCCGCCGACAATGCGCTCTCCCTTGCTTTTTCAAGCATCTCGACAGACGGATCGATGCCCACGACCATGCCCTTAGTGGCCAAGCGCGCAAGTTCCATTGTCAGCTTTCCCGTGCCGCAGCCTATGTCGAGTATGGAATTATCCTCGCGAACATTCGTCATTGCAATAAGTTCCCTGCCCGCGTCTGTTTGCGGCGAGTGTGCAGAGTCATACATTCCGGCATCCCATTTCATGACGCACCTCCAAAAAGTAAAACGGCAAAATAAAAAGGCCACGGGGTTTGATTCCGTGGCCTTCGAGTTTTCCTATTTTATCCGATTAACAGCTAATAGAATCCCCCTCCGGCCACGGCATTGACATGCCATGCGGTTTTAAGGAGCATATTCGCTATAATCGGATTGCAAAACATGTTTAAATATACACCCGCTTTGTTTCGATGTCAAGAAAAATTTTTGCAGTGTCAAGCCAAAATAGAAATGTCCGGTTTTCACCAAAATGAAAATGTCCGGTTTTTACGCTGCTGCTTGCCAAATCTTTTTCTCATTTACCGGCAGCT
>MHDU01000061.1 GCA_001803635.1 Nitrospirae bacterium GWB2_47_37 | reverse complement strand
AATAAAGACGCAAAAGGTTTGCGGTCACGGAAGCGGTGCGAATGAATCATTTCGCGGCAAAAGTCAATTATGCCATGCGGAGGATATGGGTCTGCGTATCGGCAAGATGGTTGAGATGCTGAACAATGCGGGACGGGGATCTCTTCTTGTCAAAGTGGATGAATCCCGTATCGCCATAGGCCGCGGCATGGCGATGAAGATAATGGTGAGGAGGATATAAAACATGAATTTAGCGATGCTTAAACCCGGAGAAACCGGGAAGATTGTAAAAATGGGGGCGATAGGCCCTTTGAAAAGAAGGCTTATGGACATGGGCGTGCTTGTCGGCGAAAAGGTAAAGGTCGAAAAGGTAGCGCCCCTCGGCGACCCTCTTGAGGTAACGATAAAAAATTACAACCTCTCTCTGAGAAAGAAAGAGGCCGAGGGAATAGAAGTGGAGGTGATAAAATGATTACCGTTGCTGTTGCGGGAAACCCAAATTCAGGGAAATCTACCCTTATAAACGCCATTGCAGGCACACGGCTTCATGTGGGCAACTGGCCGGGAGTTACGGTCGAAAAGAAATCCGTTGTATTCGAGCATGAGGGCGGAAAGATAAAACTCGTGGATTTGCCGGGCACATACAGCCTTAGCCCGTACACGCAGGAAGAGATAATCGCGAGGGATTATTTAGTCCACGAAAAGCCGGATGTGATAATCGATGTAGTTGATGCGACAAATCTTGAGCGGAACCTCTATCTTACCGTTCAGTTACTCGAATTGGGTATCCCGGTTGTCATTGCCTTAAATATCTATGATGAGGCTGAAAAGAAAGGCTATAAGATCGACATAAAGGCTATGGAAAAAATGTTAGGCGTCAGGATAATCCCGACGATAGCGACTAAAAAATCAGGGCTCGACGATCTCTTAAAGGCGGTTATGGCCATTGTCGTAGACTCGACTCATCGAGCGGACGATCCGGCGCTGCATAATCCCAAGAAATTGCATTATGAAGATGATATCGAATCGGCTGCCGCTGCCGTGGAGATGCACATTAAAAACAGTTATCCGCAGCTTGCCGAAAAATATCCTTTGAGATGGCTTTCCTTAAAGCTTATGGAGGGAGACGAGCATGTGCGGAAAGAGATAAATCTTTCCGGAGACGGGACTTTTATAGAGGATTCGACAGCGCATCTGAAAAAGGCTCACGGAGAAGATATAGAGTCCATAATGGCCGATGAACGTTACGCGCAGGCGTCCGGTCTTACCCATGAGGTCTTGAAAAAGCCCGAATTGAGAAAAATGGAGATGACCGAAAGGATAGACAGGATAGTCCTTAACAGGTTCTTAGGAATTCCCATATTCCTTACCGCCATGTGGCTTGTATTCAAATTCACCTTCGATGTATCCACGCCCTTTGCCGATTGGATAGACGCCATGACTGCCGGGCCGTTCAAGAGATGGGCGGAAGCAATACTCGGCTTTATCCATGCGCCTGAATGGACGGTCTCGCTCGCAACCGACGGGATTATTGCGGGCATGGGTTTTGTCGTCGTGTTTGTGCCGGTCATATTCGCCATGATGTTCTTCATCACCTTCCTCGAAGGCAGCGGGTATATGGCGAGGGCGGCTTTCGTTATGGACAGGGCTATGCACGCAATCGGTCTTCACGGCAAATCGTTCATACCGATGCTTCTGGGATTCGGCTGCAACGTGCCTGCCGTTTACGCGACGAGGGTTCTTGAAAATCCGAGGGACAAGGCGCTCACATCTCTGCTCATACCGTTAATGTCATGCGGGGCGCGGCTTCCTGTATATGTGGTGTTCATAGGAGCGTTTTTTACGCGGAACGCCGGAACAGTGCTGTGGTCGCTGTATGTCATGGGCATAGGTCTGGCGATTTTAATGGGGATAATATTCAAGAGAACCCTTTTCAAAGGCGAATCGCCCATGTTCATAATGGAGCTTCCTCCGTACAGGATGCCTTCTTTCAAGAGCCTTATGATACACACATGGGAAAAGGGAAAACACTTTCTCATTAAGGCGGGAACGTATATCCTTGCTGTCTCCATCCTGGTATGGTTCCTTCTGAACCTGCCGTGGGGCGTTGAGAACAAAAAAGACTCTTATCTGGGCAAAATGGGACAGGTAATCGCTCCGGCCTTAGAGCCTATCGGTTTCGGCAACTGGGAGGCTGCCTCGTCGCTGGTTTCCGGGCTTATCGCCAAAGAGATAGTTGTCGGGACAATGGGCGAGATATATGTTCAAAAGGCGGATGACAAAAAGAAAGAGCAGCCTTCGCTGACGGATGATTTGAAAGAGATAGGGACGTCCTTTGCAAACGCCGCTAAAGATTCGGCTGCCAATATATTTTCAACCTTCGGGATAGCGAGCATGAGCAGCGAGGAATCTACGGAAGAGACGGAGGAAAGAACGCCTCTCAGGGATACAATTAAAACCAAGTTTACGCCGCTCACCGCCTATGCCTTCATTACATTCGTCCTGCTCTATATGCCGTGCGTTGTGGTTGCCATAGCGATGAGGCAGGAGTTCGGGACATGGAAGTGGTTCGGGATTGCGTTCGCGTATCAGATGGCGCTGGCATGGGTGGTAGCGTTCGTAATATACCAGGGCGGGAAATTGATCGGATTAGGATAAAAATTTTTGGAGGTTGATATGGGATTTGTTGATATTGCCTTAATGGTTGTAATTATCGCGGGAGCGGTGTATCTCTTATACCGCTCGGTCTGGAAGAAAAAAGGGCATTGTCCCGGCTGCGATTCGGAGACCTGCGCGAAAAAATAGGAGAAAGGGATACAAGGCATTTCCCTTCCTGCCGGCATTTATAAATCCCTAAAACTTTCTATTCAAAATTCGCCTTTTTTCTGCTATTCTTAGATATGAACTCCTTGCTGAAAATCGCTTTTTATATCATATTATGCCTTTCCTTCGTGCTTTCAGCCGGCTGCAAGAAAGCTAACGACACAAAAACTTCATTAGAGAACCATCCTACTTATAAAAGCTATAAATTCTCAGATGACGAAAAGGTCATAGAGATAGGCGTGCCTGTGCCGTGGGCATCGATCAATCACCTCGTAGAAATAATGAAAAGAGACGGGATACTCCGGCGGGAGCTTGAAAGGAGAGGCTATACGGTCGTATTTTACCCCTTCGCCAAAGGCGTGGACGCGAACTATTTTGTTGAAAAGGGACTCCTCGAAGGCTCCATCACCGGAGACATGCCGACCTTGGAAATAGCGGCCAAAGGCCATATAAATATAATGTCCGTATTCAACAAAGGCAGCGTCTCTCTCGTATCGAAAAATATTTACAGGACAAGGGACTTAAAAGGCAAAAGGGTGGCCTATCCCTACGGCTCGATAGCCCATTACTACCTGATAAAGATATTAAATGAAGAAGGCATGTCCGAAAAAGACATAGGGCATGCGCCTCTGGACGCAGGTGATATTTTGAATGCCATAAGGGACAAAAAGATAGATGCCTTCACTACATTTGAACCCACAGCCACCATATATACAAAAATAGACCCTACACTTCACACAATCCACCGCTGGTTTTCGAGCTACGCGTTCTTTAACATAAGGAAAGATTACGGCGAAAAGAACAATGAGGCTGTAAAGACGCTCATCTCAGCGCAGATACGGGCAATGATATGGATGATGTCGTCGGACAAAAACCGCTACGAGGCAAGCCGGTGGATGGCCGAAGAATCGGCTAAGATCATACCGATTCCCCTCGGCAAATACATAAAGGAATTAAACTCCATCTCTGCCGAGGACATCTCAGGCAACACCGATATCCGTTCTATAGCTCCGGGCACGGAACTGCTCAAACAAGGCGGAGACATAAACAAGGAATTCGAATTTCTAAAGGCGATAGGATTTATTCCAAAAGACATGAAGTGGGAAGACATGACAAAACACTTCGATGTTCATACGGCCGCCGATTTACTGAAAGAGATGAAAACCGCAAAACCGTCAGAGATATTGCAATGAATATTTTTAACAGCATAAAGTTCAGGCTCATATCCGGCATATCCCTGCTGATTACAGGAATCATCGTGATTTTGAGCGTAATAAGTTATACCCATGAAAAAAGAGCGATCCAAAACCGCATATACGCCCAGCTTAACGCAACCGCCGACCTGAAAAAAGAACTGGTCGTAGATTACATCAACGAAAGAATAAACGACTTGCGGACAATAGCAACCGCAGGGCATTTTCGCGAAAGCATCTTTTACCTGTCGGACAGAAAAGGCGATCTACACAATACGGAACAGTACAGATACGTCAGCAATCGCCTCAGATCATTTAAAGACATCTATCGAGACTATGTTGAGATAGAGCTATTGGATTTAAAAGGCAATGTCATTGCCTCGACAAACGACAATTATTCCGATTCTAATCAGAAGCATACTCCCATGCATGACCACAGAGAGGGGGTCAAAAAACACATCGAAAACATAAAAATGGGCGGGGCTGTTGTAATGCAGGATTATCTCGATGCTAAAATAAGGCACATTGACATTGCCGTAGGCGTAAAGGACGAAAAAGGCAACGCCAGGGCCATAATCGTAAGCAGTATTGCTTTAGAAGGCACCATCTTCCCTAATTTCCTCGATTACAGCGGTCTCGGGCATACCGGAGAGACTCTAATTGTTAAACGAAAAGGCCGGTCTATACAGTTCATCAATCCGACGCGGTATCCGCTTGACGACATGATAAAGTCCCCCGACGGCGATAACGATTATATGAGATTAGCCGTTAAAGCGGCTTCGGGCAACGAGGGAATAGACGAGTCCATAGATTATAGAGGCCGGCATGTTATAGGCGCGTACAGGTATATACCGGCTCTCGAATGGGGGATAGTCGCCAAAATAGATGTTGACGAGGCATTTCAGGAGATAAAGGAACTCAGGAGAAAAATCTTTGTCCTCGGAGTCCTTCTTCTCTGCATAGTGTTTCCACTTTCCTATCTCATAGTAAATTATTTTATTTCACCGGTTGTAAGACTTAGGCAACAAACAAAGGAGATAGCAGAAGGCGATTACTCCATAAAGATAGATTCGAAAAGAAAGGACGAGATAGGAGAACTCGAAAGGGATTTCAACAATATGGTCGAAGCCCTCGTCTGCGCCCGAAGGGACATAGCCCGCAAACAAATAAAGCTTGAACAGGCCAACTTCGAATTAGACAGAAAGGTGGAGGAAAGGACAAAGGAGATATCCGATGCTAATGTAAGATTATCGGCAGTTCTGGAAGACATCAAACAATCCGAGGAGAAATTCAGGAAGGTGCTGAATTCTTCTGTTGATGCCGTTATTATAAGCGACGAAACAAAAAAAATATTGTTCCTCAATAAGGCCGCTGAGGATATGTTCGGATACAAGAGGGAAGATATCATCGGCAAGGAAGTAGAAATATTAATACCCGAGGAATACCGGGAAAAGCACAGAAGGGGGTTCGAGAGTTATGTAGCCAACGGCAAAGGGAGATTACTCGGAAGGGTAGTAGAACTTTATGCTTTGAAAAAAGACGGAGAGGAGTTTCCCGTAGAACTCTCGCTGTCGGGATGGGAAAGCAAAGACAAGAAATACGTGTCTGCCGTAATAAGGAACATAACCGAAAGGAAAAAAGCTGAAGAAAATATCCGGAAATTGTCATATGCCGTGGAGCAAAACCCTGTCTCGATCGTGATAACCGACACACAGGGAAATATCGAATACGTAAACGAGCAGTATTGCAGGATAAGCGGATACAGCCGGGAAGAGCTTACAGGAAAACATTCCGGGATCCTGAAATCGGGCGAAACACCGCCCGATGAATATAGCCGTTTGTGGAAGACAATCACCTCAGGCGGGATATGGACCGGCGTATTCCACAACAGGAAGAAAAGCGGCGAGCTTTTTTGGGAATCCGCGATCATATCGCCGATCAAGGACGAGAAGGGAAACATAACTCATTTCATAGGCATCAAGGAAAATATCACCGAAAAGAGAAAACTCGAAGAGATGCTCATGCACGCGCAAAAAATGGAGGCCATAGGCCAGCTTGCCGGAGGCATAGCCCACGACTTCAACAATATCCTCACCGCGATAATAGGTTTCGGCGGCCTCATTCAGATGAATATTAAAGAAGACGACCCTAACAATCCCTATTTGAAAGAACTGCTCCATGCCGCGGAGCGGGCAACGCATCTGACTCACGGGCTGTTGGCGTTCAGCAGGAAGCAGGTAATCAATCCGCAACCGGTTAATATCAATAAAATTATAAGCGGCATGGAAAAACTTCTGAAGCGGGTTCTAAGGGAAGACATAGAATTAAAAACCGTCCTCGCGGACAGGGATCTTAATGCAATGGCCGATGAGGGACAGATAGAGCAGGTGCTTATGAACCTTGCCACTAACGCGCGAGACGCGATGCCGGAGTACGGAAGATTAACGATAAGCACGGAGCAGGTTACGATAGACGAGGAATTCATAAAAACCCACGGCTACGGCCGGAAAAGAGAATATGTGCTTATATCCGTGTCCGATACGGGCATGGGGATGGATGAAGAGACGAGGGATAGGATATTCGAGCCCTTTTTCACGACCAAGGAAGTCGGAAAAGGCACGGGACTCGGGCTCTCGATAGCCTATGGAATAATCAAACAGCATGAAGGATATATCAATTGTTACAGCGAGCGGGGAATGGGAACAACATTCAAAATATACCTTCCCGAGATCGACGTGGAGGGGAAAGAGGAAAAACCGGCCGGCGAATCCTCTATTATAGGAGGCTCCGAGACGATACTCTTAGCGGAAGACGATAATGCCACGAGAAAGCTGACAAAGGAAGTCCTCGTTAAATTCGGCTATAATATTATTGAGGCGGTCGACGGGGAGGAAGCGGTGCTTAAATTCTCGGACAACAAAGACAAAATACAATTGCTCCTGCTCGATGTGATAATGCCGAAAAAGAACGGCAGGGAGGCGTTCAATGAGATAGACGGTATTAACCCCGGCATCAAGACCATATTTATGAGCGGATATACCGATGACATCATCCATGAAAAGGGCATATTGGAGGAAGGCATAAACTTCCTCACAAAACCTGTTTCTCCAAAGGCGCTCCTGAAAAAGGTGCGCGAGGTGCTCGATGAGCAAAAAGGATAAATACGCGGCAGCCGTCATCCTGATCATAGCCCTTGTTGCGGCCTTGATTTTTTTGCCGGCCAAAAAGGGTAAACGGGTCGTAGTCCTTTTCAGCGGCTCCGGCATGAAGATCCCTGTAGAGGAGATCGCAAAGGATTTCACCGCGTCAACAGGAATAGCGGTGGATATCCATCTGGAAGGGTCGTCTATTCTGCGGCAGTATATAGAGAGATACGGGGAAGCCGAACTCTTCCTGTCCGGCGACAAAGAAAATATAGACATTCTCGCTAAAAAAGGGCTTGTAAAGAATAGAGCTTTCATTGCGTGGCACATACCCGTAATTCTGGTGCCGGAAGAAAACAGGAAAAACATAACCGGTCTGGACGACCTCGCGGAAAAAGGAATAAAGATCGTTCTGGCAAACCCGAAACAGGCGGCAAGCGGAAAGTTGGTTTATGAGATGCTCCAGCGGCATCCTAACGGCAAAAAAATTCTGAACAACATCGTAGTTTACGGCTCCTCCACCAACGACGCGCTGCGGGTGTTCAAAGAACGCTATCAAAAAGGCGAGGCGGACGCGGTGCTGGAGTGGGACATAATGGTTCATGTGCCGGAAGGCAAAGGGCTTACGGTCATTCCCTTCGATAAAAAATACGAGGTAAAGGACCCGCTGATGCTTGCCCTGCTCAAGAATTCGCATGTATCGGAAGCGGCTCAAAGGTTTTACGATTATTTCAGGACGGAAGGGATAAAGGCATTTAAAAAACACGGCTATAACACTGAGGCAAAACGATGACATTAAAAACAAAATCCATTATAACGGCCCTTTTGGTACTCGCCATTGTCCTTCTTTCCTTCGAACTGTTCACAGAGTACAACGCGCTGAATAATTCCATCCTCACCAACCATACGGCGAGCCATCAGATACTCAGGGCGGAAGAACTCATCTATAAAGTCCTGTCGGAGAGCAAGCCCGATATCGAGACCGCGCAAAAGACCATAGCCGGCATAGAGGAAGCCGCCGGACACATAGATATTAAAAAATTGACTCCGGAAGAGATGTCCAATGTAATAAACGTTAAAATGTCCTTTATAAGGATCGAGCGCCTATTGAAAGGCATATCAGGCGACAGAACGGCCGATGAGCCGTCTCTCAGGCAGATAAACAGCGAACTTCGGAAGATAGAAAAATTTACCGAAAAATTTATAGAATCGTTCAAGCACCGGCGGGAAAAAGAAGTCGCTTCAATGGTGAAGATCCAGATCGCCCTGCTCCCTCTCGTAGGAATAGGCATAATCGCACTCTTCATCGAATTTTACCGCTCGTTTCTGAAACCGATCACATATCTCACGTCGCAGGTGCAGGCGGTTAAAGACAGAAAAATTTCGAACATCAGCGTATATAAAGGGAAAGACGAGATAGGAAGGCTTTCGGATTTCACATACCGGACGCTCGGCGAACTCCATAAAAGCAATGAAGCCCTCTCCGAAAGGCTCGAACTCCAATACGCGATGTCGGAGATACTGAAAGAGGCCCAAAAACCTGAGGATATCGACGTCTTCCTTAAAAAGACGCTCGATTTTACTCTCTCCCTCAAGTGGCTGAAGATCATGGATACGGGAGCGATATTCCTTATAGACGAAGCCGCGCCGGACAAACTCGCGATGAGGGCTGAAAGGAATTTCAGCGACTGGCATAAAAAAACATGCGCGGAAGTGCCGCTCGGAAGGTGTATCTGCGGCAAGGCCGCGCTTGCCGGCAAAACGATCTATAAGCCGTCCATAGACGCGGATCATGAGAACACCTACGACGACATCATACCGCACGGGCATTACTGCGTGCCGATAAGGCATGAAGGCGCGGTGATGGGGGTAATTACCCTCTACTTAGAGGAGAATTATGCCCCTTCTGAAGTGCATATTAACTTTTTGGACAATATAGCGATAATCATTTCGGATTTATTGAGCATGAAAAAACTTGCCGAAAGCGAACATCTCATAACGCAGGCCGTGGAGGAATCCGGAGACGGAGTAGTCATCGCGAACAAAAGAGGCGTTATCGAATACGCAAACCCGGCCTTTGAGCGGATCACCGGATACGCCGAAATCGAATTCATAGGCAAGAGCCTCATGTCACGGATCGGGCAGGAAGAATTCAAGGACGAGATATTGAAAAATATAAACTCAGGCAATGTATGGTCCGACACGATACTCAACAAAAAGAAAGACGGAAAGGAGTATCTGGAGCACGTATCGATAATTCCGGTAAAAAACGCCAAGGGAGAAGTGCTGAAATTCGTTTCGATCAGCAGGGACGTTACCAGAGAAAAATCCCTCGAGGAGCAGTTGAGGCAGTCGCAAAAAATGGAGGTCGTAGGGAGGCTGGCCGGCGGCATAGCGCACGACTTCAACAATCTCCTTACCACCATAATAGGCTACGCGAATCTAATGGGCAATGAGATCAAGGCCGGCGATCCGTTGAAACAATATGTCGGGCATATACTTTCGGCGTCCGAAAGGGCGGCAACCCTGACTCAAAGCCTCCTTGCGTTCAGCCGCAAACAGATAATCAATCCGACCCCGGCGGATATAAACGACATTATCAGGAGGCTCGAAAAACTCCTGCTGCGGCTCATAGGCGAAGACGTAGAATTGAAAGCCACGCTCTCGGAGGGCGCTCTGACGGTAATGGCCGACGCCATTCAGGTAGAACAGGTCTTAATGAACCTTGCCACTAACGCGCGCGACGCGATGCCGAAAGGAGGCCTTCTGACAATAGAGACAAAACCGGTCATCATAGACAGCGAATACGCCGGAACCCATCTCTTTGCGAAACCCGGAATGTACGCGTGCATCTCGGTAACGGATACCGGCATCGGCATGGATGAAAAGACAAGAAAGAACATATTCGAACCTTTTTTCACGACCAAGGAGTTGGGAAAGGGGACGGGACTCGGTCTTTCGATCATATACGGAATAGTAAAGCAGCATGACGGAGATATTAACGTATACAGCGAGCCGGGCAAGGGCAGCACGTTCAAGGTATATTTCCCCATTATCAAGGCTGCGGCTGCGGAGAGAAAAGGCGGCGATATCGCGTTGCCTCCTCCCAAAGGCGGGACAGAGACGGTGCTTGTCGCCGAAGACAACCTTGAGGTAAGGGAGATCGTAAAGGCGGTGCTCGAAGGCGCGGGCTATACGATAATAGAAGCGGTCGACGGAGAAGACGCCGTTCAAAAGTTCAACGAAAACAAAGACAGGGTTCAACTGTTGCTCCTCGATGTAATAATGCCCAGAAAAAACGGGAAAGAGGCTTACGACGAGATAAAACCCATGAGACCGGGCATCAAGACCGTCTTTATGAGCGGCTATACCGCCGATATAATCGACAGGAAAGGCATGATAGAAGCGGGCGCGGAGCTTGTCTCCAAGCCCATAAGCCCGAACGGGCTTTTAAGGAAGATACGCGAGGTGCTCGACAGATGACCGATAAATATTACGGTTCTATCCTCGTGGTCGATGACGACCCCGATGTGCTCGAGTTCACGGCCCTGCTCCTGAAAAAGCACGGGTTCTCTCCGATACCGTGCGGCGCGTCCGAAGACGCCATGAACGCGGTGCGCGAGGGAAAGATCGACGCGGTATTGACCGATATAGTAATGCCGGGGATGTCCGGCATAGAACTGCTCGAAAAAGTACACGCGGAAAATCCCGACATACCGGTAATCCTGATGACCGGATACGCGGATATGGACAAGGCCCTCGATGCCGTAAAAAAAGGCGCGTTCGATTTTATAACAAAGCCTTACAATGCCGACTATCTCGTCCATTCCGCGCTAAAAGCCGTCAATTACCACCGGCTTATAAAAATGGAAAGGGATTACAAACGCACCCTCGAAGAACTGAATCAGGAACTTGAGACCCTGATATCGGAGCGGGCTATGAACGTGATGGCATTGGCCGTAGCCGACAGGGTGAGAAATCCGGCCACAACTATCGGATGGATTTGCAGGCGCATGCTCGAAAAAGAGGACGTGCCCGAAAGATTAAAGGAAGGGCTCGGCATTATTTTGGGCGAAGCGGAGAAATTGGAGACTATCGTAAGAGACTTCCACGCCTTTCTGAAGGACAAGGAATCCATGTTTAAATATGAAGACATTAACGGCATGTTAAAAGACTTGATACCATTGATAGAAAAGGAAGCTGCGGGTAAAAACGTGGTAATAGCCGCTGAAATTCCTGAACGACCGCTGAGAATAAACATGGAAAAAAACCTCTTAAAAACGGCGTTTCTCCACCTGATGCGCAACGCCTTGGAGGCAACGCCGTCAGGGGGAGCAGTAACGATCAAAACGTCCGAGGTTTCCGGCGGCGCGGTATTCGAGATATCCGATACCGGACACGGCATTCCCAAAGAAGATATTGAACGCATATTCGATCCGTTTTTCAGCACAAAAAAACACAGGTTCGGCATGGGACTGTCCCTCGTAAAACAGATAATATCCGCGCATATGGGAGAGATAGACGTGAAAAGCGAAATAGATAAAGGAACGACATTCAGGCTTACATTCCCCCTCAGGTGGATCGAAAAAACCTCCGAACACAACGCGCTCGCAAGTTAATCCGGTAATGAAGCTTAATCTCGCAGAGAGGCTTATAACCAATAATCCCATACGGGCATTCAGCCAAAGGCATATCGAAGGGCCGATGCTCAAGAAAATGGGAAGACATTCAAAATATCCTCTGTGCCTCGAAATCGGCTGCGGACAGGGCATAGGCGCGGAGGTGATAGCCGAGCGGTTCGGCTCGGAAAAGGTTATCGCAACGGATATAGACCCCGAACAGCTTGAACGGGCGAAGAAAAATATTAAGAAAGAATTAAAAGGTAGGATAGAATTTAAGGTTGAAGACGCGATGTCGTTGGACGAACCGGATGATAAATTCGACGCCGTCTTTTCATTCGGAGTCATTCATCACACGGAGGATTGGCGGAAGGCAGTAAAAGAGATTTCGAGGGTTTTAAAAACCGGCGGTGAATTTTTTTTCGAGGAACCTCTCCGGGCGTTTATGGATAATTTTCTTGTTCGCTCCTTGACAGCTCATCCGGAAGGCGGTAGATTTAATTATGAGGAGTTCAAAAGCGAGCTTGAGAAAAATAATATCGCGATAACCGGCGTAAAGCGCCTCGGAAATATCGCCGTATTCGGCGCTGGAAAAAAGGGGCAATAATGCGGAAGAACCGAAACTTAAACAGGCATCAAAAGGAGGGATTATGCACTGGTGGGGAGGAGATTACGGATGGGGAACGGGAATGGGATTCGGATGGCTCTTTATGATCATATTCTGGATACTGATCATCTTAGGGGTTGTGTATCTCGTTAGGCTGATTGTCGGAGGCGAGAAGCGGACAACCGGAGAGACGGCCCTCGATGTTCTCAAAAAGAGATACGCCAAGGGCGAAATAAGCAAAGAAGAGTTCGAGGAAAAGAAAAAGGCGCTTGAATAACAGGCAAAAAGGAGGCAGACATGAAAACCAAAAAAATTACGTTAGCGGTAATTGCGGCAACTTTAATTTTAGCGTCTTTTATTACGGCAGAGGAAATGAAGACGGATAATAATATTATAGTTACTCCATTCGACCTTAAATGGGCGGACGCTCCGGGCGTGGCTCCGGGTGCCAAGATAGCCGTTATCGAAG
Organism: Nitrospirae bacterium GWB2_47_37; assembly: GCA_001803635.1. Lineage (GTDB taxonomy): Bacteria > Nitrospirota > Thermodesulfovibrionia > Thermodesulfovibrionales > Dissulfurispiraceae > GWB2-47-37. The sequence goes on along the minus strand of MHDU01000061.1, from coordinate 17,141 downwards.
GTAATTTGAAAAATGCTGTGCCTTTTACGTTACGCCTTAAGCTTCCCCGGAACACGAAACTTCCGCCGCATACCCATCCTGCCGTTGAGCGCGTAACCGTTATCTCCGGCGCTCTTTATCTCGGCATCGGAGAAAAATTCGATTCAAAAAACGCAAAGCGCCTCGGCGTAGGGAGCGTTGCCATAATGCCTGTCGGAACAAAAATGTTTGCATTTACAAAGGACAAGACCGTTATCCAACTGCACGGCACGGGACCGTGGGGTATACATTATTTAAATCCTGAAGATGCTCCTAAGATGAAATAAAAGAGGTATCACGGAGAATAATCATGCACGGCGAAAACATTTCGTACGCCTACGGTTTCTGGTTTTTAGTTGCCGTGAACGTCGGCTTATTCGCCTTTTTTATCCTGAGCTTTCTCACGCCGCTTAAAAAAAGGGAATGGCGCTCGATGGGAGCGACCCTCGCCTTCTTCGTTGCCCTGTTCACGGAGATGTACGGCTTCCCTCTCACGATTTATATCCTTACCGGAATACTCGGCGCTAAATATCCTGCATTAAATCCCTTTTCCCATGCAAGCGGACATCTCTGGCTTGTATTGTTCGGCGGAGGGGCGGCGATGATGACGGTCATACACCTTATCAGTAACGGGCTCGTCCTAATAGGGTTTATGATCATGTGGAAAGGCTGGAAGCTGATTCACGCCGCGAAGGGGGAGCTTGTCGTCGAAGGTCCTTACGCATATGTCAGACACCCCCAGTATTCGGGACTTTTTCTCGTAATGATAGGCATGTTGATCCAGTGGCCGACGATAATTACGGCTCTGATGTTCCCTGTTCTTGTCTTTGTATATTACCGCTTATCAAAGAGAGAAGAAGGTGATATGATTGAATTATTCGGGGAGGAATACAAAAAATACATCGCTAAGACGCCGATGTTTATGCCCCGATTCATAACAAAGAAATTAAAAGCTTCACAGTAACTTCACATTTATAATGTTAAATTTATCAGGAAAGGAGATTCCATGAAAGTTACGGACCCTGTCTGCAATATGACTATCGAAGATAAAGACGCTGTTGCTACATCCGCATATAAAGACGCTACTTATTATTTCTGCTCAAAGCCGTGCAAAGAGGATTTCGATAAAGCCCCGGAATCATTTCTGTCCAAAACTGCAATGCCTAAAATGGAAGAAATGGTCTCTGCAACAGCAAAGACAATCGGCGAGATGGCGAAAGACCCGATATGCGGCATGGTAATACCAAAAGAACGTTCCATCAAAAGGGAGGCGGGAGGAAGAGCATATTATTTTTGCAGCGAAAACTGCGTTAGGACATTCGAGGCTCCCGAAGCAGAGCTTAAGTCAATGAAGAGACGGGTTGCCATTGCCCTCACCGGAGTCTTAGCCCTCGCCATTTTCAGGGCGGCTGTATTTTTAGGTCTTGCGGCAGGAGCGACAGTCCTGACATGGGTTCCTATTCCATGGCTTCCGTGGTTCACATGGGGGGTGTGGCTCTTTATCATAACGACACCGATAATGATATTCGGAGGCAAGGGCTTTTTCATAGGCGCATGGCATGCCGTTAAAAACCGTGTTGCGAACATGGATTTGCTCATAGCCCTCGGCACGGGGGTTGCCTATGTCTACAGCGCATTTGTAGTTTTCTTTCCCGGCATTCTTCCTGTCGAAGAAAAGAATGTCTATTTTGAGGTGTCGGCAATAATCATCGCATTCGTCCTGCTCGGAAAATATATGGAAGAGATAATCAAGAAGCGAAGTTCCGCCGCGATCAGGAAGCTGCTCGACCTTAAACCTCAAACCGCGAAAGTCCTAAGAGACGGAGCGGAAGTCGAAATCCCGGCTGAATCGGTTATGGTTGATGAAATAGTGATTGTTAGACCGGGCGAGAAGATCCCCACGGACGGCACTGTTGTAGACGGGCATTCATCCGTTGACGAAAAAATGCTGACAGGCGAGAGCGTGCCGGTTGAAAAGAAAACCGGTGATCAGGTCATAGGAGGGACATTAAACAAGGTGGGGGCTTTCAAATTCAAGGCTGCGAGGGTCGGCGCAGACACCACTTTGAGCCAGATAATAAAGATGGTGGAGGAGGCACAGACATCGTCCTCTAAAATACAAAGACTCGCAGATAAGGTTGCCTCCTATTTTGTGCCGACGGTAATCGGCACGGCATTCCTGTCTGCTGCTGTATGGATATTACTTGGGAATTCAACGATGGCCCTTTTATCCTTTGTTGCTGTTTTAATCATCGCCTGTCCCTGCGCCATCGGAATTGCAACGCCTGCGGCGTTAATGGTCGGTGTCGGCAAAGGCGCTGAACTGGGGATACTGATAAGAGGGGCAGAGTACCTTGAAAGGGCGGAAAAGTTGAAAGCGGTGGTATTCGATAAAACAGGAACATTGACAAAGGGGGAGCCGGAAGTTACGGAAATAGCGCCGGTGAACGGTTCGGATGAAAATGAAATAATCCGGCTTGCGGCAATCGCTGAAAAAGGCTCGGAGCATCCCTTAGCCGAGGCTATTATCAAGAGGGCGAAAATGACGGGATTGAGCATTCCGGATGCGGATTCATTCGAGGCTGTCCCGGGGCACGGCGTTAAGGTAAAGGCTTCGGGCAAAGAAATCGTTATCGGCAACCGGAGACTGATGCAGAATATAGGTATCGATATAAAAGATAAAGAGCCGGTGATCTCAGCGCTTGAAGAAAAAGGCAACACGGTTATGATCGTTGCGGCTGAAGGCAAGCTCAAGGGATTTATTGCCGTCGCGGATACATTAAAAGAAAATGCGTCAGAGGTTATAAAAGGACTTAAGGACGAGGGCATTCAGGTTGTCATGCTTACCGGAGACAATGAAAGGACGGCAAAGGCCATCGGCGCTAAGGTCGGAATAGAAAGGATCATATCCAACGTGCTTCCGGGCGACAAGGCAAAAGTAATTAAAGGACTGCAAAGTGAAGGCAAGGTCACGGCAATGGTCGGAGACGGAATAAACGACTCCCCTGCCCTCGCGCAGGCAGATATCGGCATAGCAATAGGAAGCGGCTCGGATGTCGCAAAAGAGACAGGCGGCATTATACTCGTGAGGGACGACCTGAGGGATGTCATTAAAGGCATTAAGCTCAGCAGGGCGACCATGCGTAAGATAAAACAGAACCTCTTCTGGGCGCTTATCTATAACACGGTCGGCATTCCTATCGCGGCCTTTGGCTTATTAAATCCCATAATCGCGGCGGCGGCAATGGCCTTGAGTTCATTATCCGTTGTCACTAATTCCGCACTGTTGAAAAGGGTGAAAATATGAAAATCAAATTTCTTGTGCCGTTAGTCTCAATCCTTCTACTGCTGATGGGCGGCGTTCTCGCGATAGCAGGCTTGACACAAAAATCATGGCCGTATCTGCTGTTTTCTTTAACGCATTCAACGGCCGGAGGCATTTTATGGTTTATTTATAAAGACATGGGAAAAAAGATAGAAGAAGCTAAAAAAGAATCGGAAAGGAGGTGAAGAAGATGAAAAAAATCGTAGTTGCAGCGCTCGTATTGTTTGTATTTGCAATTTCAGCATACGCCGAAACACCGCCCCAGAAAAAAGGCCCTATGCCGGGACAGGTGCAGAAAATGCCGCCCGGACAGAAACCGGGCCAAATGCCGGGCATGATGGGACAGATGATGCAGAACTGCCCGATGATGACGAATCAAATGATGGGTCACGGCATGATGATGCAGGAGATGATGCACAGCATGAAAGACATGATGAAGATGCAGGAGCGCATGGTCTCCGGCATGACCGAGGAAGACAAAAAGGCGATGAAGCAGGAACTCTCCCGCATGACCGAAAAAATGGACAAGATGATGTCCGACATGCAGGGAATGATGATGAAATGCATGATGATGCAACAACAACAGCCGGAGCCGCCGAAAGGAGAAGCTCCAAAGAAACCGCAGGAGCATAAACACTAAATCAAAAAAGGGAGACAAAAAATATTTTTGTCTCCCTTTTTTGTCTCCAGCCCCATAATCTGCTAAACTTATAGAATATGCCTACGCATGACGAACTTATTAATGAACTTGCCGGACTTTGCGGAGTAATCCCCGAATACTGGGATATCTTCGGCAACAAACACACCGTTTCCCTCGAAACTCAAAAGGCAATTCTCAAAATTATGCGGCTCAATATCGGGTCTGAGGAGAATATCCAAAAAGAGATAGCCGAACTCAAGACGCGCCCGTGGAACAGATTCATCGAACCGGTAACGGTCATATCTATAAACGATCAACCTCTTACAATTCCTCTTTATATCCCGGTCGAAGAAGGCAAGGAAAGTGAGTTGTCGATTTCATGGTCTATAGAGAATGAAAGCGGACAAAGAGCCGAATTCATCCTCGAAGGAAATTCCATAACGGTTTCGGATCAGCGCCGGATAAACGGCAAGCGGCACATTAAGATAAATCTCAATGATAGAGGCAATAGGGGCATCGGCTACTATACGGTGTCGGTATTATGCAAGACGCCGGAAATCGAAATATCCGGAAAGTCGAGAGTCATCATAACGCCCGATGCATGCCGGCTGCCTGCCGAATTAGAGCATGGAAAGACATGGGGGCTTTCAATCAACCTCTACTCTATCCGCTCCGACAGGAACTGGGGCGTGGGAGATTTTGCAGATTTAAAAAAATTGGTCGAATGGGCCGCAGGACTGAAAGCCGGTTTTATCGGGATAAATCCGCTTCATGCAATCCCGAACAAAAAACCCTTCGGCATAAGCCCTTATTCTCCAATCAGCAGACTTTACAAAAATTTCATTTACCTTGACGTAGAAAATATTCCTGAAGTCAGAGAACTCACGGCTCATGAGAAAGAGATACAAGATAAATTAAACGAATTGAGAAGAGAGGATTTGATAGATTACGAGAAAGTTGCTTCGCTTAAAGAAAACATTTTGAGAAGCGCGTTTAAGTCTTTCTACGAAAATCACTACGAACAAAATTCGCAGCGCGGCTTGGAATTAAAAAATTACATAGCTCAAGAGGGTAATGATCTTGAGATGTTTACGACATATATGGCGCTCGCATCTCTCGTTACTCATCACTCGCCGCTGTTTTCATGGCAGGAATGGCCTGATGAATACCGAAACCCTTATTCGTATGCGTCTCAGGAATTCAAAAAAACATATAAAAAGGTAATAATATTTCACGCGTATATCCAATGGCTCATTGACGGGCAATTCAGGGAAATCTCCGAACACGCGAAAGACCTCGGCATGTCCGTAGGGATATATCACGACCTTGCAATAGGCTCCATCGGCGGCGGAAGCGACGCGTGGCCGGCGCAGGAAATAATCGCGGACGGGACGGATCTCGGCGCGCCTCCCGACGATTTCAATGCAGGCGGGCAGAATTGGGGCTTTCCTCCGCTTATTCCCGAAAAGCTGAAAGAATCCGGCTATGATTATTTCATTCAGACCATAAGAAAAAACATGAAGCACTGCGGCGCATTGAGAATAGACCACGCCCTCGGCATGTTCAGGCAGTTCTGGATACCTAAGGACATGCCCGCTTCTCAGGGCGCATATGTAAGGCTCCCGTCGGAAGACCTTTTGAGGATCATCGCCCTCGAAAGCGTGAGGAATAAAACAATGGTCATTGCCGAAGACCTCGGAACGATCGGCGAAAATGTTCGTGAAACCCTCTTACGATTCGGAATGCTTTCTTACCGCCTTCTTTATTTTGAAAGGAACTATCCGGACCCGTCTTTCACAACTCCCGGAAGATACCCCGATACCGCTTTGTGCGCAGTCACAACCCACGACCTTCCCACAATATACGGCTGGTGGAGCGGACGCGACATCGAAGAAAAAAAGAGGCTCGGCATGTATCCGGACGAAGGCGTATGGTTGCGGAATATATGCGACAGGGAAAGAGACAAGGAGTTCCTCATAAACGCCCTGAGAGCGGAAGGCATTCTTCCTCACGGTTCCGAACTTTTCACGTCAAAACCAATGTCTCCGGAACTATGTCTTGCGATATACGAATTCCTCGCACGCACTCCGTGCAAACTCGTGTGCGTAAGTCTCGACGACGTTATCGGAACGCCCGACCAACAGAATATGCCCGGCATAACGGATTCTTATCCAAGCTGGATGCAAAAGACACCGATACCCCTTGAACAAATTATCCCGGACGTCCGGTTTTCAGTCCTTTCAAAAATGTTTCAGAAAAACAGCCGCTGATCCCCTTCACCTGAACTTAACCGCCCTGTCATATTCCTGTAACATCCATCCGTTATGATTCATTTAAGAAATAGAAGACAAATTTCACAAGGAGGATTCTCATGAAGTGCGAATATTTAAACCAATTCCGCCTCTCGGAGTTCGGGTGGACGGTGGAATCGTGCACGGCAAACGACAGGCTGTATGCCCCCAGCATTTCGGAACTGCGCGATTATTGCAAGGGCGGCGAAATCACTAAATGCCCTGTGCTCTTAAAAAGGCAACCGATATTTAAAGACAACAGCCGTTTGTCGGAGAGCTTTACGGCGGCATAGCATTACCGGAGGTGTATTATGACTGTAAGATCAAAATGGGATATAACCATAGACGATGAGAAAGGCGTCTATGAAAAAGAAATCAATCAAAGCGGGATAGACAGACAGGCGATACTCGAACTCCTCGACAACGATTCGCTCACAACCCACTTTCAGCCCGTATTCTCCGCAAAGGACGGCTCGGTTTACGGTTACGAGGCCCTGACGCGGATAAAGGAAGATAAAAACTCCACCAACATCGGAGACCTGTTCAAAAAAGCCATACAGACGAACATAATATCCTCACTCGATGTTCAATGCAGGGAAAATGCCATAAAGCTTTCATCGTCGCTCGGCATAAACAGCAGAAACTCGTATCTGTTCTTAAATGTATGCCCCGAGGCATTAATGGATACGGCCCACAGTACAGGGATAACCGACGAATTTGCCGAGGAATACGGTATATCGAAGGATAAGATAATTCTTGAAATAACCGAAGAAAGCGCCATCCACAATTACAATCTATTCAAACAGACAGTGCTGTATTACCAAAAAAGAGGCTATAAAATAGCCATCGACGACTTCGGGGCCGGCTACGGGGGATTGAAAATGCTCTCGTTAATAGAGCCCGACTTCGTAAAAATAGATAGGCATTTCATATCCAACATAGACAAGGCGACCATAAAATTCAACCTCGTGGATTCCATTGCAACCGCCTGCCACAAAATCGGCATAAAGGTTATCGCAGAAGGAATAGAGGAGGAAGAGGAGCTTAAAGTCATAATGAATATGGGGATTGAATTGCTTCAGGGATTTTATCTTCACAGGCCCTCCCCTGTGCTCAACGGCGATAAGGCAACAATCCCCGTATTGCATGACAGAAGAAATACCTGCTGCATAAAAGGCGAGTGTTTGATCGGAGGCATTGCGGACAATGTGAGCCCCATCCATCCGTCGGCGAATATAACTGCCGCGTTTAACCGATTCATTAAGGAGCCTGAGATCAGGGGGATGCCGGTTGTCGAGGAGCAGAGCGAAAGGATTGTAGGCATGCTCCACAGAAACAGGTTTTTGGAAAACAACGTTCTCGGCAAATACGGCTACGGCATGCATCTTAATGCGACAAAACAAATAGACGCCCTTATGGAACACCCGTCTCTTATAGTCGAGGCTACTACGACACTCGAGGACGTAGCTCAGAGGATACGGTCAAGGCGCGCCGAATTTCTCTACGATGACGTCTGCGTTACAAAAAACGGCAAATACTTCGGCACTGTGGCGGTCCATGCCCTGCTCGACGCCATAACCGAAAAGAGCATCAGCTTAGCGAAAAATGCCAATCCCCTTAGCGGGTTGCCGGGGAACGAATCCATCCAGCGTGAGATCAACAAAAGGCTTTCCCAGAACATGCACTTCGACGTCTGTTACGTAGACATCAACAATTTCAAGCCTTACAACGACCACTACGGTTTTGAAAGGGGCGACATGGTCATAAAGACGCTTGCCGGCATAATCGAAGATTCCCTGAAAGAGTACGACTCGAACTTCAACTTTACCGGACATATAGGGGGAGACGACTTTATCGTGATCACCCAGCCGCAGATCTCGATCCGGTCATGCGATAATATCATATCCGGATTCGAGGCAAAACGCGTCGAGTTCCATGGGCTTGAAGATTGCGAAAAGGGGCGCTATGCCTCAAGAAACAGAAAGGACGAAGAAGAGACATTCAGCCTGCTGTCCGTCTCCATAGGAATAGTAAGCACGGAAGTATACGCGATAGGCTCGTTCGCGCAGCTCGCATCGATAGCCACGGAAGTAAAAAAGGCGGCTAAAATGAAGGCAAACCGAAACGGAGGCTCGGCGGTTGTCAGGGACAGAAGGCTGATGGGATAATATAACAATATGCAAAATGACTTTCTCTGGGGCGTAGCCACATCGGCCTTTCAACTCGAAGGGTCTCCTCACGCGGATTGGGCGTCATGGGATTCCATACTGGACTCGAAGCCCGACGTTACGAACCACTACACTTTATACAAAGAAGACCTTTGCCTTCTCAAGGAGCTTGGGGTCAACTCGTACCGCTTCTCGATAGAATGGAGCAGGATACAGCCCAAGGAAAACGTATGGGATGACGGCGCTGTCGCCCATTATCAGGATATAATAGACATCCTTCTCGAAAGCAATATAGAGCCCATGGTCACGATCCATCACTTCACGCATCCCTTATGGTTCATAAAAAAATATCCGTGGCATGAAGACGCGTCAATAGAAAAATTTTCTGACTTCGTAGAAAAAATAGTCTCGACCATAAAAGGCGTTAAATATTGGATAACCTTCAATGAACCTTACGTTCTCCTTCTCGGAGGCTATCTTGAAGGCTGCATGCCGCCCGGCATAAAGGACGCGTCTTTGGCGGTAAAGGCGTTAAAGAACATTTTTATCTGTCACGGCATGGCCTACGATAAAATTCACTCCCGAATACCCGATGCCATGGTGAGCGTGGCGCACAATATGGCCGCCCTCGCGCCGTGGAAAAGGTGGAGCCCTATGGACAGGCTGCTCGCAAAGATCGCGAAACATTTTTATAACCATTCCCTGCTCGATGCCTTCCTTACCGGAAAAATGAGAATAAAGTTCCCGTTTAAAAGCCCTATAGATGTCGATTTGCCGATAAAAGGCAAGCTCGATTTTTTCGGGGTCAATTATTACACAAGGGTTCATATGAGGTTCAATCCCTTCAAAAAGATGGGGGTCGAATTGAGGCACAGGGACATCGACGGGTACGGCCTTACGGATATGGGATGGGAAGTGCATCCGTACGGCCTCCAAAAGGTATTGCGCTACGCGTCGAGGCTCAATGTCCCGCTCATCATAACCGAAAACGGCATCGCGACACGCGATGACCAGAGAAAAATAAAATTCATGAAGCGCCATATAGACGTGCTCGAAAAATGCATAAAGGACGGGATCGACGTGCGGGGATACTTTTACTGGTCGCTCATAGACAATTACGAATGGCTTCAGGGTCTCGACGCGAGGTTCGGTTTATATAAAGTGGATTTCGACACGCTAAAACGCAAACCCACCAACGCGGCAGCGTATTATTCATATCTCATAAGAAGCAGAAGTTTTTAACCTGATTTTAACCTTCCCTTAATAATCCTGTAACCGAAAATCCTTAATATGTCGTTAAATGGTTAACAACCGATTAATAAGAGCGAATGTTACTGTGTGATTTCCATATCCACACGAAATACTCCGACGGTTCCGTGGAGTTAAGAAGAACCATTGACATTTTCGGACAGGCGGGATTCGATGTAATAGCCATAACGGACCATGTGGTCAACGGCGACAACTCGATAGGAAAATTTGCCCGGCGCTTCAAGTTCTCGGTTACTGCTGAAAACTTCGACGAATATATATCAAGCATAAAATACGAGGCTCAAAGGGCATGGGACAAATACGAGATGCTCGTAATCCCCGGCATAGAGATCAGCAAGAATTATATCTCTCCCGATAAATCGGCGCATATCCTTATTATCGACATAAAAGACTTTATCCCCGCTTGTATGAACTATGAGCGGATATTCCTCGACGCAAAACGGCAAGACACGCTGATAGTCGCATGCCATCCGCATAACATGTCGGACATGAGCAGGGATACGCTTTTTCTCTGGAACAACAGGGACAAATACGCCAAATACATAGACGCGTGGGAGATCGCCAACAGGGACGACGTATTCAACGTAATAAGCCTGAAAAAATACCCTTACATCGCAAACAGCGATTTTCACAAAGTAAGGCATCTTTATTCGTGGAAGACGCTTTTGAACTGTGAAAAAAACGTTGAGTCCATAAAACAATGCATAAAGCACAACAAAGGGGTCGCTATAACCCTTTTCAGAAATTAAGGAGGAAGCCATGACATTATTTTGGATATTTGCGGGCATAACGATTATCGGACTTGCATGTTACGGGCTCCAAATATGGGCGGTGCGGGCAACGCTGAAAAAACAGAATGGGGCATCGGAGTATTGTCCCCCGATTTCGATCCTCAAGCCCCTCAAGGGCCTCGATGACAATTTATTCGACAACCTCGCGAGCTTTTGCGCTCAGGATTACCCCGAATACGAGATCATATTCGCGCTTCAGGATCACAACGATCCCGCTTATAAGGTTGCCCGGAAAATAAAGGACAAATACCGCGGCAGAGACATATCCATCATCGTCGAGCGATGCGGTTCAGGGATGAACCCCAAAGTCAATAACCTCATACCCGCATACAAAGTCTCGAAATATCCCTGCATACTCATAAGCGACAGCAATGTAATGGTCGGCAGTGATTACCTTAAAGAAATAGCCGCGCATATGGACGACCCGAATGTAGGACTTGTAAGCAACATTATACGCGGCATCGGAGGACGCACTATCGGTTCGATATTCGAAAATCTCCATATGAATTCATTCATAGCAGGAAGCGTATGTTTCCTCGATAAATTCCTGAAGATGCCGTGCGTAATAGGCAAATCCATGCTGATGAGGAAGATAGACCTCGAAGCCATAGGCGGATTTAAGGCCGTAAAAGACGTGCTCGCGGAAGATTTCGTTATCGGCAAGCTCATTCACGCGTCGGGCAAAAAAATAGCGCTGTCGAATTATGCGATAAACAACGTCAACGATTACTATGGGATAAGAAGATTCCTGAACAGGCATACGAGGTGGGGAAAACTCAGATGGAGGCTCGGCGGCGTCAAATATATTTCCGAACTTATCGGCAATCCTGTATTTATGGCGTCTATTCCGATGCTGCTGTGGGAGGCTTCGAGATTAACGGTTTCTTTTGCATTACTCGTATCGCTCGTTAAGGTTCTGGGAGATTTATATCTCGGCAAGAAGGCGGGTTCCGATTTAAATCCCCTGCTCTATCTTTTAGCCCCGGTTAAAGACATAATCATAGGCATTATCTGGTTTGTGCCCTTAGCAAGCAATACGGTCGTGTGGAGAGACAACAGATATATTATCGGAAAGGATTCGGCGCTGTTCCCGTGTCCCGATACGGGCATGTGGTCATGGAGATACAGAGTATTCGATGCGATAAAGGCAAGGGTTGCCTGACTTTAAAATGTAACCTCCGCTTAATAACCATGTAACATCCCTCTGTTAAGCTTAAACAATAAAGGAGGTTGCTTATGAACGTAATGACGGCGTCAGAAATCTTTTGCCCGTACTGCAATAACGAAACCGAAATATGCGACGCTTCATGCTCTTCGATGTGGATCGACGACAGGATGAAGACGAAATACTGCGCTAACGAAGACTATGACGACTGCCCGATATTTTTAGTTAAAAACTTATTAAGGAGGTGATGAGCATGTGTCCTGAATTCAAGGATGGTATATGCGAAATAGCGGGTATAGAGCCTGAGGAAATAGCGTGTGTCGAGATATCCGCCTGCTATCGAAATAATATGTGGGAAAAATGCAAGGCGTATATGTCTCAGTTTTTCCTCGACTGCGACGAAAAACTCGAAGCAGTGAGTTAATCCTGACAATCCCCCAACTCTCGGCCTCGCTTAGCGGGGCCTCTTTTTTTGATTGACAATCCCCCTTATCCAAATTATGATACTCTTATGGAAAGCGCGGACATTAGAAGGTTTTGCGAAGAAAATAATATTGAACTTCTTGTCCTCTTCGGTTCGCATGTCTCAGGCGAAACGCATCCTGAAAGCGATGTCGATGTCGCCGTTAAATTCGGAGAGAAGGCGGAGGTCTCAAAGCTTGAATTGATTTACAGACTTGATAACATTTTAGATGGAAAAAATATAGACCTTGTTATCCTTACGTCCGATACCGCTCCCCTGCTCCTCTATGAAATATTTTTCAACGGCAGACCCCTCTACGAGAGAATTACGGGCATTTTTGACGCTGAGAAATTGAGGGCATGGAAGCTTTATATCGACACGAAAAAATTACGGGCAATGCAAAAAAAATATCTGAAAGAATTTACGGAGAGGATTTCCAATGTCGCCTGATGTTATTAATAAGAAGCTTTTGTCGATGACAACCTACCTGAACGACCTCATGGCGCATAAAGACATCTCTTTTGACGAATTCATGCAGAGACATTACGAGATAGAGAGATTACTCGAACTGCTCGTGATGACCGCAAGCGATATAATCTTCCATTTAATCTCGGCAAAGGAGGAACCTGTGCCGGCATCGTATAGGGCCGCTTTTTTAAGGGCGGGCGAGATGGGCATAATCGGTGAAGAATTGAGCAAGAACCTCGCCCTCGGCGCCGGATTGAGGAATATACTCGTCCATGAATACGAGGAGATAGACTATAGCCTTGTGCATAAAAGCATCCATACGGCTGTAAGGGATTTTACGGCTTTTATCAAAGAACTCTCATAGATTATTTTCACAAGCTTTTCTTTCAGTTGGAGATAGTATTAATGAATTTCAAAACGAGCCGCAGATCTTCATACTTAGAGGTTTTAAAATAAGCGGAGACTTCCCTCTGTAATTCTTTTATCGAGAGTTCATGCCCATAATTTAAGAGTTCCCACAATTCAACCTCTAAGACTGCCGACAGGTTTATAAGGGTGTTAAGCGTAGGATTTTCTTTGCCGAGTTCAATGCTGCTCAAGTGTTTGCCCGTTATTCCAGCCATCGTCGCAGCTTTTTCCTGTGTAAGCCCGCGCTTCTTACGCAACTCCCTAATACGTTGTCCTATCTGCTTTTTAGGGTTCATTTTCTCTCCTTTGTATTGTTGCTTATAAAAAGAGTAATAATGAACCATCTAAAGTTCTAATAAAGCCTTGAAAATATAACCAAAGTTAGAATATGATACCTAAGGTTGCAATCTACACTAAATTATCTGCTGACAGGGAACTTGTAATGGGCAGCCAAATTATGCATCGGAGGAATGCTCGGCAAGGCAATAAGATTGATTCCGGCATACCGTAAAACAGGGGGATAGGGATTATGAGACAATGCAAGTTCATTTTTTGCAACGTCCACCAAAATAAGGTTGCATCGTCGCAACAAGCATTCCCTCTCCTAAAAATTAATGCATTGTTTTTCTTTATTTTTTAAGCAGGCATTGTAATTGCGTATATATTTAGTTTGCGCTAAAGATAGCCTGCTAAAAATAAATATATAAATATTGCGGGGAGGATGAGGCAATGAATATCAAAGACATGTCTTTAAAATGGAAGGTGGCAGTCCCTATTATAGCTATGGTCTCTGTGGGAATCATAATCACCATCATCGTTACTACGAGCAATACGAGGCGCATAGTAATAGATGAAGCGCAGCACACAACGCTTCCGGGCTACAGGGACACTGTATTGAACACCCTTACAACCATGATGATAACGGGCAATGTCAAGGATGCCAAAGGGCCGTTCCTCGAACAAATGAAGAATATAGTAGATTTAAGAGTAATACGGACAGACACCCTCGATAAAGATTACGGCAAGGGCGGGCCCGACGAATATGCTAAGGACGATATTGAAAAAAAGGTTATAGAAAACGGTAACGAGCAGGTTGTAATCGAAGGAGATTATATCAGGGGCGTTTATCCGTATATAGCGAAATCCAACTTCATGGGTAAGAATTGCCTTTCCTGCCACAACGTGAAGGAAGGAACTGTTTTAGGAGCTATAAGCATAAAAGTACCTCTCACCGAATCTTTAGGCAAGATACGGTCTTCCCGCAATCTCTACTTCGGTCTCGGACTTATGGGCATACTGTCGGTTGCGGTATCGATAACCTTGCTGGTCAGGATGGCGCTTAAGCCGTTATTCACGCTCAAGAAAAGAGTGGATGAAATAACCAACGGAGATTTAAGGGTAAGCATTGAAGCGGAGAGCAAAGACGAGATAGGCATGCTCGCGCTGGACATGAACAGAATGATTCAGTCCTTTAACAATATGATAAACAACATACTCGGATCATCAAATAATGTAGTATCATCCGTGGACATCTTAAGGGCACGGTCGCAGAAGACTGCGGACGGCGCAAAAAGCCAGTCGGGTCAGGCGCACCAGATAGCGACTGCAGCGGAAGAAATGAGCCAGACCATAACGGATATAGCGCGTAACGCAGCCGTGGCATCCGATACATCTGCAGAAGCGATGGATGTTGCAAACACAGGCAAGGATGTAGCAGATAACGCGGTAGAAACGATAAACCGGGTTTATACCTCAACAGTAGAGCTTGCCACAATGGTAGAAAAGCTTAATAACAGGGCAGCGGAGATAGGAGACATTATAACGGTTATTAAGGACATAGCCGACCAGACCAATTTGCTTGCGCTGAATGCGGCTATCGAGGCAGCGAGGGCTGGAGAACAGGGAAGGGGATTTGCGGTCGTAGCCGATGAGGTAAGGAAGCTTGCCGAGAGGACAATAAAGGCAACAGTAGAGATATCCGGAAAGATTGAGGCAGTTCAAGCCGAATCAACGCAGACGACTAAATCCATGGAAGAAGCATCGGGAGAAGTAACAAGGGCTACAGAGTTAATAAGAGGGGTTGGAGAGACATTAAATCATATAGTGGAATCAGTCCAGAAGGTTAGAGACCAGATAACCCAGATAGCAACTGCGGTTGATGAGCAATCCGCCGCATCCGAAGAAGTTGCAAGGAACATAGAAAAGACATCCTCCATATCAAAGGATATGGAAAAGATGTCTGAAGACGTAATGCATCAGGTCAACGCGTTAACCAAGATAGCGGAGGAATTAAGAAACTCTACCGCAGGGTTTAAGACAAAAGGAAGCGAATTAATGATACTCGATATCGCAAAAAGCGACCATAGGGTCTTTGTAGGCAAAATCGCATCATGCTTAAAGGGCGATACGAAATTAGATCCTTCGCAATTGCCCGACCATCACAACTGCAGGTTCGGCAAGTGGTATTTCAGCGAAGGGATGCAGATGTGCGGAACATTGCCGAGCTTTAAATCCTTAGACGAGCCTCACGCAAAGGTACATTCCATGGCAAAGGAAGCTGTTTCCGCATGTAACTCCGGGGATAAGATGAAGGCCGAGAGGATTTATAACGAGATGGAAGACATATCGGATCAGATAGGCAGCCTGCTCGACGGGATTAAGAGGGAGTGCAGATAGGAACGGGGACAATCCCGAATCTACGGCTATGCCCGTAATTCTGGGACAGTCCCCTCTGCTAATGGGAGGGCAAAGTTAATGATAAACAGACTTTTCAAATGGAAAGAGGTGAAAGATTATAGGATGGACTGCCCTGAATGCGGCAGAAAAATGCCGGTAAAGGATAGGAACGAAAACGACAATAACGGATATCGTGAAATCAGACGGACATATGAATGCAAGAAATGCCGCAAGGAATACGGTTCTCTGGAGTTGATCGCAGCCGGAAAAGAGATAGATTCATTTTTAACGGCGATCTCCACTCTTAATAACTCCATGGGCGACTTTTATGAAGCGCTAAAGAAACTGCTCGACGCTTCCAAAAAAATGAGCGGTTCAAAAAATGCGGCAACACATAATACATACAGCATGAATTGAAAATAGTTGCTAATGGAGAATGAAAATTATTATAGCGAATGCTTTGAAAAATTCTGGGAAGCCTTAAAGACATGTAATCCACCCGGCGTTTATCTTTTCTTAAGGGGAAAGGATGGAAGATTCGAATTTTATACAATCCCGAAAGAACAGGAACACGAAGCGTATTGGGCAGTATTGGGCTGGTTTGACCGTGAAGACTTCTACTGCAATCTTCACGAAGCGCCGGAAGATTATAAAAATGAATTTATAAAATTCTTTAAAAAACATAACGGGTAATGAAATGCAATTCTGGAAAATTAACAAACCAATGACCTACGAACAGAGCGAAATAAAGGAAAGACTGTACTGGCTTATCAAACTCAGATGGGCGGGCTGCATAGGAGTGCTTGTAGCCACCCACGTAGTCAGGGAGATAGCCGCTCTCGAATTTTCATTGATACCCGTATACATCATATTGGGCATTGTAGCCTTATACAACCTTTATTTTCAGATAACCCTCAAGACCATAGTAAAAGACCTCCGGAAAAACGCAGTAGAGCAGATAAGCCTCGACTTTTTAGTTCTTGCGGCGACAATATACTTTTCGGGCGGCTGCGACAGTCCCTTTTTATACTACTACGTATTTCACATAGTAATAAGCGGCATACTTTTGCCGAGGCTGTGGACATACAGATTTGCCGTATTGGCCATAGTTCTTCCTACATCCATAGTAGGGCTCAAGCACTTCGGGATACTGCCTCACTTCACAATATTTCGGGACGAACCCTTATTATTCAAAGACCTCTCCGTAATGGCAGCCTACGGCGGAGTATTTGCAAGCACATTACTGTTGACCGCATATTTCGTTACTTATCTCTCCGACAAACTCTACACAAAACAGGAAGAAATAAAGAGGCTATACATCCTATCCGAGAAACTCCGCTCCTCCATAGTAATAAGCGACGTCATAGAGACGGTAAAAGAAGAACTGCTGGCATTATCCGGCAGCGCAAGGATAATATACATTCCTCTCAACAAAAGCAAATTAGCGCTCATAGCCGAC
>MHDU01000060.1 GCA_001803635.1 Nitrospirae bacterium GWB2_47_37 | reverse complement strand
CAAGGTCGATGCCGAGCGCAGCGGCCGTAGCGTCTTTGTTCATATTGTGCGCATTGTATGTTTTTACAAGCATGTTCTTTTCATACTCGCCGAGACATGCCTTCAGAAGGGAAGGCTCTCCGCGGCTTTCCTGCGGCTTAACCTTGTCGGGGAGGTCGTCCGGCATTATGTATTCCCCGCCGGTAAGGACTACGGCCCTTTCTACTGCGTTTTTCAACTCCCGCACATTGCCCGGCCACGCGTATGTTGTGAGATGGCACATGGCTTCTCGATCGATGCCTTTGATATTCTTCTTATACTCATCGGAAAACTTTTTTGTAAAATGTCCGGCAAGCATTCCGATATCGTCTCTCCTGTCCCTCAGAGGCGGAATTTTTATCTCGATGACGCATAATCTCCAGTAAAGGTCTTCTCTGAATTTTCCTGCCTTCATCTTGTTCTCAATATCCGCATTTGTTGCCGAAACCGTGCGCATGTCGACAATTCTGGGTTTTGTATCCCCGAGCGGATAGACTTCTCCGGTCTCCAGCACTTTCAGAAGCTTTGCCTGAAGGGGGAGGGGCATATCTCCGATCTCATCGAGAAAGAGGGTTCCCTTATCCGCAAGGGTAATGAGTCCGGCCTTGTCCGAAACCGCGCCGGTGAACGCGCCTTTTCTGTATCCGAACAGTTCCGATTCGAGAAGCCCTTCGGGTATTGCCGAACAATTGATCGAGATGAAAGGCCCTTCCCGCCGGGGACTGTTGCGGTGAACGAGCTCCGCAATAAGCCCTTTGCCGGTTCCGCTTTCGCCGAGAATGAGTATATTGCTCTTTGTGGGAATTACTTTTTCGAGGGTTTCGAGCGCCTCCCGCATGGATTCGGAGTTCGCGATAAAATCGTTGAATACAGGACGCTGAGATCTTTCCTGTTTCAGGGCGATATTCTCATTCAGGACGGTCCTGTGTTCCAGTATTCTCCCGACGGTCAAGACTACCTCGTCGTTAAGAAAGGGTTTGACGATATAGTCGGCGGCGCCTTTCTTCATAGCCTCAACCGCGGTCTCTATAGAGGAGAAGGCAGTCATCATTATCGCTGCCGTATCGGCGTTTATGTCCCGTATCGCATCGAGCACCGCCATTCCGTCGCACTTTCCCATCTTGAGGTCTGTGACTACGAGGTCGAAGGAATTTTCTTTAAGTCTTTTTATGGCGTCTTCGCCGCTGTGCGCCGAGGAAACCGCGTATCCCTCAGCAGCGAGTATCAATTCGAGAGCCTCGCATATATCCCGCTCGTCATCCACGATCAGTATTCTTGCCTCAGGCTGCATTAGCCCTCCGATCGGTTTCGTCGTTTTCATAAGGTATGGTTATGGTAAAAATGGAGCCCGCTCCCTCGTCGCTCGCAGCGGTTAGAGAGCCGTTCATTTTTTTTACAAGGTCATAACTCACCGCGAGCCCTAATCCCGTGCCCTTTTCCTTGGTAGTATAAAAAGGGTCGAATATCTTCGGTATGTCTTCTTTTTTGATTCCCATGCCGGTATCGCGAACCCTCACGACTATGGAACCGGCTTCGGCCCGGCTTTCTACCGTGAGCGTTCCGCCTTCGGGCATGGCATCCACGGCATTCAGCACGAGGTTTACCGTCACCTGCGATAATTGGCTGCCGTCAATGATCAACGGCGGCAAAGAGGGGGAGAGTTCTTTTTCAAAAATAATGTCCTTCGCTCTTTTGTCATACCGGACAAGGTTGACCGAATTTTCTATGATCTCGTTTACGTTGCATTCGCTGACCTCTCCTGATGGCCTCTTGGAGAACCCGGAGAGTTGTTTCAATATTTCAGATACCCTGTTTACGTGGAACCTGATAGTATCTATGCTCTTTTTTTTGAACGGGTCGGTCTCCATTTTCGCGAGTATCTGCGCGAAGGAAAAAATGGATGTCATGGGATTCCCTATCTCATGGGCAAATCCGGCCGCAAGCCGTCCGAGGGAAGCCAGCTTTTCGGAGTGGATCAACTCGGCGGTTCTTTCCTCTACCTTGCTTTCCAATTCCGACGCGTACTTTTCAAGAGCCTCTTCCCGCTTTGCCTTTTCTTCGGCCTTTATTCTTTTTTTATTGGAAACGATCATGGCCGCGGAGATAATGCCCGTGGTAAGAAATATGGAAATAATGAGATATGAGTAAAGAGTCATGCTCTGTTTTGTGGCGCTCGTTACCTCGGAATAGGGTATGGAGACGGCGATTATCCACGATATCCCGTCCATTTCAGCCTTCGAGAATGCGATGATCTTGTTTTCTCCGTAAGGGGCGATGTGCCTGTTGAGCCCGCTCGTTTTGCCGTCCAGTATTTTCTTTTCGAGATCGAAGCTGACGTGGCATTTAAAACAGGACGCATCCGCGCGGTAGAGGTTCTTTCCGACCATGTCCGGACGGGAAGGGTGATAGAGGAGGTTGCCCTTATTGTCCATCATCCACGCGCGTCCCTTTGCCTTGTGCTGCAGAAAGCTTATGAAGTTATCGGCGATATCGTATTTAAGGGCGCCAAGAAAATTTATGTAGAGAAGTTCTTCCTCCCGGTATACAGGAGCGATAATGTAAAGCGAATCCGGAGTTTCGATCATAAAAGAGGCATCGGGCCTCATCTTCCCCATCCTTGCCCTGATGTCGGTAATAAGGGTTTTCGGCGCCTTTTTATCGCCTTTAAAGAAAATAAGACCTCCTTTACTATCGAGGAGGCCGTAACTCGTGCGAAGCACGCCCTCCTGTTCACGATCGAATTTCAACCTGAGAAAGTCCTCCCGTGTTTTGATATCCTTTTCAGCGAGAAGACGGGAGATCAGCAGCAAATCCTGCTTTTCATGGCGCAGATACGTCTTGATATTGTCCGCTATGGCAGTCGAGAGTAGAGACTGCTGTCTGCTGAACTGGTCTGCTATCTCCGTTTCGAGGGACTGCTGAAAGAAGATATTCAGGGTAATAAGGACGGACATGATGACAACGAGAGCGCCGATAATGAGAATGTAGCCTTTCATAAACCTTCTTGTAGCCGGATTATAGCTATTTTTATGCCGGCGGTATTGTTTTTTGGAAGGTGTTGTAAATAAAGGGGCTGCAACGACGATTGTTTTAGCAGGCGTGTATAAAATGACGCGGATAGATGTAGTAACTTATTGTAAATTAAGAGTGAAGCAGTGCTGCGATAATGACGCAGATATTTCGTTTTTGATGCGGTTGATTTATCCGGCCTCGCAAGGGGATTCCGTGCATTATCGGGTATCATGAGTTAACGTCTGCCGCACGGTTTCCGTAAGCTCGTTCATCTCGTACGGCTTGCGAAGAACTGCTTGAAAACCATATTCGCGGAGACGGGAAAGAACAGGATTGCCGGCATGGGTGGTCGAAACTATGGCATTTATATCCGGGTCGACGGCGCGTATTTTTCCTATGGTTTCGATGCCTCCCATACCGCCGGAGACGATTAGACCCAGAATGACGATATCGAAAGGCCTGCCCGCATCCTTTTCTATCTCGAAGATTTCTATTGCTTCGGCGCCGTCGCTTGCCGTTGCAACGTCATATCCCGCTTTTTTCAGCATAAGTTCGGTAACTTCACGGAGGTGTCTATCATCCTCCATAAGCAATATGCGTTTCGCCTTATCCATATCAGTCATAGGTTTTGTTATGATGGTGTGGAGGGCACGTATAATGCCCTCCACTATACGGAAAGACGGAAGGGGATCCCGCCTTACCTGACCGGCAGACCATCGCTGTCGAGTATAAGCGGAAGCCCTTGCGGTGATTGTCCCTTCACTGATCGGTTGCATGCGGAAGTCAGTGTTCCGAGGATTGTCCCATCATAGATGTTTATGGGCCCTTCGATTGTCCGCGCGGGGATTTTCCTGTCGCCGTCCCTCAGGATGGCGGTAGAGGAGACCATGCGGGCCTGTTTCTTGGGTATATCGAGTTCCCAGAGTTCAAGATGTTCCTTGTAAATATCCTCGGTTGTCGAATATACCTTTTTCCCCCATACCCTGACGACCCCTTCAGTCGTGCGCGAGAGTGTTTTCACGTCGTAATAGTGATAGGTGTCGTCTGCTGACTCGCCTGTGCTCACTGCGAACAGCTTCCAGTCGGCCGACGCCTTCTCCGCTGCGAAGGAAAGCGCGGCAATGCCTAAGATACAGCAAAGACACAGAAGAATACGGATCCCTTTCATATACTGCCTCCTTAAATGGGATTTTTGGAACGCCTTCACTGCGTTCCTACGGCAACGGATAAAATATCCGCAGACCATACTGTTTTATACAATCGGCACGCTCCATGCGGCGCTGAAGTGCGGTGTATCCCTGCCTCTTGCTCAATGTCCTTCCTCCTTCATGGGCAGTAACCGCGCTCCGAGCGTATACATAAATCCGAAGAGAGCGATTATAGCCATAGTTATGACTATCTCAAAGAAAGCCGGAAAGTATGAAGGAAGGTTGTCGGATAATCCGGGATAAACCTGCCCTGCGGTAAGGAAGTCGTATCTCATTACAAAGAGGCCTATCACCGTAAGCAGCGAACTCACGAATATCTTTTTAATCGTAAGATCGGGCGAGAGGAGGATCGCTATCGGGATAACGGTTCCAAGCAATATCTCGAACACATAAAATGAAAAGCTGAACGGTCCGTTCAGCAGAACCATTATCGAGCCTGCGGTTTCGGGATTGCTTACGCTTGCAAATATCCTCCATGCCGTAAAGAGAAGCCCTATCGAAAGCATAAGCGCAAGCAGTTTTCCGAGTTCTTTTACCAAACGTCTCAGCTTATTGCTCATTTCTTCTCCGTTTACCCGATAAGTAAGGATTATTATGAAGAGGAAGAAAGAAAGCCCTGAAAAGGTTGCGGAAAGTATAAAGTATGCGGGATAGAAAGCGCCGTACCATAGCGCCCGGGATTCGAGATGCCCGAAGACGGCTCCGAGAGTGCTTACCGCCGCAAGCCCTGTAACGAGCGCTGCCGCGCCCGCCATCTTTGCAAGCTTATGATCGAGATGTACGGATTTTTCGGATTCGTCTCTCATTCCCAACGTAAGGAGCCCGTAAAAAACCTGCCTGTAACCGGTCGAGTCGTTGGCTATTTTCGCCATTTCCGCGCGGGCGAGCAGCCAGTATTCGATTATCACGAAGGAGAGATATACAGTGTAGAACAATCCCATCCATAATATGCCCGACTTGAGATTCGGGCTGAGGTACACGTAAACCATCGCCCTCTCGACATGCCCCAAGTGCAGGAGTATCGCGAGAAGCCCGGCTATTATGGCGGTTGATGCGAAGAAGACACCTCTCTTGCTTATCAACTCGAAGCGCTTAATGCCGAAGACATGCCCTAACGAGGTTACGATGCACATGCCCGATCCGGATACGACAAAAAACACGTATACCGCAACGAGCATAGACCACGAGATATGCGGCGATATTTCGAGTATCTCCGCTCCTTCTATAAAGCTCAGTCCGACTACGAAGGCTCCGAGCACAATAAAGGCCAACAGGAGACTTATCCACCAATAAAAAATTTTATCTTTCTCCGGAATCATGCCTTCCTCCTATTTATCTTTATCTCCGTCGCCGCCGTTCCCGCGCCCGTAGAGATACAAAGCGGCCGCTACGGCCGCGCCCGTAAAGAAGCCTGTTGAACTTATCCTGAGCCTGTCTATATCCTCATTGATAACTTTTTTTGCGGCAACCGTAAGCCCCAGTTCTTCAGGGGGAGATGGAAGGATAGTTATCACATCCGTCCCGCCGGCTTCGTATTCTCCCAGCACATAACCTTTTACAAGTTTTGCCTTTTCTCTTGCTTTCTCAAGCATCAAGTCCCTTTCACCGTAATCCAATGCCTGAACCGGACAGCCTGCCACGCATGCCGGCTTTATCTTAGGCACCCTGTTGTAGCAGAGGTGGCATTTTCTCGTTATCCTTTTATGGAAATCGAAGCGCGGCACCTTAAAAGGACACGCCTGATAGCAGTATTTGCAGCCCATGCATTTTGTCTCGTCTACCACAACGGCGCCCGTTACAGGATTTTTAGTTATTGCGGTAACAGGGCAGACGCCGGCGCATGCCGGTTTTATACAGTGCTGGCACTGCCATTTTACGAACTTGCCTGCTTCGGCATTCCTCTTGTCGCGCATGAAGTTCACTACCGTATAAGTAGTCCCGTCCATATCCCTTACCATGGACTCCGGGACTTCGTATGGAGGCAGTTTGTTCCAGCGCTTGCAGGCGGACATGCACCTTCTGCATCCTATACACTTAAACGTATCGACAAGTTTTGCATGTCTCCCGCTGTCGGGGGGGAGCCCGACAGCGAGAGACGCAGGCGCAGCGCCGAGAAGTTTTATAAAATTACGCCTTGTAAGTCCGGTGTCTTCCCATTCCATTGTCTTTCTCCATATTTATTAAGCTGCGCTTATTTTTTAGGAGCTTCTTCCTTTACTGTCGGTATTGCCTGCGATCCGAGGCCGAGCGATTCCCTCTTCTTGTTCCTCATGGTCTCGATGGCCTTTAACATATCCTCCGGTGAATCCTTTTTTTCGTGGTAATGGCATCCGTTGCACGAATTGGGCTGTTTTGCAAGGCCGCCTGCCTTAATAGTCTCTGCAGGGCTTACGACCCTAAATCTGTGGTTGGCTATATCGTACGCTGAATCCCCGGTTTGCACCGCGTTTTTAGACGTTCTCGGCATGTGGCAGCCCACGCAGTTATTAGAACTGTGAATGCTGTGCATCAATTCGTTGGATACCTTATGGCAGCTAAGGCATAACTTGTCTCCGCCTTCTTTTAATGAATGTTTACTTATCGCTCCTTTACCGTGCACAGCATGGCAATCCCAACAATTGACACCGTGCTGAGCATGTTGACTTTTCTTCCAGTCGTTATACTGCTGGTGGTGCAGCTTCGGGCTTCCGTCAGGCCAGTTGCTGGGTTTTTCAACATAGTAGTTGTCGAGTACTCTGCCCGGCACATATCCCGCCTCGCCATTCGGGTAATCATAAACCTTAGGTCCTATTGCCACCCCAGTCTCTTTTACAGACTGGCCTCTGTTATGGCACTGCCCGCATACCTGAGCCGCTCTTCTTGCATCAGGTATCTTTGCAGGGTTGATTATAGTAGCAACCTTTTTATCGCCCCTTGCTGCTACATGTAGACTCCCGGGTCCGTGGCATGCCTCGCACGCCGCGCCGCTGTCAACCCATGTTGTGTTAAATTTATCCTTCTCTTTGTCATAACCTATCTTGAGTCCTGTAACATGACACGTGCCGCACCCATACTGCCATGTGCGGTTTTTGTCGGACCAGTATTTGCCGCTTCCGGGCTTTGCGCCTTTAAATCCGTGATAGTCAGACCATGTCCTCGTATCCACATTCCACTGCATAGGGAGAACCATTAACGCTCCGTTCGGGAACTCTGTAATATATCTCTGTTTCCATATCCCGCCGAGAGTGTATTTTATGGGATAGGTATGCTCTTTTCCGTCGGGTCCTATGGTGGTTATGGAATACTTGCCGTCTTTCGCGGACATCTTTGTGGTGTATTCGGTTATTCCGGGCACATCCTGGATATTCTTTACGGGGAAGGTATTGTTCTTTACGAAGTCCCCGACAACCGTGTTCTCATTGGCATTTCTTACCTTGTAAGGATGTATCGTCGTCAGCCAACTGTTGTATGTCTTGTCGTGGCAGCCCGCGCAGCGCTCGGACCCGACATATTCGGCCTTTGCTACGGTTTCGATTACGTCCTCTATGTATGCCGCGTTGCCGATGGATAATATTGTTATCACCGCCAGCGCAGCCATTCCTATTAATGATAATTTTTTCATATTATGCACCTCCTTAATCGCCGCATCTTATTTTTTTGCAGGTTTTTCATTTATCGTCTGCCGCACGCCCAGTCCGACCGCCTCTCTCCGCTTGTTTTTGACGTTGTCTATAACATTCAGCATATCCTCAGGCTTGTCTTTTTCATGATAGTGACACGCGTTGCATGAATTGGGCTGTTTGTTAAGACCGCCGTGTTTTATTGTCTCCGCAGGGCTTACGAACTTGAACCTGTGGCTGCCTATGTCGAATAACGCATCTCCTTTTTTAACCGCGTTCTGCGCGGTCTTCGGCATATGACATGATATGCAGTGGCTGTTCGCATGTATGCCGTGTGTTATCTCATTGGTGGTCTGGTGGCATTTCAGGCACAATTTGTCTCCGGCTTCCCTCAATGAATGTTTGCTTATGACGCCTTTGCCGTGCACTTGATGACAATTCCAGCAGTTTACCCCTGCCTCAGCATGTTTGGATTTTTTCCAGTCATTGTACTGCTGGTGATGTGCCTTCGGGCTGCCGTCAGGCCATTCAACTGGTTTTTCAACATAGTAGTTGTCGAGCACCTTGCCGGGTATATAGCCTGCTTCTCCGTTGGGGTATTCGTAATGCTTCGGGCCTATGGCAACCTTTGTCTCTTTTACCGATATTCCCCTGTTATGGCACTGGCCGCAGGTCTGCGCGGCTCTCTTTGCGTCAGGTATCTTCGCGGGGTTTATTATTGTGGCTGTTTTTTTGTCCATAGGCGCGATGACATGCTCGCTTCCCGCGCCGTGGCATGCCTCGCAGCCTGCGCCGCTGTCTGCCCATGTGGTATTAAACCTGTCTTTCTTGGCGTCGTAGTTTATCTGGAGCCCCGTTACGTGGCATGTGCCGCACTGATACTGCCATGTGCGGTTTTTGTCCGCCCAGTATTTGCCGCTTCCGGGGTTTCCGGCCTTAAGGCTGTGATAGTCCGTCCAACTCCTCGTATCGATATTCCACTGAACGGGAAGCACCATCAATGCCCCGTTCGGGAATTCGGTAATGTATCTCTGCTTCCATATCCCGCCGAGCGTGTATTTTATCGGGTAGGCATGTTCTTTGTTGTCGGGGCCGATGGTTGTAACATAGAATTTGCCGTCTTTTACCGACATCTTCGAACTGTACTCCGTCATCCCCTGAAAATTCTTAACGCCCTTGGTGACGAGGGTGTTGTTTTTGATAAAATCTCCTACTACGGTGTTCTCGCTTGCCGGCCTCACTTTATACGGGTGAAGGGTCGTGATCCAACTGTCGTAGTAGTCCTTATGACAACCCGCGCATACCTTTGAGCCTACATATTTTGATTTGGAGATATTCGAGATTATACCCTCGATATAGTCGGAGGTATAGACAAGCGACGGGATAATCAACAAAGCAGCGAGAAGCAGTATGGTTAGTAATCTTTTCATGTTATTTTCCCTCCCTTTGAGTCTCAACGGGTTTTGGCGTGCCGCGCTGTTTGACCGCAGACCACGCGCCCATCAGGGTTGATAGAGGCGTGTCTTTGTGGTAATGGCAGCCGCTGCACGAGTTAGGCTGGTTGTTGATCCCTCCGTATTTAAAGCTCTCGTTCGGGCTCAGGAATTTGAAGGTGTGGCTTCTCTCATCGATGGAATGGGCGCTCTCCTTTACCGTTTTAGGCATATGGCAGGCTACGCAGCTTCCGAAGGTATGTATCGCATGGGCCGATTTGACCTGAATGTCTACCGGTTTGTGGCAGTCCTTGCAGAGTTCGTCTCCGGATTTCCTTGTCTGGAAGGAGAGGGTTGTTTTTTCATGCACGCTGTGGCAGGTGTAACATGTTACCCCGGCCTTTGAGTGCTCGCTTTTCTCCCAATCTATATACTGCTGATATGCATGCTTGGAATCCTTGCTCGGCCAGAACCTGTCGGGAGTCCTTTCAGGGGAAGACAGGTTGAATAATAATTCCAGACTCGCTTCCTGAGACGCCTTGTAATTTACAGGATACGCGTATTTACCGCTTTTATCCGTGCCTGTGCTGTGGCAGGAGCCGCATATGGTCGCTGCGGCCCGAGGAGTAAGTTTTGCCGGGTTCACAATAGTCTGAGTTTCAAAACCGAGGGCGGCCTTGACATGATTGCTGCCCGCCCCGTGGCACGACTCGCAGCCTACGCCCGCTTCTTTGAATGTCTTATTCGCGGGATTGACATCGACTGCGTGGCAGCCCGCGCAGTTTTTGAACCATACGCCGTTTTTAGGCGAATCATCCCATTGCTTAGTCTTTATGTTATATTGCGCCGGATGCACAATAAGGTCGTCTCCTTTTTTGACGAGATACCGCTGTCTCCACTCATTGCCGATAGTGTAAGCAATGTCGTCTTTCTTCAATGTCTTCGGCGCGGTAGGCGAATCGAAGTTGCCGATAATTACCGCCGGGTTTTTCTTTGCGTCCTGCAGCATCCGCGCATGAAGGGTGCCTTTCCAGTTGGAATATACCCTCTCATGACACTTTCTGCATTCGTCCGACCCCACAAAGGTCGCATTGACCATATCCTTGAAGACTCCTTTCGGCGGCTGTTTCTTTTTGAAGAGCGTGATTGTCGTAACAATCACCAACGCGAGGGTTGCGACGAAGATGATGCCGATAATCCATGGTAATTTCTTCATTCTATTCCTCCTTATCTGCCGTAATCCGGCGCTATGTTTGTGAATTAATCGAATTAATTGATAAATTAGTTCGATTAATTCATAAGATTTCGAGATTCTGCGAACATGATAGTAAGGATATGCCTTCGATGCGTACGGATTCAATGAAAAGGTTGTTCAGCAAATACGGTATTCTGTCAACAATAATTGACAGAATTGTAATTTCCTCACGACCGATACGGGGCGCTCTGCGGTTGTGTAATTGAAGGGTCTTATTGATTTTATTCGGTAAATAGGTATGACGGCGAGCGGATGTTTTATGTCAAAATGTAGTTTTCTATCGTCCTTAGGTAGTCCATAATTTTTTCGCCTTCTTTTGTGAGAGAATACAGTTTTTCGGGGTCCTGCTCGATGATCCCCGTTTCTTTAAGCATTCTCAAATGAAACGCCAGCTTTGTGTGCTCTTCTTCTATGCCGAGCTCTTTCGTTATTTCCACAAAACGCATGCCTGCTTTCGAGCCGAGCAATTTTATGATATTTCTCCTTATCTGATTCGACAGGGTGCTGAATGTGTAATCGAGGTCTAATTTATTTGCGCTGTCTTCGAATTTGATCTCTTCGAGCACCCTGCCTATCGTAGCGAGCAGGGTTTCGATCTTGAAGGGTTTGCATATGTAATCGCTCGCTCCCTTTTTTACGGCGTCCACGGCATTCTCTACGGTCGCAAACGCTGTGATCATGATAACCTTCGTTCTCGGCCGTACCTTTTTGATCTCCGCGAGGACATCCATGCCGCTCATCTTCGGCATCATTAAATCGAGGAGAACTATATCGAATTCATCGGAAACAGCCTTTTTTAAAGCCTCTTTGCCTGATGCCGCTTCATCCGTAAGATATCCCGCTTCTTTCAGGATTTCCGAAAGTTTAGCCCTTAATTCGGCATCGTCATCCGTTATCAGGATCTTTTTCATAATTTTTTCTTATCCTTTTTTGCCGCGGGAAGCTTTATTATTATTGTTGTCCCTTTGCCCTCCGAACTCGATATCTCTATAATGCCGTTATGCTGGTTCATTATGCCGTAACAGATTGAAAGGCCGAGTCCCGTGCCTTTGCCGACCTCTTTAGTGGTAAAGAACGGATCGAATATTTTAGTAAGATGTTCCGCGGAGATCCCCCCTCCGGTATCGGATATTTCGATTTTGACATAACCTTTGTCGTAAGCCGTAGAGATATTAATATCTCCTACTCCGTTCATCGCTTCGACTGCGTTGGTAAGGACATTTATAAAGACCTGCTCCAGCTTTACGGGGTCGCCTGTTATTTCCGGAACGTCCTGAATATCCTGCCGTATCGTTATGCCCTTGAATCTGTATCTCAAAAGCGTCAGGGTTCTTTTTATTACCTCATGGATATTTAAAAGGACAAAGTCCGTTTCGCTCTGGCGCGAGAACTGCAGCAGTTCTTTTGCTATGGTCGCGGCCCTGTCCACGTTGTTCTCTATAGATGCGAGCTTTTTCGACATGTCGGCATCGATGCCGCTGTCTTCCAGTTTAGACCTGATCATCTGCACGCTGAGAGACGCATTGGTGAGCGGATTGTTTATTTCATGAGCGATGCCCGCGGCAAGCTGTCCCAGCGAGAGCAGTTTTTCCGACTGCGCCAATTTCTTAAACTGCTGCTCTATTCTCTTACGCATTTCTACGTCGAAGATATTGAGGGCCTTTATGATAAAGCAGGCGATAAGGGCGGCCGATACGCTCCGGAAAACTTCCACCATAGGAAATGAGAGAATGGGGGCGACTTTAAAGGAAGGCATCATCCCTTCGAAGACGGCGTAGAAAAAGAAGGTTATGCCCGCGCGAAAGAGATTTTTCGATGCGGAAGGGCTCAGGTATCGTATCTCGGAGGAGTAAGTAGAGAGCGAATGGGCGGTTGCGACCCCTCCGATGAATCCGAACGTATTCCTCGATATGGTGTCCGCTTTTTTCAGGAATTCGATATCGAATTTCAATTCATAATTCCAAAGATAAACGACCCACACCAGAAAACAGATCGCCGGGGTCCATCTTATCCACTGCAGGTGTTTCTTATCGAGGGTGCGGATAATCGTAAGCCCGAACATCAGGAGCAGAAAAAAAGAGAGGATCAGCACGAAAAGGGTTATGGATTTGATCATAAACAGTTGTTCGGGCGACATATGCTGCCGCTGTAAAAGCAGGAAGAGTTCGAGCCATTCATGCGCCCCGTGAGTAAATCCGAACCCTCCGAGCAGCCACATGCTTTTCGCGAGTTTCAGTTCGCTTTCACTCATATCCTTTACCGCAATGGATATGCCGAGAAAGAAAAATGTCAGGCCGTAGAAAAAATAAAAGAAGCAGGTGCGGGGGGTGTCCGAAAATAGGTCGATAATCGGCATTGCTGACTTTAGCACAACTAAGGCCGTTTTACAAGAGCCTACCGTTCTATATCGTAAACCGCCTCGCTTTCATTGTCCGAGAACCTCTCTTACTTTGCTCAGGAACGGTCCCAGTTTGAAGGGTTTTGAAAAGAACGGCGCTCCGTTCATATTGAATTCTCCGCTGCGGATGTCGTCCAGGGATCCGCTCATGAAGATTATTTTGATAGCGGGGCTCGATGCCCGTATCTTCTCGTAAGCCTCTTTGCCGGTCATTTCAGGCATGAGCACATCGAATATAAGGAGATCGATTGCGGTTTGCCGTTCATTGTATTTTTCTATCGCCTCTTTTCCGCTTGCCGCTTCAATAACGGTATAGTCCGAGTCCTCGAGGATGCCTTTTATTATTTCTCTCGTCTCCTCTTCGTCTTCGGCGAGGAGAATGGTTGAATGAATAATGTCGTTAGTAGTCATCTCGTTATATGCCTTCTCTCGACTAAATGAAGCGTTACTCAAAAAAAAGTTAGGGGGCAGGGTTCTGCCTGCCCCCTTGTAATTATTTGTCGTTATTTCTTGTGTATCCCTTTTGCCATTTCCGCTGCCCATTTCATATCCTTATTTTTATGGCAGTTCAGACATGCGAAATCAAGGGTTACAAATCCCTTGGCAAATGTAGCTTTTTTGCCTTTTACCTCTTCATCATAGAACATGCTTGCCTTCGGATCGGTATTGATCTTGAAGACATGCGTCCTGATGTCTCCCTGAGTCTTGCTCGCGGCTGTTGCTGATTTTGTAGTCTTAGGCATATGGCACTCGATGCATTTGATGCCGACATCGTGCATTCTCTTGCCTTTGTACATTCCGTAAGCTTCAGCCTGTTTGGTATGACATGCCGAACAATCCGTTTTTATGCTGAACTTTGCCCTCTTGTGAGGATTGTGGCAGGTTACGCACTGAAAGTTCTTTTTGACGCCTGCCAGTATCTCGGGATAAGTCTCATGATGTTTGATGAAACCGCCGCCGGCCGGCACCTTGGTGGCGTCACCTCTGACATGGCACTGCCCGCAGAGGGCTGCTGATTTGTCGACCTTTACCTTGGATTTATCCCCTGTTGTTACATGGTCGCTTGCAGGGCCGTGGCATGCCTCGCACTGAATTCCGGGGGCCGCCCATGTGCCGGTTATGCCTTCAAGACCGTCCTGATGGCCCTCTTTTTTATAGCCTGTCGTATGACATCTGCCGCAGTCATATTTTTTGCCTTTTTCTCCGGGATGGTAATCTCCCCATGTGCCTGTCTCAAGATTGTACTGGTTCTTTCCCGGCACGTCTTTATTCGGGCCGGTCATAGTGATAATGTATCCCTTTTTGTCCATATATCTTGATTTTTTGTGAGCGCCGCCTATCACATAGGAAATATCATCCCATGAATAACCCTTCGGCAAAGGCAGCATCCATGATTTGGCAGTCTCTGCCTTTTGCAATTTGTAAGGATGCCCTGACACCTTCCAGTCGTTGACGTGGTCCGGATGACATTTGAAACAGCTGTCCGACCCCGCATATTCGGCGGCATTTGCCGAGCCGAATGCCCATAACATTACAACTGCACACATAAAAAACATAACGAATTTTTTCATCAAACTTCCCTCCTCTTAGAATTTTTAATGCTGATTATTAACTCACCGGACTATCGATAATTTTTTCCTCTCTCACCCCCCCCTTTTTTCTTGTTATTAAGTAAGTTAGGGATAGTTATAGCTATTTTCATGCCATAACTTTAATTTTTTAAAAGTCATTGTAAATAAATTGTAAATAAATAGGCTGTAGCAGCGGTTGTTTCAGCAGGTGTGTATGAAATGACGCGGATGAAATTACTAACTTATTGTAAATTAAGGATTAAATTATGATGTAATAATGACGCAGGCATACTTGTCTTTGATGCGGTTATTTTATGTAGAAAAGGAAGGCGGGGAGGGGGATCCCCGCCTTCGAAAGAAGCAGTTTTTTATTACAGATTACTGACGTTATGGCATTTGCCGCATGCGTTGGTATAAGGAATAGGCATTGCCTTACCCGGATCGGTGCCTTTTACTCCTACATTATCTTTTTTTGGCACATCGAATACATGAGAAGTTATATCGTTCACCCAGTAGTTTTTGCCGTCTTTGCCTGTAAGACCCTTGCCTAATCCTGCGCCTGTCTGCATGGTCTTTGTGCTGTGGCAATCAACGCAGTTTATCTTCATGCCGTGCTCCATGCCTACTTTTGCCGAGGTATGCTTTTTAATGTCGGCATTCGCCTTATGGCAGTTTGCGCAGAGGGAATTTTTCGCATCGCGTATCTCCGCCCGTAACTGGTGCTTTACGGTAGTCATTCCATGAGGGTCATGGCAGTCGTCACATGATAAAAGCTGATTTCCGTTCCTGTGTTTCTTCGACTTAATGAAGTCCGTATACTGCTGGTGATGGGCCTTGGAATGTATCCCGTCGGGCCAGTAAGCCCCCTTTGCCGCGTCTTCCCGTAGAGTATAATTTGTCAGGTAGTCGTTCCTGCTCGTGCCGGGGATCATCATCTTGTTATCTTTGTTTACCGGCTGATCATTTTTGAGATTACCCTGAGGCCTGCTGTGGCACTGTCCGCAAATTACCGACGACCTCTCTGCCGCGAGTTTGCCCGGGCTGACGATCATGGATGCCTTTTTCCCTTTCGGAGCCTTTACATGCGCGGAACCGGGACCGTGGCATGTCTCGCAGCCTATGTTCAGTTCATTGGGTATGCCGTCGCCGTCGATATCAAACTCACCGTTGGGATCATTCACGGCTCCCGCGATATATTCTCCCGACTCGAGGTGTTTAAGGGTATAGCCTGTGTAATGGCAGGAGGCGCATTCTTTATCAAAAGATTTTGCTAATGGGGGATCTGCAAGCTTCTTTGTCTGTTCGTTATACAGCCAGTCGCCGTGGTAATCCCTGAATACCATTCTTGTCCTGTCGCCGTAGCCGTCATTTCCTTCCGGATTGTACTGGACGAACGGGAAGAGGTTTTTCCCTACCCTGTAAAGGTATCTTTGCTTGTAAAGGCCTCCTCCGTAGGTCATCTCTACGGTGTATGTCCTTGCCGGATCCGAAGTATCTTTCATATTCTCTGTTTTGAATTTTATCTTTCCGTCGCTGTCCTTGAAGAAGGTAGCGGTAAAGCTCACAGATGCGGGATCTGAAGGCGCCTTTTCGGAAATCATGTATTTGTCGAAGCTCCTCTTTTTATCGTATCCGTAAACATAGAGCTTCGACCCTGCCGTGAGTTTTTTAAGTCCCTTGTCGAAGTCCGGAAACCTTGATGAATCCTGAAGCTTGCTGTCTTTCCCTGCCACACGGATGCCGAGCTTGTGAAGGGTTTTCTTTTCGCTCGCATACGCTTTGTGGCACATTAGACACTTTGACGTCCCGACAAATGTAGCATCGGCAGGGATATTTCCCGATAAGAGGATTTTTACCGGTTTCCCCTTGAATTCCGCGGTCGAGACGGCCTTTGTTGACTTATCTCCGCCGGGCAGATAGTTTTTGTCGGCCGGTTCGACATAGATGAAATACTTGCCGTCCGCGACATTGGAAATCTTAAAGTTTCCTTTCTTGTCGGTAGCGCCTTTCTGATACTTATCCTTATTGGCGGCTAAGTTGTCTTCGAGGGGCTCGTCGTTTTTAGAGTCCCTTTTAATCTCTATGGATGTCTTTGCCATTTCCTCGACATCCGCCGAAGGAATTAAATATACGGCGGCATTTTCGATTGCCTGTCCGGATGCGTCCTGCACAGTGCCCTTGAGGGTATTGTCCCCCGCCTTTTTGCCTTCTGCCTGCGTGCCGTAGACTACGAAGCCGGCGGCGAAAAAGAGGACAAGCAGTAATACTGAAATCTTTCTGTTCATTTTTTTTCTCCTTGTTTTTATTAGTCAGTCTTTTAAAATCAGTCGGATACAAATAGTTTCCTTGATCGTGGTTTCTCGCTACCTCCTTAATCGGGATTTTTTTACTCCTATATATATTGCTATTTTCATGCCGGCGGTTTAAATTTTTTTAAGGTGTTGTAAATAAAGAAAATGTAACAGCGATTTTTTTAACTTGTGCGTCTGAAATGATGCAGATATATTTGTTAAGTTATTGTAAAGTAAGGATTAAATTATGATGTAAAAATGACGCGGCTATTCTTTGTATTCCGAGGAGGCTATCCCGTATTTTCTCATGAGCCTCTGTAGGTTTGCCCTGTCGATCTCAAGTTTTTCAGCGGCCTTTGTTACATTGCCGCCGGTCTGTCTTAAAGTGCAGGAGATGAAATTTTGGCTGAACTCTTTAATTACTTTTTCCTTTGCCTCCTGATACGAGAGGCTGCAGTCGATATTATTGCAGATTGTATTTTTTATCTCGGCAGGCAGATCGTCTTGCGTAATGGTTTCATCCCCGGCAAAAACCACGGTTCTTTCTATAACATTTTCGAGTTCCCTCACATTCCCGGGCCAGTTGTAATTCGTCAATGTATCGAGCGCGTCGGGATGGAGTTTTTTTCTTCCTTTAAGAAAGTGTTCCGTCAGCAGGGGAATGTCCTCTTTGCGGTCCCGCAGGGGAGGGATGCTTATAGGAAATACGTTTATCCTGTAAAAAAGATCTTCCCTGAACGTGTTTTCGTCTATCATATCTTTCAGGTTCCTGCTCGTCGCCGTTATTATCCTTACATCGATCTCCGTCTCTTTATTGTCTCCCAATTTCCTTATTCTTTTGTCCTCTATGACCCTTAAAAGTTTTGCCTGCACCGAAGGGCTTGTGTCCGCGATTTCATCGAGGAATAATGTCCCTCCGTTCGCGTATTCGAATAATCCCTGTTTGCTTTCGGTCGCGCCGGTAAACGCGCCTTTTGTATGGCCGAACAGTTCGCTTTCGAGGAGAGTATCCGGAAGCGCGCTGCAGTTCAGGGCAACGAAATTTTTGTCTTTCCGTTTCCCTGAGTAGTGTATTGCCTTCGCGACAAGCTCCTTGCCCGTGCCGCTTTCTCCTATAAGAAGAGCGGTCGCGTCGCTGTCCGCCACTTTCCGTACGGTCGCGAATATTTTTTGCATTGACTGCGATTTGCCGATTATATTGTGAAAGCTGTATTTCTTTGAAAGCTCCGCGCGTAGTTGTTTGTTTTCCTCGGAGAGCCTTCTTTTTTCCAATATTCTTTTTATCGAAAGCAGGAGGTCGTCGTTCTGGAACGGCTTTACGATATAATCGTAAGCCCCCTTTCTCATCGCATCAACAGCGTTATCTACCGTGGCAAACGCGGTCATTATCATCACATCCACGTCGGGGTTGATATTCTTCACCTGTTCAAGCAGTTCCAAACCGTTCATTTTTGGCATGTAGAAGTCGGTTATAACGAGGTCAAAGGAATCGCCCCTGAAGGATTTAACGGCGTTTGAGGGAATAGTTTCCGTAGTAACGTCATGCCCATTTTTTGCGAGGATGCGGTTCAGCAGGCTGCACGTATTAGGGTCGTCGTCGATAACCATTATCCGCGCCATTTATTCTCCGCCGCTCCCGACATTTTGTTTCGCGGGTATGGATATTCTGAATGTGGTGCCGCTTCCCTGCGAACTCTTAATGAATATCTCTCCTCCGTGCCCTTTTATTATGCCGTAAGATATGGAGAGGCCGAGCCCTGTGCCCTCTTTCTTTGTGGTATAGAAGGGCTGGAAGATCTTCTGCTGTTCTTCTTCGGGTATGCCCGCGCCGGTGTCGGATATGGATATCTCGATGTCTTTATCCGCGTTCCCTGTCGTTATTATGAGGTCTCCGCCTTCGGGCATCGCCTGTACGGCATTGAGTATGAGATTGAGAAATACCTGCTTTAACTGCATGGGATCGGCCTCTATCGAAACGAGGTCTTTATCGAAATTTTTCTTGATGACTATTTTTTTCATTGACGGCTGGTATTCAATAAGCGAAATGGTTTCTTCGATGATATTGTTTATGTCGGTGAGTTTTTCTTCGTATTTTTGCGGTTTCGCGAAATTTAGAAGGCCCTGAACAATCCTTTTGCACCTTACGGCCTCCTGCTCTATAACCCTGAGGTCTCCTTTTACGGGATTGGCGTCGTCAAGCTCCGAGAGGGTAAGTTGAGTAAAGCCGATTATTGTGTTAAGCGGAGTGCTTATCTCATGCGATACGCCTGCGGCAAGTGTGCCTACAGCGGCAAGGGTTTCGGTCCTTACCATGTTTTCCTGAGCCAGCCTGAGTTTCTCGGTCGCCTCTTTGACCTTTTTTTCCAATTCCTCGTTGAAGCCCTGAAGAGTTTTGAGCAGGCCGTCTTTCTCTGCCATGATTGTGCTGAGTTTTTCGGTCATGTTATTGAAGGCCTCTGCCATAAAGCCTATTTCGTCCTTTGTCCTGACCTCCACTCGCTGTGAAAAGTCCCCGCCTGCGATTTTCTGAATACCGCTTATCAGTGCGTTTATAGGGCCGGTAATACCCTTGATTACCACTATGAATATTGCCATGGAGAGTATAAAACCGAAAGCTATGGTGATGGAAATCATATTCCTCGATCTGTTTATAAGTATGTTTCTCTTGTTTTTTATTTCATCCCTCATCTTGTCGGCCGCGTGCCTTATTTTTTCGAGCAGGCCGATAATGGTATTGCCTTTTTGTGTAGCGGTTTTTTCGAGTATCCGCATCTGGCTCCTGTCGTTTGTAGTTATGAGAATGCTCATATCCTGCTTATATTGCTTTATGTGGCCTTCTATTTCGGAGAATATTGCCGAAAGGGAGGTCAGCCTTTCCTCTATTTTAGAGTGGCACTGCATGCACGCGATGTCCCGGTGGTGCGAGGAATATTGCCGGGATAAAAAATCCGTGTTGTCGTCAAAGGATTCTATGTAATTTACGAGGTCATCTATATTGCGGGAATAACCCGCCTGATGCCTGTAAAGCTCGGACTGCGCGCCTTTCATCTGAAAAAGCATTTCATTGTATTTGCCTATAATAATGTCCTGCTCGTGGATGAGCTTCTGGTTTACGACTATATTGTCTAAATTTTTTATTACGACTATCGCGCTTATAGCGGATATTAAAAACACGAGGCCGAGCCCTAATATTAATTTCTTTTTCATCTGTTGCCCCTGAACGGGTATAATTTGATGTCTAAGCCTATATCCTTCGCCATCTGCCTGAGGACGTTGAACTCTGAGTCCGCGGTCTCCACGAACTTGGATGCGTCCAGCGCCTGAAGCGCGGTTTTGCCGTCGGCATTATGATGCATAGATAACAAGGATTTCTTCAACGACTCTCTTATTTTGCCGTCTACGCCTCTCCTCAGGCAAAGACTGTTGGAAGGCACTGCAACCGAACCGGCGAGTATGACGATATCGTTTTTTATCGCAGGATTTTCGGAGAGCAGTTTTTGAAGTATTAAATCCTTTGCCGCTCCTATATCCGCCTGTCCTTTAAAAACGGAGAGTATGGCCGCGTCATGGCTTCCCGAAAAGATAATCTTGCCGAAGTAGTTGTAGATGCTTGCAACCCCGTTTTTTTTCAGGTGCCATGCCGGAAACACGTACCCCGCCGTCGTCACCTCATGCACGAGCGCGATTCTTTTGTCTTTCCATGTTTTTACATCGGCGGTCAGGCCGGTGTCTTTTCTCGTAAATATAATGCCTTTATAGTTGGAATTGCCGCCGGTTCCCAAGGCACGGGCTACAGGTTCGATATCTGCCCTCGCCTTTGTAAGGACATAATTAAAGCTTCCGAAAAAGGCGCCGTCTATGGTTTTGTTCTTAATTTCATCGTAAATGGAGCCGTAGCTGTCGAGGAGTTTTATTTTTACGTTCATATTGAGATTTTTCGACAGATACTCCGCGAGGGGCTTATATCGTTTTTTCTGCTCGAAGACGTTCTGTTCGGGAAGTATTGCGATGGTAAAGGCGCTTTCCCTGATGTTTTTAGGCTCTACCTTGGCTATATCCTCGGGTTTCTGGCCGCATGAAACGACAAGAAGACATAGTGTTATTGCAACGGAGACGAAGCGCATGGCTTATTATAACAAAGCTATAACACTTTTTTGTATTGCATTGCCCTCAAGACCCTCTCCTTTGCGATTGCCTCCGCAGCCTGCCTCGGAAGGATTTTTTCAGCGGATGATTTTTCGAGGATCGATTTAGTGTTTTTCTTTACGCGCTCGGATATGGCTGTAAACGCCTCTTTTTCGGATTTGCCCTCGTATTCCATAGCGGCCATTATTACGCCTCCCGCGTTGGCGATGAAATCCGGCACGGAAAGAATTCCTCTTTTATACAATATTTCTTCCGCCTCTTTTGTGGCCGGGATATTCGCTCCCTGAAGTATCATTTTTGCCTTTACCTCATTGACATTGTCTTTGTTTATAACGTCAGGCGTTGCAGCGGGGATAAGAATATCGCATTGCGCTAAAAAAAGTTCGCTGCACATCTTTCCGGAGCCTTTTTTGTAATTCGTAACGCTTCCGGTCGTCGCCTTAACTTCTAAAAGTTCTTTTACGTCTATTCCGTCAGGGCTGCACACGCTCCCCTTTGTGTCGCTTACCGCTACGATTACCGCGCCTTTTCGGGAAAGGAATTTAGCGGCTGCCTTTCCCACGCTCCCGAACCCCTGAATTGCGACCCTCGCCCCTTTCAGTTCGATATTCGCGTACGGGCATGCGACCTCGGCGCATTCCGCCAGACCGAAGCCGGTTGCTCCGAGCTTGTCGAGCGGAAGCCCTCCCATCTCTTCGGGCAGAGCGGTAGCCCTTCCTATTTCGTCTTTTATCCACGCCATGCATTCCTCGTTGCTCCCCATGTCCGGGCCGGGTATGTATTCATGCAGATCCTTAATCGCCTGAGCGAATATCCTGAAATACCGCTCTTTCTTCGGATCTTTGGGATCGACGATTATTCCGGCCTTGCCCCCGCCGTGCGGGAGCCCGGCAATGGAGTTTTTCATGGTCATTGTGCGTGCGAGCCTTTTTACCTCTTCAACCGTTACTTCCGAAG
The DNA here is from genome assembly GCA_001803635.1 of Nitrospirae bacterium GWB2_47_37. Taxonomy (GTDB): domain Bacteria; phylum Nitrospirota; class Thermodesulfovibrionia; order Thermodesulfovibrionales; family Dissulfurispiraceae; genus GWB2-47-37. The sequence goes on along the minus strand of MHDU01000060.1, from coordinate 19,938 downwards.
AAACCCTCACGCCTCCTATGGAAGGGCCGAGCGCAACATTATCTATAACAACGATTGCGTGAAAATTGGAGACCGGAAAGAAAAGCTGGATTACTTTTAACGGGCCGATTTCATGGATTTCTTTTGTCATATGCTCCTCTGTGTTCGTTTTGAAAATTATAGCCTAAAACCGGGAAGGTTTCAAATTTTAAGAAGCTTTTTAAAATGGTTTCATTTAGAAAAAATGGTAGTCCCAACGGGAATCGAACCCGGTTGACAAATCTCTCTATGAGGCATATCATACCTTATATGGGCGTGGACCTTTTATTTTATAGGAAAAATGTCGAACCCAACGGCGATATCACTGAAATGAAAATATGGCGGGTGCCGCACTCAAAAGATAAACCATACGGGCTGAAATATTCGCTCGTTTATATAAGAGACGGTAAAAGAATTATAGGATACGACAATGCGGAAGGGAAGGGAGACCATAGGCATTATGGAAGCAGAGAACATCTTTATCGCTTTAAAGATATGGATGTCCTGATAGAGGATTTCTATAACGACATAGAGAGAATAAAATAGAGGTGAATTATGAAGGTAAAAAAAATAGACATAGGCATTAAGGGTCTTAAGGAAAGTCTGGAAGATTTTGCGGAGGCATGGGAAAAGCTGAAAGCCGGCAAAAAGGTGAAAAAAGAGGAAGGAATATATTTTGACTCTATAGATGCCATGAGATCGGTACTTACCAACAACAGGCTTTTAATTCTTAAGACGATAAGAGAACAGCATCCTCAATCGGTTTATGAGCTTGCAAAAATGTTAGGCAGAGACTTGAAAAATGTGAATCAGGATCTAAAAATGCTATCTGAGATAGGGCTTGTTACCCTCGAAAAAACCGAGGCGGATAAAAAGCGCGTGGTCCCGCATGTGGATTATAGAAAGATATTGCTTGAGATTCCGGTATAGTTCAAACTTATGGCAGCCCGATTCTCTGAAACAGCTCGAAGATTAAAATATTCCTCGATGCGCCCCAAAATTTAATAACAAAAGATAGGATTCATTGACGGTTTGATGACGGAAGTTTTTTACATAATATTCTGATAACTTCTTGGAATATAAAGAAAAGTTTGGTAGTCCCAACGGGAATCGAACCCGGTGGAAAATGCCGATGGAAAAATAACTTGACAGAAAGTAACCTAAATGTTACTATTGTTTAAATGAGGGAGGTTTAAAATGGCACTTACTCGTGACTTTAGAGAGACAATAATGGAGCGGGCGGCGAAGGATGAAAAATTCCGTAGGGGGCTTCTAACCGAAGCCGTAAACGAAATTTTAATCGGCAATATAGAGACGGGCAAGGCGATACTGCGCGATTATATTAATGCCACAATTACCTTTCCTTCGCTTGCCCGGAAGCTTAAGAAAGATAGTAAAAGTTTGCACCGTATGCTTGGGCCTAAAGGTAATCCTCGTTTGGATAGCATTGTGGGGATATTGAAAATTTTACAAGATCACGAAAAAGTTAAATTGCATGCTGCATAATTTAATCCGGCGGAATCTTCCTAAGTTCTTTGAAAAATTTGGTAGTCCCAACGGGAATCGAACCCGTGTTTCGGCCTTGAGAGGGCCACGTCCTGACCGCTAGACGATGGGACCATATGGCTGGGGAGAGAGGATTCGAACCCCTATAAGCAGATCCAGAGTCTACCGTCCTGCCGTTGGACGACTCCCCAAGAGTTCCGTTATAACGCACAGCGTTGAGCGTTATAACGTTCAATATTATGTCATACCGGTTTCAAATAGTTCAATAACGCGCAGCTCTATAACGCGATAAGCGCTATTTCTTTTTTTTCGGCTCGAACAGTCCTTTAACTTCTTCCATCAACTCGCTTATGTCCTTGAACTGCCTGTACACCGAGGCGAATCTCACATAGGCTACCTTGTCGAGTTCCTTTAGGGCGGACATTATCTCTTCGCCTATCCATGTGCTCGGTATCTCCTTGACGTTGAGACCCATGAGTTTCTTCTCGATATTTTTTTCTACTTCCTCAAGAGTTGTTGTTGGAATGGGGCGTTTCTCGCACGCCTTTTTGAGCCCTGTGAGTATCTTATGGCCGTTGAAGAATTCACGGCTTCCGTCTTTTTTTATCACCATGGGAAAGGGGTCTTCGACCCGTTCATAGGAGGTAAAGCGCTGCCCGCATTTCAGGCATTCCCTTCTTCTGCGGACGACATCTCCTTCTTTACTCGATCTCGAGTCTATAACCTTGTCTTCGACGCTTCCGCAGAACGGGCACTTCATGGCTGATAAATGGGATGTTTATTGCAGAGGGTTTTAACCCTTCCGTTCATGCCGGCAATTACCGCCGGGTTAGGTATATTTTTAATGACGTTCGATATTATGTCGGCGATGTCGTCCATTTCGGAATTGCCCATCCCGCGTGTGGTTACGGACGGCGTTCCGAGCCTTATGCCGCTCGTTATCGTCGGAGGCTTGTCGTCGTAAGGAATGGAGTTTTTGTTTACCGTTATGCCTGCTTTATCGAGGGCTTCTTCAGCCTCTTTGCCTGTTACGTTCACGCTTCTTAAATCCACGAGCATGAGATGATTGTCCGTGCCTCCGGAAATTATATTAAAACCCCGATCGATAAGTCCGTCCGCAAGCTTTTTTGCGTTTGATATGACTTTTTTCTGGTAATCCTTGAATTCCGGGCTCAATGCTTCTTTCAATGCCGTAGCCTTTGCGGCGATAACATGAACGAGGGGCCCCCCTTGGATTCCGGGGAAGATCATTTTGTCGATCGCCCTTGCGTATTCGGACCTGCACATTATCATTCCGCCCCTCGGTCCGCGAAGCGTTTTGTGGGTGGTGGACGTAACGAAATCCGCGTAAGGAACAGGCGAAGGATGCTCTCCAGCAGCGATCAGGCCGGCGATGTGAGCTATGTCCGCAAGGAGATAGGCTCCGGTCTCTTTCGCTATTTCAGAGAATGCCTTGAAATCGAGCAGGCGGGAATATGCGCTTGCTCCGGTAATTATCATTTTGGGTTTATGCTTTTTTGCAAGTTCTCTTACTTCATTCATATCTATGCGGCCCGTATCCTTATCGATGCCGTAAGATATGCTTTTATACAGCATGCCGGTGAAGTTGACCGATGCGCCGTGCGACAAATGCCCTCCGTGCGCTAAGTTCATTCCCAATATAGTATCGCCGGGCTTTAAAAATGAGAAATAGACGGCCATATTTGCCTGACTTCCCGAATGCGGCTGGACATTCACATGCTCCGCGCCGAATAGTTCTTTTGCCCTCTCGATCGCGCGTTGCTCTACGATATCAGCATACTCGCAGCCTCCGTAATACCTCTTATTGGGATAGCCTTCGGCGTATTTGTTGGTAAAGACGGAGCCCTGCGCCTCAAGAACCGCGCGGCTCGCGTAATTCTCCGATGCTATTAAAAGTATTTTGCCCTGCTCCCGTTCGGTTTCTTTAATGATCGCTTCGTATATTTCGGGGTCCGTGGATTTTAGGTTTTCGAGATTCATTTCCTTGCAGTTTTCTCCTCGATGAGTGTGATTTTTTTGAGCCTGTTGACATGCCTTCCGGCTTCAAAAGGCACGGTGATCCATGTGCGTACTATTTCTTTCGCGAGGTCTTTGCCTATAATCCTGCCTCCGAGGACGAGGACGTTGGCGTCGTTGTGGAGCCTGCTCATCCTTGCCGAGAAAAGCTCGTTGCAAAGGGCGGCCCGGATATTCGGAAATTTATTCGCGACAATGGACATGCCGATGCCGGTGCCGCATATCAGTATCCCGCGTTCCGTTTTTCCGGTCGAGACCGCGTCCGCGACCTTCTCTCCGAAGTCCGGATAATCAACGGATTGAGGGGTGTCGGTGCCGTAATCTACGTATTCGTGAGAAAATTCTTTCAAGACGGAGATTATTTCCATTTTCATTTCAAGACCCGCGTGGTCCGAGCCGATCGCGATAAGCATTTATCCTCCATGAAAATAAACTTGAAATGTGTATCTTATAAAAGAGATATGGTCGAAGTCAAGGAAGGGCTTGAATTCCGGGCTTATTAATGATTAAAGCGGTTTTATTTTGCGCCCTGACCGCCCATCAGCCATGTCTCGAATTCGGGGAAATTCCGCCTGAAGTGCGTTTCGAACCAGCATCGCTCTTTTTCGGTCCATGCCGGCCATGAAATTTTCAAGAAATCTATTATGTTCTCCACGGCGTTCTCGTCGTCGCAGAATATTTCGTCTTTATAAATCTGACCCCTTCCGGTGATGATCCATTCCGGATTGACGTTCAGTTTTTCATGTACTTTTTTTACGAAACCGACCGACGGCTCGCGGCCGTTGAGATAGGTATGAAGGGTCGTTATCGGAATATCCAGCAGTTTTGAAAAATCGTTTAGTGTGCGGCTGCCCTTGATTATTTTTATCCTCGTTTTGTAGTCCATAATACTCTCTCCCCTTTTATTTGTCGTTGTATTTCTTTATTGTATATAATAATTTACAATTATGAAATTTTTATGAATTTATGATATAATTCATATTGTATTCATATTAGCATAGGACCATGTAAGAATCAAATAAGCAAGAGAGCGCATAAATGAGAAGAATTTTTGTCATAATTCTAAGCTTTTTTCTTGTCATAACCACTGTAGGCATAATGTTCATGGGGGCCCGGCTTTTTGCGGCAAAAGAAAAAGTCGAATCGCTGACAGAGGCCCAGAAGAGCCTTGTCAAGCGCCTTGAACTCAGGGATGCGATACATGAGTTAAGGGACGCGGTTATCGACAGGAGTCAGGGGTCTCAAATAACGGCATTAAAATCGAAGACCCGCGCCATTATCGCCGAATGCTGGGGATGCCATCATTCCCCTGAGATAACAATGCAAATAGGCGATATGGAAAAACGGGTGGATAAATTTGCGGGTGAAATAAGACAAGATGACTCTTATTATAGCCGTGAGAAGGTTTTTGTCGCCGTAAAGCAGATTGTTCCCTTTGCCGAAAGCGCATACATAAAGGCCAAAAAATTGGCCGATACGCGAACGGAATATTTGACGCAGGAACTTCTTATGGTCAAGAATGCCGGCGTTTTCACTACTGTCTCCGGATTTTTCCTGTTTTTAGGTTTTTCATTTATCGCGATGAAGAGGGTCTCGAAGCTCGAATCCGACGTAAGGGAGAGGGAAAGGATTCTCAATGACTGGGCAGGGCAGTGGCAGCATACATTCGACTCCATGCAGGATATGGTATTCATTATCGATAAAAACTGCCGTATACTGCTGATGAACAGGCAGGCAAAGGATTATTGCGGAGAATCCGCACTGGGCGCTCCGATATACGAAGCGGCAAAGGAGTTAATGATAAGTTCCTGTAAAGGCGAATGTGAATCGGGCTTTAAGAAAGAGGTCTCATGCGACGGAAGGGTTTTCGTAGTCAGATCGTTTAAGATGCTGAATGGGAAGGAAGACAAAGGATGCGTCTTAGTGGTAAGGGATGTAACATCCGATAAGGATATGGAACTAAGGCTTATCCAATCCGAAAAGCTGGCGGCTCTCGGACAGGTGACCGCGGCAATAGCGCATGAGCTGAACAACCCCCTTACGAGCATAAGCGGATACAGCGAATTCCTGCTGAAAACCACTACGGACGATACGGTCAGGCAGATGGTCGAGAAGATATATAAATCCGCGGCGCGCACTTCCAATATAGTGCGCGATCTGCTTTTGTTTTCTAAGACGCCGGTTCTCGAAAAAACCGATGCCGACATAAAAGGCATGATCCATGAGGTCATAGATTTTCTGGCGGAGGCGTTTGCCGCCTCCAAAATAAATATTTCGGAGGATGTTCCTTCCGGCATGACGTTTCCGCTCGATGCCGCACAGATGGAGCGCGTGCTGCTGAACCTTATGACGAATGCGATCCATGCAGTAAGGGATTCAGGCAAGGGAGACAGGATAACCGTAAAGGCGGGAAGGGATGACAACCGTCTTATTATCGAGGTTTCGGATAACGGGCCGGGTATTCCTCGCGATGTTGTAAACAGAATATTCGAGCCGTTTTTTACAACAAAGAGGTTTGAAAAAGGAACCGGTCTCGGCTTGAGCATTTGCTATAACATAATTAAGGCGCACGGCGGAGATATAAGAGTTAAAAGCAGGGAAGGCGAAGGCGCCGCATTTATAATAGAATTACCTTATAAGGAACTCTAAAAGCGCTTTTTCCGTATGAAGCCTGTTTTCCGCCTGATCGAATACCGCGCTGTTCGGGCCGTCCATTACTTCATCGGTTATCTCTTCGCCCCTGTGCGCCGGAAGGCAGTGAAGCACTATCGCGTCGTTTTTAGCGCATTGCAGCAACTGTCCGTTTATCTGATAATCCCTTAATTTCGTCTTTTTCTTTTCAGCCTTATCTTCCTGTCCCATGCTTACCCATACGTCCGTATAAATCACATCCGCCCTTCCTGCGGCCTCTTTCGGATTTCTGAGAATGATTAGCTCTCCTTTTGAGTCTTTAGCCATAGCGTTCCGGGCCCTTTCGATAATATCCGGATCCGGCTCGTACCCTTCCGGGCATGCGACGGTGAGGCTTATTCCTGTCCGCGCTGCGGCTTCTATCAATGAATTGGCTACATTATTGCCGTCGCCGATATACGCAAGGCGGATGCCGCTAATTCGTCCCTTTTTTTCGAGGATGGTCATGAGGTCGGCAAGGGCCTGACACGGATGGTGTAGATCGGAAAGCCCGTTTATTACAGGCACCGTAGCGTGCGAGGCGAACTCCTCGGCGGAGGCGTGAGAATAAGTTCTCAGAACCATGCCGCTTAAATATCTGGATAAGACCCTTGCAGTATCGGCTATGGTCTCTCCCCGTCCTAACTGTAGCTCTCTCGGATTAAGATAAATAGACTGCCCGCCGAGTTGGTATATTCCCGCCTCGAAAGACACCCGCGTCCTCGTGGACGGTTTTTCGAAAAAAATGCCTATGCTCTTGCCGATAAGCGGGCAATTATTTTTATCGGAGCCGGATTTCAATTCTATCGCCCTTTTCAGCAGGCATTCTATTTCGCCGGCGGTCAAATCCCATATAGTAAGAAAATCCCTTTTAGAACTCATCTGCCGAGCACCTCCTCAAGCACATCGACCATGTGGTCTATCTCTTTTTTCTCTACGATCAAAGGCGGCGCGAACCTGAGCACATTGCCCGCGGTGCAGTTTATAAGCAGGCCTTTTTCGAGGCATGCCTTGACTATTGGGGCCCCGTCCTTATTGATCTCCAGACCTACAAGCAGCCCTTTGCCGCGGATGTCAGCAATCGTATCGTGATAATCCTCCCTTAATTGCTCCAGGCGGTTGATGAGATATTTTCCCATTCTGGCGCAGTGTTCTATGAGCAATCCGTCTTCGAGGATAGTTTCCAATGTCGCTATTGCCGCAGCGCAGACGAGCGGATTCCCCCCGAAGGTGGACGCGTGGCTTCCGGGTTGAAACGATGCAGCGACCCTTTCGGTCGCGAGAGCTGCGCCTATGGGCACGCCGCCGCCGAGCCCTTTTGCGAGGGTCATTATATCGGGTGTTATGCCGTAATGCTCATATGCGAAGAGCTTTCCCGTCCGTCCCATGCCTGTCTGGACTTCGTCGAGTATCAATAATAGTCCGTTTTCGTCGCACAGTTTTCTGACCTCTTTGAGGTAGTTCTCCGAAGGGATTATTACGCCGCCTTCCGCCTGAATGGGTTCGAGCATAACAGCGCAGGTATTCCGGCTTATTGCGGATCTCAGCGCATTGACGTCATTGAACGGGACATATTTGAATCCCGGCATAAGCGGCTCGAATCCCTTTTGGAATTTTTCCTGCCCGGTAGCGGTAACGGTCGCGAGGGTCCTTCCGTGAAATGAATTCAACGCTGTGATGATCTCGAACTTTTCCTGCCCGGAATGCTCCTTCGCGTATTTCCGGGCGAGCTTTATAGCGGCCTCATTCGCTTCGGCTCCTGAATTGCAGAAAAATGCCTTGTCCGCAAAGGAATGGGCGCACAGGAGTTTCGCGAGCTTTATCTGAGGTTCTATGTAATAAAGGTTGGATACATGGAGCAGCCGCTGCGCCTGTTTTTGTATGGCTATAACGACCTTAGGATGGCAGTGCCCGAGCACATTTACAGCGATGCCGCCTACAAAATCAAGATATTCCTTGCCGTCGGTTCCCCATACCTTCATGCCCCGGCCTTTTCTGAGTATTACCGGCTGGCGGCTGTATGTATGCATCAGGTAACGGTCAGCGTCTTCGAGGTCCTTTGAGATATTTTCCTTAGTAAGGATTTTCTTGATTTCCATAGGAAATGATAACATAAAAGGCGAAGCAGGTGAAAGGGATTAGATGCCGCAAAACGGCGGATATGTTATAATTTCAGACCATGAAAATAGCGGTTACAGGCAAAGGCGGGGTCGGAAAGACGACCCTTTCGGCGGTATTGTCTCACCTGTTCGCCCGCGAGGGCAAAAGGGTTATAGCCGTAGACGCCGACCCTGACGCGAACCTTGCTCAGGCGCTCGGAATTAAGCCTTCCGAGATTGAGAGAGTAAGGCCGATTGCCGACATGCTCGAACTTATAGAAGAAAGAATGGGCGCGAAGCCGGGAAGCATGGGGGGAATATTCAAGTTAAATCCGAGAGTGGACGACCTGCCTGAAGAAATAGGATATAAATTCGACGGTATTACCCTTCTTGTGACGGGGAAATCAAAGGCAGCGGCATCCGGATGTTATTGCCCGGAAAACGTCCTTCTCAGGAGACTGCTGAAACACCTCGTTGTGGAAAGGGACGAAGTCGTTATCGTGGATATGGAGGCGGGAATAGAGCATCTTACAAGGGGAACCGCGGAAGCGGTGGATGCCTTTATAGTCGTGGTGGAGCCGGGACAGCGGAGCATCCAGACGGCAAACACTGTGAAGGAGATGGCGCAGGGGCTCGGCGTAAAGCACGTATTTGTAGTTGCGAATAAGGTAAGGAACGACGACGATATATCTTTTTTGAAAGAACATATCAAAGGCATGGAACTCCTCGGCGCGATAAGATTCGACCAATCGGTAATGGATGCGGATGTCAGGGGCGATTCGCCGTTTCATGCGGCAGCGGAAGTCGTAAAAGAGATAAGCGGAATAAAGGGAAAACTCGAAAGCATGATTGAAAAATCGTGAGGTGAAGGATTGCCCGCAGATAAGGCTTCCATAAGAAAGATTGTTCATAACCGGCGCGATGCCCTAAGCGTCGAAATCAGAAAGGTCAAAGACCTGAAGATTAAAGAAAAAATCCTCGCGCTCCCGGAGTTCAGGGCAGCCCATAAAATTCTCTTATATGCATCTTTCAATAGCGAAGTAGACACGCTCGATTTGTTAAAATATTGCCTTGATTCCGGCAAAGTTATTGCTCTTCCGAAGGTTGATAATGATAACGGCCGATTGGCGCTTTATCGTATGGAAGACATGAATGAAGTTGCTGCGGGATATATGGGAATACCGGAACCGCAAGTGCCTGAAGACAGAAGGATGCATGCGGAAGAGATGGATTTGATCATCGTTCCCGGAGTCGCATTTGACGGGCATTGCAACAGGCTGGGATACGGGAAAGGCTTTTATGATAAACTACTGGCTCAGGTGGCGAAGGCAAAGATTGCGCCGGCTTATGAGGAGCAGATTGTAGAAGACATCCCTTCGGAAACGTACGATATAAAGATGGATAAGATAATAACCGACAAGAGGATTATAGATTGCTCAGAGATTATATAGTGCGGGTCTGTTTCAACGGAACAGACCCGCACTATATCTTTTAAATGTCTCATTAGAGATTATAGGAGTGATATGGACAAGAAAAAGATAGAGGAAGGCGTAAGGCTTATACTCGACGGAATAGGCGAGGATAAACAGCGTCCGGGATTGAAAGACACTCCCAAGCGCGTTGCGGAGATGTTTGCCGAGATATTCGCAGGTCTCGAAACGCCGGGTGAAGACCTGCTTAAGCCTATAGAAGGCGAAAGCCACGATGAGATGGTGTTATTAAAAGATATTCCATTTTATTCGGTATGCGAGCATCATCTTTTGCCTTTCATCGGAAGGGCTCATATAGCTTATATACCATCCGGCAGCATAGTGGGGTTGAGCGAGCTTGCCAAGGCATTGGAGCATCTCGCTAAGAGGCCGCAGGTTCAGGAGAGATTGACGTCCCAACTGGCCGATATGATAATGGACAGGATTAAACCGAGGGGTTGCATGGTAGTCATAGACGCGGAGCATCTTTGCATGAGCATGAGGGGCATAAAGAAGCCGGGTTCGAGGACCGCTACATCCGCCGTGCGGGGAATATTCAGAAGTAAACAGAGCACAAGAGAGGAAATGCTTTCTTTAATAAAATAAAAAATCAGGAGGATTTATGGCTGCAAAGATCATCAGCGGTACCGAAATAGCCGCGCAAATAAGGGAAGAACTTAAAAAGGAAGTGACCGAACTGAAGGAGAAGTCCGGGGTTGTTCCGGGACTTATAACAATACTGGTCGGCAAAAATCCGGCATCTGTAAGCTACGTTACCGCCAAGCAGAAGACGGCGCACGAACTCGGTTTTTATTCCGTTCAGGACGATCAGCCGGATGACTTATCGGAGGCGGAACTTCTCAAGCTTATAGATAAATACAACAATGACCCGAAGATACACGGCATCCTTGTCCAGCTTCCGCTGCCGAAACACATAGACGAGAAAAAGGTGCTCAACGCCATAGACCCGGACAAGGACGTGGACGGATTTCATCCGGTAAATGTAGGACGCCTTATGATCGGCGGAAACGAGGCGAAGTTCCTTCCCTGCACGCCTGCGGGCATACAGGAGTTGATCGTGCGCTCCGGTTTCGATACATCCGGCGCAGAGGTCGTGGTGGTAGGCCGTTCCAATATCGTAGGCAAACCCATTGCGAATATAATGCTTCAGAAGGGAAGAGGAGCTAATTCCACGGTGACCATTGTGCATACAGGCACAAAAAATTTAGAAGCCCACTGCAAGCGGGCGGATATTCTTATTGTCGCGGCAGGAGTTCCCGGTCTGGTGAAGCCCGAATGGATAAAGCCGGGGGCATGCGTCATCGATGTGGGAGTCAACCGCGTAGGCGAGAAGATAAGCGAAAAGACAGGAAAGACCGTGCCTATATTGAAGGGAGACGTGGATTTCGACGCGGCAAAGGAGATAGCCGGAGCGATCACGCCGGTTCCCGGAGGAGTCGGGCCTATGACCATTACGATGCTTATGAAAAATACGGTGAAGTCGGCAAAACTGCATGCAGGGATAAAATGAAACCGCTCCAATACAATGCCATGCCGGCTGTCATAGATACAAAGGAGGAAAGATGATAATCACTAAAAAACGTGAAGTTCAAGAGTTGATGGAGAACATAAAAAACTATAAGAGCTTTTTTCTTATAGGATGCTCCGAGTGCGCGAGCCTTTGCGGTACGGGCAATCAGGAAGCGATAGATGCATTGACCGAGGCATTAAAGGCGGAGGGCAAGGACGTTACCGGCGGTTTTGTCGCAAAGACGGGATGTCAGGTCCTCGGCACAAAGGTCGAGTTGAAGCCTTTCAAGGAAGCCCTCGATAAGTCCGACTGCATACTCGTCATGTCATGCGGCGCAGGGACGCAGGCCGCTGTCGAGATATTCGAGGACAAGCCTGTGTATCCTACGAACGACAGTCTGTTCCTCGGCAATATGACGAGGTTTCAGATGTTCGATGAAAGGTGCTCTCTGTGCGGCAAATGTATTCTCGATAAAACGGGTGGCATATGCCCTGTTACCGCATGCCCTAAGGGAATACTGAACGGGCCCTGTGGAGGATGTAAGGACGGAAAATGCGAGGTAAGCCCTGACATTAAATGCGCATGGGTGAGGATATACGAGAGGATGAAAAAGCTCGACAAGCTTCAGGAATTTTGCGACACGGTGCTGGAGGCCAAGGACTGGTCACAGAATATAAAGCCGAGAACCCTTGCGACAAGACCTGAGAAAAAGGAGGAAGAGAAGAAATGAGCTTTAAAGATATATTAAATTCCGGAAAGTTCGTTGTTACCGCTGAGGTCGGGCCGCCCAAAGGCACAGACATTAAGGAGATGATACATCACATAGAGCTTTTAAAAGGCAAGGTAGATGCATTGAATGTTACCGACAACCAATCCGCGGTTATGCGCATATGCTCTATGGCCGTATGCAGGATATGCCTCGATCACGGGGTCGAACCGATACTCCAGATGACATGCAGGGACAGAAACAGGATAGGCCTGCAATCGGACCTCCTCGGCGCGAGCATTTTAAACATAAAGAATGTCCTCTGCATGACCGGAGACCATGTGCTTGCCGGAGACCACAAGCAGGCAAAGCCGGTGTATGATCTGGAGTCCGTACAACTCCTCGGCGTAGTCAACTCCCTGAATAACGGCAAGGATATGTCCGGAAATGAGATGAAGGGTTCTACGGATTTCTTTCAGGGCGCTGTCGTAACGCCGGAGGCGAATCCGCTGGAGCCGCAGCTCATAAAATTCGAGAAAAAGGTGAGGGCCGGAGCAAGGTTCTTCCAAACTCAGGCGATTTATGATATAAATAAGTTTAAGGAGTTCATGCAGTATGCGCGCAAATTTCCGGTGAAGGTGCTCGCGGGCATCGTTGTTTTAAAGAGCGCGGGCATGGCAAACTTCATAAACAACAATGTTCCGGGCATAAGGGTGCCAATAGAGCTTATAGATGAATTAAAGGCCGCCGGCAAGGAAAAGGCGCTGGATACCGGATTGAATATAGCCGCAAGGCATATAAAACAGTTAAAAGAAGAGAATATATGCGACGGCGTTCATATAATGGCTATCGGCATGGAAGACAAGGTGCCGGTAATTATGGAAAGGGCAGGGCTGTTATAAGGGGTTAATATGCCTAACTTTAAATGGAAAGGTAAGACGGCTAAGGGCGAACCGAAAAGCGGCGAGATGTCCGCCGCGGGTAAGGATGAGGTTATAGCCGCGTTGAGGAGGCAGGGCATACTCCCTTCGTTAGTTACAGAGACCGGAGCCAAAAAAGTTAAGAAACAAAGGGTTACCGATAAGGATGTCGTTGTCTTTACGCGGCAGTTCGCCACCATGTTTATAGCCGGAATCCCTATCGTTCAGGGCCTCGATATCATGGCGAAACAATCCGAAAACAAAACACTCGGCGCGATAATAGGACAGATAAAGGCGGATGTGGAGTCGGGAACTACTCTCGCGGACGCCATGAAAAAACATCCGAGGGTTTTTGACGATCTTTTTATCAACCTCGTGGCTGCGGGCGAGGCAGGCGGCGTTTTAGATGGCGTGCTCTTGAGGCTTGCGAATTATATGGAAAAATCCATGAAGCTCAAGAAGAAGGTCAAGGGCGCGATGATATACCCTTCCATCGTCGTAACGGTAGCTGTGCTCGTTATTGCTATAATAATGGTATTCGTTATTCCTATATTCGCGAAGATATTCGGGGAGATGGGCGCCCAACTCCCTGCCCCTACAAGAAGCGTCATATGGCTTAGCAACTTTTTAAGCGGCATAGGCGGTCTTATGATTTTAGGAGGTGGCGTAGGAAGCTTTATCGGAATAAAACAATACAGGAGGACCGAAATCGGCAAGAAAAAAACGGATGCTATTTTGTTGAAGTTGCCTATAATAGGAGATCTTGTAAGAAAGGTTGCCGTAGCAAGGTTTACGCGTACCCTCGGCACGCTTTTAAACAGCGGCGTTCCGATATTGGACGGTCTTGAAATATGCGCGCGTTCTTCGGGCAATAAGGTAGTGGAGGAAGTGGTCTTTGATGTAAGGAAAGAAGTCTCGGCGGGAAAGACCCTCGCGGAGCCTTTGTCAAAGGCGGACGTTTTCCCCCCCATGGTTACGCAGATGATCAACGTAGGAGAATCTACCGGCGCATTGGATCAGATGCTTGTCAAGATAGCCGATTTTTATGACGATGAAGTGGACGACTCTGTCGGTAATCTTACCACAATGCTCGAACCGTTGCTTATGGTATTTTTAGGCACTACAGTCGGATATATAGTTATTGCCCTTTATTTGCCGATATTCAAGATGGGAGATACGGTAAAATAAGAAGACGGCTTATTTGTATTTTGAAAGCTTGTACCTGAATTCCCTGAATGTCAATCCCAAAAGCTCCGCTGCTTTTGTTTTTATGCCGTTTGCTTTTTGCATGGCCTTGCGCAGCATTTCTTTTTCTATAGATGCGAGATATTCTTTTAAGTCTATTCCTTTCTCCGGGACATCTTCTGTTGTCCGGTCATGGTTCGGAGATGCCGGACAGGGCGTGCATTTTATCTCTCCGTTTTCGGACAGTATGACTTCACGTTCCACTATGTTTTTAAGCTCCCTGACGTTCCCCTTGAGATCGAGTTTCATAACGTAATCGATAAAAGAAGGCTCTATTTTAGAAATATTTTTTTGGAATTTTTTGGAAAATAATTTTGTGAAGTGCTCTATCAGCAATGGAATATCTTCAGACCTTTCTTTAAGAGTAGGGAGTTTGATCTCGAAAGCCGTGAGACGGTAGTAAAGATCTTTTCTGAACGCGCCTGAATCGAAGAGAGAGTTCAGGTCTTTGTTGGTCGCGGCAATAACTCTTATGTCAACCGCTATCTCCTTGCTGCTGCCTATGGGCCTTATCTTGCGCTCTTCCAGAAATCTCAGGAACTTGGCCTGAAGCGATCGGGGCATTTCGCCTATTTCATCCAGAAACAATATTCCCTTATTAGCCTCTTCTATCAAGCCTCTTTTAGAGGTGTAAGCGCCTGTAAAAGCGCCTCTTACATAACCGAACAACTCGCTCTCGAGCAGCTCCGCAGGAAGGCTCGCGCAATTTATGGCTACGAGCGGCTTATCCGCCCTGTCGCTCCTTTTATGAATCGCCTTTGAGACGAGTTCTTTGCCTGTCCCGCTTTCGCCTGTTATTAAAACATTTGTATCGAAGGGAGCTATTTTTTCTATAAGGTTGAAAACATTTTTTATAGCCTCGGATTGACCCACGATTCCCTCAAAAGTATCCTCAAACTTTTGCAGTTCGTGAACTCTTTTTTGCAGCAATATTTTATCTTTTATGTTATTTATGATTATTCTTATCTCGTCGATATTAAACGGTTTCATAATATAATCGTACGCCCCGGCCTTCATTGTTTCTATCGCCGTTTCGGCCGACGCGAATGCGGTGATCACGAGGACGATCGTTTCGGGAGTGGTGTCTTTAATTTCCTTCAGCACGTCGATGCCTAAGCCGTCAGGCAGCCTGAGGTCTATTAACGCCATGTCAAAAACATAATCTTTTATAAGAACCCGCGCTTCTTCTATGCGGGATGCCTCATGAACTTCAAAATCACTTTCGGAAAGTATGATCTTCAATACCTTTCTGATATTTTGTTCATCGTCTACAATTAACGCGCGCATTTATTGCCTCCATTACTCCATTCCCTTTATTGGAAAAATAATAGTAAACCTTGCCCCGCCGAGAGGAGATTTATCCGGCATGATATTCCCCCCGAATCCTGTGATTATCCTGTATGCTATGGCGAGCCCCAACCCCGTGCCGTCTGCCTTTGTGGTCACAAAGGGTTCGAATATCTTGTCCTTCAAATCTTCGTCTATGCCTTCGCCGTCGTCATCTATTTCTATTACCGCATCCGTCTCGTGCGCTTTAAGGGATACGGCTACAGTAGATCGCGCTGCCTCAGAAGCATTTTTGATTATATTGCTTACGGCAATATCCATAAATGTCCTATTCGCAATTACTATTACGTCTTCTTCGACATTAAGCGATATTTTTTTATCGCCGGCCTGATGTTTTACCAGCATCCGAAGCATTTCGGATAACTCCACATCCTCTTTATGGGCGTCGGAAGGCCGCGAGAAAAGCAGAAAGTCATTGACGAGGGTAGTAAGCCGTTTTGTATCGGATTCGAGCATGTCTATGAATTCCTTATCGTTTCTTCCCTCTTTCAGGAATTGAACCGCTGCCGAAATAGATGCAAGGGGATTTCTCAGTTCGTGCGCGAGATCCGCGCTTACCCTGTAAAGCCTTTCATAACCCTTCATTCTTATACGCTCTTCTTCGAGCCTTTTTATATGCCGTTCCTGCCCTTCCATTTTTACCTTGAGGTTGTCGCCTGCGAGCGATATAAAGGAAAATGAAAGGAGGTGCAGCGATACGTTAAGAATGCTCTCTTTGTCCCCGATACCGCCGATTAGATGATGCACAATACCGTAAAGCAGCGCGGAGATTATAGGGAATATGAATATCTTTTTTGTTTTTATCAGAACGGACGAGAAGAAAATAGGGAACAGATATAGGAGGGTAAGGTATGAATGAATTCCCGAACTTATATACACCATTGCCGAAATAAAGACAATGTCTAAAAAGAAGTCGAAATAATGAGCCCTCTCCGATGCTATAAAGAGCCTGAGCAGAGTTATGAAACAATAAATAAGCATTATAGACATCAGTCTCGGTATTGCATACGGCAGTCCGGCTACTTGGAATGAGATAAGGAGGGTAATCGCAAATACAAATCGTCCGACCCTGTAATAATTGAAAACAGATGACAGATACATGATAGAGATTTTAAATGAGGTGACAATTTTTGTCAATCAGGATGACCTTAATTGTCATGTCCTTAATCCGTAATCATCGGGATGTAAGGCATGCTTCCCAAGCCTTTACTAAGTGTAGTTGCCGGTGAAATCCCAAGATTATCTTTGTCTCATTGAATAAGAAAGCAATGTTGTAGCTCACGAGAAAGAGAATGTTGTTATGACATTCCATATGAGTAAAGGCTTTTTTCAGCACGCCTCACATCCCGTTAATAATGTTTGGCCAATGTGGAAATATTGCTATATAATTGCTATACTTTTGTTAAAATTGGTGAAGGGGTTTCCGGTGGAAGATATCGCGGCAATACTTAAAGAGTACTTTGAAGATAAGGAAAATGTCTTCCTTGTTTTTATTTTCGGTTCAGCAGTCAATGACCGTTTAACAAAGGAAAGCGATGTGGACATTGCTGTTTTATTTAAGCAGACGCCTGATTTTAAAGAGATAATTCATTTTAAAGGCGATCTCTTATCAGTGATAAAAAGAGAGACGGACATTGTTGTATTGAATAATTCATCTCCGGTTATCAGAATGCAGGTTCTTAAAAATGGCGTTTTGGTTATTAATAAAAATAGCGCTATATACAACGATTTCTTTGTCAGGACAGTAAAGGAATACGATGACCTTAAGCGTGTGCGAAAGGAAGCAGAAGATAATATTTTAAAAGGCAGGATATATGCCTGATATGGATATAATTCTGGCAAAAACAGGCAATATTCAGCGATGCCTTAGGCGGATTAGAGAGGCAACGGATCTTAATCCGGACAGCCTCGATGAAATCGATAAACAGGATATTTTTGTCCTTAACCTTCAAAGGGCAGTCGAAGCAGCTATCGATATTGCCGCTCACATAGTTGCTTCCGAGGGCTTGGGGCTGGCCTCTACAATAAAGGATAATTTCAAATTCTTAAGCGAGGCAGGCATAATCGATGAAAATATCTTTAAGAAGATGCAGGCGATGGTCGGATTCAGAAATATAGCGGTGCATGATTACCAATCGATAGATGTGGCAATTCTCAAATCGATATTGACCGACAATCTTAAAGACATAGAAGAATTTTATGCAGTAATACTTAAGAGGTTTTCTGCTTAGGCGCAAAGTTGGTGACAAAAAATGTCAATATTTATTGCCCCCCTTCGTAAAAAGTCCGGGAAAGCATCTTTTCGTCATTCCCGTAAAAACGGGAATCCAGTCTTTTCAAGTAGTTGCTTGTGCTCTGGATACCCGCCTTCGCGGGTATGACGACATTTTACGAGTTGGCATAAAACATGCTTAATGTATTTGTGTTGCAATAGGGGATTTTACGGTATATAATTATCATCGTATTCACTCTAACATTGCCGTCCTTGACGGAAGCAGTCTTAAAATAGGAGGTTTTAAAATGTTGAAGACAATCAACAGGATGAAAAGGGATGAGAAAGGTTTTACCCTCGTCGAACTGCTCATCGTCGTAGCGATCATAGCAATACTCGCTGCTATCGCGATACCGCAGTTCGCGCAGTACAGGCAGAAGGCGGCGGCATCGTCGGCGGCAGGCTCGGTAACAGCCGGCATAAGCCAACTGAATGCCCTATATGCGGATACCGGAACAACTACAACAAAGACAATTACGGTAGGTACTACTACAGAGACCT
The DNA here is from genome assembly GCA_001803635.1 of Nitrospirae bacterium GWB2_47_37. Lineage (GTDB taxonomy): Bacteria > Nitrospirota > Thermodesulfovibrionia > Thermodesulfovibrionales > Dissulfurispiraceae > GWB2-47-37. The sequence goes on along the minus strand of MHDU01000060.1, from coordinate 1,617 downwards.
TGAATCTGAATACCACAACCGGTGCGGTTACACTCACTGTGGGTGCTTATACGGTCAAGGGACTTGCAGTAACCTGCTCATACACTTCCGGCGTAATAACATGCACATAATTTAGGCAGCATAATTGTTTCCAACGGGGGAATAATAAATTCCCCCGTTTTTTAACTTTTTTAATATTGCAAGGGAAAATTAAATGTTAACTGTCTGTCTAAAAAGAAATAGCCGCGATGATAATGGTTTTACCCTCGTCGAACTGCTCATCGTCGTAGCGATCATCGCAATCCTTGCGGCTATCGCGATACCGCAGTTCGCGCAGTATAGGCAGAAAGCAGCGGCAGCGAGTGCCGCAATGTCATTAACAGGTTGTACGCAAGACTTGAATGCCAGATATGCCGATGATGGAACGACGACAACTAAAACATGCGGCGTCGGTTCTTCATCTGCAACGCTTACATTAAATCCGTCTGACGGGACAATTACGGGCATAGACGGCTCGTATACCGTAAAAGGGCTCAGCGTTATGTGCGCTCTCAGCAATAATCAAGTCGAGTGTACTTAGAATCGCCTGCGATGAAAATAGCGGCTGTTATTCCTGCCTATAAAGTAGCGAACAAACTAAGGGGTGTAATTTTATCTTTGCCTGATAATATAGACTATATTATAGTAGTCGATGATAAATGCCCCTGTCATTCCGGTAAAGAGGCTGAAGAATTAAGCAATAGCAATGTTGTCGTTCTGTATCACGAAGAGAACAGAGGAGTCGGCGGAGCTGTTGTTACGGGATATAAAAAGGCCGTAGAATTGGGCTGTGATATCATTGTTAAAATAGACGGCGACGGCCAAATGGATACCGCATATATTAATGATCTAATAACTCCATTAATCAATAATGAAGCTGACTACACAAAAGGTAATCGGTTTATGAATTTCCATGCCCTTAGAGCTATGCCCAAAATCCGCCTATTTGGGAACAGTGTTTTATCTTTTCTGCTGAAAATAACATCCGGATACTGGAATATTATAGATCCCACAAACGGTTATACCGCGATACACCGCAGGGCATTAGATAAACTTAACCTGGATCGATTGTCGAAAGGGTATTTCTTTGAATCGGATATGTTGATTAACTTAGGCATTATTAATGCGGTAGTGAAAGATGTAGATATACCGGCTAAATACGGCGACGAGGATAGTTCGCTTAATATCGTTAAAATAGCGCTTCAATTCCCGTCTAAACTTGCAAAAGGTTTTATCAGGCGGTTATTTTTTAAATATTTTATTTATGACTTCAATATGGCTTCGGTATATCTTTTAGTAGGTCTTCCTATGTTTGTTTTTGGAGTTTTCTTAGGACTTATAGAATGGCTTGATTCGATTATCAACAACACCGTTAAAACGGCAGGCACCATAATGCTGGTCGCCCTGCCTATTATTGTATCCTTTCAAATGCTTTTACAGGCTGTCGGCATAGATATCAATTCTATCCCCAGAAAAGACAGATAAAGATGGCAAAAATACTCTTATTGTCTCCGCCATATATTGAACTCTACGGGAGCCTTAAAAAAGCTGCCGGAAGATATTTTCCTTTAGGCTTAGGGTATATCGCTTCATATCTTA
>MHDU01000059.1 GCA_001803635.1 Nitrospirae bacterium GWB2_47_37 | reverse complement strand
TTCGACTTGCATGTGTTAGGCACGCCGCCAGCGTTCGTTCTGAGCCAGGATCAAACTCTCATTTGTTTTCCTGATTCTTGTTTCCTGTTAAAATTTGTGTTAGTTCACCAACGCACGTATTTAGCACCTTATCAAAGAACGAGTTGATAACTTACATGAATAATAAATATTTTGTCAAGACCTGCGGCATCCGAAAAGGCTTGACCTTTCGCCGGGTTTACTTAAAACCCTTTAATCTGTTATAAAAATACTTAACGGGCGATTAGCTCAGTGGGAGAGCGCTTCCTTCACACGGAAGAGGTCGCAGGTTCAATCCCTGCATCGCCTACCATTAATTACTACGGGGACAGTCCCCTACCTCAATATATGTTAGGAGAATAAAAATGCACATAACAATCATCGGAGCGGGTTATGTAGGGCTTGTCACGGGAGCATGCTTTTCCGAATTCGGCGTTTTCGTAACCTGTGTTGATAAAGATAAAACCAAAGTAGAATCCCTGAAGCAGGGCGTAATTCCATTTTACGAGCCGGGTCTCGAAGAACTCGTAAAGAGAAACGTCAGTCAGGGCAGACTTAAATTCACAACCGATATCGGTTCGGCGGTCGAGGAATCCCTCGTTGTATTCATTGCGGTCGGCACTCCTCCGAGGGGAGACGGCTCCGCGGATATGATCTATGTGGATGAGGTCGCAAAAGAGATCGCAAACCACATAAAAAACTATAAAGTCATCGTCACAAAAAGCACCGTGCCGGTAGGAACGGGCGAAAGGATACGAAAAATAATCTCGCGGCATCTGAGGGAAGAGGTTGATTTCGATATAGTATCGAATCCTGAATTTCTGCGTGAAGGCGCCGCTATAGAAGATTTCATGCGCCCGAACAGGATTGTAATAGGCTCAAAAAGCCCGCAGGCGGCGGCGATAATGAGAGACCTTTACAAACCTCTCTATCTTATCGAGACGCCTTTCGTCATAACGAATATCGAGACTGCGGAGCTTATAAAATATGCCTCCAATTCTTTTCTTGCCGTAAAAATTTCGTTTATTAACGAGATGGCTAACCTATGCGAAAGAGTCGGGGCGGACGTCAATGTTGTCGCAAAAGGAATGGGGCTCGACGGCAGGATAGGCAAAAAATTCCTTCACGCGGGCCCCGGTTTCGGCGGTTCGTGTTTCCCTAAGGACACGAGGGCGCTGTTGAAAATAGCTTCCGATAATAATACGGAATTAGGGATCGTCAATGCCGCAGTTAAAGCGAACGAACGCCAGATGGCGTCGGTATCTGAAAAGATAAAGAGCACCCTTAATGACGTCAAGGGCAAAACAATTGCGATTTTGGGGCTTTCATTCAAGCCTAACACGGACGATATCAGGGAAGCTCCCGCCGTATCTATAATCCAAAACCTGCTTGATGCCGGAGCAAACATCAAGACTTACGATCCCGTTGCAATGGATAACGCAAAGGCGGTATTGCCTCAAATTAATTATTGCAGCGACGCATACGAGGCATGCGACGGCGCGGATGCTGTAGTTATAGTCACGGAATGGAATCAGTTCAGGAACCTCGAGCTGGCAAAGCTGATGAAAATTTTGAAACAGCCTTATTTCTTCGATTTCAGGAACATATACGACCCTCAGAAAATGAAGGCGATGGGGTTTGAATATTATTCTGTCGGAAGGACAATTATAGAATAACGATCTAATTCCCCTGCTCTTCCGCTCTTCCGCTCTTAATTATTTTTCTGAAACACTCCGAGCCGCGAATGTTATCGTAAGTCTTTGATGTCCTGACATATGTCCAATTGTTATATCCCTTCTCTATGGCCTTCCTCAGCCACCTGCATGCCTCTTCCGTATTATTTCTTGCCGCATACAACTCGGCCATGCTGTTCAGCGCATAAATGTTATTTGCATTGAGTTCAAGCGATGCTCTGATATCTCTTTCGGCATCTCCGAGTTTCCCGATCATAAGAAACGCAAAGCCCCTGTTGTTATAAGGCATGCCGTTATTGGGATTCAATTCTATAGCCTTATTATAATCGGCAATTGCAAATTCATATTCTTCTATTTGCTGATAAACATTTCCCCTGTTGTTATAAAAAAGGAAATAATCGGGTTTTAATTCTATGGCCTTTGTATAATCGGCAATTGCAAGGTCATAAAATCCTTCTCTGTAATAGACATTTGCGCGGTTATTGTATGCCCCTGAGCTTTCAGAATTTTGCTCAATCGCTTTTGTATACTTTGCGATATCCAGCTCATGTTTTATTTTTTTGCTCATGGAGTTTAATATCTACTTGTTCTTGATTTTACTCGATAGTCCCTTATATGCCGAATTGTCTATAAGCTGCAGCCGATAATTCAATTCCTGAAAACGGCGGGATATAGCATGGATTATAAAACCGGCGGCAAAAGATATAAAACCGGCCAAAATTAAGCCCGTTGCAAAAACGGACAGGTATAGCCCCTTATCTGCCTTTATATAGTCCATAAAAACGCCGGACAGAATCAATCCTGAAGACATAAAAATCAAACCTATAGAGCCGAAAGCAGTTAACGGTTTATAATCTCTGAAAAGAAAAAAAATAGTGTTCAATATGAGAAGGCCGTCTCTAAAATATTTAATTTTCGACCTGCTGTCTTTATGCCGCGGCATAAGATCTACAGGCACTTCAACTATCCTGTAATTATGCTCCAGACATCTGATTGTTATTTCAGTCTCGATTTCAAATCCACGACTTACTATCGGTATGCTCTTGACAACATCCCTGTTAAACGCCCTGTAACCCGACAGGAGGTCTATAATTTTAACGCCAAAAATAAAATTCAAAAAATATACAAACAGTTTATTGCCGATAAAGTTAATCCATTTAAAATGACTTTCCGATGTGGGATGTAGCCTTGCCCCGATAACCATATCGGCATCGCCTTTTATAAGAGGTTGCATGAGGTCGCCGAGCCTTTCTGCAGGATAGGTGCCGTCTCCGTCAACCATAACGAAATAGTCGGCATCTATTTCACTGAACATTGCCCGCACAACATTTCCCTTGCCCTGCTTTTTCTCAAAACGGACTATAGCCCCGGCCCGCTTCGCTTCCTCTACAGAATTATCTGTGGAGTTATTGCCATATACATATATGTCGGCGCCAGGAAGCTGTTCCCTGAAGCTTGAAACAACACTTCCAATGGTTTTTTCTTCGTTATAACAAGGTATAAGTATTGCTGTTTTCATCGTACATCCATATGTTAACACAAGAAAAAATTATTTTGTTATGTTAAATTAATCGAAACATTTATATAAAAAAAGCGAAAAATGAATAAAAAATCGCCTGAAAAAAGAAGAAAAACTCCCGGCACAAATGACCGGCAGGAAAGATCTGAAAGCAGGTTTGCAGTCAAGCCTGCTTTCTATGCGATTTTACGGAAGCCCGCAGAAGCGTTGAATATGTCTCTCAACTGCTTAAAAAGCAAGTTATCAAGTAAAATCAACTACTGTTGCCTCATTTCACACATATTGCAAAATAGACACAGTTTTACACGGGCTTATACCGGATCATAATTATTTTTATTTTAATTTTCAATGAGTTCAGTCTGGCATATTTGTTGCTTTCTATAAATAGGTTTTTTGTTCTTTGACAATAATTTTTGCTTGACAAAGCAGCGCGCTAATAGTATATACTCTACCATCTTTACGGGGGGCGCGAATTTATGGCCGAATCATTCACAAAAAAAGATTTTAAAGAGTTTAAAAAAGATATAGAAAAAATCATCGAAGATAATATAAAAGAGCTTCAGAGATATCTCGGCATTCTTTCTGAGGATTTTCAGCACAAGCTTAATCTTGCGGTTGACGGGCTGACAGGCAAGATTGAATCTACAGAAAAACGACTAAATGGTAAGATTGACTCAGCAGCTAAAGACTTGAGCGGTGAAATACGGGAAGTAAAAATTGAGATCATAACCCATAGGGATAACACAGAAGTTCATGCCCAAAAGGCTAAAGCTAAAAAAAGGGCTTAAATAAGGGGGTGATGCGGGGAATAAGACTATAAAGAGCGGCAGTTCGGAAGTAAGCAGTTGAGAGGGAATCCGCCTTTGGCGGATAAATACTGAACCGAACCTCTAAAAGGGTTTGGGAAGTAAGGAGAGCAAAATGAAAAGATTTTTAACGGTATTAGCAGCAATGATGCTGGTGCTCGGCTTTGCAGCCGGCGCATTAGCCATTCACGCCGAGATCCCTTCTGAGACTCAGGCAATCGTGACAAAAGGCACAACCCAGGTAACTCTGGGCGGAGAGATAAGAATGAGGGGCTGGTACATAAAAAATTCCAGCGCAGATTACAGAGGAACGGCCACCCCGTCCGACAACAACTCTCAGGGATGGTATGACTCGAGAGTAAGGCTCAGCTTAAAGGCTGATGTCAGCAAAAACACTACAGGATTCCTGCACTTGGAAACCGATGACGGCACAGCTGGCACCGCAAACGGCACAAGCAGCGGTGATGGACCAAGATGGGGCCTGAATAACAACAAGTCGGCTTCAAGCCTGAAATTCCTCGAGGCATGGATCCTCCACAAAGGCAACGGCCTGCTCGGAATTCCCGCTGGAATCAAGGTCGGTCATATGCCTTTGGCTCTCGGCAACAAGCAGTTCTTCGATCACACAAAGTACGGCTCTGACGCAATCGTAGTTTTCGCAGACCCTACAAAGGATCTCCACGTCGGATTGCTTACAATTCAGTTAGCTGAAGACTCAGAGGCAAACAAGACCGACGGCGCTGGGACCGGCGACACGACCGCTTATGTAGGACTCGCGACCTATAAGGTAGCCAAGAACGCTAATGTCGGCATTAACTACACATTGATAAACAATGGACAGACCGCAGCAAACCAGAAATATGACTTCCAGAACCTCGGAATTCATGGCGACGGCAAGATAAACAACTTCGGCTGGATGTTTGAGTATGATACACAGTTCGGAAACTCATCCAACACGGCTAAGTTCAAAGGCTCAGGCTTACTCCTCGGCGCAAGCTATGCCATCAACCCTGTTACACTCAGGGCTCAGTATGCAAGCGGCAGCGGCGAAGATAACGACGGCAATACCACAAAAGAATTCCAGACATTCCTCGGCAACGACGTCCACTACACATTCATCTATGAATACACCACAAGAGGAGCCGATGACGGAAGCGCCCGCGCAACAGGTATTTCCAATACCACATACTACAGGCTCGGAGCCGATGCTACACTCACAAAAGACCTGAAGGCATCAATTGACGTTTTTGAGCTCAAGATGACAAAGGCGAATACAGCCGCCGCATCAAAGAAGATCGGAAGAGAATATGATGTAAAGCTCACCTATCAGGTTGACAAAAATCTCGTATACTTCATCACAGCGGGTATACTCGATCCGGGTTTGGCATGGGAACAGAATGCCAGCTTGGGCAGCGTAACAAACGCCAACAACAAGAGCATCACACAGGCAGTACACGGAATCACACTCAGCTTCTAATTGCTGAACTGACTTAAACAAAAAGGCGGGGCAAATGCCCCGCCTTTTTTTATTCTGAAAAATTGTATTTCTACTAAGTTTTTTTCAACAAACACGCGGCCTGCGCCGCGATGCCTTCGCCCTTGCCGATAAATCCCATTCCCTCATTTGTCTTTGCCTTGATATTGACTATAGAAGGAGATATTCCCGCTTTAGAAATTGCTTTTTTCATCTCATCTATATGAGGCGCTATTTTAGGTTTTTCCGTTATGACAATGGAATCTATCCATTGAATCTCAAAGCCGTTTGAATGCGCGAGGTCGACGATATGTTTTAAAAGCATTATGCTCGATGCGCCTTTCCATTTTTCATCCGTGTCCGGAAAATGTTTACCTATATCTCCTTCGCCCATAGCACCTATAATCGCATCAATAATCGCATGGCATAAAACATCGCCGTCGGAATGGCCTAAAAGCCCTTTCTCAAAGGGAATATCCACGCCGCCGATAATAAGCCTTCTGCCTTCTACAAGCCTGTGCGAGTCGTAACCGATTCCAATTCTCATATCTTTAACAAAGCTTCTGCTATTAATATGTCTTCCGGTGTAGTTATTTTTATATTTCTGTACGAGCCCATGACAATTTTTACCCTTCCCCCGTAATGCTCTATTAATGCGGCATCGTCGGTTGCGTAATATTTATCGGCTGACGCCTTTTCATAAGCTTCCTTTATCTTATTAAAATGAAATACCTGCGGAGTCTGAACAGCCCATAGGACATTGCGGTTCAACGTTTTTTCTACAATAAAATCTTCCCCTGATTGCCGGCTTCCGGCCTCTTTTATCGTATCCTTCACAGGCACGGCTGCGATTGCGCCGTCATAACCCTTCAGCCCGTCTATAGTCCTTCTTATAATATCCCTATCGATAAAGGGCCTCGCGCCGTCGTGTATCGCCACAATGGATGTTTTGCCGTCAACAGCCTTTATGCCGTTGTAAACCGAATCCTGCCTCTCTTTTCCTCCGGGCGCTATGCGTTTTACTTTGGTGATATTATATTTCTCGACCAGCTCGCCGCACGCTATAAGGTCTTCTTCTTTCAGTACCGGAACTATCTCCGAAATCTCTTCGATATTCTGCAATGCCTCGAGCGTCCAAATAAGCAGCGGTTTATCCTTTATCGGATAGAAGGGCTTATTTTTCTCTTCGCCGAATCTCTTGCCCAAACCCGCGGCAGGGACTATGGCAACAATATTGCGTTGAGCGTGCAGCGTTATAGCGTTCATAGTTCTCAGTCTTCGTCCTTCGGCTTCGCGAATATCATACGTCCGGCAGTGGTCTGCAGAACGCTCGTTACAACGACTTCCACGTTTTTGCCTATGAGCTTGCGCGCATTCTCTATAACGACCATCGTGCCGTCGTCGAGGTAAGCGACGCCCTGATTATATTCCTTCCCTTCCTTGACTATAAAAAGGCTTAGCGTTTCTCCGGGCAATACCACAGGCTTCAATACATTGGAAAGCTCGTTTATATTCAGCACGGACACGCCCTGCAGTTGAGCCACCTTATTCAGATTGAAATCGTTCGTTATCACCTTAGCGTTCAAAAGGCGCGCTAAGGCTATGAGTTTCGCATCGACCTCTTTTATCTTGGGGAAGTCCTCTTCCACTATCTTTACTTTTATGTTGGACATTTTCTGCACCCGGTGCAGTATGTCGAGGCCACGCCTTCCCTTTGTCCTTCTCATGGGATCGGGCGAATCCGCTATATACTGCAGTTCCTGAAGTATGAACTGGGGTATTATGAACGTCCCCTCCAAAAATCCGGCTTCGATAATGTCGGCTATGCGGCCGTCTATTATAACGCTGGTATCGAGGAGTTTAATGTCCTCTTCCAATTCCTGCCCCTTGAAAAGGCGCATTATCGCGGGAATAGTAAGGTTCTTACCCCTCCGAAGCCCTATAAAGAGCCCGCCGTATCCTAAGATTGCGCTGAACACGAACGACGACAACAGCCTCATTTCATCCGTTACGGCGTAGCGAAACGGATGAAGCAACAGGTTCGCGGATGTAAGGCCGATGCTCAATCCTAAAAGGCCGCCCAAGATGGAACCGAAAGAGACCCTCCTGAGCCGGGCCTCGACCAAAACGGCTATTATTCCCAATAAAAGACCGCTCACGATTCCTTCTGTAACAAGGGTATATTTCAGCCCGTACAAATAACCTCCGAAGATAAATACTGCGAGTATTGCCGTCCTCTCAAAAATATTCATGAAAATTCACCTCCCTATTGCGGCTGCAATGCCGTGTAAAGCCTTTTGCCGCCGCGATTTATAAAAAGCAGAACCGTATCGCCCTGTTTTATTTTGGAAACAGCTTTATTAAAATCGTTCAGGCCGTTAATTCTCTGCCTGTCTATCTCCTGTATTACGTCCCCTTTTCTTACGCCCGCGTCTTCGGCTGATGCGCCGTACTCCACTTTAATAATAACAACGCCTTTTTCATCTTTATCCATGCCGAGCTGCTTCGCGATCGCGGCATTAAGGTCCATAACCGTTATGCCCGAGAGCGCGTTGCCGGCAGAATTAGGGGCGCGCGAAGAACTCGGAATAACCTCTCCCATTTCCGAGGGAAGCTCCATGATTATCGCCTTGAGGGTTATCTCCCTGTCGCGCCTGAGTATCTTAATATCGACCTGCGAGCCTATGTTGCTCTGCGCTACCATGTTTCTCAGGCTCGCTACGTCCCTTATCTTTTTGCCGTTAAGCTCGAGGATTACATCTCCGCGCATTACTCCGGCCCTGTGTGACGGGCTTCCTTTTGCGACATCGCTCACGAGCGCGCCTTCGGATGCTTTCAAGCCGAATTTCTTTGCGATTTCAGGCGTAATCTCCTGGATCGTAACGCCGAGCCATCCTCTCGTAACCTTGCCCTGTTTTATCAACTGGTCCATAACAAGGCGCACCATGCCGCTCGGCACCGAAAAACCGATTCCCTGATAGCCGCCTGTCTTAGAAAATATGGCCGTGTTTATGCCTATGATTTCGCCCCTTATATTCACAAGAGGACCGCCTGAATTTCCGGGGTTTATGGCGGCGTCCGTTTGGATGAAATTCTCGTAATCGGTGATGCCTACGTCCGCCCTGCCTACCGCGCTGATTATGCCCATAGTAACAGTGTGGCTTAAACCGAAGGGATTTCCTATCGCTAAAACGAACTCTCCCACCTGAAGTTTTTCCGAATCTCCCCATGGAACCATGGGAAGCCCTTTTGCGTCGATCTTAATGATCGCGATGTCGCTCTTGGGGTCCGCTCCGATAACCTTTGCCTTGAAACTCTTCTTGTCTATGAGGATTACCCTGATCTCGTCGGCCTGCTCTATGACATGATTATTCGTAACTATATATCCGTCCGGAGAGACTATGACGCCGGAGCCTAAGCTCTGTTCCTTCCATCTCTTCCCCTTGCCGTCGGGGAACGGATAAAGGAAATCGAAAAATTCGTCAAACGGCGTAGGCTGCTTCTTGACCGTCTTTGTGCTCGATATATTAACGACCGCCGGAGATACGGCCTTTACGATCTCCGAAAACGCCCTGCTCGTCTCCTCCATCTGTTTCGGTATGCGGGGGGAGAACAGCGTATACGAAGGCCTCGTCGCCTTGCCGAGCAGGTGATACGTAATGCCGCCGAGCAAAAAACCCATAAGCATGATTGCCGGTATCCAAAGAAATTTTCTTCGCATATTTTATTTTAACACGAATTTTCTAATATCCCCAACTCTCAGTGTGATCTTGTTGGAGTCGAGATATTCGAGCAGCGGGAGCGCGTATTTACGGGACGTGCCGAGGATGTCCCTGAATTCCGCCACCGTCATCTCCTTTTTCTCAGAATAAAAATCCCTCAGCCTGCCTATCATTTTATCGTATTGTTCCTTTGAGATATACATCGAATCGTTGATCCTGACTACCGCTCCTTCCTTTGCGAGGAGTTTTAAAAGGTCGTTGATCTCTTTTTCGTTGACCGACAACTTCTGAGCGATTTCCGGCTTTAAGGGAGGCTGAAAGCCGTCTTTGTTCAAGACATCGATTATCCTGCCCTTCATTCCCTCGTCGATCCGGGACAGTGTTACCTTAAAATCTTTTAGCCTCAATACATCCTTCTCGGTTGCGATGTCCCCTACGAGAGAAATGAGATCCGAAAAACGCGAGGCGGGCAAAGGCATCTTCGCCTTCAATTCTTCCTTGGGCATGCCCGGCCTGAGAGGATTGTCCTTGTGGAAACGGGTCAGTATCGATTTGACGGCCTCTTTAAAGGCGTTGAAACTGTCGCCGTGAAGCAGCATATCCTGCGCCCTTATCAGTTTTCCCTCTTTTACGAGTTGTTCTACGGCAGACTTTATTTCCGGTATTTCTCCCTGTATCCAGCCTTCGATTTCAGGCACGGCGCAGCCGTTAAACTTTGCATTTTTAACCTTCACCTCTATTTTATCCTTAAGGCTTCCTTTTTCGAGAATTATCAGGTCGTCCGTGCCTTCTTTTCTCTTTCTCCTGCCGGGATGCGGGTCGAGGATCTCGCCTCCCCCTATCGTTTCGAGAGGAGAAAACCTTCTGATGATATATCTGTCTCCGGAGAGGACCACTACAGGCTCATCGAGCCTTAACTGGCAAAAACACGACTCTCCCGCCTTTATCACATCCCTGTCGTAGAGTATAACCCTCGCAATGGTCTCCGATGTGCCGGAATAAAAATGGACTATGCTTCTGCTCTTCACGAGAGGCGCATAGGCAAGCATCTCAAGCTTTACGTCCGGCGCCTTTGCAGGAACAAAGCGGTTCGGAGGGACAACGACATCTCCCCTTTTAAGCGACTCCTTATTCACGCCCTGCAGATTGATGCCTATCCTCTGTCCCGCGTACGCCTTGTCGACGCTTTTGCCGTGGCTCTGCAGACCCCTCACCTTTGACGAGACCATTGACGGAAGTATCTCCACCGGCGCGTCAAGCGCGATAGTTCCGGATAAGGCAGTACCGGTAACTACGGTGCCGAACCCCTTTAATGTGAACACCCTGTCTATCGGAAGCCTGAACAAGCCGTTTATCATCTTCGGTTTGATCGCGCCGCAGATTTCCCTTATCTTTTCCTTAAGGGCTTCACGATTAAAACCGGTCTTGGCCGATACCGGGATTATTTCCGCGTTTTCGAGGAACGTGCCTTTTACGAAATCCCCGACTTCGCCCGCGACAAGCTGAAGCCACTCGTCGTCCACGAGGTCCGCCTTTGTTATCGCGATAATGCCGGCCTTGATCTTAAGCAATTCGCATATGGCAAGATGCTCCCTGCTCTGGGGCATGATGCCTTCATCTGCGGCAATGACCATCAAGACAATATCGATGCCTCCGGCGCCCGCCAGCATGTTCTTGATAAGCTTTTCGTGGCCCGGCACATCGACAACGCCTACGTTGAGGCCGTCAGGATAGGAGATGGAGGCAAACCCGAGGTCTATGGTTATGCCCCTCTCCTTTTCTTCTTTTAACCTGTCGGGGTCTGTGCCTGTAAGGGCCTTTACGAGGGAGCTTTTGCCGTGGTCTATATGGCCTGCAGTGCCGAGAATTACGCCTTTTACGTTCATTGCGCCGTCACGAATTCTTTAAATCCTTTTAATATCGTCAGTCCCAGTTCCTGACTTTTTTCAGGGTGGAACTGAGTTGCGAATACATTATCCTTCCAGACCATCGAAGTAAACTCAATCCCGTAGTCCGTCGTGCCCGCAGCGATAGCTCTTTCTGCCGGAACCACATAAAAAGAGTGCACAAAGTAAAAATACGAATTATCCGGAATGCCGCCGAATATCGGAGGCCTCCTGACCAACTTCACTGTATTCCATCCCATGTGAGGGATCTTTAAATCCTGCCGCTCTTTTTTTTCAAATCTGAATTTGACGACCTTCCCGTTGAATACGTCCAGCCCCTTGCATACGCCGAACTCTTCGGACTCGGTGAACAATATCTGCAAGCCGAGGCATATGCCCAGATACGGTTTGCCTTTTCGTATCTCTTTTACAATGGAATCGAGGAGCTTTAGATTGTCGAGATTTTTCATGCAGTCCCTGAACGCGCCTACTCCCGGAAGGACTATCCCTTCGGCGTCGGCAATAACTTTCGGGTCGGACGTTATCTTTACGTCGGCGCCGACTTTCGCGAAGCCCTTCTCGACGCTTCGTATGTTGCCCATTCCATAATCAACAATAGCAATCATAGTTTTTAATTTTACCACACCATAAAAAGTTTTTTAAAATTCGTCAATTCATCCTTCATGGTTTTCGCTTCCGATAGTTGAAACTCCCTCCATGTCCTGACGTCAAGGCTTCCATCAGCCGTCTCCCGAATACTTATTGCTCCGTCCATGTCTGTCCTGAATATTTCGATTCCGTCAAGCGCTTGTATCGTCTCATCATGGGGATGGCCGTATGTATTCTTTCTCCCCACGCTTATTACCGCGACCTCCGGAGAAACGGCGGAAAGAAAAGGCTGAGACGTAGACGTCTTGCTCCCGTGATGAGCGATTTTCAAAACAGCGCCCTTAAGATATTCTTCGAGACGGGCAATATCGTCCTCCGCCTCCTCTTCTATGTCCCCGGTAAAAAGAAACGCATTCTTTCTGCCCTGAACCTTCAATACTATCGAGTCGTTGTTTTCGTCATTGTCGTCGGAATAC
>MHDU01000058.1 GCA_001803635.1 Nitrospirae bacterium GWB2_47_37 | reverse complement strand
CAGAAGCCAAGAAATTCTACGGCAAAAGAATCCGCTCTTGAAGTTTGAAGTCTTTTATAAAAAGACTTTTCTGAAAGAATTGAAAAAGCTCCCGAAGAAATATACCGATACTATCCATAAACACCCTCCCCCATCCAAAATCCGCTCTATGAGTCGTTGACTCCACGAGTCATAGACCGGCAGTTGCATAGAAATCAGCCTTTTGGAGTTTCAAAATCTCGCCTCTGAAGCTTTTGATAAAACCCTTTTTCTTTGCCCACGCAAGGAGTCCAAGAGTTCCAATAACATTGAGTCCATATCTGTGAGCGGTTATGGTTCCAAATTTTTGGAGAATATGCAGTCTGTTTATTTTAGAAAGGAATACGAGAGGACCTGTATTGACGATAACCTTCATTTAAGGGATGTTACAGCTTTAACTTCCTTTTCTATCTCTTCCGCCTGTATGTTTATTGCCGGTATTTTGTAATGGCCGAGCTTTTCGAGGAAGGACACCCTATCCAATCCAGCCATTTTTGCTGCCTTGCCTGAAGATATCTTCCCAAGTTCATAGAGCTTTGCTGCAGCAAGGAATCTCACCTCTTTGGTAAATTCTGAATCTGAGAGCTTTAGCGTCTGTGGAAGCCCTTCCGGATATGGTATGGTTACTGTTTTCATAGTTTTATTTTATATGAAAATATCAGCTTTAACAACTATTTTTGTCGCATTCCCCCCAATCCGCTTGAAGCGTGTCCCGCGAAGAGCCGCAGTTAATAGTTTCCGCTTGTAAGCGCTGCCTTTACCGAGCCGAGCGAAACCTTCGTTTTAAGCAGGACGGGTATTCTCTTGTTGTCATCCGTAAGCCAGACGAGGATGTCGCCCTTTCTATAGAAGATGCCCTCGGATCTCATGAGCGGCTTTATGAGGATGGTTTTAAATGTGCCTGAAGGTGTTTCTACAATTTCCTTTTTTAAGACCTGCACTTCCATCTTATACAATTTTTTGCTGTCGAATATATCGATAAAAACGGGCTTTCCGACCTCCAATCGTATGCCCCTCAGATAATAAAGGCTTGAGAGCGGATCGAATGTAGAGCCGCTTATGCCGGATTCGGTTTTTTTATTGTCAAGGCGGTTTATGTATACGGCCTTTTTTGCCGTGTGGTCGAAAACAATCTCCCTGTCCCTTTTGTGCTTGCCCTCTCTTATCTTCAACCGGTAATTCTTCGGCGTAAAGGCGAAATTTGCGTACCCCTCTTTTTTAAGAGTGCTTACAACATTATCTTCCACCCGGTAAAAAACGGATACCCATCCGGCGGAAGCCGCTTTCGATATGAATTGTATATCGGAACCGTTGTCCCTTATCTCAAGAGACGCCTCTCCGGTCTTGATTCCCGCCCATGTGAGGTCGTATGTGAATTTTTCCGGAATGCTGAAAGGCTCGGCGTGAGGCGCGCGCGCCGAGAGCGCTGCGATAAAAAATAGGGCTGCGATGAAATATATGTTCTTAGATTTTTTCATAGCGACGGACCGACAGAGATTTTTTATGTTATATTAATATTACTCCATGATAGTGATTCCTGCAATAGATTTAAAGGACGGCAAGTGCGTAAGGCTCCTTCAGGGTAAGAAGGAAGACGCCACGGTTTATTCCGACGATCCCGCGTCAACCGCCAAAAAATGGGAGGCATGCGGAGCAAAATTACTTCATGTGGTTGACCTCGACGGCGCGTTTACAGGCAGCCAGAAAAATATTGACGGCATCAAAAAAATCAGGGGTGCAGTGAATATGGAGATAGAGGTCGGCGGCGGAATAAGAGATATGGAACGGATCGACCTGCTTGTATCCATCGGAATCAACAGGGTCATACTCGGCACTGTTGCCGTAGAAAAACCGGAGCTTGTGAAAGAGGCATGCGGGAAATATCCGGGCAGGGTGCTCGTCGGAATCGACGCAAAGAACGGGCTCGTTGCGGTCAAGGGATGGGTTGAGGTTACGGAGGTCAAGGCAAAAGACCTCGCCGTTAGAATGCAGAATAACGGCGCGGCAGGCATTATTTATACGGACATTTCAAAAGACGGTATGATGACAGGGCCTAATATTGAGGCTACGCGCGAGATGGTCGAATCCCTTAACATTCCGATTATAGCATCGGGCGGAGTATCGTCTATAAATGACATAAAGAATTTGTCGGGAATAAAAGGCCTATGGGGAGCGATAACAGGGAAGGCGATATATTCGGGTGCAATAGATTTGAAAGAAGCGATAAGGATTACGGAGGCTTAATGCTTGCAAAGAGAATAATCCCGTGCCTTGACGTAAGAGACGGCAGGGTTGTAAAAGGCGTAAATTTCGTGAATATCAGGGATGCCGGAGACCCTGTCGACAATGCTATTTTCTATGACGAGCAGGGCGCGGACGAGCTTGTATTTTTAGATATAACGGCCTCTCACGAAAAAAGAAAGATAATCCTCGATGTTGTTGAAAAGACCGCTACGGATGTATTTATGCCGCTTACTGTAGGCGGAGGCATAAAGGTCCTCGACGACATAAGAGACCTCCTTAACGCGGGATGCGATAAGGTTTCGATAAACACAACTGCAGTGAATAATCCCGAATTCATAAAAGCGGCGGCAGAGCGTTTCGGGAGCCAGTGCATAGTCGTCGCTATAGACGCTAAGCGCGTGCATGACTCAAGGTTCGAAATAGATCAAAAGAGAGAAGTTCCCGAATGGTTGAATGTTTCTTCTGAACTCAAACAGAGACTTTTTATCGAAAATCCTTCGGAAAAGGCATGGGAAGTCTATACGCATGGAGGCAGAAGGCCTAAAGGAATAAACGCCGTTGAATGGGCTAAGTATATGGAAGAATTAGGCGCGGGGGAGATACTCCTTACGAGCATGGACAGGGACGGCACAAGGGAAGGGTTTGACCTTGAGCTTACGCGTGCGATTTCAGAATCCGTCTCGATCCCGGTGATAGCATCGGGCGGTGTCGGCAATCTCGAACATCTCTATGAGGGCATCTCAATCGGAAAAGCGGACGCGGTTTTGGCGGCGTCAATCTTTCATTATCGGGAATATACGGTCAGACAGGCAAAGGAATACCTGAAAGATAAAGGCGTGGCTGTAAGGCTGTAAGGTTCGTTTCAGAAGGTTTCTGTAACCTTTAATTTTTTCTCCGGCTGCACCATACATTCATTCAAAACGGCATCATCGGCAGGGGATGTTTTAATCGAAGATTTAATCCCATCAGCAGATACCGTTACCTCGACCTCAGGCAGTTTTTTAGCATCCGAATAACGCGCGCATATCGATGCCGCGAGATTTATATCATCTCCCGTTGCATTGCCGGAGATAATGGTCAGCGGGCTGCCGTATCCTTCAACCCAGAAAAGATAGTCGGTTTTTTCCGCCAATACTTCTATGGCATTATTTTCTTGTTCGTTCCTTCCTACGATAATTTTCATGTTTTCGGAAATCCTGAAATGCCTGCCGAGCCTTAAAAGGTTTATATCCCTTATTGAAGGATCCGGGTTATGCTTAAGCAATTCCTTCAGGCGATAAGAAAATATGGGATCGGTTAAGAGGCATCCTCCTGCCGGTGCGGGATATTCCGTTAAGCCCAGTTCTTTTGCCAAAGCCATCTGGGGTTTTCTTGACCTGCCGTGAAAACCGCAAAGCCTTTCCCTGTCGACAAGTCCCGACTCTTCCGCAATAGTAGGTTTTAAAAGTTTTGCGCTTAACGGCCTGAGAACATAACCCTTCAATCCCGCTTCCCTGTCTATTTTCGGTAAGGTGTCCCTTCTCTGGCTCATCGGCCTTTGTCCCAACACCTCGCCTGTTATGATAAAATCCGCCCCACGCATTTTCATCAATTCCTTTGCCTCTCTCAGCATTAATATCCTGCAATCGATGCAAGGGTTCATGTTCTTTCCGTGTCCGAACTTAGGGTTTTTTACGATATCCATGAACTTATCCGCAAGGTGACAGAGCTTTACTTCAAAGCCGAACTTTTGCGCTGCGGAAAACGGATCTTTCGAGCACGAGGATTTATCGGATATGTCGCATCCGAAGTGGTTTAGAAAGGTTATGGCGGTAACCTCTATCCCCTGCCTCATTGCGACCAATATGGCAAGGGTGCTGTCGAGGCCCCCTGAATATAATGCGATTGCTTTAGGCATTTTTTAACGATTTGAGGAGCGTTTTCGGGGTTGCGACTGCGGTTCCAACCTCTCCTACAACGATTCCGGCGGCGTGGTTGGCTATTATTGCCGCGTCTTCGAGAGACGCCCCGGCCGTACCGGCGAGGGCGATGGCCGCTATTACCGTATCGCCTGCTCCGGTAACGTCGAAAACCTTTTGCGCTACGGTGGGGATATGGGTGACTTTTATATCTTTGGATGAGGTTTTCTCGAACAGGCTCATTCCTTCTTCGCTGCGCGTAATGAGTAAGGCCTTGCACGACAGCCTGTTCAGCAATGCCTTTCCGGCCTTTAACAGGCTTTTTTCGTCTTTGATCTCTATGCCCGAGCCCTGCGATGCCTCCATGATGTTCGGCGTTATCAGCGAGACGTTTTTGTAAAAGTGGAAATGCCCTACCTTGGGGTCTACCGCCACAAACGTATTAGCCGGTTTTGCGTATTTAACGACCGCCTTAATGAGGGATGAGGATATAACTCCTTTTTTATAATCCGAAATAATTACGGCATCGTGCTCTTTAATCGCCCTTTTAATATAATCCGTGAGATGCGCGAGGCTTTTCCCTTCGAGCCTTTTACTGTCTTCCCTGTCGAACCTTACAACCTGCTGGCTGTGAGCTATGACCCTCGCCTTGACCGTGGTAGGCCGCTTGTCTTCTATTATCCCCTCAGTGTTTATATTCCGCTCTTCGAACAACCCTTTCATTATCCTGCCGGCGGTGTCTTTTCCTATGATCCCGGCAACGGATACCTTTCCGCCGAGAGCAATAATATTGTTCGCCACGTTTGCCGCGCCTCCGAGCAGGAAAGATTCGCTGACCACATCGACAACGGGAACGGGAGCTTCAGGAGAAATCCTGCTGACCTTCCCGTAGATGAACCGGTCGAGGATAAGATCGCCGATAATTAGTATCCTTTTGTCTTTGAAGGAGTTGATAATTTTGGCAAAACCCATTATTAAAAATAACTTACGCATGGTTGAAAAATCAAATGTGATTCGGCCAAATCCGTAATGACATATAACGCAAATCTGCTTCAACGCCTTTATAAATGTTATTTTTTATATAAAGCAAGGAAGCTATATGTTTAATCAAATAGAGGCCGCCGATGCGGATAACGGATATAAGAGTATGTGGATGAAAAGTTCCGCTGATAAAGTCCTTGAAGCATATCTGCGTTATGTGTTTCAATGCTTCTTTATGGGTTATGCGATTTGACATTTTATGCAAATATTAGATAAAGTTTTAGGAATTCGGGAGGCATATGGAACACTCGGCGATTCAACTCATACTTCAGGCAGGATATGTTGTTAAGGCGGTCATTGCCCTGCTGCTTTTTTTCTCGGTCGTATCGTGGACAATCATATTTTATAAGTGGAGGCATTTCACAAGGGCCGACAAAGAGAGCTATAACTTTCTGAGGGTATACGAATCCACGCAAAACCCCAAAGACCTTTTCTCTTCATCCAAGAAATTTACAACGAGCCCCCTGTCCAGCTTATTCAGATCGGTATATTCCGAAAAGACTTATACGGAGCGCGACGAGCTTAAAAGAATGCTCAGACGTTATTCGGCCCTTGAATCCGCAAAGTTGGAAAGGTATCTGAACTTCTTAGCAACGACCGGCTCCACAACGCCTTTCATAGGCCTTTTCGGAACCGTGTGGGGAATAATGAATTCATTCAGCGGAATAGGCGCGGCAGGCTCGGCATCGCTCGCGGTCGTCGCACCCGGCATCGCGGAGGCGTTGATAGCGACGGCCATCGGCCTCGCGGCAGCCATCCCAGCCGTAATTGCTTACAACTATTATTTAAGCAGGGCGAACCGCGTGATCATAGAGATGGAAGATTTCGCGGAAGAACTTGTCGATTATATACTTAAACATTAATAATGGCATTTAAACCTACCAAACATAGAACGGCCTTATCGGAGATAAACGTTACTCCCCTCGTCGATGTAATGCTGGTGCTTTTGATAATATTCATGGTTACCGCGCCTTTGCTTCAGCAGGGCATCGACATAAACCTCCCGAAGGCAAAAGGAAAGGATTTGCCGCCTCAGGAAAGGATAAACATCGTCATTAAAAGGGGCGGGACAATTTATATGAACGACAATCCCATGTCCATGACCGAAATGAACAAAAAACTCGCGGCAGTCAGCAAGCTTAACCCTAACGTCTTCCTCAAGGC
>MHDU01000057.1 GCA_001803635.1 Nitrospirae bacterium GWB2_47_37 | reverse complement strand
ACCCTGTCTTCAAGAGACGAACTCTCGTCATAAATAACGACAAGCCGCTCGAACTCTTTTGACAGGCGGTCGAGTTCCTCTGAAATCTCTTTCTTTCCCTGTTCGTTTATATCGACCGTTACCCCTCCGGGTATTACCCTGTCCATGATGAAACGCCGGCCGAAAAGCCTGTAGTTCGTGCGGAGCATTATTTCTTTAAGATATGAAAACTGATAGAGCATAAAGGCGAAGGCAGCGTCATTGCAGATAGCGCCTAAATCACCCAAGTGATTAGCTATACGCTCCCTTTCGAGAAATAGCGCCCTCAGCCGGTATGCCCGTTCGGGAACGGCGCAATGCGTCATGGACTCAACCGCCATCGAATAGGCGATGCTGTGGGCCACGGTAGTATCGCCGGATACCCGCGCGGCGAGTTTCACGCCTTCTTCCCATGACAATGTTTCAAAGCGTTTTTCTATGCCCTTATGCACATACCCCAGCCGTTCTTCGAGATTGATAACCGTTTCTCCTACCGCCTGAAAACGGAAATGTCCGGGCTCGATAATCCCCGCGTGAACAGGCCCGACAGGTATCTCGTAGACCCCTTCTCCATCCGCCTTTATCCACTCGTAGTCTCCCTTGACATAGGGCAGAGGCTTCGATGCGTCGAATTTTTTACGCAGCGGATAAGCGTTTGCCGGCCAGTCCTCGAACTTTATCCACGGCCTTAAATCGGGATGTCCGGCCGGTATAAGCCCCATCAGGCTGTGGATCTGCCGCTCAAACCTGTAGGCGGGCAGATATCTTTTTGTAATGCTCGGAAATGACGGGTCATCCATAGTTGTGATCGTCTTTACTATTAAATACTCTTCTCTCCACCTGTAGCACGCGAAAATACCGAACCACGGCGTTTCCTCCGTAGCCCATTCCGCAACAAGAAAGGCATAAGACTTTTTCATCGCCTTTGCCGCTTCCGCAAATTTGTCTTTCGGCACCGTACAGAACGACACGGACGAAGGACGCTGGTAATCGTCCCTGAATTTCGCGTCGGCCCCGAGCGCCGATATTATTGAATCCTTAAGCAGACTCATTTTAATATCTCCACCGCCTTATGGAACCATTGATTAAGAAAATCGGGCATATAAATTCCCAGCAACAACACCAGCGCCATGTGCACAAGCACCGGCAAATGCGCGGCCTTCATGGGCTTTTGATAGGAAGGCGCGTCTCCCGACACCATAAATTGCACCTTCCGCAAAATAGCGGCAAAAGCCACGCCGAGTCCCAAAAGAAAAAACGGCGTCATCAGCGGCGCATCCTTCATTGTAGCGGTCAGTATAAGAAACTCGCTCGTAAAAATGCCGAAAGGCGGCATCCCTATAATAGCCATAGTTCCGAGAATAAACCCCCAGCCCACAAGGGGATTCCCTTTGATAAGCCCTCGTATCCTGTCCATCTCCTGAGTGCGGTGCATCTGCGAGGCGTGCCCTACCGTAAAGAATATCGAAGACTTTGCGAGGCTGTGAACCAACATATGCAAAAGCGCGCCGAATGTGGCTATAGGGCCTCCGAGACCGAACGCAAAGGTCGCTATCCCCATATGCTCTATCGATGAATACGAGAACATGCGCTTTATATCCTTCTGCCTGAGCAACGAAAACGCCGCGACAATGATAGAGATGATGCCGAACCACATCATAATGTCCCCCGCGCGATGGGATTGCGTGGAGCCGTCAACAAGAGTTTTGCACCTGACCAGCGCATAGAGCGCTATATTAAGCAGAAGTCCCGAAAGCACTGCGGATATGGGCGTGGGCCCTTCGCTGTGGGCATCAGGCAGCCAGTTGTGAAGAGGCACGAGCCCTACCTTTGTACCGTAGCCGACCATCAGAAAAACAAAGGCAAGAGATAAGACGGTAGGCTCGAGCTTGTCGCTCACCTGACTCAGGTTCGTCCACAAGAGGGCGTCCCCTCCCTCGCCGAGTACTTTTTCCGCCGCGAAATAGAGAAGCACCGTCCCGAAAAGCGCCTGAGCAATACCGACGCCGCATAGTATGAAATATTTCCAGGCAGCCTCAATCGCGGTCGGAGTGCGGTAAAGAGAGACCAAAAGCACCGTTGAAAGGGTCGCAAGCTCCATGGCTATCCATAGAACGCCGATATTGTTCGTTAAAAGACATAAGAGCATCGCAAATATAAAAAGCTGGAACATGGAATGATAAAATCTCATGCCCACATGCCCGACCCTGCCGTGTTCGCGCTCCCTGCGCATGTATCTCCTGCTGAAAATCGCGGTGGTCATGGAGACAAAGGATGTAAGAACGGCGAGATAAACATTGAACGCGTCGACAAAGAAAAAATTCCCGCCAGCCGTCATAGGGCCTTGCTCGTATACCTGAAGCGCCAGAGCGACTCCTGCGGCGAAAGTGGCGGCTGAACCGGTAATATTCACCTCCGGCGCAAGCCTTCTGTCGCCCACAAAAGCGAGAACGCCGGCGGCAAAAAGAGGGACTCCGAGCAGGATCAGCAGGATCATTCAGTCTCCCTCCTTCAGGCGCGTCATCTGTTCGACATCGAGGCTGTCAAAGGTGGTATGTATATGAAAGAAAAATATACCGAATATGAACGCCGCTATCAGGACATCGAGCGCCACTCCCAATTCCACCACCAGAGGCATGCCGTATGTCGCGCTTGTAGCCGCAAAGAAAAGCCCGTTTTCCATGGCGAGGAAGCCGATTATCTGGGTAACGGCATGTTTCCTCGTAATCATCATTAGCATCCCTATCATTACCACGGCAAGGGCAACCGCGATTGTAGAGCGCGTTATGAGACTCGAAAGCTCGGTTACAGGAGCGGTAAGGTAATACGAGAATATAACGAGGGCTATGCCGATAAGCATGGTTGCCGGAATATTCACCAGCGTTTCCGCCTCTTTTCGTATCTTAAGCTTTACTACAAGGATATGAAGGATATACGGCAGGACTATCACCTTCAGGGAAAGGGTCATGACGGAAGATATATAAAGGTGGTGTTTCCCTGCTACATAAGCGACGATAGCCGTATTGACCGAAAGGAAAAAACCCTGCCACGCGAACAGATGTATAAGGCTGTATATTCTTTTCTGGGCAAGCATGCCGAACGCCGTCAAAAGCACGAATGCCGCCAAAAAACCGTTTATCTGAGATACCGTCTGTAAATCCATAATCACTCCAGAATAAAGAATGAAAGCATTCCGAGCGTGGCCATTAAAAACGCGCCGCCCAGAAATTCGGTCAACCGGAACAGCCGCATCTTTGCAAGCCCGGTCTCTATCAATACGAGCGCTACGCCTGCCGCGCCGAGTTTCAAAACCAAAAAGAGCAAAGCCGCCGGGATACCGGCAATATTATCGGTTGCGGCAATGCCGAACGGAAAAAAGAGGGCGCTTCCTATCGCCATAAAAAGGAAGAGCTTCATCATTCCCGCCCATTCAATAAGGGCTAAATGCCTTCCCGAATACTCAAGTATCATCGCCTCATGCAGCATTGTCAATTCAAGATGCGTAGCCGGGTTGTCCACCGGTATCCTGCCGTTCTCTGCGATGGCAATGAGGACAAAGGCCAAGAAAGCAAACGCGAGAGACGGTTTTGCTATAAAGCCGGCGCTTGAAATCACCTCTGCTATGCGCGTAAGTGACGTCGATTTGCACAAGAGCGATACTGTGAATATCGCCATAAGCATTGCCGGCTCGGCAAGAGACGCGACCATCATCTCGCGGCTCGATCCCATGCCTCCGAATGCCGTGCCTATATCCATCCCGGCAAGCGCGGTAAAGAAACGGGCGATCGCAAAGAGACCGACCAGAACGATAACGTCCGCCGTCAGAGAAAGCGGCAGGTCTGTGGAAAGTATAGGCACAACGGCTCCGGCTATAATTACCGTGCCGAAAACGAGATACGGGGTAAAGCGGAATATCCATGAGGCGTTTTCGGCAAGCACTATATCCTTTGAAAAAAGCTTCTTTAAATCACGGTACGGCTGAAGCAGTCCCGGTGAAGTACGCCCCTGAAGCCTGCACTTCACCATCTTTACCCATCCCGCAAACAGTGGGGCAAGCGCTATAAGTACCGTAACCTGCAATATTTCCACAACAATTCCTTCCATCTTCAGCTACTCCTCAACTCCTAATTCCTTAGCGGGTTTCATAATGATTTAACCAATAAAAGTACTATAAGCGTCAAAAACGAGTAAATAAGATACGTCTGTATGCGTCCCTGCTGAAATCTTCCGGCCTTGCGCGCAATCCAAAAGACTGCCGCGGTGAAAGGCATGTATATCCAGAACCAGAAGCGGTCCCTGACCCTGAGAAAATAATGCAGTCTCTTCGGAAAGGCCGGATGAGGAGCCTTCTTTATCTGCACATCCTCTTTTATAAGAAACAGAAAACCGAATATCCTGCGGATAGGCATCGCAAAGGAGGTCGCATTGTATTGCATCCGGGGGGTGAGTTTCTCGAAACCGCAGTCCCATATCGCTCCCCTGTGTATCTTTCCCGGATTGACATGCAGGACTACATAGACAATTCCATATGCGGCAAGAATGCCTAAAAAAACGATAATACCTGAATAAGACGCCCGCTCCGGCGCTATTGGGGTCAGCCACAACCAGCCTCCTGCAGCGGCAGAAGCGCTGAGCTTCGCGCCGACAAGACTTTCGGACAGGACATCCGTCCATTCAATAAAAAAAGTCGGCAGGACGCCGAGCGCAAGACAAGTTAATGAAGCCATCATCATGCCTGCACGCATAGACCAATCAACTTCGTGTATGTTTTGATTATGATGCCCCCTGCTGTGTCCCAAGAAAACAACTCCGAATACCTTTACAAAACACGCGGCTGCAAGCGCGCCGGTAAGGGCTAAAAGCGCCGCTCCCATAGGCATAAGGAGTTTCATTATCTGATTCGGCATGGACGGTGAAAGAAGAAATGCCTGAAAGGTAAGCCATTCCGATACAAAACCGTTAAAGGGCGGCAGCGCGGAGATGGATATGCAGCCCACGAGAAAAAAAACCGCTGTCCACGGCATCCGCCGGATCAGCCCCCCCATCTTCTCCATATTACGTTCATGTGTGGCGTGAAGAACGGCTCCCGCTCCCATAAAAAGCAGTCCTTTGAACATCGCGTGATTCAGGGTATGATAAAGCCCGGCAATCAGGGCAAGCGCCGCCATCATCGGCATCTTAAACGACGTGAATATCATGGCAAGTCCGATGCCGATGAGTATAATACCTATATTTTCAACCGAGTGATAAGCTAAAAGTTTCTTCAAGTCATGCTGCATTAAGGCGTAAAGCACCCCCATAATGGCCGATACCAGTCCGAGCGTAAGCACAATAGCGCCCCACCACCACGGGAATACCCTCAACAGGTCAAATGTAACGCGCACAATACCGTATATGGCGGTTTTGAGCATCACGCCGCTCATAAGCGCGGATATATTTGACGGCGCGACAGGATGCGCCTCCGGAAGCCATACATGCAGGGGAATAACGCCGGCCTTTGCGGCAAAACCGAAGAAGGCCAATAAAAAGGCAACAGTCGCCCATTCTACCGGGAATTGAGCCTGTCTCATGGCATCGAAGGTAAAACCGCTGAAACTCTCGAACCCTGCCGAGAGACCCGCCATAACGCCGAATGACAAGAGTATGGCGATAGCGCCGACATGCGCGACAACCATATATAGAAAGGCTGCCCTTCTGTTTTCCACCTTTTCATCCTCAAACATTACAAGGAAATAGGACGCCGCAGCCATAATCTCCCATGAGACGAGAAAAAAGAGGGCGTCATCCGCGAGCGTCACCATGAACATGCCGGCAATGAAAAGGCAATAAAAGACAACGAGCCTCGTCACCGGCCTGCGGCCTATGAAACCTTTTACATATCCGATTGAATATATGGATACAAAAAAAGAGAGTAAGCCTATAACTGTCATGAAAAAACCGGACAGGGCATCGAGCCGCAAATGAAATGGAAGGTCGGGAAGACCGATCGGCAGGATAATCTTTTCCGTAATGCCGTTTTTCACGGTCCATATCCCGGACGCCGTCGCCATAAATGACGCCAGCGCCGAGAGAATGAAAGATACCCGTATCAAAAGCCCCTGATTCCTGCGCAGCAGGCCTGCAGATAATCCTGTGATGAGTAGAAGCACAACGGAGGTTGCAGCTATATTAATGGGGGTCATCATTGTGCAACCTTCCCGAAAAAAACAAATAAAAGACCTATGTAGAGATAACTTTCCGTGTTCATTTTTGGAAAAACGTTTAAGAATAAAACAAACTTTAAACTAAAATCAACTTGTGCCGGAATCATTCCCTAAATCTTCATCACATAATATCTCAGCCAGACATATATTGTCGAAATAAGCACCGTCATTATCATCAACGGCATCCCGTATGCCATGAATTTCATGAACGATATTTTACTGCCTGCCT
>MHDU01000056.1 GCA_001803635.1 Nitrospirae bacterium GWB2_47_37 | reverse complement strand
GCGCGGAAAATTTGCCGCGTGATCTAAATCGTCGAGCGGGCCTTCGGCAATGACAACATCGCGCTTCCAGTCAACATTATTCAGGACACGCCACGCGGTGTATGAAATATTCTGTACATCTACATCGTCGTCAACAATGATCAAGAGCTTCGCAAACATCATCTGCCCCTTGCCCCATAATCCGTGAATGATCTTTTTTGCGTGGCCGGGATAGCTCTTTTTAATGGACAACAGCGCGCAGTTATGGAACACGCCCTCCATAGGCAGGTTCATGTCCTTTATTTCAGGGAATTCGAGCCTTATCAACGGCAGGAATATACGCTCCGTAGCCTTCCCCATATAGCAGTCTTCCATAGGAGGCTTGCCGACGATGGTTGCGGGATATATCATATCCTTCCTGTGAGTTATGCAGGTCGCGTGAAAGACAGGGTAATTATCCGCTGCTGAATAAAATCCTGTGTGGTCTCCGAACGGGCCTTCTATCCTCATCTCACCCGGCTCGATATAACCTTCGATTACAAGCTCGCTGTTCGCGGGGACTTCAATATCGGATGTTATGCATTTTACCATCTCTACAGGCTCTTTCCTTAAAAAACCGGCAAAGAGCATTTCGTCCACGGCCTCCGGCAAAGGAGCGCTCGATGCGTAAATTACCGCGGGATCGCTGCCGACCGCTATCGCGGCGGGCATCCTTTGATTCAGCTTTTTGTATTTGTCGTAATGCCTTGCTCCATCCTTATGTATATGCCAGTGCATTCCGGTTGTGGTCTTGTCATAGATATGTATCCTGTACATGCCGCAGTTCGGACGGCCTGTTTCCGGATCTTTTGTAAATACCAGCGGCAGGGTAATAAACCTGCCCTCATCCGTAGGCTGCCCGTCTCCCGGCCAGCATTTGATAATCGGAAATTTGGAAAGATCTGGATTATCTCTTTCAATTATTTCCTGACACGGCGCGTCTTTAACCGTCTTTGGAAGCCACCTTGACATCTCAAAAAGCTTAGGCAGCATAGCCAGCTTTTCCATGAGTGTCTTCGGCGGAGCCTGATTCAGCAAGTCCTCTATCCGTTTGCCGACATCGTCAAGGTGGTCTATCTCAAGAGAAAGGCACATCCTATCGAACGAGCCGAATATGTTGGTTACAACCGGATATTGAGAGCCTTTTACTTTCTCGAAATAGAGAGCCTTGCCTCCGCCCTCGCTTTTACACATCCTGTCTGTGATCTCCGAAATCTCAAGAATCGGGTCTACCTCGGCCTTAATCCTGTGAAGAAGTCCCTTTTTTTCGAGGGCTGAAATAAACTCTCTTAAATTATTATATGCCATCTACATTATCTCTAATGCCGAAAAGAAATACGCTATCTCGAATGCCGCTGTTTCAGGGGCATCGGAGCCGTGAACAGCATTCCTTTCGACATTATCCGCAAAGTCCTTTCTGATCGTTCCGGGAGCAGCGTTTGCAGGATTTGTCGCTCCCATTATCTCCCTGTTCTTCAGGATCGCATTTTCGCCTTCGAGTATCATCACAACGACAGGCCCCTCCGACATGAAATTCGTAAGGTCGTCATAAAAAGGTCTCTCCTTATGCACAACATAAAAGCCCTTTGCCTCTTCCTTTGTCATCCATATCTTCTTCATCGCGGCGATCCTCAAGCCGTTCTTTTCGAACCTGGCGATAATCTCTCCAATCACATTTTTCTTCACCGCGTCCGGCTTGATGATCGATAATGTCCTCTCCATTGTAAATCCTCCTATAATTTGTATGTGCACTTTGAAACAACCTTCCGCTCATTCTCGAATGGCATCCGAGCCATTCTCCGAGGCTACGCCAGCCCGCTTAGACATCCATGTCACGCTATGGGCTGCCGAAGCCGCTTCAGATTATTCCAAATCGCACATTTTCTTTATCCCTTATAAACTTAACTTTTCAACCAGCGATTTTACAGCCGATACCGATTTCTCGAAATCCGTCTTTTCCTGCTCATTTAAATTAAGTTCTACAATCTTCTCCACGCCCCCGCTGCCGAGCATTACAGGCAAGCCCGTATAAATGCCTGTAGCTCCATATTCACCGTTAAGATACGCAGCGCATGGAAGCATACGTTTTTCATCAAAGAGAATCGCTTTCACCATCTGATATGTCGCTGCGGCAGGAGCATAATAGGCGCTTCCTGTTTTTAAAAGCGCGACAATCTCCGCGCCGCCGTGCCTCGTCCTTTCGACAAGCGCGTCTATTCTTTCTTTGCTTATAAGCTCTGTTATCGAGACGCCTTTAATTGTCGTAAACCTCGGCATCGGGACCATGAGATCACCGTGACCGCCGAGGACAAGCGCCTCGACGTCTTCAGGAGATACGTTCAATTCCCATGCAACGAATGTCCTGAACCTCGCTGAATCGAGTATTCCGCCCATCCCCATAACTCTGGATGGATCAAAACCGGATACTTTAAAGCTTACCTGCGCCATGACATCCATCGGGTTCGTAACGACAATAATTACCGCGTTGGGAGAGGCTTTGGATGTATTCTCCGTTACATCGGAAACAACCTTTGCGTTGGCGTTTAAAAGGTCGTCCCTGCTCATTCCCGGCTTTCTCGGAAAGCCTGCTGTAATGACGATAACATCCGAATCGGCTGTATGCGCGTAATCGTTAGTGCCGACGATGGATGAAGACGAGCCCCACAAAGGACACGCCTCCGAAAGATCGAGAGCCTTTCCTTCCGGAATTCCGTCGGCGATATCGAAAAGCACGACATCCGCTATTCCCGACTGCACGATCATCTGCGCGAGCGACGCGCCCACATTCCCCGCTCCTATTACAGAAACCTTCTTCTTCATTCACATTCCTCTCTTACACAATTTTATAACTATCCGCATATCCTGAACGGCTCAGCTATCTGTATCCTCAAATACCCCTCTTCCTTATGCACCTTATAGTTCGCGTTGCACGAACGGATATACATCTCCAACTTCTTTAAATCCTCAGCACTGTCATCCATGTATACCGTAATATCCTCGTACACGGCACAGAGGCCTTCAAAGTGCCTCCTGAATTCCCTTAGATGTTCCGGATGCCTTAATCCTCTCGCGTCAATAATCATTTACAACTCCGATACAACCTTATTCAGCGTTTCTAAATTTTCGACATTAAATATTTTCGCGGCCGGCTCTATCCTTTTGATCAATCCTGAAAGCACCTTGCCGGGGCCGGCCTCTATAAACGCATTAACCCCTGACAAGGAGATAGTATTTACGCAGTCTTCCCACAAAACCGATTGGCTTAACTGTCTGATGAGAGATGTTCTTATCTCGCCGGAGTTAGAAATAAACCTTGCCTCCACATTATTCACAAAAGGAACTTGCACATCTTTTATTTCGATTTTGTTCAACTCATCTTCAAATTTTTTGCCTGCCTCTTCCATCAATTTACTGTGAGACGGAACGCTCACGCTAAGCGGAAGAGCCCTCTTCGCGCCTTTTTCTTTCGCGAGCTTCATTGCTTCTTCGACAGCCGCCTTTTCGCCCGATATAACGATCTGTCCGGGGCAGTTGTAATTGGCTGCGGACACGTAGCCTGATTTAACGCTGCAGCAAACCTCATCGACAACTTTCCTGTCGAGTCCGAGTATAGCGGCCATTAATCCCTTGCCTTCAGGAACAGCGTCCTGCATTATCCTGCCTCTGATCTCCGTAATTTTTACCGCGTCCTTAAACGATATGCTTCCGGCCGCGACAAGCGCCGAGTATTCTCCGAGGCTGTGGCCTGCGACAGCATCGGGCTTTATGCTTTTTAATGTCAGCGCCTTATGCGCCGCAATGCTTGCTGTAAGTAAGCACGGCTGAGTCCTGTATGTTTTGTTCAGTTCATCCGACGGGCCGCTAAAGCTCAGTTCCGCGACATCATATCCGAGAACTTCCGACGCATCATTATAGAGATGTTTTACCTCATCGAAATTTTCGTAAAGGTCTTTGCCCATTCCAACGCTCTGGGAGCCCTGCCCCGGAAAAACAAAACATAGTTTCATTTTAAGCCTTCGCCTCTTTAAGCTTTTTAATTAAAAGAGGCACAACTTCATAAACGTCTCCCGCTATGCCGTAAGTCGCCACATCGAATATCGGGGCCTCCGGATTTTTGTTTATGGCAATGATTATATCCGACGACTGCATGCCCACAAGATGCTGCACTGCGCCGGATATGCCGCATGCTATATAAATCTTCGGGCAGACCGTTTTCCCTGTCTGTCCCACCTGATGACTGTAAGCAACCCATCCCTCGTCAACAGCGGCCCTCGACGCGCCTACGGCTCCGCCCAAAAGCTCCGCCAGTTCTTCAAGCATTTTGAAACCCTCGGGCTTGCCGAGTCCCCTGCCTCCGGCGACTATGACCTCCGCCTCCTGAAGATTCACCATGCATTCGGACGCCTCTTTAATCGTATCGAGGACTTTTGTCCTGCATGTAATGCCGCTCGCGGATACGGGAACGATCCCGCCTTTCCTGCCTTCGTCATATTCTCCGCGCTTCATGACCCTCGGCCTTACCGTAGCAATCTGCGGCCTGTGATTAGGACACAGAATAGTTGCCATTATGTTCCCGCCGAAGGCCGGCCTTATCTGCAATAAGTTGCCCGAATCCTTGTCTATCTCAAGGGCAGTGCAATCCGCGGTGAGTCCTGTCCTCACTCTCGCGGCGACCCTCGGAATAAACGACCTTCCTATCGGAGTAGCCCCTGCCAGAACAATTTCGGGCTTGTGGGTCCTTATAAGATTTACGAGCATCTGCGAATAAGGCTCGTCATTGAATTTATCGAATATCGCGTCATTGCAGTGGTAGACTTTATCTGCGCCCCATTTAATAAGCTCCTTTGCCTGCTCCTCATTCGAACCCAATAAAACAGCGGAAAGCCCGGTTTTCAATTCATTCGCAAGCCTTCTGCCTGCGCCGAGGAGTTCGTAAGCAACCGGCGCTGCCATGCCTTCGCGCTGTTCCGCGAATATCCATACGCCTTTATATGCCGAGAGATCTGTTTCTACAGCGTCTCCCTCTTCCAATATCTCTATTATCGCGCCTTCGGGACACACGCTCAAACACGCCCTGCAAAGCTGGCAGTATTCGTTGATAAACGCCTTACCGTCTTTTATCTCTATGGAGGTAAACGGGCACGACTCAACGCACTGGCCGCACCCGGTGCATTTCTCTATATTAACGACTATACGCATTTCAACCCCCTTAATTCCCGGATAAGCGCTTCGACCTGTTCTTCAACGCTGCCCTCGATCATCTTCCTGTCTACCTTTGACTGGGGAGCGAATATGTTTTTGACCTGCGTCGGAGAGCCCTTAAGGCCGACGTTCCCGGCTTCTGCTCCTATGGCGTTCATATCCATTTTAGTAATCACCGCTTTCTTCGCCGCCATTTTTCCTTTAAGGGACGGAAGCCTCGGGGTATTCAATTCTTTAACCACTGTCAACAAAACAGGAAGCGTTGATTCAACGACATCGTATCCGTCATCCATCAACCTTTGAACCTTTATGGTTTTGTCGCCGACATCTTCTATTTTTCTGATATATGCTATGTGCGGAATATTCAGAAATTCAGCCACTTCAGGCCCGACCTGCGCGGTATCTCCGTCTATGGCCTGCTTCCCGCAAAGGATTATGTCGTATCCGAGTTTTTCGATTGCCTTATAAAGGGCATGAGAGGTCGCCCATGTATCGGCTCCGGCAAAAGCCCTGTCAGAAATAAGCCTTACATCGTCCGCACCCATGGAAATGGCCTCTCTCAAAGCATCCTCGGCCTGCGGCGGGCCCATGGTAATGACTGTAACCTTTGCGCCTGTCTTTTCTTTTATCTGAAGGGCGGCTTCTACTGCATGCAGGTCATAGGGGTTTATGATGCTCGGAACACCCTCGCGTATAAGCGTATTTGTCTCTGGATTTATCCTGACCTCGGAGGTGTCAGGGACCTGTTTTACGCAGACAATTATATTCACAAAATCCTCCCTATTTCAGAGATTTTAGCTTGAAATTATACCCTTTATGAGTTTTTTCTTTCAACCACGACAACGGCTACGGCATAGTTTCGCTCGTGGGTCAGCGTGAGATGAATAATAAATGAGTTGAGAGGTAAGAGATAGGGGCTTAGGATATTAATAAACGGCTTGCCTGACGGCTCATTTAATACTTCGATATCATGAAACGCCAGACGCATGCCGCGCAGCGAGCTTGATGCCTTGATTACCGCCTCTTTTGCCGCAAACCGCGCGGCAAGATGCGGATACGGGTCTTTCTTTTCATTGCAGTAGGCAATTTCATTGTCGGTGAATATTTTTTTCAGAAACCGCTCACCCCACTTTTCAACCGCGTCTTTAATCCTGCTTATTTCAACAATGTCCGTTCCGATGCCGACGATCATTCATCAACTCCCGTATGCTCA
>MHDU01000055.1 GCA_001803635.1 Nitrospirae bacterium GWB2_47_37 | reverse complement strand
AAGAAAGAGAAGAGAGTCCTTGTAATAGACGATGACGAGGCCGTCAGAAGGCTTCTTGCCGATGTCCTCGGTCTGCACGAATTCGTTGTTTGCGCCGCGCATAACGGGACGTCAGCTCTCGACATTCTTGAAAAAGAGGATTTTGACATCATCATTACCGATTATTCCATGCCTGAGATTGACGGTGTTACGCTTACGAAGATAATGCGTTCCAGATGTCCGGATTCCTTCATAATAGGCATAAGCGCTGATGGCGATGAAAGGGATTTTTTGAACGCGGGCGCGAATGCCTTCCTCCACAAGCCGTTTTATCTCCATGATATGCTGTCCATGATCCTGAGGGCATGAAGTTTGACCATAATCCGCATTGAAAACGTCTCGGACATAGAGTGCAGGTCTGCTTTAGGAATTATGGTTTGACTTTATCCGCATTTATGTGTGATTCTAAAAATAAGATTTGATACAGGAGGTAGCTGTTAATGCCGATTTATGAATATTACTGCGAAAAGTGCAATGAGACCTTTTCGGTATTTCAAAGCATCAACGCAGACGGTAACGATACAAGGTGCCCGAAGTGCGATTCGAACAATGTGAAGAAGAAAGTATCTTCGTTCAGTTGTTGTTCTATCGGCGGCGGCTCATCGTCTTTTAGCCCTTCCGGAGGTTTCGGAGGAGGCTGAGGCCCTTCATGCTGAACAGTTAGTTCGGTAATAGATCGATAATAAAAAGGGATGAACAGTCGTTCGTCCTTTTTTATTTGGTACCCATCATATTTATTTTGTGCGCGAGGCATCCCGCGCCGAAGCCGTTGTCTATGTTCATCACCGCAATGCCCGGAACGCATGAATTGAGCATGGCAAAAAGGGCCGTCAGCCCTCCAATGCTCGTGCCGTAACCTACCGACGTAGGCACTGCGATTACCGGCCTGTCCGTAAGTCCTCCCACAACGGAGGGCAGCGCGCCTTCCATTCCGGCAACAACGATTATGACCTTTGTTTTTCCGATAAGTTTTCGATGGCTCAGCAGCCTGTGAATGCCCGCAACGCCTACATCGTAAAGCCTCTCTGTTTTGCTTCCAAGGAACGATGCGGTTGCTTCGGCCTCCTCTGCCGTAGGCATATCGGACGTTCCGGCGGAGATTACGAGTATGTTACCTTTTTTATTTTGTTTTTCACCGTATGAAATCACGCCGGCTTCAGGATAAAATTTTGCTCTTTTCATATCCAATGCCTTGTATACGTCTTCCGAGGCCTTGGTAATAAGGAACCTGCCGCTCCTTTTCAGCATCGCATCGGCTATCGATACTACGTCTTCGGTTTTTTTGTTTTGCGCGAAGATCACTTCGGGTATGCCGTTTCTCAATCCCCTGTGATGGTCTACCTTCGCAAAACCCATATCCTCGTAGGGAAGGTGTTTGATCGCCTCCATAGCGTCTTTCGGCGATATGATGCCCTTCTTTATGTCATTGAGCAGCGATCCTAACTTCTTAGTATCCATAGAATTCCGATTTGAGGGTGCGGTTCATAAGGTCTCTTACCGCTTCTTTGGGAGGTTTATCTTTATATAATGTCAGATAAACCTGTTCGGTTATCGGCATGTCTATATTAAGCTTTTTTGAAAGATCGTAAGCCGCTCGCGTCGTCGTAACTCCTTCGGCAACGTGCATCGTCCCGCTTACAATATCGGACAGCTTTTGCCCCTGCCCGAGCTTGCAGCCGACGGTGTAATTCCTCGACAGCGGGCCGGTGCAGGTCAGCACAAGGTCGCCGAGGCCGCTCAATCCCGAAAACGTAATCTCCCTCGCGTTCATGGCCATGCCGACCCTTGTTATCTCCGAAAGCCCCCTTGTTATAAGGGCGGCCCGGGAATTATGGCCGAGTCCGAGCCCCTCGCAGATGCCCGATGCTATCGCTATGACGTTTTTCAGGGCGCCGCCTATTTCCACGCCGATTATGTCGTCGTGAGTGTAAACCCTGAAATAGTCGCTGTTAAATATCTCCTGCAAGAGCAGTCCTGTTTTTTTATCCTCGGTAGCGAGGGTTACGGCGGTGGGAAGCCTTAAGGCAACCTCTTTGGCGAAACTCGGCCCGGAAATGATGGAGACCGGCTTGCCGAGAATCTCTTTCAGAAGCATAGACGGAGTCAAAAGGGTTTCTATCTCTATGCCCTTTGACGCGCTTATTATGATCGACTCCTCTTTGATGTATTGTTTTGCCTGTGTAAATACCGGCCTTATATACTGCGTCGGGATAACGTTCAATATATAGCGCGACATTGATACCGCTTCGGCAATATCGCTTACGGCCTTTACGTTATTGGAGAGTGTAATGCCGGGAAGGTAGAGATTATTTACCCTTTCCTTATTTATCCGTTCCGCAAGGTCGGTTTCGTGCGTCCAGAGCGTCACGTCATAGCCTTTGTCCGCAAGAAGGGATGCTAATGTCGTTCCCCAGCTTCCGGCGCCTATTACGGATATATAACTGTTAGGATAGTTCATAAAAATATAACGTAAATCCGCTCAATTACTGCGGTGGAGGCATGAGATTACGTATAAAAGCGTCGGAACTCGATTCCTGCTCGCAACCTTTTCCTACGGCGCGGTAACGTATAATCGTGCCTCTCGGAGTTATTTCCCAATGTATAGAGCAATTCTCGCTGAAAGGTTCGACATATACTGAATTTCCGCCGGCAAGCGGATAGGTGGTCTCTTTCCACCCGATTTTCGAGGCGTACGAATCGGGACTCTTCATTGCCTGCTTAAGTTCCGATACCGGCCTCGACATCCAGTCATTGACGTGCTCCTTCATGCTTATCCCTGATGAGCAGCCGTATAAAAAAACTATAAACAAAAGTAAATGCAGTTTTTTGGATAACAGAATTGATATATATTTCATGATTTGCTCCTCATCGTTTCCCGTTGCAATGGTGTTATTATAACAGATTAGTGCCGGGAAAATTTCAACCGTTACCATAATTCGTAATAGGGCAAAACAGGCACGGTTTCAAAGCCTTTATCAATGCGATAAGATTATTAGATGCCTGTTTATATTGTTTAATGTAAAAGTAATGTTGCAATTGCCCTTAAACGGCGGGAGGGTTCGGCTCTAAGGTATCGCCGCTAAAGGCTTTTCATCCATACCTGTTTTGCCTTTTTGTATTTGTAAATGAATGATTATGGATTATGGGTTGAGAGCGCTTCCAAGAGTTTATCTATATTTTTTTCCGTATGCGCGGCGGTTACGGTAAAGCGTATCCGCGGTATTTTCACCGTCGGAGGCCGTATAGCCGGCGCGTAAATATGATTTTTCATGAGATGTTCGGAAAATTTCATGGTAGTTTCGACATCGCCGACAACAACGGGTATTATCGGTGTTTCGCTGTTCAGGGTATCAAGTCCCAAATCTTTGATGCCTTTTAAAAGCCTTTCTCTGTTCTGCCGTAGTTTTTCCGTTAATGAGGTTTTTTCCCTTAAAATCCTTAGAGCCTCTATCGATGCCGCGATAATGCATGCCGGAAGGGCGGTTGAATAAATAAATCCCCTTGCCGTGTTTATAAGCCGGTCTATAACATTTTTTTGGGCCGCGATGAACGCTCCGTAAGAGCCGAGCGCCTTTGAGAACGTGCCCATCTGTATTATCCATTGTTCGGGCTTAATGTTGAAATGCGCTAAAGCTCCATGTCCGTTTCCGAGCACGCCTGTTCCGTGCGCGTCGTCGATATAAAGGATTGCATCATGCCGGATGCAAATGTCATGGATGTCTTTCAACGGCGCGATATCTCCGTCCATGCTGAATACGGTGTCGGTTATTACTATTTTCCTATTGTCGTTTTCTTTTTTTATCAATTCTGAAAGGTGATTTATATCCCTGTGCCTGTATATAACCTTTTTTGCCTTGCTCAGCCTGCATCCGTCAACAATGCTCGCGTGGTTGAGTTCGTCGCTGAATATTACGTCTCCCTCTCCGGAGACGGCAGGAATTGCGCTTGTATTCGCAGCGTATCCCGAATTGAAAAGCAGAGATGAATCGGCGCCTTTGAATCCGGCTGTCATTTTTTCGAGTTCTCCGTGTAATTCCGTGCCGCCCGATAAAAGCCTCGATGCGCCCGCGCCGAAGCCGTATTTATCCAGCGCCTTTTTTGCGGCTTCTATTATTAAAGGATGATCGGCGAGGCCGAGATAATCGTTAGACGAGAAGTTTATGTATTCCCTTCCATCTATGATAATTCTCGACGCGGTACTGCCGGATTCCCTGTCGCGGATAGTTCGTAAGAGGTTGTCATTCATTAATTTTTTCAATTCGCCCGAAAACATTTGCCGTTTTACCCCAATATATAGTGTTTGTATTGCAGAATCAATGCATAATATGGGAAAGTTAAAAAAAATGCATTTTCCCCCTTGACATTGCATATTCCCCCACCTTATCATTTCATTGTGGTAAAAGGTGGTTTAAAGTGGAGGGAGATGGAATGACATCGTTTTTGGGTAAATATTATTACACATTAGACCCAAAGGGAAGAATTATCATCCCCGCTCCTTTGCGCGACATTATTTTTAAAAAGTACGCCAATTCAAAACTATATATCACAAACGCGGCATTTGACAAGTGCCTCCATCTATATCCTTTAGAGGAGTGGAACAAGATCGAAGAAAAAATAAGGTCGATGCCGAAGATGGAAGAGGCCGTGAAATATTTTTTAAGGCGCGTTATCGCCTCCGCCGTCGAGTCGGATCTGGACAAGCAGGGAAGGATACTCATTCCTTATGAGCACAGGCAGGACGCGGGGATAAACAGCGAGGTGGTAATCGTAGGACAGATAGATAAGATCGAGATATGGGACAGGGCATCGTGGAACGAGGTGACGGATCCGGAAAAGGTAGACGCGAAGGCGTACGAATCGGTGCTCGCAGGCTATGGACTGTAGGCGGAAGAAAGTTTTCTCCATTTAAAAAGGAGGAATGCCATGCTGACAGTGGAAGAGGTGAAAGAGGCATTAAAAGAATCCCCGTTTTTTGAAAAGTGGGGAGAGGGGGATGACCTCGAAGAGATCATCGGCAGGATGGAGGCTTACATAGACCCGTTCTCTCTTTACAATTATAACGTTTCCAATGCGGTCGGCGAGGTCTATGGAGGGATGGTTGACGGCTTTTGGTTTTTATATTCTCAGCCGTGAGCCTTGAGTTTATTCATACTCCTGTTTTATTGGAGGAGACGATGGAGATGCTTGACATCAGGGAAAACGGAACCTATGTGGATGCCACTGTGGGGCTCGGCGGCCATGCCGCTGCCGTGCTTTCACGTTTGGGTTCATCGGGCAGGCTTGTCGGGATAGACAGGGATGAGAATGCCCTCGGTTATGCACGTCAAAGGCTCGGCAACAACAGGGTAGCTCTCAAGAAGGGAAGTTTTTCAGGATTGCAAGACATCCTTTTGTCTTTGGACATACATAAAGTCGACGGCATACTTTTTGACCTCGGCGTTTCGATGATGCAGCTTAAAGGAATGGAAAGGGGATTCAGTTTTCTTTCCGACTCACGGCTGGATATGAGGATGGATACGGAACAGGAACTGACGGCATGGGACATTGTGAATAAATATCCGGAAAAAGAAATGGAGAGGATTTTACGGGAATACGGAGAAGATCCTTACGCTAAAAGGACAGCAAAGACGATTGTTTTCAATAGAATGAAAAAGAAGATAGATACATGCAGGGAACTGGCGGATATCATATCGAAGGCCTGCGGCAGGAGAGGGAAAATACATCCGGCAACGAGGGCGTTTCAGGCGTTGAGGATTGAGGTCAACAGAGAGATGGATGAATTGAAAAACGGGCTTGCGTCGGCGGTGAACATGTTGACCTCCGATGGAAGGTTGTGCGTTATTTCATACCACTCCCTTGAAGACAGGATAGTAAAGAACTTCATCAGGGAAAGCGCCAGGGAAGGCGTTTTAAAAATATTGACAAAAAAACCCTTAACGCCCGCTTATGAGGAGGTAAGGAGAAACCCTTCGTCGAGGAGCGCTAAGCTCAGGGGGGCTGAAAAATTGTAGTGACGTGCCGAGTTATGGATTAACGGTGTAATTACGACAAGGAGGTCGAGGATATGATGATGAGGAAAGAGAACAGATTTTTATCGGTGTTGAAGCCGGCGGCGGTTATAATGCTCCTTATTTCTGTTTTCGGAATAGTGTGGCTCAGGTCGAGCTTTGTAACGATAGAATACAGGATCAGCAGCCTTGAAAAGAAAAAAACCGTCATGACGAGGGAAGCGAAGATGCTTGCGGCGGAACGGGCGAGCCTTCTGTCCGTGGAAAGGATCGAAAGCACGGCAGCGGATAAGTTTGCCTTTCCGGACAGGGTTAAGGTCGTATATGTGAAAAAGACAAAAGATGAGGAGCCCTATAGGGCGTCTTTTGCGGGACGATAAGGAGAATCGATGAAACCGAAGACCTGAATCGTAAAACATAGCATCCGGGTGGATGATGATGAGGACAACGGGATTTTAGCGTATCTTACTATAGCTGTTCCCGCCGGTATAGCGATATGCACGGTGGTTGTCTTGTCGCTTATCCGGATAGGAGCGCAATGAAGGAGGTCATAAAAATAGAAAATGTCCGCACGGCCGGGGCGCTATGAATAAAAGGGCTATCATACTCGGCACTGTAATTGTCTTCGGATTTTGCGCGGTTGTTTTCCGCCTTGTGGATATTATGTTTTTTAACCATGATTGGTATTCTGCAAGGGCACGGTTCCAGCAGGTCAAAAGGGAATTAATTCCGGTCAAAAGGGGCATTATAACGGACAGGAGGGGAAGGGAGCTTGCCGTCAATCTCGATACGGAATCCATTTATTGCGATCCGTCCGAGATATCCTCTCCGGATAAGATCGCCTCGACCCTTTCCGAAAAGATCAATCAAAGGCCGGATATTATCTTAGCCAAACTCAGCGCCGGTAAGAGATTCAACTGGATAGAGCGTAAGCTTGCGGTTGAAGATACGCAAGTCGTGAAAGATTTGAGGCTTAGAGGAATAGGGTTTGTTCCGGACATAAAAAGGTATTATCCCAAGGGGAATTTGGCATCCCATTTAATAGGGTTCGTTAATGTGGATAATAACGGGCTTGAGGGGGTAGAGCGGAAATACGACAAATATTTGTCGGCAAAGAGCGAAAAGCTGCATGTATACAGGGACGCCAAAGGCAACGTGCTTTCGGACGGGCAGGGCCTTTCGTTGAATAGGGAGATAAAGGGGAATAACGTTGCGCTTACAATAGACGAGGGGCTCCAGTATATCCTCGAGAAAAATCTGGATGCCGCCGTTACCAAATGGAAGGCGGCGTCAGGCACGGCCATAATGATGGACCCTTATACGGGCGAGATACTCGCGATGGCGAACAGGCCGACCTTCGACATAAATAATCCGGCCGACGCAACGGCGGACAGGAGGAGGAACAGGGCTATCACGGATTGCTACGAACCCGGCTCAACCTTTAAAATAATAGCCGGCGCCGCAGCGCTTGAAGAAGGCGCCGTTACGCCGGATACGAAATTCGACTGTAGCGCCGGACATATAGAGGTAGGAGGGAAAAAGATAAAAGACGCCCACAAGCACGGAGTGCTTACCTTTAAAGAGGTCATACAGAAATCCTCTAATGTGGGGACGATAAAGATAGGACTCGGTTTAGGCAGGGAAAAGTTATACGAATATATAAAACGCTTCGGTTTCGGAGAAAAGACCGGGATCGATTTGGGCGGCGAGATTTCGGGCTGGGTGCGGCCTCCGTCAAGGTGGTCGGGCACATCCATAGGAGCCGTTTCCATAGGGCAGGAGGTTGCAGTTACCCCTCTTCAGGTTTTAAGGGCGTATGCTGCCATAGCAAACGGGGGATTTCTCGTCAGGCCTCACATTGTTTCGGAGATAAGGAGCCATGAAGGGATTGTTGCTTATAAAGCCGGTATAGACGCGCGAAGAATTCTATCGGAAAAGACCGTAACTGTTTTCAGGGATATTCTCAAGACGGTAACCGAGGAGGGCGGCACCGCGATGGGCGCTGCTGTCGACGGGAATCAGGTGGCCGGCAAGACCGGCACGGCGCAGATAATAGACCCTAAGACAAAGACCTATTCAAAGGATAAGTTTGTCGGTTCTTTTGTAGGTTTTGTGCCTGCGGACAAGCCCAGGCTGGTCATGATAGTCGTTATTCACGAACCGAAAGGACATGCTTACGGAGGGGTCGTTGCAGGCCCGGTATTCAGGAGCATAGCGAGCGAATCGCTTTCGTATTTGAGCGTGCCGAGGGACGACTCCGGGGAAAAGGGGTTGTTGATGGTTTCGAAAAAATGAATATGGAAATGAAGATAAAAAATATATTAGCGGACGGTTTTGACGTGAACGGAGACGTTGAAAAAAACATATCCGGCATAGCCTATGACTCCAGAAGCGTCAAGGAAGGCGATCTGTTCGCCGCGGTAAAAGGAGAAAATTTCGACGGCCATTCATTTATAGAGGATGCCGTGAAAAAAGGGGCGGCGGCGGTTATTTACGAGAAGCAGGCAATAGGCGACAGGCAAGAGGCGATAAAAAAATATCCCGATGTCGTCTGGATAGGGGTCGAAGACGGCAGGGACGCCCTTGCGGCGGTTTCGCACCGTTTTTACGGAAGGCCGTCAGAGGATTTGACCGTCATAGGCATTACAGGCACCAACGGCAAAACCACCACGTCGTATCTCATTAAATCCATACTCGAAAAATGGGGGAAAGATACCGGACTTATAGGAACGATTACATATCTGATAAAGGATTCCGCCTATGAAGCAAAGCATACTACTCCGGAGGCTCCCGATTTACAGAGCTTAATGAGGGAAATGGCGGATAAGGGATGCAGCCATGTGATTACGGAGGTCTCATCTCATGCCTTATCCCGGAAAAGGGCGGATTATACCCGGTTCAAGACAGCTGTTTTTACTAATCTCACGAGAGACCACCTCGATTTTCACCGGACGATGGAAGATTATTGCGCCGCAAAGGTAAGGCTGTTTGCCGAGCTTCTGACGGAAGACGGCATAGCCGTTGTCAACGCGGACGATCATTACGGCAAGAGACTGGCGGACGACTTAAGAGGGCAATGGTCAAAGGCCGGGAAAGGCAAAAGGGTATTAACGTATGCGATAGATGATCAAAACGCCGATATCGTTGCTTATGACATAAAAACGACATTCAAAGGGACTTCGTTCAAAATAAAAGTTAAGGGGAAAGAAGAAGATGAAATTATTTCTCCTCTTGTCGGAATAACTAACGTGTATAACATGCTTTCGTCCATAGGCGCAGCATTGTCTATGGATGTGCCGGTTAAAAGCATAAAGGAGGGAATCGCCATGACAGGATTGGTTAAGGGAAGATTTGAAAAGGTCGACATCGGGCAGGATTTTCTTGCCGTTGTGGATTACGCCCACACGGAAGACGCCCTTGAGCGTCTTTTAGCGACTGCCCGTCAACTGATGGAGGCATACCGATTCACCCAAAAGACCGAAAAGATGATGAAGGCTAAGCGGTGGCAGTATGCCATAACTGAAAAAAAGGCGGAAAAGAGCGAACAAGGGAAGATCATTACCGTATTCGGATGCGGAGGCAACAGGGATAAAGGCAAGCGCTCGAAGATGGGAGAGATCGCGGCTAAAATGAGCGATTTCGTTATCCTCACATCCGACAATCCGAGGGGCGAGAGCCCGAGGGATATTATAAGGGATATAGAAAAAGGGATAAGCGGGGATAATTATATAGTTATACAGGACAGGAATGTCGCTATCGGCATGGCGGTTGAACTCGCGTCTTCAGGCGATATAGTGCTTGTTGCCGGAAAGGGGCATGAAGAGTATCAGGAGATAGAGGGAAAGCGTTACGGCTTCAGCGACAGGACAGCCCTCGAAAGCGCTATAAGGCGCGCAATCGGCAGGCCGTCTTTCGGCGGAGGAACGAATTA
Source organism: Nitrospirae bacterium GWB2_47_37 (assembly GCA_001803635.1). Lineage (GTDB taxonomy): Bacteria > Nitrospirota > Thermodesulfovibrionia > Thermodesulfovibrionales > Dissulfurispiraceae > GWB2-47-37. Next base: position 51,448 of record MHDU01000055.1, on the reverse strand, counting down.
TAGGGGGACAGAAACCGCCGAATGTTAAGCGTTAAAGATATAATTGCGGCAACAGGAGGCGTTGTTGCAGGTGCGGAATTCGGATACCGGAATTCTAATTTTACCGGCATGTCGATAGACTCGCGCACTATAAAAAAAGGAGATTTGTTTATCGCGCTGAAGGGAGACAGGTTCGACGGTCATGATTTCGTTAACGATGCTCTTAAGACCTGCGAAGGCGCCCTTGTGATTTCAGATTTCAAATTTCAAGTTTCAAACCTCAAAAATAAAACTCTAATTTTTACGGAGGACACATTAAAAGCGCTGCACGATCTGGCGAGGCATGTAAGAAAAGGATTCAAAGGGAACGTTATCGGTGTTGTCGGCAGCAACGGCAAGACAACGACAAAGGAGCTTGTCTCATCGATATTAGGCGGGAGATTGAAGGTGCTTAAGACCGCCGGGAACCTGAACAATCATATCGGGATGCCCTTATCTATTGCGAGGATGGAAGAAAATACGGACGTGATGGTCCTTGAGATGGGGACCAACAGGCCGGGAGATATAGATGAACTTTGCGGTATCGCGCTGCCGGATATCGGCGTTGTTACGAATATAGGATATGAGCATCTTCAGGGGTTCGGTTCCCTCCATAAAGTAAGGGATTCCGAGCTTGAGATAATGTCTTATATAAAAAAGGTGATAGTGAATGCGGATGACGCTTTTCTTATAGAGGGAGTTAAGCCCAAGTTCGACGGCGAGGTCATAACATTCGGAATACAGCATAATGCCGATATAATCGCGGAAGATATCGTCTTTTCGGATGAAGGAATGAAATTCACGATATGCGCGGGCAATGAGCGCATCGACGTGCATTCAAAGCTGTTCGGGCTCTTCAATATTTACAATTCGCTCGCGGCTGCTTCCGCTGCATATGCCCTCGGTTTTAACCTAAGGGAAATAAAGACAGGTCTCGAATCGTTCGGCGGGGTCGGCATGCGTTTTGAAGTAAAAAGGCATATGGGCGCTGTGTTTCTGAACGACGTGTATAACGCGAATCCTTCATCCGTGCGTGAATCCGTTAACGAACTGATGCGGTTTTTAAATTCCGGAAAATATAAAAGGGCCATCGCTGTTTTGGGCGACATGCTTGAGTTGGGGGATTACGAGGTTGAAGAACATAAAAAAATAGGGCGGATGCTGTCGGAATTGCCTGTCGGCATATTTATAGGCGTCGGGCAGTTGATGGCTCATGCCGTCGGGGAATTCAAGGGCAAGGGGATTAGTGTGGACACATCGGAAGAAGCCGGCGCGGAACTCGCGAAAATAATAAAAGAGGAAGACGTCATTTTGATAAAGGGTTCGAGAGGAATAAGGATGGAAAGGGTAATGGAGTCGTTGGTCAATAATCGGCGGTCACGGGAGAATTGCAATGCTGTATGAACTGCTCTACAGCCTGCAGCCGTACTTCTTTCCGTTCAACGTATTCAGGTATATAACGTTCAGGACGTCGCTGGCAGCGATTACCGCCCTCATAGTCACCTTTATCATCGCCCCGTGCATTATCCGCCGGCTGCAGCGTATCAGCATGACGCAGCAGATAAGGGACGACGGGCCTAAGACCCATTACTCGAAGGCCGGCACGCCGACGATGGGCGGCATTATTATTATTCTATCCATCACAATATCGACACTGATGTGGGGTAATTTCAAAAATGTTTATATCTGGATAATGATGGTTTCGCTGTTGGGATTCGGGTTCATAGGTTTCCTTGACGATTATCTGAAATCGGTGAAAAGAAATCCGAAGGGTTTGAAGCCGTGCTATAAGTTCGGATTCCAGCTTGTCCTTGCCTTTGCCATAGGTATATTCCTGTACGCCAACCCGAAAGACCCTTATAATACGATCCTCAGTATTCCGTTTTTCAAAAAATGGCTTTTCGACATCGGATATTTTTACATCCCGTTCTCGGTATTCGTAATCGTGGGATCTTCCAACGCCGTAAACCTGACGGACGGCATAGACGGCCTCGCCATAGGCCTCGTCGCCATCGCCGTCTTCGCAAACGTAGCGCTGGTGTATGTTTCCGGTCACGCCCAGTTCGCGCGATACCTGCAGGTGCTTTACCTGCCGGGCATAGGGGAACTGACGGTATTTTGCGGCGCCATGCTCGGAGCGTCCCTCGGATTTCTCTGGTATAATTCGCATCCCGCAGAGGTATTCATGGGAGATGTGGGCTCGCTGTCGCTCGGAGGCGCTCTCGGAACGCTTGCGGTCATAACGAAGCACGAGATAGTGCTTGCCGTTGTCGGAGGAATATTCGTGATAGAGACTATTTCGGTGGTCATGCAGGTGGCGTCCTTTAAGCTTACGGGCCGGAGGATATTCAGGATGGCGCCGATACACCATCATTTCGAACTGAAGGGTTGGCCGGAACCTAAAGTTATAGTAAGGTTCTGGATTGCCGGGATAATACTTGCATTATTCAGTCTCGCAACTTTAAAATTGAGGTGAAATTATGGGAAAGTCAAGAGCCAAGAGTCATGAATTAAGAGTTAGACCCTTCGTAAGAGGTTTATTTTTACTTGTTTCTTTTTACTCATTACTCGTCACATCCGTTTTTGCCGATGAGCTTTCGGCCAGGGCCGCGGTTGTCATAGACAGCGCGAGCGAAAGAATTCTATACGCGAAGAACCCGAATCTAAAGCTTCCTCCGGCAAGCACTACCAAACTCGTTACGGCTATCACTGTTCTGGAGAGCATAAATCCCGATGCCGTTGCGACCGTCAGCGAGAACGCGGCAGGCACTCCATCGGTTACGCCGCGCCTGAGGGCGGGCGAAAAATATACGGTGAGGGATTTATTGCACCTCGCCCTTATGAGATCGGTGAACAGCGCCGCTGTGGCCCTCGCAGAGGCGGTTGCAGGCACTGAAGACGCGTTCGTTTCCATGATGAATGACAGGGCGATGAGGATGGGGGCGGAAAACGCGAGGTTTATAAATTCGTCCGGACTGCCCGGCCCCGGCCAGCATATAACCGCCTTCGACCTTGCGAAAATCATGAAGGAATCCCTCAAGTATCCGTTGATAAGGGAGATCATCAATACGAGGGCTAAAGAGGTGTTTTCAGTGAACGGCAGGCGTGTTTTCGTGAAAAACACAAACCAGCTTCTCTGGACGGATGACGACCTCTACGGAGGTAAAACAGGCTATACGAGGGCTGCGGGACATTGTTTCGTATGCGCTGCCAAAAAAGGCAATAACACCTTAATTGCCGCGGTGCTTGGAGAGTCGGTGAGGGACAACCTTTGGGACGATTCTGTGATGCTTCTATCAAAAGGGTACGATATTTTGGAGCAGAAGGCCGAGCCGGCCATTTATTTTACGAGCGTCAGCGAGAGGCCGGTAGTTTTGGCGTCATATAATAAACATAAAGTTGCAGGGCATAAGAAAGTTAAGGCGCATAAATACGGTAAGGTAAAGAAGGTTGCGGCAAAGAATAAAAAGAAAAACGGTTCGCATGCGAATATCGCCGGCAAAAAGAAGGCTAAGAGATCTTCAGGGAAAAATCTTTCGGTCCGCAAGCAGGAATCTACAGACAGATCCTGAAATTTTTTTTGGAGGTCCGAGAGTAAGATTTGATGCGTGTAAACGGAAAGAAGGTTACGATTGTCGGTCTGGCCCGGAGCGGGGTCGGGGCGGCCAACCTGCTTTCCGAACTCGGGGCTTCGGTCATCGTGACCGACAAAAAAAGCAGGCAGGAACTTGAACCGTTTCTCGGAAAGCTAAATCCCGCCGTCAAAACCGTAATAGGCAGCCATCCGCCGGAGTTGTTCGAAGATACAGACCTCATTGTTATCAGTCCGGGCGTTCCTTTGAGCAGCGCTCCTTTAAGAGCCGCGTTGGAAAAAGGGGTAAAGGTAATCGGCGAGTTGGAGTTGGCGTATCAAATAGTCGGCAATCGGCAATCGGCAGCCGGCGAGCGAAAGACAGAATTTTTGGCAATAACAGGAACCAACGGGAAATCTACCGTTACGGCGCTTCTCTACGAGATTGTCAGGAATAGCGGTTTTAACGCCGTTGTAGGCGGCAATATAGGCAACGCGCTTACGGAGGAAATTTCAGATCTCAAATTTCAAATCTCGAATCTCGATTATATAGTCGCGGAGGTATCGAGTTTCCAACTCGAAACCATAGACTCATTCAGGCCGAAAGGCGCGACGATATTGAATATAACTCCGGACCACTTAGACAGATACGCCTCCATGCAGGAATATATTAACGCGAAATGCAGGATGTTTTTGAATCAGGGGACGGATGATTTTCTCGTGTTGAACGCGGACGACCCGATGACCGGAGAAATATTAAAGATAGGCGGGAGGCAATGGGCGACCGGCAATAGGCCCGAAATTTTTTATTTCAGCAGACGGAAAGAGGTGAAAGGGGCTTGTTATAAGGACGGTTTAATACATTTTTCTATCGCCCGCAGCCTATCGCCTATAGCCTTTACCGTCGATCCTTCAGCCTTTAAGATTAAAGGCGTTCATAATATCGAGAACGCTATGGCAGCCTCTTTGATTGCGCTTCTATCCGGATGCGGCGCGGATGCCGTAGCGCGTACCTTGAAGACCTTTCCGGGCCTTGAACACAGGCTCGAATTCGTGAGGGAGCTTAACGGGGTGAAGTTCATCAACGATTCCAAAGGGACGAACGTCGGCGCGGTTATAAAATCCATCGAGAGCTTTGACGAGCCTGTGATACTTATAGCGGGGGGAAGGGATAAAGACGGCGATTTTTCGGCCCTCAGACCGTTAGTAAAGGACAAGGTGAAGGCCGTTATTCTTATAGGCGAGGCAAAGGATAAGATCAAAAAGGCGATTGGAGATATTACCGGCATTTTTGTCGAGGATAGTCTCGATGCCGCTGTGGCGAGGGGAAAAGATATTGCTTCAGCCGGAGATGTGGTTATGCTTTCTCCTGCCTGCGCCAGTTTCGATATGTTCAAGGACTTCGAAGATAGGGGCAGGCAGTTTAAAAAAGCGGTGATGGAATTATGAAGCAACAGTATGACAGGTGGATATTATTCATAGTGCTCCTGCTTATTCTGGTCGGGCTCACGGCCGTTTACAGTTCTACGTCGGTCATTTCTCCGGACATGATCGAAAAGTACAGAATAAAGGGCGTTGCCCTAAGCCAGTTCGGTTTCCTCAAGAAGCAGTTGTTTACAGTGCTTCTGGGAACGATCGCCATGTTTATCGCTTATAAAACACCGTTGAAATATTTAAGGAAGGCGGCAATTCCGCTGCTTGTCGTTTCTTTTATCTGTCTCGTGATGGTATTCACTCCCTTCGGTATCAGCGGAGGAGGGGCGAGAAGATGGATACGGATATGGCCTTCGGCATTTCAGCCTTCCGAGCTTGTAAAGCTCTCGATGGTCGTTTTTCTTTCGTGGTATGTCAGCTCTTCGGGTTACAGGCGGGATAAATTTTTATCTTTCATAATTCCTGTAGGCATTATGGGGATTTTTCAGGTAGTATTTTTGAAACAGCCCGATTTCGGCGCAGTCATGAGCCTCGGCCTGCTCACAATGGCTATGCTGTTTTTGTCCGGAATCCGGCTTCGGTATTTGTTTTCGCTCGGCATTCTGGCTGTCCCGGTTATCATCAAACTCATATCCGAGCCGTACAGATGGAAGAGGGTCGCGGCGTTCCTCGATCCGTGGAAAGACGCGCAGGGCAGCGGTTTCCAGCTTATTCAGTCTTTTATCGCTCTCGGAAGCGGGGGATTAAAGGGAGTGGGATTGGGAGAGGGAAAACAGAAGCTCTCCTTTCTGCCGGAGGTGCATACCGATTTTATTTTTTCGCTGATCGGCGAGGAGTTAGGCTTAATGGGCGCTTTATTCGTGGTGTTCCTGTTTTTTATTTTGTTTATGAGGGGCATTGCCGTCGCGCGAAAAACGCAGGATACGTTCGCTTATTTCTTGGCCTTCGGAATATCGACCATGATAGCGATTCAGGCGGTCATCAATTTCGCGGTCGTTACCGGCATGGTTCCCACAAAAGGGCTTCCTTTGCCGTTTATAAGCTACGGAGGTTCATCCCTGCTGGTAAGCATGACGGCTATAGGCTTGCTGCTCAATGTCTCAAGGGGCGGCGGCGAACCGCAGGCGCATTATAAGACAGGGGATAATAAATTGAGATCGTCGTTCGTTGTCGCCAATTCCGCTTCGATAAACAGGTGGCAGAGGGGACACGGATATAAGAGATATAGTAAAATGAAAAGGACATGAAAATAATCATTGCAGGCGGAGGAACGGGCGGGCATCTTTACCCGGGTATCGCGACAGCGGAGGAATTCAAGCGCAGGGAACAAAAAAATTCCGTATTTTTTGTAGGGACGGAGCACGGCATCGAGGCTAAGGTTATACCGAGGGAAGGTTATCCCATAAGGTTCCTGAAGGCTGAAGGGCTGGTCGGCAAATCCCTTTTTAAAAAAATAAAGGCGTTCTTTGTATTCCTTATTTCCATCATCGAGTCTTACCGCATCCTTAAATCGATAAGGCCGGACATTGTAATAGGCGTCGGCGGGTACGCGTCCGTGGGGATGGTGTTTACTGCGTATTTAAAGGGCGTCCCTACCATGATACTCGAACAGAATTCGGTCCCGGGACTTGCTAATAAGCTTCTCGGAAAATTTTCCGATGCCGTTGCGGTCACGTATCAGGAAAGCACTTCTTTCTTCCCGAGAGACAGGTGCTATCTGACGGGGAATCCCATAAGGAAGCAAATAGCCGATAGGAATGCGGATAAAGACGCGGATAAAGATACGGATCCGTATACCTTATTCCCTCTCGAAAAAGAGAAATTCACGGTTTTCGTTTTCGGCGGCAGTTCGGGCGCGAGAAATATAAACAAGTCTATGATAGAGGCATTGAATTACCTTCTCGATTTAAGGCAGAATATCCAGTTTCTGCACCAGACAGGACAGGGCGATTACGAGAAGGTTAAGGACGTTTACCGCAGGCTCGGGTTTAACGGCATTGTGGTGCCGTTTATATATCAGATGGCAGAGGCATACGCGGTTGCGGATATCGTGATATGCAGGGCCGGCGCAACTACGCTGTCGGAGATCACGGCCGTAGGGAAACCCGCCATATTGATACCCTATCCCCATGCGGCAGCCAATCATCAGGAATTGAACGCCAGAAAGCTTGAAGACATGGGCGCCGCCCGGATGATACTGGACAGGGAATTAAGCGGCGAGGGGCTCGCGGAGGCGTTGCGGGAGCTTTATTCCGATGAAAAGGCCCGGAAAGAGATGCGGAATGCCGCTTCGGCCTTCGGCAGGATGGATGCGGCGGAGAAGATCGTGGATATCGCGCTGAGTTTGATAAAAAAATAACGGAGGCAATGCGTTGTTCAATAAATACAGGATCATTCATTTTGTAGGCATAGGCGGGGTCGGGATGAGCGGCATAGCGGAGGTCCTGCACAATCTCGGCTATGATGTGACCGGCTCGGACATCAAGGAATCCGAAACGACCAACAGGCTTAAGGGCCTCGGTATAAAAATATATATAGGGCATACTGGCGACAATATCGACCACGCACACGTAGTCGTTATATCATCAGCGGTTTCTCAGGCCAATCCGGAGGTTGTCGAAGCCAAACAAAGGTCTATTCCGGTGATTCCGAGGGCGGAGATGCTCGCGGAACTCGGCAGGCTTAAATACGGAATCCTGGTAGCCGGAGCGCACGGCAAGACGACCGTTACCTCTTTAGTAGCTACGGTGCTCGGAGAAGGGGGGCTTGATCCGACCGTAGTCATAGGCGGGAAACTAAACTCCATGGGAAGCAACGCGAAGCTGGGACAGGGCGATTATCTTGTTGCTGAGGCTGACGAAAGCGACGGCTCCTTTCTGAAATTGAATCCCACAATCGCCGTAATAACAAACATCGATAAAGAGCATATGGATTTCTTCAAGGACATGGAATCGCTTAAAAACGCGTTCATTTCATTCATAAACAAAATACCCTTTTACGGCATTGCCGTTGTCTGTAAGGAGAACGAATATCTCCGTGAGATAATCCCTTCCATACGGAGAAAATTCATCACTTACGGATTGTCCGAAGATTCGGATATTTACGCGAGGGACATAAGGCATTCCGGCGCTAAGATGGTTTTCGAGGCGGTGCATGAAGGTAACTCATTGGGAACATTTACCCTGCCGGTGCCGGGAAGGCATAATGTTTTGAACAGCCTTGCCGCGATAGCCGTAGGCATAGAACTGCAGATCCCTATGGAAGTCATCTCAAAGGCGCTCTGCGGTTTCGGCGGAATTCACAGAAGATTCGAATTAAAGGGTGATGTAAACGGTATAAAGGTTTTTGATGATTACGGTCATCATCCCTCGGAAGTGCAGGCTACTCTCAAGGCGGCCCGTGAATGTTTTAACGAAAACAGGCTATTTATCTTGTTCCAGCCTCACAGATATACGAGGACAAGGGATTTGATGGATGAATTTTCTGCGAGTTTCGATAATTCGGATAGATTGTTTTTGATGGACATATACCCTGCCGGTGAGAAACCCATAGATGGAATAAATTCAGGCAATCTTTTAAAGATGATAAATAAAACAGGGCGGAAGGACGCGTATTATATTCCCGACAGAAAGGAAATGGTAGAAAAGATAGTCTCAGAGCTTAAATCAGGAGATGTGCTTATAACCCTCGGCGCCGGAGACGTGTATAAGATGGGCGATGAGATACTGAATAAGTTAAGGAGCGTCGGAGTAATGAGATAATGGAGTTTATTCATGGGATATGAACTTCTAAAAGAGTTTTGTATTTCACGAGACATCGACATCAGGTTCGACGAGCCGATGTCCCGGCATACCTCTTTAAAGATCGGCGGCCCTGCCGATATGACGTTTTTCCCGGATGAATCCTCCCTTTCTGAACTCAAAAGAATTCTTGCTGCCGAACGAATTCTATCTATCGTTATCGGTGGAGGAACAAATATCCTCGTAAGAGACAACGGTATCGAGGGCGCGGTTATTTTCACATCAAAGATGAATAACATTGCGCTGAACGCCGAACGCGCAACGCTTAATATTGAAGCAGGATGCTCCCTTCAAAAGGTCATAAACATGTGCGTCGAAAATGGATTCGGCGGCATGGAAGGGCTGGCGGGCATTCCGGGTTCTATCGGAGGAGCGATTGCGGGGAACGCCGGCTCATTCGGGTTCGAGATTAAGGACGTGATTAAATCCGTTAATTTATTAATGCCTGATGTAGGCATAAAAGAATTATCCGTAAGCGATATGAACTTTCAATATAGAAGCGCAAAGATCCCTCCCGATTCTATTATTCTCAGCGCTGTTTTATCGCTTAAAAAAGATGAACCTGTTGAAGTTAGAAAAAGAATAGATGAATTCATAAAAGAAAAGAAATCGAAACAGCCCGTATCAAAGGCATCGGCAGGATGCGTATTTAAAAACCCGAAAGATATAGCCGCAGGCAGGCTCATAGACGAAGCAGGATGCAAGGGCATGAGGGCCGGAGATATAGAGGTCAGCGCAATGCACGCCAATTTTTTTATAAACAATGGAAAAGGAACGGCAGACGATTTTCTTAAACTGATGGATACTGTGAGCAGTAAAGTGAAAGAAAAATTCGGGATTATTCTTGAACCGGAGATAAGGATTTTAGGGAGAAGCGGTTATATTGAATAAAAGAGCATAGCCGAAGTTGTAAATATCAATAGGCAGGAAGATTGAGATTATGGAGAGGCGGATTGGAGATATTATGCGCTTAACTGATAAAATAGGGGTCAATAAATTTGAGGAGTAACGACAATTCATGATAACCGGTAAACGCATAGGGGTTCTTGCCGGCGGGACATCCGCTGAACGCGAAGTGTCGCTTAAAAGCGGCGGAGCGATACATAAGGCCCTGCTCGGTCTCGGGTATGACGCGGTTTTTATCGATGCGTCCGAGAATCTCTGCGAGGATTTGAAAAAGGAAAAAGTCGGGATCGCCTTTATAGCCCTGCACGGCGGGCATGGAGAAAACGGGGCGATACAAGGCCTGCTGGAGGTTATGGGAATACTCTACACAGGCTCCGGTGTTATGGCGTCGGCCATCGCTATGGACAAGGAGGCGTCAAAGAAGATTTTCCTACATCACGGCATACCTGTTGCGCCGTTTATTATTGTTCGGCGTTCGGAACTCCCGACCCCCGATTCCAAACTCAAAACCGGTTTTGAAATGCCGTGGGTAGTAAAGCCCGTTGCCGAGGGATCGAGCATCGGCGTGAGTATAGTGAAAAAGGAGACAGAGCTTGATAATGCGCTGAAAGACGCTTTTAAATACGGAGAGAAGATAATTGTCGAAAAATATATCAAAGGAAAAGAGATACAGATAGGCATACTCGGGCAGCAGGCGCTCGGAGGGGTTGAAGTGCGGCCTTCAAAGGAATTTTACAGCTATGAGGCCAAATATACTGCGGGACTCACCCAATACATATTGCCGCCTGAAATTGACGGCGCTGCCTACGAAATGCTCAAGGACACCGCATTGAAGGCGCATAACGCCCTCGGATGCAAAGGAGCTACGAGGGTCGATTTCATATTGAGCGGATCCGACGAGCCGTACATACTTGAAGCGAATACGATTCCGGGCATGACGGAGACGAGCCTTCTGCCGAAAATAGCAGGGCTTGCTGGTATGGATTTCCCGCGATTGATAGAGGAAATACTGAGGCAGGCGCTTAAGGCATGAACAGGAGAAACATAAGGACATTACAGAGGAAAAAAGAGAGCAAGAAGATAAAGTTCGCGGTCTTTATGGGTATCCTTTTTATCGTTTCGGGAATCGCGATGTATTTTTTCATTACGCATTCCTTTTCGGTTAAAGAGATAGTGTTTATCGGCAACCGCCATCTCAAGAACGACGAATTGAGGTCGCTGATTAAAGTGTATAAGGAAGACGAACTCTTCGGGGTTTCCGGGAGAGAGCTTTACGGCAGGCTCAGGAGGTCTCCGTGGGTAAGGGATGCCGTTATCCGCAAGGAATTGTCGGGTAAGATAGTTGTGAACGTTACCGAGGCGGAACCTATCGCGATTTTCAACATAGCGGGAAGGCCGTATCTCATAGACAGGGATGGAAACATCCTCGAGCCGCTGAAGGAAGGCACGGTGCTGTTTTTACCGATAATAAAAGACATAGACCATAACAGGAACAGAGAAGCCTACGCAGAGGCGGTAAAATTCGTGAATGTCCTTAATAGGCGGACTTTGTCTTACGGAGGCAGTATCGAGATAACCGGGCAGAGGCCGGAGGATATAACTTTAAAGCTGGGCAGCATAGCCATAAAGATAGGCGCCGGCGATTTCGAGAAAAAGATCGAGAGGCTGGAGTTCGCGAAGGACGAGATAGAAAAAAGGAATATCGCCGTAGAGCATATAGACCTCAGGTTTGCCGATAAGATAATAGTAAAACCTGCCGGTCGTTCGGAAGAGGTTGAAGAAAGTGGCGGAGAAAAGAAGACGAAATAACAATATCATTATCGGCCTCGATGTGGGCACGACCAAGATATGCGCTATTGCCGGAGAGATAACGGATGGCGGCATGAATATCCTGTCCGTCAGCTCGCATCCGTCCACCGGCCTGAGAAAAGGCGTTGTTATCGATATGGAGGCCACGGCTAATTCCATAAAAAGGGCCGTTGCCGATGTGGAAGATCATTTAGGCATGGTTATAAAAGATGTGCTTGTAGGCATTGCCGGAAGCCATATAAAGAGTTTCAACAGTTACGGAGCGGTCGGGATAAAAGGCAAAGAGGTAACCGCCGAGGACGTAGAAAGGGCCATCGATGCGGCAAGCGCGGTGTATGTTCCTCTCGACAGGGAAATGCTTCACGTCCTTCCCACGGATTTTATCCTCGACGGGCAGGAAGGGATAAAAGACCCTGTGGGAATGGCGGGCGTCAGGCTGGAAGTAAAGGTTTATATAGTTACCGGCGCAGTGTCATCGGTGCAGAATCTTTTAAAGTGCTGCGAAAGGGCGGGGCTTGAGGTCGCCGATATAGTCCTCCAGCCGCTTGCATCAGCGGGCGCTACATTGACGGATGATGAGCGCGACATGGGGATCGCCCTCGTTGATATCGGCGGAGGCACTACGGACATCGCCGTATATAAAGAGGGATGGCTCAGGCATACGTCGGTGCTCGGCATAGGAGGCAATCATTTCACGAACGACATATCCGTCGGGCTGAGGCTGCCGTTTCATGAGGCCGAAAGGGTGAAGAAGAAATACGGCTCTATACTTCCTGAAAGCGGCAATCCGGCGGAGGTGGACGTAGTTGCCATTGACGGCCAGGTAAGGGGCATCCCTAAGAAATATATCGCCGAGATACTCCAGCCGAGATGCGAAGAACTCCTCGAACTCGTTAAACAGGAAATCGACGGTTTGCAAAATAACGGTTTTATTATATCCGGTCTCGTGTTGACCGGAGGGTCTTCTCTCCTCGCGGGATTTGACAGGATGGCCGAGGCGATGCTGTCTATGCCCGTGCGAATAGGGTATCCTTATTTGTCCGCGGAGAATTTCAATAATGGCTCCGGCGCACGGACAATGAACGGCAATGCAACGGGCGAATTGAAAGGCGAATTCAACAACCCCATGTACGCCACGGGCGTCGGGCTCGTTTTATACGGCATCGAGGCGATGATGCCTTCGGAGCGGAGCGGTTTTTCTTCGGATATATTCAACAGGATCATTGCCAAAATGGCCGGATGGTTTAAAAATATATTAGGCAAAAAATAGGAGGCTTCTATGTTTGAACTGGAGGACATCGGAAGGCCGGTTGCGAAAATAAAGGTGGTCGGAGTCGGGGGCGGGGGCAGCAATGCCGTCAACAGCATGGTAGCGGCCAATATCTACGGCGTTGAATTTATAACCGTCAATACTGATGCCCAGCATCTCGAAGCGTCGCTGGCTCCGGTAAAGGTAAAGATAGGCGCCGGCCTCACAAAGGGCCTCGGCGCGGGCTCGAATCCCGTCGTAGGCAGGCAGGCCGCGATAGACGATAAAGACACCCTTGCGGGGTGCATAGAGGGCGCCGACATGATATTTATCACCGCCGGCATGGGCGGCGGAACAGGAACCGGCGCGTCTCCGGTGGTTGCGAGCCTTGCGCGGGAGATGGGCATTTTAACCGTAGGCGTGGTTACAAAGCCGTTTTATTATGAAGGCAGGAAGAGGGCCATTAACGCGGAGGAGGGCATCCGGGAACTCAAAAAACATGTCGATACCTTGATAACAATTCCCAATGACAGGATTCATCTCGTCGTAGAAAAGGGAACTCCTCTTCTTAAGTCTTTTTCCATAGCCAATGACGTATTGCGGCAGGCGATACAGGGTATTTCGGATTTGATATTAATCCCCGGCCTTATAAATCTGGATTTCGCGGACGTAAAGTCAATCATGGAAAACGCGGGAAGGGCGGTCATCGGAGTAGGAAGCGGCAAGGGCGACGGAGGCGCGTTCGAAGCGGCGAAAAGGGCTATATCGAATCCTCTTTTAGAAGAGTCGTCCATCGACGGCGCAAAGGGCATCCTGATTAATATAACCGGAGGCTTGAACATGTCTATAGACGCGGTTCAGGAGGCGTCGTCGCTTATTTACGAGTCCGCCGATGACGAGGCGAATATAATCCTCGGCGCGGTTATAAACCCCGATATGGAAGACGACGTGAGGGTGACGGTCATAGCCACCGGCCTCGAGGACAGGGTGGAGAAGGCCGAATTGCCTCAGGTCAAGAAATGGACCCCGGATAAAAAACCTATAAGCCTTAAAGGATCAGACAGGATACTGTCTAAAAATATCGGCATGCCGCGGAGCGAACAAAAGCCCCTCGAACGAATCATTCATAAAGAGGCCGTAAAAGAGCCGGAAAAAACAGCGGACAATGTCGGGAACGCGGAGCCGGAACAGAATTTGTTGGAAATGCTTGCCAAAGAGAATGAAGATCAAAAGCCGGTCTTGAACGAATCCATTCTTCCGCAGGAAGATATTTACGATATACCGACGTTTTTGAGGAAGAAGACAGGGGATTGAAAAAGTGTGAACCGCAGGCTTATCGAAAAAGTTGACGCTCTCCTTTCAAAGGAAAAAGGCGCCATATTCAAAGACCCCGGCGGAAAAATAAACATCTGCCTTGTCTATCCGAACACCTACCATGTAGGCATGTCGAATTTAGGTTTTCAGGGGATTTACGGGCTTCTTAACAAAAGGGAAGATGTCGTATGCGAAAGGGCGTTCCTTCCGGATGAAAGGGATATGGAAGAATATATCAGGACAGGTACTCCGGTATTTTCTTGTGAATCCAAAAGACCTCTCAACAAATTCGATATCGTTGCCTTCTCTATCTCTTTTGAAAACGATTATCCGAATATTTTAAAGATACTCGATATATCAAAAATACCTTTCAGCGCACTGGAAAGAAATGAATACCATCCGCTGCTTATTGCAGGCGGAGTCTGCTGTTTTTTCAATCCCGAGCCCATAGCGCCGGTATTCGATATTATCTTTGTAGGCGAGGCAGAGGAATCGCTGAACGAATTTCTGGATGAATATAGGGCAAATGGTAAAGGACAAAAGGGCGAGATTAAAAGAGGAGTATTGAATATCGAAGGCATTTATGTGCCTGAGTTTTATCGGATCGATTATAACAATGATGGAACCATAGCTAAAAGGATTCCTCTGAATAATGCTCCGGAAAAGATAAAGAGGAGATATTTAAAAGACTTGTCCCTTTCTCCTGTCACGACCGCCATTATCACGCCGGAAGCGGAATTTTCGGATATGTATCTTATCGAGGCGATGAGGGGATGCCCGTGGCACTGCCGGTTTTGCCTTGTGGGGCATATTTACAGCCCGGTCAGGAAAAAAGATTTGGAGGCAATAAAAACGGAGATAGACAGGGCGAAAGAGATTACGCCAAAGATAGGATTAATCGGCCCTTCCCTTACGGATTATCCGCATATTATGGATGTATTATGCATAGAAGGCGTTGACTTCTCCATCACGTCTCTCCGCGCGAGCGCGAAGAGCGCCGGGCTTGTCGAACTGCTGAAAGGGCATAAGAGCGTCTCGATAGCTCCAGAGGCCGGAACGGAAAGGATGAGGAAGGTAGTCAATAAAAAGATCACGGAAGAGGATATTCTCGCTGCATCGGAACTTATTTTAAATGCAGGCATCGAGAATCTGAGGCTTTATTTTATGATAGGACTTCCGACGGAGACGCATGAGGATATAGAAGGAATTATCGAGCTTGTGAAAAAGGCGAGAAAAATTTCCAATAAGGGCAATATAATCTTGAGCATAAGCACCTTTGTTCCCAAGCCCTTCACCCCTTTTCAACGGCATCCCATGGAATCCCTCGATTCCGTGAAGGGAAAATTGAAATTCATAAAAAAGGCGCTGAGGGATGAAAAAGGCGTTAAGGTCTTTCACGATGTGCCGAAATACGCGCATATGCAGGGGATGTTCTCAACCGGCGACAGGAGAGTATTCGGCGTTCTCAAGGAGATGGTTAAAACCGACGATTACAGAGCCGCGTGCTCAAAGGCCGGAACGGATATAGGCTTTTATATATTCAGGCAAAAGGGGTTTGACGAGATATTGCCGTGGGAGTTTATAGATGCGGGCACTTCAAAGGAAAAACTGAGGGATGAGTATATGAATGCGTTAAATGTATAATAAAGGGACAAGCAAAGGAGGAGAGAATGCCTGAGATTGAAGACATTGCATATAAGATTTCCCTTGCGTTCGAGGACAATTATTTTATTGCGGCAAAAAGGAACGCCTTTAACGCCGTATTCAACAAATACCTGTCGTTGTCCGATCCAAACGCGGAGATGGAGCCTTACGAGGCCATTGTCGCGCTGGGGTATAAGCACCGCCCGGAGTTTGACGTAATGGTAAAAGAATTAAAAGAGACAGGATTGATCGAGGGCTAAGCTTTTTTTTCGGTATAGTCCCCGGACTCTATGAGGACGGAGTTTCGCAACGGGTGAATGTGGAAATAAAGCCATGCTTCAATCGTCTTGCCGTCTTCGAGTTTTACCGAAACGACTTCCCTTTTATTGATGCGCGGGTTACCCTTAAGGCGGTCGACCATAGTCATCATCTCTTCGGTTATCGAGTATACGTCGCCTTTTATCTTCGATACCGGGCGTTTGGTGATTAGAGGCTTTTTGTCTACCATAAAGAGGGCGTAGTCCTCGGCTGTTTCGGCGCTCCCGATAAAATCGGCTCCGGATAAGAGGTTGTTGTTGCTGCATCCCCGCCTGAGCGTGCCGTGAATAAAAAGATTATGCATATTATGCTCCTTCAGTTTATCTCAAATATGAAATCTATCTCTATCGGCGAATTCAATGGGAGGACATATACGCCTACTGCCGCCCGCGCGTGCCTGCCTGCTTCGCCGAATATCTCGAACAAAAGATCGGACGCTGCATTCAGCACCTTCGGTTGCTCCGTAAAATCCGATGCCGACGCCACATAACCGTTCAGCTTTACGCATCTTTTGATCTTATCGAGACTTCCGAGATGAGACTTCAAAACCGAAAGCGCATTTATAACGCACTGCCGGGCGCATTCCTGAGCTTCTTCTATCGAGACCGATTCTCCGACTCTTCCGGTAACCCGGCCTGTTTTGATGAGCTTCCCCTCTTTCAATGGAAGCGCTCCGCTCAAGAAAAGAAGATTGCCCGTCTGAACGCAAGGCACATAAGAGCCGAGCGGCTTGGGAGCTTCGGCGAGAGTAATGCTTAATTCTTTAAGTTTATCTTCTATGCTCATGTTGTTTTTATTTTATCACAAGGAATTTGTTTTTACGCGGTTTTTACCCTGAATTCTTTAATCCTTATAGATTTTTATTTTGATTTCATGCGCCATGTGTTTATCTGTAAGAATAAAACATTCTATGCAGGGTGTTCAAGAGGTTAGTGCGGTTGAAATTTTTGTGTGCTTCGGGTAATTTTCACCTCCCATTTTTCATAAAAGCTGATATAATTTCCCTATGATTGAAGCAAAGGGGGATGAGATGCGCTATTTCATAAAAATTATTCTCGCAGTTGTTTTCAGCATATTCCTGTTTGCCGGATTATCCCACGCTGAGAAAGTTACCTTTGTAAAAGAATACACATATCAGGCGAGCGAGCTTGACAGTAAGGCGTCATGCAGGACTATTTCCCTTGAAATGGTAAAGAGACTGCTCCTTGAGGAATTCGGCACATATCTTATAAGCGAGACTGAGGTTAAGGACTTTAAGCTTACAAAAGACCAGGTAACTGTGCTGACTGCGGGCATAGTCGGCGCAGAGGTGGTAGATGAGAAATGGGACGGCAAGACCTATTGGCTAAAGGCAAAAGTGTCAGCAGACCCTAAAGCGGTTGCAAAGACCCTCGACGGTCTTCGTAAAGACAGCGGAAAGATAAAAGAGATGGAGACATCGCTAAGGGATGCGAATAAAAGGGCAGATGAGGCATTAAATGAGATAGAGAAGCTCAAAAAAGAGGTCGGTCTGTTAAAGGCAGATAGGCAGATTGAAGCGAAGTATAAAAAAGCTACAGATACATTGACGGCAAAGGCATTGCTTACCAAGGGGTTGAATTACTCTGTAAATGAAGAATATGACAGAGCAATAGAGGCATATACATCAGCAATTGCGTTAGACCCAAGTTATGCCGATGCCTATGCCTACTCTTCTCGTGGGGTTGCCTATACTATGAAAGGCCAATATGACAAAGCGATTGAGGATTGCAGTAAGGCTATTTCATTAAATCCTAAAGATGCCTATGCCTACTCTTTTCGTGGGGTTGCCTATGCTAATAAAGGCCAATACGACAGGGCAATTGAGGATTACAGTAAGGCTATTGCATTAGACCACCCGAATCTTGCTGCAGCCTACTCTTCTCGTGGGGTTGTCTATGCTAAGAAAGGCCAATATGACAAGGCAATTGAAGATTACAGTAAGTGTATTGCGTTAGACCCTAAGAATGCCGAAGCCTACTACTTTCGTGGAGGTGTTTATTTTAGGAAAGGTGACATAGACAAAGCGATTGAGGATTTTCAAAAGGCGTGTGATATGGGGTATGAGGATGGTTGCAAGGGATTGAAGATTTTAGAAAGAAGATAATTGAGATTGGATAATAAATCTAAACGGAGTGGCTTAATGTTGCCGTTGAGCATATATGTTGGGTTACATAATACATAAAGGAGTGAATGATTGTTAACATCACCAAACAGGAAGCACAATAGGCAATTTTTTTACAAGTATGCTACTGAGGAAGCAGCGAAATCAATCTTGATCAATAAAACCTTGCGCTTCTCATCGCCACTTATTTTTAACGACCCATTTGATGTAGCCAGAAAACTTAAATTGCCATTTAACAGTGAGGAGTTAAACAGCAAATTTTGCAATGAATTGCTCAATCAAATTAAAAACGGACAAAGAGTTTCAGCACAAAATCCCAAATTGCGGGCAATTGTAGAGGGCTTGTCTAAATTAACCCCTGATCAAAGAGAAGAATTTGTAAGGCAGCGCAAGGAATATCTTCCCGACTGGAAGATAGAAAAAATTGAATCATTTAAAAAACTCCAAGAAGTATGGCAATCATTACTTCCTTCGTGCAAAAATAGGGACAGCGACCATTAAATAAATCCGTCAGCCTCATTTTTCATCCGCTGCGGGAAGCCGGAATGCCGAAAAACTATAAAAATGATAAAATAAGGATAAGGCAAAGCAAAGGGAGGTGCTGACATGGAAACCTTAAAGCAAGAGGCGATCAAAGCGATTTCGAGATTGCCGGAAACCTCAAATCTTGACGACATAATGTATGAACTTTATGTTATTGACAAGGTCAAGAAAGGCAGAGAGGCTGTAGAGCGCGGCGAATCGTATTCTATCGAAGAGTTAAAAAGAGAAATGCAATCGTGGTAAAGTGGTCGAAACCTGCAAAAATACTCGCCTTGATACACAGCAAGCGCAATTTTATAAAAGATTTTTTGAATGAACAGCGGCACGGCGAATAAATTGCTGACATGCACATTTTTCATCTGCTGCGGGAAGCCGGAAAATAGGGGCATTAAAGAGGAGGATTTTGCGATGCTTAAAACATTAACTACCGTTATTTTTGCTCTTATTTTTATCCTTTCAAACGATGCATTTGCTCTCGATAAAAACGAACAGGTCAGGATATTTAAGGAACGTATTAAAACACTGATAAAGCAGGGAACCATTCCGATAATAGATGTGGAGTATCATCACGGCGGTAAAATAGAAACCGACAGGCTTATTGGAAGGATGGATGAAAACGGCGTGGCGCTTACATGGCTCGGACCTAACGAGAAACTCGGAAGCGAGGAATCGATAAGACAGAACGAACTGCATCCCGACAGGTTTGTCCCCACTATTGTTCACGGCGACGGCAAGCTGTGGCACGGCAGCGATAAGGGTTTTCTTGAAAAACTTGCAAAGGATGCGAGGTCGGGCAAATATTTTGCGATGGGCGAGTTTGAGGCAAGACACTATCCTTCGAGCACCAATAACCGCAATGTGCATCTACCGGTTGACTCCGAAGCCATGAAGGTGGTTTTTGAATTGTCGAGCGAGACAGGCATGCCGTTCTTGCTGCACCACGAGGCGGAGGACGAACTTCTGCCTGAACTGGAGAGGATGCTTGCCAAATACCCGAAGGCAAAGTTGATATGGTGTCATGTGGGAAGGAACAGGAATCCGGTTACATGGAATAAATTCAGCAAGGCCGACGGCGTGCGGGATTTGATCAAAAAATACCCGAACCTTTATTTTGATCTCGTGCAGTCGAAACCCGGCTCCAAATATCACGGCACAGGCTATCAAGACGCAATAATGTATGATGTGTCATCATGGGGTGTTTCCCTCGATGCCGAATGGGAAAAATTATTCGAGGAATTCCCCGACAGATTTGTTATCGGCTCGGATATCAACACCGGCCGCTTTGGTAATTATGACAGGGTGATGGATACCTTCAGGTCTATTGTTCTGAAAGAGTTAAGCAAACCTACTGCCGAAAAAATAGCATTCAAGAACGCGTGGAAATTGATGACCGGCAAGGATTGGGAAGATTAATAGATTATTTATAATCCCAAATCTTCGGGCGTAGCTATTTTCCCTATCACCGCTGTTGCCGCTGCCACTGCCGGATTGCTGAGGTAAACCTCGCTTTCCGGATGTCCCATTCTTCCGACAAAATTCCTGTTTGTGGTAGCGAGAGCCCTTTCTCCCTTTGCGAGGATTCCCATATGCCCGCCGAGACAAGGTCCGCATGTCGGCGTCGAGACAACCGCCTCGGCGTCTATGAATATGTCGAGCAGCCCTTCGTGCATTGCGTCTTTGTATATCTGCTGCGTTGCGGGGATGACGATCATCCTCACATTAGGATTAACCTTCCTGCCCTTTATTATCTGCGCGGCCTCTCTTAAATCTTCGAGCCGTCCGTTTGTGCATGAGCCGATCACTATCTGGTCTATGGTGATATGCGAAAGCTCCGTTGCGGGTTTTGTATTCGACGGCAGATGAGGGCATGAAACCGTTAAAGGTATCTTTGAGCAGTCGTATTCCCTGATTTCCATATATTTCGCGTCGGAATCGGAGGCATAAAATTTGTACGGCCTTTTTGCCCTTCCTTTTACATATCCTTCTGTTATGTTATCAGGCACGATGATCCCGTTTTTTCCTCCGGCCTCGATAGCCATATTGCACATTGTGAGCCTTCCGTACATAGGAAGATTTCTGATGGTTTCTCCCTCGAATTCCATTGCCCTGTATAATGCGCCGTCAACTCCTATGTCTCCGATTGTATGGAGAATCAAATCCTTGCCGCTGACCCATTTATTGAGTTTTCCATAATAAACGAATTTCATCGACTCCGGAATTTTGAACCAGCATTCGCCTGTCGCCATTGCCGCAGCCACGTCCGTGGAACCCACACCTGTCGCGAATGCTCCGAGCGCTCCGTACGTGCATGTATGGCTGTCCGCGCCGATTATAAGGTCTCCCGGAACTACAAGCCCCTGCTCCGGAAGCAGCGCGTGCTCTACCCCCATCCTTCCTACTTCGAAATAGAGTCCGAGACGATAATCCTTTGAGAATTCACGCAGCATCTTGCACTGCTCCGCAGCCTTTATGTCTTTCTGCGGCGCGAAGTGGTCGGGTATGAATGCCACGCGGTCTTTATCGAAAACATCCTTTGCGCCTGTTTTTTTGAATTCCTGTATCGCAATGGGGGCCGTAATATCGTTGGCGAGTATAAGATCGACTTTCGCGTTTACAAGTTCTCCGGCGGAAACTTCTTTTTTGCCTGTGTGCGCCGCGAATATCTTTTCTGTAATGGTCATGTATCCTCCGCAAATATATAAATTGAATCTCTATTATATCCTTACCGGCAAAGGATTGACAAGACGCGGCCATCCCGAAGGCAGGGCACAGTATTTCCGCTACAATACAATGCCCTGCCTTCTATCCATAATCTGCAGCCAAATTCTCTGAAGTGTATGACTGTGGATTTATCTTGTTAGCTTATGCCGCAATAAAGTATAATTTTCGGGAATAGTTCAAAAATACCCGGCGGGCAGGGAAGATGGATATCATTAAAATAAAAGGCGCGCTTTATACCCAGAAGAAATCCAGTAAGGATGCCGTTTTTCCGTTTTTAAACAAGAGAATAATACTTCAGGACGAGATGCCGGTTTTTCAGTTTATAGACAACTCCGGCGTAGACGGCAATTCCATCCATAAGATCAAGGTCGCAAAAGAGATAGTCTTCGGCTTTGACACATTCCTTAAACATAAATCTACCGGCAGGATATTATTTAAGCCCCGTAAATTAAGCGAACTGGTCAATTATATCGACGAGCCGGAATTGCCGAATTACCGGTTTGTTCTCGATACCGAGGACAAGGAGATATTGAGCGAAATAATCCAGCAGATGCTCTATCTCGACATAGAGATAGAGGTTATGCTCGGTGACGAAGAATCCGAAAGAAGGAAGATGGAGGTCTTCAGCGAAAATTACGGAGACCTGAAAGCCGCTCTCGATAAGGCGCAAAGCCGTATTTCATGCATTCACGGCGGCGAGATAAGGGAAGAGAAGGACACGATCCTTAACGTAGTGTCGGATATCGGCGGCATGCTTACGGATATGGAGAATAAAAACCTGAAGGTGGCTATGATGGCCCTGAAAAAATCGGGAAAGAGCGTCCTGGTTAACTGTCTCCTTGGCGATGAATACGCTCCGGCAAGCACCGAGCTTCCCACCTTTAACTCGTGCATCTACGCAAAGAGCAGGGATAAGAAAATATCGGTGAATTATCAGGGCCGGAATATCTCCTTTAATAAGCCGTCCGACGTGAAAGAATATATTTTAGATGAGTTCAGGACCGCGCAGATGGACAAAAAAGACGGCTATGTCCTCGACGACATGGAAATCAATTATGTTGCCGGCGAGGACAGCCTGTGCGACTACACGATCATAGACACTCCGGGACCGGATCTCGCCGGGACCGACCATAAGAAGGTCGCCTATAAGTGGATTGGAGACGCGGATGTGGTGGTCTTCATAGTGGATTACACGAAGCACCTTACAAAGAGCGAAGAGGAGTTCTTCAGGGACATAAAGGCTGCCTTTGAAGAACACAATAAGATCTATTCTTTCATAGTCGTTGTAAATAAGCTCGATCTTATGTATTTAAGCGAAGAAAAGAAATCGGCCGTCAGGTTCATAGATTTTCTGAGGTCTAAACTGAAGGAACTGGGGTATAAAGGGTTTATCGTGCTCGGAGTATCGGCGCTTCAGTATTTTTATGCGCAAAAGGCATTCAGGATTAAAGATTGCTCCGGGCTGGATACCGACGACGGCGCGCAACTGCGCGAGTGCCTGAATAGTTCGTTAAGGAAGTATCAGGGCATGGAAGAGATGACGATCCTATCCTTTGTCGACAACCAGATAAGGAACATGATGTGGTTTCACGGAAAAGAATGGGCGACTTTCGGGACGCTGAGGGAAAAAAGCGGGGTCGAACAGCTTATAAAATATATAAATTATATCGCGGTGGAAAAGGCTTCGATAGAGCTTTTCAATCATAAGATGTCCCTTATAGACCGCAGGCTCATGGATATCAAAGAAGGTTATATTGCGAACAGGATCGAGAAACTCAAGAGAAAGCGCGATGAACTGCGGGAGAAGATGGACGCCGCGGCGGGACTGTACGAAGAGGCGATGCTTGCATTGTCCGGGAAGGCCGTGTTCGACGGCAATATCGACGGGATGGGGCGGGATTTAACCCTTGCCCATAAATCCCTGCAGCTTATAATCAATATGCACACCGACAATGTTATGAGGTCGTTGATAAAGGCGCTTATGTCCCTTTCCGCCGAAGAACTTATTGCGCTTCAGAATGGAAGCAGGCTGGAAGCGACGGATAAAATATCGAGCGAGATAAAAAAAGGCGCCGTAGAGAAGAATTATATTCATATGATGGGCAAATATCAAAAGTCGATAAATAATGATTTGAGCCGGAAAGAGAAAGAGCTGCGGGAACAGAGCAGGTCGATGCTGGACAAGGCAATGCAATACAAGGAATATATGAAAACGCAGGACGTTCCGGATATCGATATAGCAATGCCCAAACTGCTTCAATCTTTTATCAGGTTCGATTTTCAGGGAAAGGTTTTAAAACTGGAAGGCCTGTTCGATCCCGCGTTCTTTAAAGGAAGGCTCGCGAGGAGAAGAGGTCTGTGGGGGTTCCTGCAACTGACGCTTTCTTTGGGGCGCATAAACCGGAGGACGGGTAATTTAAAGTTCGACGCGATACAGATGAAAAAGGCCGTTTTCCTTATAAGAAAGAGCCTCGAAGATGTAACGCATACATGGATGTCAGGACAAAGCGCCGATCTTTTATCTCACATAAATCAACACCTCGACGGACTGAAGAACGAAATCTCCAAAGAGGTAGATAGGGTTGCCGGCATTTATAAATCCATATTCGACGGGATAATACAGGAACTGAACCGTTCGAGAGCGGAGATCGAATCGAGGATCGAATTCCTCGAAGACGCGGAAAGAGGAATGGAAGGGTTCTGCGGCTTATGGGAGGAATTCAAGACGGAGCAGACGGTTAAATAGTCAAATCGATCTGCTGGATTGTGCCGGCGGTTCCGTTTTCCCTGAGATATATCCCCGCGCTTTGCGCCTCGCCTTGCAGAATGTTTTGCGAATTCTTGATGCTGAATTCGGCGGACGCGCTCCCGAGATATATAGCGCCGATGTTTTTATCTTTAAGCGAATAGAACGTGTCGGTTCCTTTTGAGTCTTTTGCCCATATGCGAAGCCTGCCGTAAATGAAATCGGATTCGTCTATCCATCGATTGCCGTCCGAATCGTATCGGGCTAACTCTGTAAAGCCGTTGCCGCTTTCCGGCCCGAACAACTCGCTTCCATTATTTATATCGCCGTCATAATTTTTATCGAGCACGAGGAATCCGCTGCCGGAACGAAGAAATGATATGCCGTCTTTCTTTCCGTCGGAATCGAGATCGAAACTGAACTTAGTATCCGTCAACTGCGCCGCAGGGCCGTCGAAATTGATAACCAGCGGATCTATTTTTTTAGCGTCTCCCAATCTGAGGCTTATGTTGTTTTGGAGCATGAATTCCCTGCTCATAGAAATAGCGGCCATGAATTTTATCTCGGCTCCGTCGCTCGTTTTTATTATGCCTTCAGCCTCAAAAGACATTTTTTCTTTTTCGACGTATGATTCATGATAGTCGTATTCGACGCCCCATCCCTCCCTTTGTTCTCCTTGAGATGCCGCATTGCCGTCAGGCGTTTCAACTTCGGCAGGTTTTTGGAGTTTAGGGGTTACAATTTTTATTTTTTTGCCTGTCAACGCCTCTATCATGGCTATCATGATCCTGTCTCTGGAGGTTAACTGCCCATCGGTAATATCTCCGGGGTTTTCGGATTGCGCGGCAGATTGCGCGGTTTTCGCTTCCTTGGAAATCTCGGCAACATCGCCGGACGGTATCGGGTTTCTTCCCTCGAAATCAGGCCGTTCATCCCCTACCCACATTCTCAGGGATTCATTTTTCTCATGTTTTTCAATCAGATTATGACTGCCGGACATTGAGATATTAAAGCCTTCGATTTTCATGACAAAACTCCCGGAGGAAATTAACCGCTGTCTTTTTATCGGAGGATTGAGGCTGAAACTTTAGGATGGCTATGTTCATGGCCGTGCTTTATTGACAAGAAAATTTGCAACCGTAAAGGGGTTTATGCTATAAAAGCTATAGTTTTTTTGGCGTTACGGGGGATTCTTTCATGGCATCAATCTTGCACAGACAGACAGACAGACAGACAGACAGACAGACAGACAGACAGACAGACAGACAGACAGACAGATTTAAGTCTTAAAAGCCGTTCGATAGTCCCGCCGTTATTTTTTTTTCTTGTCTTAGGAAAAATCGCCGATTATATTACAACCTTTCTCTGTTTCGGCAAATACAACAGCTATGAAATCGAGATCAATCCGGCAGCCCGGTATATTTATAAGCACTGGGGCGAAGTATCGCATATAGCGATAATGTCTTCTGTTTTTTGTGTCCTCTTTTTCATCATTCCCGGAAATGAAGATCGGTCATTACCCGCCGGTATTGCACGATTTGCGATGTTTATAGCCGCTGTTCTGTTCTGGTTTGCGGCAGCGTCAAATATAGCGGTATTGAAATACGGGCGCAGCATAATAAACCTGATCGGACCGGTATGAAAAGCGGGAAAGGAATGTTAAAAATTGACGCAAAAGGCTTTACCCTCATCGAAATAGCGATGGTGCTGATTATCGTGGGGCTCCTGCTCACGATGGGGCTGACCTTATTCGGTACATTGACTAAAAGGGCGAAAATAATCGAATCGAGAGAAGCGGTCAAACAGGCGAAAGAAGCGGTATTAGGATATGCGGTAAAGAATGGCTATTTACCGGCAACCCTTGAGGCGGCGGGCGCCAGAAAATTGGATTCATGGACAAGAGATATACAATATTCTACTGCAGTTGAAATAGATGGAACTCCATCAACAGAGAACGCCTGTTCAGTCAATACAACAACAATGACGGTATTTGAATGCACAAACGCAGCCTGCACTGCGGCAAACACTAAATCCAATATTGCATTTATTGTATACAGTAAAGGGGAGGATGCTAACGGTACAGGCACTATCACCCAGCCAACCGGCGGCCCGGCATGCCCTTCCGGCACTTGTTTTTGGATAAGAGAACAGGCGACAAGTTATACAGATGGCAGCGCTACTTATGAGTATGATGATATCGTGCAATATGTTTCACTGGATGAGATACGATCATTAAGAGAGTGTCCGCAACAGTTGAGAATAATCTCTCCAAATGCTCTTGACCAGGGAGAGGAGGACTCGTTTTATTCTTATTCGATACAGGCGGTCGGAGGCGCACCGCCTTATACATGGGGGGACGGCTCTGCCCCTACAGAATTGACCAGCAAAGGGTTGTCTCTTAGCACGTCAGGACTAATATCAGGCACGCTTAACTACAATAGTTCATCAAGCACAGGAGAACTTGCGAGCTGTACCGAGACAATCAGCATACCTGTGGGGGAGTTGAAGGTTACAGATTCAGGAAACGGTTCATGTATAGGTACAAACAATTGTACATCTACCGATCCGTTTACAATTTCTGTAAGACCTAAGCCGTTGAAAATTACCAATACAGAACTTCCATCAACTACAGTTGGAACAGTTAATGCCAATTTTGCTGATTTAGACGGCACAGGAGGAAAATGTACAGGCACAGGTAATTGCAACACTTCATACTCATGGAGTCTTTCAGGCAATCCCGCTTGGTTATCGGTAACTACTTCTACCGGCGTTCTGAGTGTAAATAATCCTACCACCGCCGGTACCTATAGTTTTACGGCAACATTGTCGGATGGCTGCACAGGATCCACGGTATCAAAGGGATTCTCGATAACTGTTAATGCTGCTGCCGCTGCGGGGACGCCGACCTGTTCCCTTTCTGCAAATCCGAGTTCAATGCAGACAGCCGGAACGACTGTCTTTTCATGGTCAATAAATAATGGACCAGCCAACGGGACATGGTCGCCTGCGCCGGGTGGGACATGCTCAAACTTTTCGAGTTCAAGCGGCGGAAGCTGCACAACCGGAACAATTAGCGCTACCACAACATTTACCCTTACCGTTACCAATGCACAGGGAAGCAGTAATTGTTCTGCAACCGTCACTGTCGGTACGCCTCCGGGGCCTGCTCCCTCATGCACACTTGAGGCGAGCCCAAATCCTATTACGACCGGCAACCCTACATCTCTTATATGGACTATAAATAATGGCCCTGCGACTGCAACATTCAGCCCTACAAGCGGGGCATGTACGAGTTTTTCAAATTCTTACGGAGGCAACTGTAACACGGGAAACATAAATAGCAATACAACATTTCAGCTTTCGGCAACTAATACAAATGGCACCGGCCTTTGCTCTACAACTGTCTATACAACATCGCAGGATTATTGTTCATCTGTGACTGTCAGAAATGATCCGAGCGGCAGCAGTATTTATGTAAAAGGCGGGCAATACGGAACAACATGCACGAGGGTAAGAACGAATAGGACATTCAGCGTGAACCAGTCAGATACAACAGCAGTTACCTTGTGGCAGAACAGCAGTTGTACGACCCACAATCAAAACATTGATTCGATTGCCTATAGCAGTGGCGGCAGTATAACTGCAGATGCGTATGTAATAAGCGCGGATGGAAACAAAAACTGTGCTGTTGCGATAAACGATACGGATACGGATACATGGACGCTCGTTGATGAATAAGAAGCAGTGAGAGTAAACTTGGGGGAGAGGCGGCAGGCAAGCTTGCAGCCTGCTCCGCTTAATAACTCCCGTAGCGCCCTGCAAGGGTGCTCCAGCCGAGGGGTTTTTGGACGTTGCCTCCGCGGCGTTTCAGTTTTCAGCTTGAGTTTGAAATATTTTTTTTCCAAAATTATCTGTTATAATTCACAATATGAAAAAACTAAGGATTTATCTTGATGTCTGCTGCTTAAATCGCCCATTTGACGATCAAACGCAGGATAGGATACATCTTGAATCGGAGGCAATTCTATCAGTATTAAATTACAGCCGGAATCTTAATTGGACTGTGATCGGCAGCGAGATAATGGATGTGGAAATATCCAGAATCCCTGATAGTGAGAAAAAACTTAAGGTCAGCATTCTTGCATCAATGCATCAGTCATATGTCGCAATTGACAGATATATTGAAATAAGGGCTTTAGAACTTACAAGATTAGGATTTAAGGCATTTGACGCGTTGCATATTGCTTGCGCTGAAAAAGGCGATGCAGATGTTTTGCTGACAACAGATGACGGGCTGTTAAGCAAGGCGGTCCAACTCAGCAGTCTAAAAATAGAAGTGAAAAACCCTCTTGAATGGGTTGCGGAGGTAATTAGATGAGCACACAAACAATGAGTCCGACAGTTTTAAGGAAGGCTGGTCTGGAGGCGATAGCGAAGGCATTAGGCCCTTTGGGCATGGTTCGTTTTCTTCAGCAATTTGAAGGAGGAACCGGCGACTATACTAAAGAGAGAGAGAGATTGTTGAAAGGATTGAGCGTTCAAGATATTGTGTCTGAAATAAAAAGTAAACGCAAAAAGAGAAATTGACCGGATAGCGAATAATTGAATTATTATTTCTTTCTAACTGCGAGTTTGTTTAAGGCGTTTATATACGCCTTTGCGGCCGCGACAATGATGTCCGTATCCGCGCCGTGTCCTCTTACGGTTTTGCCGTCTTCTTCGATCGAAACCGTGACTTCTCCGAGCGCGTCCATTCCGCCGGTTACGCTCTTTACCTCGAACTTCTGAAGAATGCTCTTTGTTTTAGTGATGGACGCAATGGCCTTGTACACCGCGTCAACAGGGCCGTCGCCGTGTTCCATCTTCTCTATAACATCGTCATTAACCCTTAGTTTCAAGGCCGCTGTCGGTCTTACGCTCACGCCGCTCGATATGGAGAGGTCAACGAGGCTGTATGTCTGCGGGATTTTCGATACCTCTTCGGAAATCAACGTCTCTAAATCCTCGTTGAAGATGTCTTTTTTCTGGTCCGCAAGGTGTTTGAACTTTTTAAAGGCAGTATCGATCTCCTCTGCGTTGAGTTCATAGCCCAGTTTCTGAAGCCGGTCTTTAAATGCGTGCCTTCCCGAATGTTTGCCGAGCACAAACTCTGTCTTTTGGAGGCCGATGTCTTCGGGGCGCATTATCTCATAGGTCATTTTTTCTTTAAGCAGACCGTCCTGATGAATGCCTGACTCATGCGCGAACGCGTTGGCTCCGACTATCGCCTTATTAGGCTGTACCGCCATGCCCGTTATTCTGGTTATAAGCCTGCTCGTGCGGATGATCTCTTTTGTATTTATATTGGTATCGGCATTATAAAAATCCTTGCGCGTCTTTAAACCCATGACAATTTCTTCCATGGAGCAGTTTCCGGCCCTCTCGCCTATGCCGTTTATGGTGCACTCAACCTGTCCCGCTCCGTTTATGATTGCCGCAAGGGAGTTCGCGACGGCAAGGCCGAGGTCATTATGGCAGTGCACAGAGATTACCGCTTTATCTCCGATTCTTTCTTTGATGGTTTTTATCATATTTCCGAACTCTACCGGCGTGGTGTATCCCACAGTATCCGGAATATTGACCGTTGACGCGCCTGCTTCAATGACCGCTTCAACAACCTCAAGCAGATAAGGGATTTCCGTCCTTGTCGCGTCCATAGGCGAGAATTCCACATCCTCGACAAGGCTGCGCGCCAGTTTGACCATTTCGACGGATCTCTTCAAAGCCTCTTCGCGGCTGACCCTGAACTGGTATTTCAGGTGTATGTCCGAAGTGGAGTGAAAGGTATGTATGCGCTTCATCGGCGCGTCTTTAAGCGCCTCGTACGCGCTCTTTATATCGTCTTCCTTTGCGCGCGCAAGGCCCGCAATGACGGCTCCTTTTACTTCATCGGCGATGCGTTTGACCGCATCGAAATCTCCGGGAGACGCGAACGGAAATCCGGCTTCGATAATATCAACTCCTAATTTTATGAGCTGTCTCGCGACCTGTATCTTTTCATCCACGTTCATGGACGCGCCGGGCGACTGCTCGCCGTCCCGTAATGTCGTGTCGAATATTTTTATAATCCTCATTTTATTCTGCGCTTCCTCCGGTTTCTACACCGTGCCTTGTCCTGCCCCTCTTTAAGAGAAGAACGACATTTTCAATTATACCCCACAGGAGGTATGCCATTGCAAAAACGAATATTGCCGTAGACGGATGCACAAACATGACGAAAATGATCATGACAAATACTATGAGAACCCAGAAAGGCTTTCTCTCCCTGAAATCTATTTCTTTGAGCCCGTGATAGCGGAGCGTGCTCACCATCAACAGAGAAAGCAGTATCGTGATGACAGGAAAGAATACATTTTTTTCCGGAATCCCTTTCCAGAGTTCATAATAGAAAATGACGATTGACGCCAATATGGTCGCGGCAGCAGGTATGGGCATGCCTTTAAATGCCTTTGATCCGGGCGTTCCTGTCTGTATATTGAACCGGGCAAGCCTTAATGCTCCGCACGCTACAAAGAGAAACGCCGCAGCCCATCCGACCCTGCCGAACGGTGCGAGCGTCCATTTGTACATCATTACGGACGGCGCGACCCCGAATGCGACAAGGTCCGAGAGGGAGTCGAGTTCTATTCCGAATTTCGTTGCGGTGTTCGTCAAACGCGCTATCCATCCGTCGAGCCCGTCAAAGACGTTCGCAATTATTATCGCCCATGCCGCATGGATGAAATTGCCGTTTATCGCGGAGATGATCGCGTAAAAGCCCGCGAACATGCCGCAGAGGGTTATGGTATTCGGCAGGAGATATACCCCCTTCTTCGGCTTTTCCCCTTCTCTCTTGTGTCTGGAATGTTTTAAGGCCATAGTTTAATTATCCGCACTCCCTGATGTATTATAATAAAAAAATGAAATGTTTGCTTATATATTTAATTATGTCCGCCTCTTTGTTATATGCCGCAGATTTCGGCTATCAGGGAACGCATATCCTTACGCACGGTGCGCTGGAGGATGCAGCAAAGGCGTTTGAAAAAAAGTATGGAATAAACGTTGTCGTCAAGGGCGGCGGCTGCGCCGACGGGATTGCGGTTGTCGCTAAAGACAGATATGAGATGGGCGGTTTGTGCTGCCCGCTGCCCCGTGAGGCGGCTGAAAAATACGGCATGATAGCGCACAGGGTTGCCGTAGACATCAAAGCGGTTATAGTCAATCCGAAAAACAGCATAAAAAATCTTACCCTGCGGCAGGTATCGGATATCCATAGCGGAACGATTACCGACTGGAAACAGGTAGGCGGAATCCATAAGCCCGTTGCCTTGGTTTTCAGAGACCACTGCAGGGATATGGATGAGCCGGTCAGAAAGGCGCTCGGGATCGCCGGTCCGGTTGCGAAAAAGGCGATTATAGTCAAGACGGATAAGGATGTTATCGAATATGTCGAAAAATTTCCATCCGCCATAGGGGTTGTAAGCAGAGTGCTTGCCGAAAAGGCGAAGGTAAAGATCATCGATGTGGACGGCGTTTCGCCTACGCCTATGAATACCGAAAAAGGGCTGTATCCGATTACAGGCGATTTTTACATTATTACAAAGGGAACGCCCGCAGGCCGGACAAAAAAGTTTATTGAGTTTGTCTTGAGCGAAGAAGGACAGTCGATAATCGGAAAGAGGTTAGCGCGTGTAAAATGAGAAATATCTGGAAAAGGCTTTCTATCCGCCATAAAATAACCTCGATTATCGTTCTGACGGTAGTCCTCGTTATTGTCACAATACTGCCGGTTGTTTCCTACATGCTGAAGGATGCCCTTTCCAAACAACAGCAGGGCCGTCTTACAAGCGTGAAAAATCTTGTATTAAATCTTTTCGACGATTATCAGGGAAAGGTTACAGGCTACGCCGGGCTTTTCAGTAATGACAGGGAAATAAAGGATACTCTTTTTTATCACACGGAGCTTGCGGGCGAACGGGAACATCCGTTGAGGGCCGTTACGCGTCTCTATAAATCATTCGGCATCGACTCCGTGGAAGTCGGGGACAGGCGCGGGCGCGTAATCGCGGTAGCGGAAAACCCGGACAGATACGACAGCGACAGGTCATCCGATATGCTTATAAAAAACGCGCTTCGGGGCAGAGTTGCATCCGGCATCGAACTTGCCGAAAAAGGTTTTATTATAAGGGCATCCGCTCCGGTTTACTACAATGAAAGCCAGCTCATCGGCACTATCACCGCCGGAATATTGCTCGACAACAGGCTTCTTTCAAAAATAAAGGAGTTGAGCAGTACGGATATAATCATCACCGACAATAAAAACAGCGTTGTATCCTCGACCTACCGCGATAAGGCTTCGTTGGATCAGGAGAAACACCTTATAATGAGGTTTCCGCTGAACGATGTGTCGGGCAACGGCATAGGCAATGTGTTGATTTTACAGGAAGACCGGCTGCCGATGATTCTCGCCAAAGTCCATCTGACTATTTTTGCCCTTATATCGGCTATCGCGGCCGTTTCCATTTTCGTACTGTTTATAACGATGAAAAAATTGACGCGCCCTATTGTTATGTTGAAGGAGGGCGCGGAACGGATAGGCATGGGAGAGTTCGGATATAGAATTAATATTGCATCCGGAGATGAGATGGGAGGGCTTGCGGAGAGTTTCAATAAAATGGCTCATAATCTCGAGAACCTGCGAAGCATGGAAGAAAGGCTTCGTCAGGCCGAAAGGCTCGCCGCAGTCGGAAAATTCGCAGCCGGCATAGCGCATGAAATAAACAATCCCATCGGCAATGTGATAGGCATCGCGAAATTAATGGGGAAGAACTACGTCGATAATGACGCGCGGGAGGATATCGAGACGATCATAAAGAACGCGGACAGGTGCGCGAGGATAACAAAAGACCTGCTTTCTTATTCGAGGCAGTCGCCGCCCCGCAAGGAGCCGGTTTCCCTCGGCGCCCTTATCGACGATGCGATAAATACCGTAAAACACCAAATCCGTTCGGATAATATAGAGATAACAAAAAGACTCTGCGTCAACCCCGCCGCTCTGTCCGCAGACCCTTTGCAAATAAGTCAGGTGCTGAATAATATTCTCCTGAATGCAGCCCAGTCGATCAAGGGTTCCGGCAGTATAAAGATCGAGACGTTAGCGGCCGGCGATACGGCTGAGGTTGTTATCACGGATACAGGCTGCGGCATGGATGAAGATATAAAGGACAGGATATTTGACCCTTTTTTCACAACAAAAGCAGTTGGAGAAGGAACTGGTCTGGGTCTTGCAATAAGTTACGGCATAGTCCGGAACCATGGAGGAGAGATATTTGTGGAAAGCGAAAAGGGCAGGGGAAGCGCATTCAGGATCAAATTACCGATAGGAGAAGCTAATGGATAGGCCTGTGCGGATAATAGCGATAGATGATGAAGAAACAATGCTCAAGATACTGAAGAGGTCTCTCGAACCCGAGGGTTATTCGGTGGAGACTTTTACGAATGCCGGCGATGCGATAAAAAGACTTAAAGACGGCGACCATGCCGATATAGTTATAACGGATCTCATGATGCCCGATATGGACGGTTTCAGGGTAATGGAGGACGTTCACTCGATAGATAAAGAAATAACGGTTATTGTGATAACCGCCTATTCGTCTATTGAATCCGTTGTAAAGGCGATTAAGGCAGGGGCGTATGACTTTATCCCGAAGCCTTTTGATCCGGAACACATACCGATTGTGGTGAAAAGGGCGGTCGATGCGAGAAATCTTAAACTCGAAAATATAGGGCTTAGAAGGCAGTTGAGCGGGGTTTCACGAGGCGGTGAGATTGTAGGAATAAGTCAGGCTATGGGACAGGTCTTCAATATGATAGAGAAGGTAAAGGATACGGATGGAACCGTCCTTGTCATCGGGGAAAGCGGGGCAGGTAAAGAGCTTGTGGCAAAGGCGATCCATTACGGCAGTAAGAGGGCAGGGATGCCTTTTATCGCGATAAACTGCGGCGCTCTTCCGGATGATTTGCTTGAGTCGGAACTCTTCGGATACGAAAAGGGCGCGTTTACGGGAGCGGTCAATAAAAAGATAGGATTGTTTGAAGAAGCGAACGGCGGCAGCGTATTCCTCGACGAGGTAAGCAGCATAAGCCCGAGGATGCAGGTAAAGATACTCAGATTTCTGCAGGAGAGAAGTTTTATGAGGCTCGGCGGGAAAGAGACCCTGAGCGTGGATGTCAGGATAATCGCGGCAACCAATGAAGACCTGAAAGAGGCAGTAAATAAAGGGTTGTTCAGAAAAGACCTTTATTACCGTTTGAACGTGATACCGATAGAGATACCGCCGTTAAGAGAAAGGCGAGATGATATACCGTTATTGATAAAACATTTTATTAAGAAGTTTTCCGCAAAGACAAATAAAAATATCGGCGGGATCGGTAAAGACGCCGAGGAACTGCTTGTTAAATATAAATGGGAAGGGAACGTGAGAGAACTCGAAAATGTGATTGAAAGGGCGATTACTATGACGGACGATGCTGTTATCGGCACGGACGATCTGCCCGATGATGTGAAAAATAAAATTCAGCAGATAGAACAATCGGCTTCTCCATATTTTGCGGAACTTACCCTTTTTGATGTGGAAAGACTTCATATAGAGAATGTCCTTAAAGCGACCGGAGGCAACAAAAGCAAAGCCTCCCGCATACTTGGAATAGATTACAGCACCCTCCTCAGAAAGCTGAAATCAATGGACATAGAGGTATAGCAAAACGCCATAGTTATCTTATTTTGCCGTAGCGTTTTGCCTTGATAATTTTAATTTCAGTTTCTTTAAAAATTTCTCCTACCCTGCCGTTTTATAATTCACCGCCGAAAATCGGATTATTTGAATAATCCCCTTAGGCATATTTGTTGCTGTCTATATATGAGCTATAGATTATATGGGGAGGTGGTATACAAGAAAGTAATAAGCATGATGTGAGAAGCAACAGATAACAGTCAAGAAAGAAAAAAAGGAGGAAGTAATGAAGAGTCTACGGGGAAAAAGTTTTAAGACGGTTTCAATTGTATTGGCGTTAGCATTGGTTGCTGTCGCCGGTTATTTCTTTTTTGCGCCGGCCGAATTGACTGCGGGAGATACAAAGCCGCTTTATAAGGGAACAGTTTACTCAGCAACGAGGGGCGGACATCTTGTATTTACTACGATCACAATCGACCCAAATAGGGAGATGATATCAGGGTCCGTTGCCGGCAGAATGCCCATACCGAATAACGATGGGGCAGATGCCCTCGAGATGTCGCCGGACCAGAAGTATGTCTATTATCCAACATGGTCAAGTGTTCTTTATGTGGTTGATATCGGCAACAGGACGAACCCAAAGGTCGTGGCTGAGAAGAAGATATTTGAGAAGGAGACGAAGCACTGCGGAAGCCACTGGGGACCTGACGGAAAACTTTATTTCAGTTCCATGTCTCAGGGAGATGTGCATAAATTCGACGTTTCAGACCCTAAAGACCCTAAGCTCATGGACAGGCTCTACAAGTCAACCTATCTCTGCGGCGTTCAGGCGCTTGAAAACGGCAAGTATGTCTGGACAAGCGATATGAAAGACCACAAAGTCTATGTTTATGATGCAGCTACAGGCAAGAGAATAAAGGAAATAGAGACAGGCAGAAAGGAATTTCTGCACAGGTCAAGACTGAGTCCTGACGGCAAGATTCTATATCAGTCGTCGACCGGAGCGGTTGCGGGACAGCAAGCGGACGGAAGATTTTATATGATTGACACAAAAAAGATGAAGGTTGTCGATAAGGTTGTCTTCGGCGAGGACTACGACGTTCATGACGTTGCAACTACTCCCGACGGCAAATACGCGATAGCCGCGGCAAGGCGCGTTCCGCCTAAAGACTACAAAGATTCCGAATACATTGTTGTGAATCTGCAGACCAAGAAGGTGCTCGGAAGCATCTCCATGTGCAAGTCCTGCCATAACGGTATGGGAGTGAATCCCGAGGCAAAACCAAACAGAGAGGTTTTCATTTGCGGCGTTCAGATTGCATGGGAAAAGTAACTTCATAACTTCCTCCCCGTGCATGCAAGCCCGCCCTTTGGGCGGGCTTGTTTTTGACTTTCAGCGGGTCTTGGTGATATAAAATAGAAAAAGGTGAGTAAATGACAATCCTGACCCTTGCATTAAAAAATATAAAAAGAAAGCCCTTCAGGAATATCGCTTTGATACTGGCCGTATCCCTTGTGTCGGCGATGCTGTTTGCCGGAGCCGCCGGATTGAAAAGCGTCCTGCAAAGCATTAAGACCGGCACCGAGAGGCTTGGAGCGGACTTGATGGTCGTTCCCGCAGGGCATGAGGAAGACGCTAAGGCCTCTCTTATCGCGAGCAAGCCGTCGGTGTTTTATATGCCCGACCGGATTTTTGAGAAGGTGAAGAAAGTTAAAGGCGTAAAGAGGGCGTCTCCACAATTGTTCATAAAGTCGGAGCAGTACGAGTGCTGCAGCTTTGTGGATACGCTGCTTGTGGCTTTTGATCCCGAAACCGATTTTACGGTACTGCCGTGGCTGGAAGAAAAGCTTGACCGGCCGCTTGGAAAAGACGAGGTGCTGCTCGGCAGGTCGATACCCGTTGCAAAAGGTGAAGTTATTGCCTTTTACGGCAAGCCCTTAACTGTTGCGGGTTTTTTCGCCCAGACAGGGTTAAAGCAGATAGACAACGGCGCGTATATGACTCTTGAAACCGCGCGCGAGATGATACACGAATCCAAAAAGAACGCCCGCAAAGCGCTCGATATCGATGATAACGCGATTTCCTCGGTGCTTGTGCAGCTTGAGGAAGGGCTTTCTACGGAGAGGGCTGCTGTCTTTGTCGAATACGAAATAAGCGGCGTAAAGGCGCTTACCGCTCAGGACGTAATAAGCTCCGTTAAGAGCCAGTTCAATGTGCTTGTAAAGACAATCTTCGGCATTGGAGCGGCGTTATGGTTTGTTACCATTGTTCTGATAGGAGCGGTATTTTCGATGATAGTGAACGAGAGACAGAGGGAGATGGGGCTTTTGCGCTCTATGGGCGCTAAAAAAAGTTCGGTTTTTTCTCTGATAATCATAGAGGCCGTGATAATTTCTTTTCTTGGAGGGATTATAGGCATTGCTGCCGGATTAGGAGTTTTATCCTCGCTTAAGGAATCCATAATGTCGGCTTTTAAACTGCCGTATATCTGGCCCGGAAATATTTTTATCGTTGCGGCAGCCGTTCTGACGCTCGTTGTTTCCGTCGTTACCGGCATAACCGCCGCTCTTTATCCCGCATTCAGGGGCAGCCGCATGGAGCCTTATGATGCGATAAGAAAAGGGGAATGATATCGTGATAGAACTCAGGGATGTTTTGAAGACATATAAAACAGGCGGACAACCGATAAAGGCCGTGGACAATGTAAGTTTTCAGGCGGCTAAGGGAGAGTTTGTCGCTATAATGGGACATTCCGGCAGCGGAAAGACCACGCTGTTGAACCTTATGGGAGGGCTTGCGAGGCCGGATTCAGGCTCTGTTGTTATAGACGGCATCGATCTTATATCTATAAGCGATAGCGTTCTTTCCGAATTCAGGAATAAAAAGATGAGTTTCATATTTCAGTTTGCAAGCCTTATTCCGACACTCACCTCCGTTGAAAACATAATGCTTCCTTCCGTTTTCAGCCGGGAGAGCGGTTCGAATCTGCGTGCTGCGGCTTGCGAACTGCTTGAGATGGTCGGGCTTGCGGATAAAATGAACTCCTACCCGTCTCAACTTTCCGGCGGACAGCAGAGGAGAGTCGCGATTGCAAGGGCATTTATAAATAATCCGGAAATTATTTTTGCCGATGAGCCTACCGGAGACCTTGACGAAGATGCGGAAGCGGAGATAATAAAACTATTCAAGACTATGAATAAAGAGAAGGGCATTACATTTATTATGGTAACGCACAGTTCATCTATAGCGAATGAAGCCGGAAGGGTGATGAGGATGCATAACGGCAGGCTGGGGAATGCATGATAATTATATCTTTAGGATATTTGAATATAGAACTTTAGATTGAAATTAATCCGCAATCGCTTTAGAATAAATCACGCAATGAAAAGGGTAGTCTCAATAACAATTCTTATTGCTGTATCATTTATGCTGTTTTCGCACGTAACGAAGACATGTCCCGAAGGCGCGATCAAAGGGGCGTCGATCATGACGCTCAACGTATGTAAAACCGCAGGGACGGCAAACACGGCAGGCAGCATAGATACATTGATGTTCTTCGAGCAGCCGGAGAGCCACGGCCGGCCGGTTGCGGAAAATAGCCTTGAAAGCCCCGCCTCAATATTTTACGCATCATCCCATATCTTTACAAAAGACAGACCTCCAAGAGCCTAACAGACCATTTCCAACATCGCAGGGCTATTTTATTCTGCCCTGCTTGCGCATGGACGTCATCCGCGTCTTGTGTAAGCGCGGTTCAGACATATAGCCTCTTCAAGTCCGTAGTTTAAAACACTCATGGAGGAAAGCAATTTGATGATATATATTTTTGCATTAATTTCGATAATTATTGCGTTTTCAGGATATGCCCTTGCGGAAGCTGAAGAAAACAAGGAAACTCCGAAACAGCTTGAAGAAATTGTGGTATCCGCAACGAGAGAGGCGGAACTTTTGAAGGAAAAGGCTCAGACAATTAATGCCGTTAAAGGCGAGGAGATAAAGAATGTAAAACCGACACATCCTTCGGAGATTATGAACCGGATTCCGGGCGTGTGGATAAATACGACCGCCGGAGAAGGGCATATCACCGCCATACGCCAGCCGTTGACTACAAACCCGGTTTATCTGTTTCTTGAGGACGGTATCCCGATAAGGTCAACGGGTTTTTTCAATCATAATGCCTTATATGAGGTGAATATTCCCGGCGCGCAGCGCATTGAAGTAATAAAAGGGCCCGGAACCGCTCTTTACGGAAGCGATGCCATCGGCGGCACGATAAATGTCATGACAAGGCCTTCGCCTTTAAAGCCCGAGATAGAGATCAATCCCGAATGGGGCGAACATAACTGGTACAGGATTCTTGCGAGCGGCGGCAATACATGGGGCGATAACGGTTTCAGGCTCGACCTCAATACCACTCATTCCGACGGCTGGAGGGAAAGAAGCGGCTATGATCGCCAGAGCGTTACCTTGAGATGGGATCGCGTAATCAACGGCAGCGCAACAGCCAAGACAGTGATCGCATTCTCAAATATAGATCAGCAGACCGGCGGCTCGAACGGCCTGACAAAGGCTGACTTTGAAAGCAAGCCGTGGTATAACTATCAGACATTCGATTTCAGGAAGGTAAAGGCATTCAGGATATCCACAGAGATAGAAAAGGAGATTGAAAATAATATACTGTTCAGTTTTATTCCTTATTTCAGATGGAATGAAATGGATTTATTGCCGGGGTGGGGCATCTTCCAATCCGGAGCGAATTATTTCGGGTACCATTCGAACACAAGGTTTTATTCTCTCGGACTGCTCGCAAAATACAGGCAGGACTTCAAGCCGTTAAGGACAAGGCTCGTAGCGGGCGTGGATATAGATTACAGCCCCGGAGATTACTTTGAGAGGCGCATACAGGCATATAAAACAGGCGATAAATATACGTCTTATTCCTACTATGTAACCAACACTGATAATAATTACGATTTCAATGCCGTATTTTTCGGAATATCGCCTTATGCCCAGCTTGAATTTTCTCCTCTCAATAAGCTCCGCATGACGGCAGGCGCAAGGTATGATAATCTCTCTTACGATTATAAGACGCTTCTCGATCCGAATACGAACAGGCCTGCGGATACGGATAGAACATTCAACCATCTGAGCCCTAAATTAGGCCTTACCTATGATTTTTCAAAAAGCATAAGCGCCTTTATATCTTACAATCATGCATTCAGGGTTCCATCTTCGGGAGACCTGTTTAGAGGGAACAGCGGAACTGCCTCGACAGCGGTAAATCTCAAGCCCATAAAGGTTGACAGTTACGAGACCGGAATAAGAGGAAATGTCGGCAGTGTGTTTACATACAATGCATCCGTTTACTACATGGTGAAAAGAGACGACATTGTCAGCTATTCGCCGCAGACAGGCGTTACGCAGAGGCTGAATGCAGGGAAAACAGAGCATAAAGGCGTGGAGATCGGAGCAGGCATACAGCCGTTGAAGGAAATCGAGCTGAGCTCTTCATTCTCTTACGCCCTTCACAAATACAAGGAATACAGGGTTTCGAGCACTACCGATTACAGCGGGAAAGAGATGGCGACAGCACCCCGCGCGATAGTGAACACGCGCCTTAATTACAAGCCCTCTTTTCTGAGAGGAGGCTCGACAGAGTTTGAGTGGGTAAGGCTCGGCAGATATTGGATGGATGACGCCAATACCGAGCAATACAGCGGGCATGACCTGTTTAACCTGAGGGCGTCTTATAACATCTCAAAGGAATGGGGGCTTTACGCAAAAGTGATAAACCTGTTCGACAGGCTCTACGCCGAGCGCGCGTCAAAGAGCGGCAGCGATTCACAGTTCGCTCCCGGAAGTCCGCGGATATTTTTTGCGGGTCTTACTTATAGATGGGGAGGAAAGTAATGCGCAAGTTCCTGAAAACCGCAGTCTTTGTGCTTGCGGGCATTGCTGTCGGAGCGCTTTTTGCGAATTTCAAGGTTCACGATTACCGTCACGCATCGCTGGCTATAAAAAAAGATGCGGATAAAAAAACGCTCAACATAAGCGATTACAACGGCAGGCAGGTAATAGCCATTTCTCTGAAAAATTTGCAACATGCGAAAGACATCGAAGTGAGAATGGATGGGGCGACTATTCAAAGCTGGTATCCGCCGGCAGTAAAGATGCCGTTTTATAAATGGATGGAAATTGACGGAGGAAAATTCAAAGGAGTGGGGTTCGGCAAAAGGCTGCCTCTGTATCTGACAATTAACGGGCAGGGAGGCTGCAAGGAGATGGAGATAATAGATTCATCGAACGGCTCTGTGATCCGGACAGTGCATTTCATGAAGGGAGGCGCCGATGCCGGACATCATTAAAAGAAATAGAAGATTAATTTTTATTGCGCTCGGCATGGTTATATTTCTCCCTCCTTTGAGCATTATCCCGCAGACCGCAGGCGAGGTGAATATGTGCGGGGCGGTATGTCCGAGAATGTTTTTTATTATTCCGGCAAAGGGGTGGAGCGCTTTAGTCAATAATATTTCTTCCGCGTGGTTCGGCGTCGGGCTTGTGTCCGCGATACTCGCTGTTACGGTTTTCTTCGGAAGACTCTGGTGCAGCCACATATGTCCTGTCGGCGGAACTGCCGAGATTGTGAGCAGAGGCATTCCGAAAAAATTAAAGATAGATTTTTCATTTATGAACGCGCCCGCATTCAGATACGGATATCTCTTTATTTACATGGCAGGCGCGGTCATAGGAATAGGGAGCATCGCGTGCAAGCTATGCAACTTCAGGGTTTTGCCGTTTCTTGCCGGCTCTCCTTTTGTCCCGGCGTACCGGACATATCTGCTGACCTCGATGGGAATTGCAGGACTGCTTACAATCGGCCTGACAGGTTTTTTTGCAAAGGGAGGCAGGGCATACTGCAATCTCTTATGCCCGATCGGGGCATTGGACAGCATTGCGAATTATCTCGGATCAAAGCTCGGATTCACAAAAAGGATGAAGACGGATATATCTCGATGCAGCGGATGCGGCAGATGCGTTGATTCATGCATGGTCTGGGCATTAAGTCTCGATGACGACTGGAAGGCAAAGAGGGAGCAGGCGTCATGCATGTCTTGCAGGGAATGCGAAAAGGTATGTCCTGAAGGAGCGATAGGCTATGAAAGAGATTAAAAATAAAATTGTATATTCCGCGCTCGGTATGTCGGGCAGCGCGGCAGGCATCGCGCTGACTGCAAGGTGTTCGGGAAATACATGCGCGTCATGTTTCGGATGCGCGGGCGCAGCTATTGTTATTCTCGCGATTGCCGCAATAAAGAAATTCGGAGGGAAAAATAAAAGCGATGCAATGGTTTAAAGATAATCTCTCGAATGAAAAAAACTTCTCGGCATCTTTATGGGTGTCTTTCGTTATCCATGCGGCGATATTTTTAGTTTTTCTGCAATCAGGCAAAGTTATCGTTCCCGCGAATAAACCGCTTGTTATCGATTTCAGCATCGGAAGTAAAATACATACTTACAGCCGGACCTATGAAAAGGCTGCGGCTGATATGCCGAAACTCAACAAGCAGATAGTCCGTGAAAGCAGGCCGGTACCTGTTCCGCGGACAGAGGAACAGGCGGGTCATAAACAGACCATGCCTGTAGAAACAAATCCGATAGCTGCTGCCCCTGAGCGGGGCAGTAGAGAGGTTGTTAAAAAGGATGCAAGCCATGCGAATGCCGATGCGGTTAAAACGGCGGTTGTAGGCACTAAAACGGCATCAGGCGTGAACGAGGCAAGAGCAAGGTATCTAAAAGAGCATTTTGCGTACATCAGGGATTTGATTATGAAAAGTATTTCTTACCCCCGCATAGCAAGAAAGATGGGATGGGAAGGAAAAGTTGTGGTGTCATTTGTTGTTAACGGAAACGGTCATATTGAGAGTATAAAGATTGTGGAGAGCTGCGGGATTGATGTCCTCGATAAAAACGCCGTTGAGACGGTAAAAAAGACATCGCCGTTTCCGAAACCGCCGATTGAAGCGCAGGTTATTATACCGATAGTCTACAGGTTAGATTAGGCGCATTCCCCTATCACCGTCTCCCCTGCCTTAACCTTATCGCCCAGTTTTACTTTTATTCCGGTATTTTTCGGCAGGTAAATATCCAGCCTCGAACTGAATTTTATGATTCCATACCTGTCGCCTTTTTTTAGCGCATCTCCGGGTTTTACCCTGCATACAGCGCGTCTCGCGAGGAACCCCGCCACTTGACGCACAATGATTTTCCCGTATTTTGTATTCATTACCATTGCGATATTTTCATTCTGTAAAGACGCTTCGTGCTTGAATGCGGAAAGGAACCTTCCGGGGGTATGGACTACCGATTCGACGCTGCCGTCGCATGGGGCCCTGTTTACATGGACATTCAGCGGAGACATGAATATGCTCACTTGTACGGCATTGCCTTTTAGGTATTGATCTTCCCGCACATCCTGTATAAGTATGACCTTTCCGTCGGCAGGGGAAACGAAAATATTATCCCCTTCAGGCGTCGTCCTTTCAGGATCCCTGAAAAAGTACAGCATAAAGAGTGTTAAAACAAAAGGCAGGAGGGCTGTTAACGCGCCTCCTGCCGTAAAAGCGATTGCTGTAACAACGGCAAAAAAACCGATGAAGGGCCGGCCTTCGGGTGCGAGTTTAAACATGGGAAATTATAACATTAAAGTCGCGACATTGAACAATAATGACTGAAAATTTTATTTTGTCCAGAATTT
Organism: Nitrospirae bacterium GWB2_47_37; assembly: GCA_001803635.1. Lineage (GTDB taxonomy): Bacteria > Nitrospirota > Thermodesulfovibrionia > Thermodesulfovibrionales > Dissulfurispiraceae > GWB2-47-37. Next base: position 7,725 of record MHDU01000055.1, on the reverse strand, counting down.
AATCAAATATTGTATAATTAAAACATGAAATTCGAATGGGATGCCGATAAAAGCGGGAGGAACAAGGAAAAGCACGGCATTGATTTTGAGACGGCAAAAGATCTATGGCTTGATGAACACAGGATAGAGATAGAAGTTCCTCATCCGGTTGAGAAAAGAAGTATCATAATCGCCGAACTTCACGAAAAGCTGTGGACTGCCGTATATACAATGCGAAGTGATGGAGTTAGAATAATTTCTGTAAGGCGCACTGCCAGAAAGGAGGCTAAGTTATATGGCAAAAAAGAAATTGGCTAAAAGCACATCTGAATTTGACAGACGATTCGATGCTGGCGAGGACATACATGACTTGATAGATATGTCAAAGGCAAAGATTACCGGACACGGCAAAAAGGTGCGCTTAACATTGGACATAGCCGAGTCTCTGGTGAACGAGATAGACGATATTCGGCAGAGGATAGGTGTTGATAGGGGCGCATTGATAAAGGTCTGGCTCCACGAACGCGTAAAACAGGAAAAAACAGTGAGCAAATAGAGTTGTATAAATTAGAAAGGCGCGGAAAAGCCGCGCCCTTTCCGAGGTTAATCCGATTTTAACGTTACGCCTTTGTCTTATCTACGAGTTTGCCCTTCTTGAGCCACGGCATCATCGCCCTGAGTTTTCCTCCGACCTCTTCTATCTGATGTTCTGCGCCCTTTTTGGTCAGCGCATTGAATACAGGCTTGTTCGCCCTGCATTCGAGCATCCACTCCCGAGCGAATACGCCGTCCTGAATCTCGGTAAGAATCTTTTTCATTTCCTTCTTTGTCTCATCAGTGATTATGCGAGGCCCTCTGGTGAGGTCTCCATACTGAGCTGTATTGCTTATGGAATATCTCATGTTGGAGATGCCGCCTTCATAAATTAAATCAACGATGAGCTTAACTTCATGCAGGCACTCGAAATAAGCCATTTCCGGCGCATAGCCTGCTTCAACAAGTGTCTCAAAGCCTGCCTGAATAAGCGCCGATACTCCGCCGCAGAGAACCGCCTGCTCACCGAAAAGGTCGGTTTCGGTTTCTTCCCTGAAGTTCGTCTCTATTATTCCGGCCCTGCCGCCGCCGATTGCGGACGCGTATGCGAGCGCTATTTCTTTTGTGTTTTTTGAAGGGTCCTGATATATCGCTATAAGGCACGGAACGCCGCTTCCTTTTGTGTATTCGGAACGGACAAGATGTCCGGGGCCTTTAGGAGCGGCCATGAATACATTGGCGTCAGCCGGAGGCACGATCTGTCCGAAGTGGATATTGAATCCGTGAGCGAACGCAAGATAAACTCCTTTTTTCATGTTCGGCGCGATCTCGCTTTTATATACGTCCGCCTGAAATTCGTCGGGAAGGAGTATCATTATCACATCCGCTATTTTAGCAGCCGCGGCAGGGGCCATCACCTTGAAGCCCGCCTTTGCGGCCTTGTCCCAACTCGATCCCTTTCTGATGCCTATGGTTACATCCATTCCGCTCTCTTTTAAATTGTTCGCATGGGCGTGTCCCTGACTTCCGTATCCCATGATCACGATCTTCTTCTTTTTAAGCGCGCTTAATTTTGCGTCCTTGTCGTAATAGATTTTTATCATCTCTGCCTCCATTATATAGTGTTTATACGATTGTTAAAATAACGAGCTATTATTTTACACATTTTGGAAAATAATTTCCCGCAGAATATTCGATAATCCGTAATAACCCAGAGCGCAAATCCGCTTCAACGTCTTTATAAGTGTTATTTTTTGTGCAAAACAACGATGCTGTACGTTTCAGCAAGATAGATGCCGCCGATGCGAATGACGTGCATAAGAGAATGTAGTTTAAAAGTTTCGTTGATAAAGTCATTGAAGCGGACCCGCGCCCTGTGTTGTATTTTTTTGCTACGGACATATTATTTACCGGAACCGGCAGGGCATTGTATTGTAGCGGTTTCAGCGGCTCGAAGTTTCGCCGTGATGTCGAAACCGAGCCGGTGCCTCGGAGTCCCGCAGGATGTGGGACGAGAATGAGCGGAAATACTGTGCCCTACCGGTTCGGATGGTTATTCTCATGGTTTTTTATTAGATGTTCTAAGTTAAAATGAATAGATGGAAAATCTTTGGGTAATATATGCCCTTATCGCCGCCTTTACGCTCGCCACGAGCGACGCGCTTACAAAAAAGGCGCTGTCGATTCATAACGAGTATCTCATCGCATGGCTGCGGCTTTCATGCGCGCTGCCCGCGCTTTTTATATCCCTGCTTTTCATTCCGGTTCCCGCGCTGGATAAGGACTTTTATATAGCCTTTTTAAGCGCATTGCCGCTTGAGATAATCGCCATGATTTTCTATATAAAGGCTTTAAAGCTTTCGCCGTTGAGCCTTACGCTTCCTTTTCTTTCTCTCACGCCTGTTTTTCTCATCGTTGTTCCGTATATTCTTATCGGTGAGAAAATATCGCTTTCAGGCGCCGTCGGCGTATTACTTATAGCAGCAGGCGGTTATACCCTGAATATAAAGGATTTTAAAAAGGGCGTTCTCGAACCTTTTGCCGCGATAAAAAGGGAAAAGGGCTCGCTGTACATGGTAGCCGTGGCGCTTATTTTCAGCTTTACATCCTCTTTGGGCAAGAGGGCTATCGAGCATTCATCTCCTATATTTTTCGGCGCAACGTATATTACGGCGGTTGTCTTGGCGTTTGCCCCTATAGCTTTATATAAGGGCAGGAATGAGATTAACGCGGCATTCCGTAACGGCGCGGTAAGGTCTTCGATCCTGCCGGGAATGCTTCACTCCGTTATGATCATTTCCCACATGATAGCGATGAGCATGACCAAGGTCGCGTATATGATTTCAGTAAAGAGGCTGAGCCTGCTGATAGGCGTTTTTTACGGTTACCTGTTCTTTAAAGAGTCCTCGATAAAGGAAAGATTGCTCGGCACTGTTTTGATGCTTGCCGGTTTTGTTCTGATAGTGGTTTATCACTGAGATGTTCATGTTATAATGTCATATGCGTAAGAGATTAGTATTTCTTGCCGTTGTCATTCTTTCGATATTCCTGCATCTTGCGTCTTCTTTATCTATCGAAAACAAGAAATCCGAAGTGCTCGTCATTACCGTAAGCGGCGTCATCAATCCGGTTGCGGCGGAATATATCGGCAAATCCATAAAAAAGGCATCCGAAATGAATGCGGAGGCGCTGGTCATCGAACTCGACACGCCCGGCGGCCTCGATACGTCTATGCGGAGCATTGTTAAGGACATTATAGGAAGCAATGTTCCGGTTGTGATCTATGTCTCGCCGAGCGGCGCGCGGTCTGCGTCGGCAGGTGTTTTTATCACAATGGCCGCGCATGTCGCCGCAATGTCGCCCGGCACTAATATAGGCGCAGCGCATCCGGTGGCAATCGGCGAGAAAATGGATAAAACCGTAGCGGAGAAAGCGACTAACGACGCGGCGGCGTATATCAAATCCATAGCCGAGCAGCGCGGCAGGAATATTAAGTGGGCCGAGGACGCGGTGAGGAAAAGCGTTTCCGTCACAGAGACCGAGGCGCTGAAAAATAATATTATCGACCTTATTGCGAAGGATTTGACTGCGCTTCTTTCCGGGATAGACGGCAGGAAGGTAAAGACCCTTTACGGCGAAAAGACGTTGAAGACATCGGGCGCTAAAATCGTCAGGCATGAGATAGGATTAAGACAGAAGATATTGAATCTTATAAGCGATCCCAATGTCGCTTATATACTCATGATGCTCGGTTTTTACGGCCTGTTCTTTGAGTTGACCAACCCCGGCGCGATATTCCCCGGCGTTGTCGGCGGCATATGCCTTGTGCTCGCATTTTATTCGTTCCAGACGCTTCCCGTAAACTATGCGGGCGTTCTCCTTATTATCATAGGACTTATCCTGTTTATTCTCGAAATAAAGGTTACGTCATACGGTATGCTGACCGTAGGAGGCATCGTATCGATTGTCATGGGATCGCTGATGCTGTTTGAATCTCCGTTTCCTTTCTTTAAGCTTTCGCTTTCGGTGATAATTCCGGCAGCCGTTGTCACCGCCCTGTTTTTCGTGCTGACTTTCAGGCTCGCGTATAATGCGTATAAGAGAAAACCCGTTACCGGCTCCGAAGGCCTTATAGGGCTGGAAGGGATTGCGAAGACCGATATTACTCCGGACGGCGGTATGGCAGTCGTGCACGGCGAATACTGGTCGGCGTATTCGGACGAGACCATACATAAGAACGAAAAAGTAACGGTTGAAAGCGTTAAAGGGCTTAAGGTCAAGGTGAGGAGGGCGCAATGAAGGCGCTGGTTACCGGCGCAACGGGTTTTATAGGGAGTCATCTCGCGGCTGCCCTCGTTAGAGAAGGATTCGACGTCAAATGTCTTGTAAGAAACCGGTCGCGGTTAAGATTCCTCGAAGATATGAATGTCAGGACAACGGAAGGAGACTGCACTGACAGGGATTCTCTTATAGATGCCGTTAAAGGCGTCGATTACGTTTTTCATCTCGCCGGAGTTACAAAGGCATGCTCGGAAGAAGATTATTATAACGCCAATTCCAAAGGCACGGAAAATATCGTAAGGGCCGTTGTCGAAAACAATCCCGATATTAAACGGTTCGTTTATCTGAGCAGTCTTGCGGCTGCGGGGCCGTGTCATGACGGTATTCCCTTAAAAGAGGATTGCGTTCCCATGCCCGTATCCGTTTACGGAAGAACAAAACTTGAAGGGGAAAAGATAGTCACGGCGAACGGAAAGAATATTCCGGTTACCGTTATCAGGCCTCCCGCAGTTTACGGCCCGCGCGACGGGGATCTGCTCGTCTTTTTCAAGATGGTGAAATCAGGCATCGTTCCATATTGGGGAAAGTGTTATTATTCTTTTCTTTACGTTGAGGATTTGATAAATGGTATAATACTTTCTGCCTTGAGCAGGGAGGCGGAAGGGGAGATTTTTTTCATGTCGGACGGCAATATTTATTCCGTCGATGATATTATTACTGCCATATCCGATGCGCTTCAGCGCAGGCCGGTGAAATTGAAGATGCCTAAGTTTGTTATGCCGTTGTTGGGCATGCTCTCGGAGAAGCTGAGAGGCGTAAATATAATAAATTCGGACAAGATTAAAGAGATGAAGCACGCGTACTGGGTTTGCGACGCGTCAAAGGCCGCGGCAAAATTGAAGTTTGAACCCAAGGTAAAAATAAAGGAAGGAGCGCAATGGACGGCAGACTGGTACAGGATACACCGATGGCTATGAAAAATAATACGGATATATTCGAAAAATGTTTTAAGTTCAAGACCGCAAAAGAATTACAGAAGGCGGGTGTCTATCCGTTTTTCAGGATAATAGAGAGCGCGCAGGATCCCGAAGTGGTAATGAACGGCAAACGGATGATAATGGTCGGCTCGAACAATTACTTAGGGCTCACCAATCATCCGAAGGTCAAAGAGGCCGCAGTAGAGGCGATAAAGAAATACGGTACCGGCTGCGCCGGATCGAGATTCCTCAACGGCACTCTCGATCTCCATGTGAACCTCGAAGAAAAGCTGGCGCGTTTTATGAGAAAAGAGGCCGCCCTCGTATTTTCCACCGGTTTTCAGGTTAATCTGGGCGTAATATCGGCCCTTGTCGGAAAGGACGACGTTGTCGTTATAGACAAAATGGATCACGCCAGCATTGTAGACGGATGCAGGCTTTCTTACGGCGAAGTCAAGAGGTTCAAACACAATGACATGGCCGACTTCGAGAGGGTTCTCAATAATAATAACGGCAGGGGGAAATTGGTCGTTGTGGACGGCGTCTTCAGCATGGAGGGCGATGTCATCAAGCTCCCTGAAGTGCTGAATATAACAAAGAAACACGGGGCAAGGCTTTTAGTGGATGACGCCCACGGCATTGGTGTTTTGGGCAAGACGGGAAGGGGCACTGCGGAGCATTTCGGCCTGGAACAAGAGGTCGATCTGATAATGGGAACTTACAGTAAATCGCTCGCATCCATAGGCGGATTCATCGCCGGAGATGCGGATGTCGTTCATTATATAAAACATTTCGCGAGGGCGCTGATATTCAGCGCGAGCCCGCCGCCGGCATCGATAGCGTCCGTCAGCGCGGCAATTGACATAATCGAGAACGAGCCTGAAAGGATAGAACGGCTCTGGAAGAATACGCATAAGATGCTTAAGGGTTTTAAGGAACTCGGTTTTGATCTCGGGCCGAGCGAGACGCCTATTATTCCGATCATTGTCGGAGAGGACGAAATCGCCTTTAAATCCGTGATGATGCTTCAGGAAGAGGGCGTGTTCGCAAACGTCGCGGTTTCTCCGGCTGTGCCGCCCGGCAAGGCGCTTATCAGAACAAGCTATATGGCCACGCATACGGATGAACAGCTCGATAAGGTGCTCGATGCGTTCAAGAAGGTCGGCAAGGCATTGGGTCTGATATAAATATAAGTGGAGATAATAGAAGCCAAAACAAAATCGGATCTCCATGCCTTTATAAAATTTCCCCTCAACCTTTACAAAAATGACAGCCTTTATGTCCCTCAATTGACATGGGACATGAAGGGGCATTTTTCCAGGAAAAATCCATTTTTAAAGCACGCTGACGTGAAGTTCTTTCTTGCAAGAAAGAACGGGAATATTGCCGGCCGCATAGCATCCATAATCAATCCGGAGCATATCAGGCTGCATGACGAGAAGGCAGGTTTTTTCGGTTTTTTTGAATGCATTAACGACAAAGAGGTTTCCGGAGCATTATTAAATAAGGTGCGGGATGAATTGAAAGATAAGGACATGGATATTATGCGCGGCCCTATGAATTTCTCCACGAATGAGGAGTGCGGTTTTTTGACGGAAGGGTTCGACAGTTCTCCCATGCTGATGATGCCTTACAATCCGCCTTATTACAACGATCTGATGGATGCTTACGGGATGGTCAAATCAAAAGACCTCTACGCCTTTATTTATCATACCAAAGAGAGATTGCCTGAAAAGGTTCTAAGGGTGGCTGCGCTGGCAGAGAAGAAGGGAATTAGCGTCAGGTATATCGACAAAAAGAATTTCATGACGGACATGCAGGCATTTCAAAGACTCTATAATTCGGCATGGGAAGGGAATTGGGGATTTGTCCCTCTTCCGGACGAGGAGCTTGCTTACAACGCGGGAAAGCTTAAGCCTATCGCTGTCCCTGAACTGACGCTTATCGCGGAAAAAGACGGCGAGCAGGTCGGCTTTCTCGGACTGGTACCGGATTATAATTTTGTTTTGAAAAAGATGAACGGCAGGCTTAACCCGGTGTCTATCCTCAAGGCGCTTTATTATTCAAGAAAAATTCAGGATCTCAGACTGCTTCTTTTGGGAATTAAGCCGGAATACAGGAACAGGGGGGTTGACGCCCTGCTTCTCAGGTATGGATTTAAAGGGATAAAAGACGGAAATTACAAGAGGGTTGAATTTTCGTGGATACTCGAAGACAATATCCCTGTGATAAGGATTTCGGAAATGGTTGAGGGAAAGCTGTATAAGAAGTACAGGATTTATGAGAAGGCGATAGCGTTATAGCGTCGAGACGCAACATAGGAATGGGGTCAGGCTTGCGATTGTGCATTGTTTATTAAAATAGGGACAGCGACCATTTAATTTGTCTTGCGAGGTCTTCCTTTCGGCAATGCTGTCAGTTTCCTTCCGAGCAGCTTTTCCATCTTCATTACAAA
>MHDU01000054.1 GCA_001803635.1 Nitrospirae bacterium GWB2_47_37 | reverse complement strand
GATGACACAGTTGTCCAGCCCGAGGTCGTCTATAAATATCCTTCCCAAGCGCATATAAATGTCTTCCGTGCTTTCATCCTCTTCTATGACCTTTTTGAAAGAGGTTACATGTTCTATGGTGTCCATAAGCTTGTTGAATTCGGTGGAAAGCATGCCGAGTTCGTCCTTTGACGTAACGTCGAGCTTTTTAGTAAGGTCTATCTCTCCTGTTGAGAGAGCCTTTATCTGGGTTATTATCGCTTTAATAGGCCTTGCCAGCGCGCGCGATATGAGCAGGCCGAAGACTCCGGAAAGCATCACCGAAACCACAAAGGTAAAGCTTATGAGTACGATGGATATGACCAGCCTCGTTTTTATAATGCCGGTAAACTCTTTCCATTCCTTATCGATGCCTATGGCATAGTCGTTTATGGCAGCTACCGTATCCCTCGTAAGGAGATCATAATCCGCCAATTTGTCCATTAATGACCCGCTTGTCGCCTTGCCCATTTTTATGTCGGCTATTTCGGACAGGAGCCCTTCGAGGCTGTCTACCTTTGTAATAACATCTTCTATAAACTTTCGTTTTTCAGGCTCGTTGTTGATGGGAGTTACTAAAAAGTCGTTATAAAACTGCCCGGTGCCGCGCGAGTAATCCTTTATCCGGCCTCCTACCAGCAGGATGTTCATATAAGAACGGCAGTCCTCCAGCCGCGCCTTAGCGCTGAGATAATTGTTATTTATCCTTTCCGCGTCTTTATGAAGGATTATCTTATGGACGGAAATGCTCGCGCCCCTCAGCTTTCGTATCACTATGTTCGAGGTTTTTTCCTGCGGCACAATGATATCCGCCATTCTTTTGGACTTGGCGTTCATCTCAAAAAGCGATACCAGACCTATGGCGGCGATGACTACAAGCCAGAACATGGCGCCGGACGAGAACAGGATAAATTTATTGCGGATCGGAAGGTCGGTGAACGTCAGGGCGTTTATAAGTTTTTTAAGGATATCTTTCATATATTTCCAATGATTATACTCAGGTCGGAAAAAGTAATCAAGATTTTTTTGAATAGATTTTTTTGAATAATGTATACTAATTTCGTATGCCTTTATTCGGCGAATTATTTCTAAGCGACATTATCAGGAAACCCGTATTCGACCCCAAGGGGGAAATTACAGGAAGGGTAAAGGATATTATTGTCGTTAAAGGGGATCCGCTCCCGAAGGTCTCCGCTCTTATAATAGAACGCGGCAAGCAATTATTCAGGGTTACATGGGAGCAGATCAACCTGTTCAACAAGAGAATAATCTCCACGTACCTGCCCGCAAGCCTTTTGGAACCTTACGCTATAAGCGAGGACGACCTCCTCGCGGTAAGGGATATTCTCGATAAACAGATAGTAGACGCCAACGGCGCAAAGGTGGTAAGGGCTAACGACATCAAGCTTGAAGGTTATGACGATGATGCCGTGCTCATCGCCGTTGACGTCGGGATCCGGGGAATCCTCCGGAGACTCGGCATTGAAAGGGGGAGCGAAGGATTTTTTAAGCTCTTCCAGACGCGCATGCCGTATAACATGATAAGCTGGAACTACCTTCAGCCTCTTAAACCGAAGCTCCAGTCTATAACCCTTACGGTGCCGAGGCAGATGGTGTCGGAGCTTCATCCCGCCGATATTGCCGACATAATAAGCAAGGTGTCGAGGGAAGAGGGAACGCACCTGTTTAAAGACCTCGACATCGAAACCGCCGCGGAGGCCCTCTCGGAGTTAAAGCCCCAAATGCAGGCGGATATAATAAACGCCATGGATGCCGAGAAGGCGGCCGATATAATAGAGGAAATGCCTCCTGACGAGGCCGCTGACGTGTTGAGCGACCTTCCCACCGAGAAGGCACAGGAGATACTCGAGCACATAGAAAAAGAGGACGCCGAAGACATACAGGAACTCCTCGGCCACGAAGAAGACACCGCAGGCGGATTGATGACAAACGAGTTCATCGCCTATTCTCCGGAAACGACAGTACGGGAAACAATCGAGCGCTTTAAAAAAGACGCGGAAGAAATAGAGAGCGGTTACTATATTTATGTACTCGACGAACAGGAAAAACTCATAGGCGTAACCTCCCTCAGGGATCTCCTGCTCGCGGAGGCCGGCGCGCGGCTCTCCGAGATCATGGAGACCAAGCTGAAAACCGTACCGCCGGACGCCGATGAAATGACGGCCGCCAAAATTATTTCCAAGTATAACCTCCTTGCCCTTCCGGTGGTAGACAGCGAAGGCTTTCTCCTCGGCATTGTAGCCATAGACGATATCATCGACAGGATACTGCCTCCTTCCGCAAAGAGAAAGAGGAGGAAGGTATGAAACTGCGCGAGAGAATCTTCCTGTTTTTAGCCGTGATGGGTCCCGGCATAATCACGGCAAATATCGACAACGACGCGAGCGGAATAACGACATATTCCGTTGCAGGCGCCCGCTTCGGATACGCCCTGCTCTGGACGCTTATACCGACGACCGTCGCCCTTGTCGTTATTCAGGAGATGGTAGCGCGCATGGGCGTTATAACAGGCAAGGGACTGGCGGATCTTATCCGGGAAAACTACGGGGTAAAGACGACCTTCTACCTGATGCTCGGTCTGCTAATTGCCAATATCGGGACGACCGTTGCCAACTTCGCGGGATGGGCGGCAAGCATGGAAATAATAGGCGTAAGCAAGTATATAATGGTGCCTCTGGGCGCCGTATCCATATGGATGCTCGTAACAAAGGGCAGTTACCGGTTCATAGAAAGAATACTACTCTTCGCGTGTCTCATATATTTCGGGTATGTAATATCCGGGATCATGGCTAAACCCGAATGGATAACCGTTTTCAAGAGCACCGTTACGCCTCAAATAAAATGGGATCCCGAATACGTCGTCATGAGCATAGCCATCATCGGAACTACGATAACGCCGTGGATGCAATTTTATCTGCAGTCTTCCATAGCGGAAAAGGGCATAAAAAAGGAGAATTACAAGGCATCGAGGCTCGATGTGATCATAGGGTGTTCCATAACCGACATCATAAGCTTCTTCGTAATCGTAACCTGCGGCGCGTTGCTCTTCCCCTCCGGGATCAGAATAAACGAGGCCTCCGAGGCTGCCGTGGCGCTGAAGCCGTTCGCCGGGGATTACGCGTCGCTGCTCTTCGCCCTGAGCCTTGCAAACGCGTCGCTGCTGGGCGCCATTATAGTTCCGCTTGCAACGGCATATTACATATGCGAGGCTATGGGCTGGGAAGCCGGCGTAAACAAGACCTTCAAAGAAGCGCCGCAATTTATGTGGATTTATACCCTTACGGTGGCGCTTGCCGCAATCGTTATATTAATACCCGGAGCGCCCCTTGTCTTCCTGATGGTGCTTTCCTCGGTCATTAACGGCCTGCTGCTGCCTTTCGTGCTTATTTTCGCCCTTATGCTCGTCAACAATAAAAGTCTGATGGGAGAATATGTCAATCCGAAGAGCTATAACTATATATCATGGGGGACCATTATCGTAATAATCGGTCTTACAGCATTCTTGCTCATTACTACAATAATACCGGCCGCAACAGGAGGATAAATGGTCGCCACTATCGAATGGAAGGACAACAAGGTTGTAATGCTCGACCAGAGCAGGCTGCCACTTGAGGTTATCAATATAGACTGCACCGATTACCTTATGGTTGCGGACTGCATAAAGAAGCTGAAGATCCGCGGGGCGCCCGCGATAGGCATAGCGGCGGCGATGGGCATAGCCATCGGGGCGCAGGAGATCAAGGCCGACGGTTTTGCCGATTTTGTAAAAAAACTTGAGACGGTTATGCAGGCGCTGCTCTCTACAAGACCTACTGCCGTTAATATCCGCTGGGCGGTAGAGCGCATAAAAAAACTTCTTAACGCAAGCAGGGATAAATCCGTTGACGACTTAAAAAACCTTCTTATTGAAGAAGGGAAAAAAATCCTTGCCGAAGACATTGAGATAAACAAGGCGATAGGCAGATGGGGAGCCGGGTTTATAAAAGACGGGGATACTATACTCACCCACTGCAATGCCGGGAGCCTTGCCACCGGAGGCTACGGCACGGCAACTGCGCCGATGCTGATAGCGGCAAAGGAGCAGGGGAAACGGATACAGGTAATCGCGGACGAGACGCGGCCTGTCCTTCAGGGAGCACGGCTTACCGCTTGGGAGCTTATGCAGGCCGGAATCCCGGTAACATTAATCACCGACAACACCGCAGGGGCATTAATGAAAAAAGGCAGGATAAACCTTGCCATTGTGGGCACGGACAGGACTGCGCGAAATGGCGACGTGGCAAATAAAATAGGGACCTATACCGTTGCCGTGCTTTGCAAAGAGCACCGCATACCTTTTTACGTGGCCGCCCCTTTAAGCAGTATCGATTTCAGCATGAAATCCGGAGAGCTCATTCCAATCGAAGAGCGCGACTCTGAGGAGGTTACCACGATCTGGGGACACCGGGTTGCGCCTGAAGGGGTAAATGTAATAAACCTTGCATTTGACGTTACGCCCGCAAAATATGTCTCTGCTATTTTTACCGAAAAAGGGGCGTTCAAGCCGGCCGATATAAAGAAATTAACAAAAAAAGACGTAAATATCGACTCTATCAGATTAAGGCCGAGATGAAAATGGACGACATTTTTTTAAAATACTCCGATGATATGAAGGCCGTTGACCGGGAATTGCTCGAAATTTTCAAGAGCAATGTCTTTCTGATACCTATGGTCGGGAAACACCTGCTGAACAGCGGCGGGAAAAGAATAAGGCCGTTATTTCTTTTGCTCGCGGCGGACCTCTGCGGTTATAAAGGTACAAACCGCAATCTCCTTGCCGCGATAATAGAGGCGATACATACGGCATCGCTGCTGCATGACGACGTAATAGACGGCGCGGACACGCGAAGGGGGCGGCCGGCAGCTCATTCCCTGTGGGGGAATCAGGTGGTAATACTCGTAGGAGATTTTTTGTATTCCAATGCCCTTAAGTTGGCCGTCAGCCAGAAAAGCCAGAAGATTATGGAGGCGTTATCGGAGGCCACGACAAAGATGACCGAAGGGGAAATCCTCCAGTTGAATAAGATCGGCGACCCGGATATAACCCAAGAAGAGTATTTTGAAATAACAGCCGCAAAAACCGGAGTGCTTATAGCCGCGGCATGCAGGATAGGCGGAGTTCTGTCCAATATCCCGGATGAAAAAGAGAAGGCGCTTTCGAGTTTCGGCATGAAGACAGGCATTGCGTTTCAGCTTGCCGACGACATACTCGATTATGTGGCGGAGCAAAAAGATCTCGGGAAAAAGCTCGGAAAAGACCTTAATGAAGGCAAGATCACAATGCCGCTGATATATCTGCTGAAAAACGCGTCGCAGCCGGAAAAGGATGAAGTGAAAAAGATAATAAAGGGCGAGGGCGCCGGGCTGAACAGGATACTGGAGTTGTTTTCAAAATACAATGCCATCGAAGAGTCCTTAAAGGCGGCTAATACCCTTGTGGAAGAGGCCAAGACGGAGCTGTCGATATTCCCGGATTCAAGGGAAAAGGAGAGCCTCTTTGCGATGGCCGAATACGCCATGCAAAGGGAAAAATAGATGCATCCTTATGTAGAACTTGCAAAGAAAGCCGTCGAGGAATATATAAAGAACAAAAAAATTATTCCTCCTCCGGAAAAGCTCGCTCCTGAAATGAAAAAAAAGGCGGGTGTTTTCATATGCCTGAAAAAACACGGCGAACTTCGGGGATGTATAGGCACGTTTGTTCCGTGCGAGGAAAATATTTATAAAGAGATCGTTAAAAATGCGGTTTCCGCGGCAATGGAAGATCCTCGCTTTCCTAAAGTTGCGGAAAATGAATTGCCGGGTATACAATATTCCGTAGATGTATTATCCGAACCCGAAAAGGTCGAAGATATTTCCTCTCTCGACCCCAGAAAATACGGGGTAATCGTTACAAAAGGCTTCAGGAAGGGTTTACTGCTGCCGGACCTTGAGGGCGTTAACACGGTCGAGGAACAATTACATATCACCAAAATGAAGGCGGGCATAAACCCGGCCGATAAGGATATAGAGATATTCAAATTCACTGTGGACAGGTATAAATAAACAATGGCCAGACTTAAAGTTCTCATCGTTGACGACATGTCGTCCGTAAGGAAATTCACCACATACGGCCTCGAAAAAAACCATCCCAATCTTGCGATCGAAGAGGCGGCTAACGGCAAAGAAGCTCAGACCCTGATAGAGAATACCCGCTATGACCTTATCCTGTGCGATTGGGAGATGCCGTCGATGAAGGGGGACGAATTACTGGAATGGGTGAGAAAAGATTCCGCGACGAGGGATGTGCCTTTTATTATGATAACGGCCAAAAACGAGAAAGACGACGTTCTTAGGGCCATGCACTTAGGCGTTAACGGCTATATCGTAAAACCCTTCACCATCGAGGCTCTGCTTCAGAAGATGGCCACGGTGGACAGGAAGTTCGACCGGAGGGCATTCGAAAGATTCGACGTATGCGGCGATGTTACTCTCCATTTCCGTGAGACCGTCGCGAGGGGAGAACTTACGGATGTGAGCATGGGCGGCGTCCTCGGAATATTCAGCATTAAAAACCACCTGCCTCAAATACTCGAAAAAGCGGTAGCGGATATAAAGCTGGAAAAAGGACCGAAGGCGGCGGGACTGGAAGGTTTTGTAATAAGGGTGCAGGCTGCACAGGCATTTTTGGACACGGAAAATATAAAATTGGCGATTAAATTTCTTGAAAACGCCCCGGATAAGACAAACGATCTCAAGGCCGTTGTAAATTCGATATCCGTTTCATAATTATCGTTTTCTCTTAAATTCCCCGCTCTTGCCGCCGCGTTTTTCCATGAGCATTATATCGGAAATAACCATTTCTTTATCCACGGCCTTGCACATATCGTAAATCGTCAGCGCTGCAACGGAAGTTGCGGTCAATGCCTCCATCTCGACCCCGGTCTGTCCTACGATCCGCACCGTTGTTTTTATATCGATCTTGTTTTTCTTTTCATCGACGTCGAAATCGATATGCACGGATGTTATATTCAGCGGGTGGCACATTGGAATCAGATCGGGCGTCCTTTTCGCGGCCATAATCCCCGCGACCCTCGCGACGCCGAGCACGTCTCCTTTTGATATCCGTCTGTCCTTAATCAGCCTTATGGTTTCCGGCTTCATATGGATCGAGCCTGCGGTTATCGCCTCCCTCTGTGTCGGGAGTTTTCCGGATACGTCCACCATCCTTGCCTTGCCTTCTTCGTCAAAATGCGTAAGCTTGCCCACAATATCCTCCATAATTTTTCATTAATGATAACACAAGAATCGTTTAAGTCAGGTATAATATTTTTATGCAGGTGTTGAAGCTTTTGCTGATTGCCGTTATCTCCGTAATCATCGGCGCATCGGGCGGGTTTATCGCGTGGAACCTCTCCAGCCTCCCGGAAATAAAATCCCTCGAAGGCTACACTCCCATGCAGTCCTCCTTCGTCTATTCATCGGACGGCAAGGTATTAGCCGAATTCTATCAGGAGAGAAGGAACTTCATTCCCCACTATCAGATTCCGGAGCGCATAAAAAAGGCATTCATCGCGGTCGAAGACCAGAGGTTTTATTCCCATCCCGGCGTCGATATTATCGGCATACTGAGGGCGATGTATAAGGATCTTATGGCGCAGAGCATAGTGGAAGGCGGAAGCACCATTACCCAGCAGCTCGCGAAGATGCTCTTTTTAAAGCCCGAAAAAAACCTTTCGCGAAAGGTCAGGGAGGCGATAATTTCCGTTCAGATAGAAAAAAAATACACAAAAGACGAAATACTCGGCATGTACCTTAATCAGGCTTATTTCGGCACAAGGGCTTACGGCATCGAGGCGGCAGCCCAGACTTATTTCGACAAGCCGATAAGGGATCTGTCCCTCGGAGAAGCGGCCCTGCTCGCAGGGCTTCAAAAGGCCCCTACGCTTTATTCTCCATTTAGAAACCCCGGCAAGGCGCTGTCGCGAAGGCAGATTGTGCTGACAAAGATGTTTGAAAGCGGCTTAGTATCGCGGGAGGAGTACGAAAGGGCAAATACCGAGCCTTTGCCGGTCAAGCCGACTTACAGAAAATACGAAGCGCCTTATTTCGTTGAATTGCTGAGGCAAGGCCTCGAGGCTAAATATGGAAACGCGATATACATCTCCGGCATTAAGGTTTACTCCACAGTAGACTATGAGATGCAGAAAATAGCGGAAGCCGCCGTTACCGGCGGAATAGCCGTTATAGAAAAACGCGTGCGGAAAGGCGTTCAGGCAGCCCTTATCGCGATCGACCTGAGAAACGGCCATATTAAGGCCCTCGTTGGAGGCAACGATTTTTGGGAAACCCAGTTCAACAGGGCGACTATGGCATTGCGGCAGCCCGGCTCGGCGTTCAAGCCGTTCGTTTACGCGGCCGCGCTCGAAGACGGCATGTCCGAAACGGATGAAGTCCTCGACGAACCCATAACGTTTCCGGGAGGAAAACCTAATACAACGTGGTCTCCCAAAAATTATGACGGGGAATATCGAGGATATATCCCTATGAAGACAGCCTTAGCCCTTTCATTGAATTCCGCGACCGTCAGGCTGGCCCATGACGTGGGAATTCAAAACGTTATAGAGACCGCGAAAAAATGCGGCATTAAAACCGTCCTCCAGCCCTACCTGCCCATAGCCCTCGGCGCGTCCGACGTTACCCTCCTTGAGTTAACGTCCGCTTACGCGGCTTTCGCGACCGGAAACAGGATATATCCGAGCACTTATGAACGGATAATAAACAGGGACGGGGTCCCGCTCGAAGAGGCCTTAGTTTCTTCGGACATGGCATTCGAACAGGATATAGTAGATAAGATGAAAGTGCTCTTAAGGGCAGTAGTGGAGGCGGGAACCGCCACAAAGGCAAGAGAGATCAAGAGGCCTGTTTACGGCAAGACCGGAACTACGAACGATTTCTCGGACGCATGGTTCATAGGCTTTGACGACAGGCTGGTTGTAGGCGTCTGGGTCGGCAGGGATAACCACAAGCCTATCGGGCCTAAAGAGGCGGGATCAAGGGCGGCACTTCCGATATGGATAGAGTTCATGAAAAATATCCGGTGAAAATACGGCCGAAAATGATAAAATAACCTAGCCATGGGAAAGACTATCGTTATAGCCAACCAAAAAGGCGGGGTGGGAAAGACGACAACAACCGTTAACCTCGCGGCATCCCTCGCCCTCGCCGAAAAAGATATTCTCGTCATAGACACCGACCCTCAGGGCAATCTGACGAGCGGCCTCGGCATAAACAGAGACGACTTGCAGAAAAGCCTATATGATATTTATACAGGAAGATTGCCGATCGAAGATGTAATTATCGAGACGTGCGTGCCGCATCTCCATATCGTGCCTTCAAACATAGACCTGCTCGGCGTTGAGGTCGAGCTTGTGCAGAGAGATGGAAGGGAGCATATACTGATAAATGAGATCGCAAAGATTAAAGACAGGTACCGGTATATCTTCATCGACTGCCCGCCGTCCCTCGGACTGCTTACTTTGAACGGCCTTGTAGCCGCCGATTCCGTTATCGTTCCGGTGCAATGCGAATATTACTCCCTCGAAGGGCTCGGGCTTTTATCGAGGACCCTTAAACTCGTGCGGGGATCTTTTAACCCCGACCTGGACATAGAGGGAATATTGCTTACGATGTTCGACCCCAGAAATACATTGGCGCATCAGGTTGCGGAAGAGGTAAGGAAATTCTTCAGGGAAAAGGTCTATCAAACCCTTATCCCGAGAAATGTTACCCTCGGAGAGGCCCCGAGCCACGGCAAGCCCGCAATCCTCTATGATGCCCGATCAAAAGGCGCACAGAGCTATTTATCCTTAGCAAAGGAGATATTGAATGAAGGCAGCGTTAGGTAAGGGGCTTGAGGCCCTGCTCCCGGAAAATGGCGAAGAGGTAATTAAAATCGAGGTAGAAAAGATCCTTCGCAATGAATCCCAGCCGAGGAAGATATTTAGAGACGACGCATTAAAAGAGCTTTCCGTTTCGATAAAAGAAAAAGGCGTTCTTCAGCCGGTAATCGTCCAAAGGGTCGGGGACGGCACGTTCAGGCTTATAGCGGGCGAGCGCAGATGGCGCGCCGCAAGGCTCGCAGGCCTTAAAAAAATCCCCGCGCTTATCAAAAACGTCTCCTCTCAGGACGCCGTAGAAATAGCCTTAATAGAAAACATCCAGCGCGAAGAACTGAATGCCGTGGAGACAGCCGAGGCATTCAACAGGCTCCTCAAGGAGTTTAATCTTACGCAGGAAAATCTTTCTCAAAGGGTCGGAAAGGACAGGGCGACCATAGCGAATTATTTGAGAATCCTGAAGCTGCCGGATGAAATTAAGGCCTTCATAAACAACGACAGCATATCCATAGGCCATGCTAAGGCATTGCTGACCCTCGAAAACAGGCAGAGGCAGATAGCAGTCGCAAAGGAGATCGTTAAAAAGGGCCTGAGCGTAAGGGAGGCCGAGGCTTTATGCAAAAGGCTGTCCCAGCCTCAAAAACAGAAAAAGAAAACCGAAAAACTGCCCGAGGTGGCGGACCTCGAACACAAACTCACCCAATCCCTCGGAACAAAGGTAAAAATACACCACAAGGACAAACAGGGGACCATAGAGATAGATTATTATTCGCTCGACGAACTGGATAGACTGCTTGAGATCATGATGAAGGGATAACCCGGCTAATTACGCCCTATAAACTTTCCCCATCTTTTTAGTTTTTCATCAGGAACAGCCGTTGCAACAAAATTATTCGCCTCTTCCAGCCAGTTAAGCTTTTCTTCCGCTGAAAGTTTGGAGAATTCCTTTATTTTCTCTTTTGAAACACGAAAGGCAAAAGCGTCCTTCTTTTCTGTTTTATTCATCTTTATTCATCCCCCGTAGTCTTCATTTACAATTCATCGCCATGCTTAAAGGGAGGCTCTTTAGCCCCTACCCACATTGCTCTTAATTCAACAGGGATTTTATCTTGGTTCTGCATATATATTCTTCCTGTTGATACAAATTGTTTTGCATATTCAAGAGAATTATTTTGTTTTACTGTAACATCCTTCAGCACTGATTGTGGAAATAGAGACCGGGTCCCTTTTTCAACTATTAGATTCCATCTCCAATTCAGGGTATGCATTCTAATGCAAGATTCGTCTTTTATGGGCACATCATATTCAAAAAATAAATCTCGTAAAACATAATTTTCACTCTTAATTAATTCTGAAAGCTCAGGGAATTCATTAAATATTGTGGTATCTATGCATGCTCCGATCCATTGCTGTTTTTCCGCAAGTTCATATGCAGCAGTTAACGCCTTGCCTAAAAATATTTTTTGTACATTATTTACATAAACCTCACCCCGAGTAATCGCTCCTCTTGCCGGGAAACCAAAAGCCAAAAGAGTCTGAAATAATTTCCAAGAATAAATTAATAACTTTAAACAGCTTTCAGCCGAGCTTTCATTAGAAAAAAGCATAATAGAATCAGAAAATATATACTTTATGCAGAATGGTTTTCCCAGAGGGTGGTGTGGGAAAAAAGATAATTCTTTGGATTCAGGTGAATAATGAAAATTCAGAGAATTAGCAACCTCAATAAATATATATTCGTACTTTTCTACAAGCTTGTCTAACGGCATAGTATTAACCATTTCTTTAAAACCTAAAATATCAAAAAAGGCTACTGTATAATTTCCCTTTTTAACCGCTTCTTCCATAGGCTCAATCTTATTTTGCAAAAACATTGCTTATTTACCCTTAACCCTTAACTACTCTTCCCTTCCTCTGATACGAACCGTTGTTTCTTCCACGATCCACAAATGCCGGGGTAACGGCTCACGGTCAAGGATTGGGAGGATGCGTTGAAAAACCTTCATAACATGCTGTTTTGCCTGACTGCCGACCCTTAATACGATAATCCCTGAAAACTCTTGCGGCGGGTAAGTTCTGATATCTGAAAAATCGGTGTCCAGAGTAATCAGGGCGCGATTCTCCTCTTTGCAGACATTTATTAAAACTTCATCTTTCGTCCCTTTTAATTGCTGGTCGTTTACTGTTTTGGCGTCATGTCTACCATTAAGAAGGATTTCTGAGATTTCAACAGGCAGGTTTTCATCTATCTTAAACTGCATTTTTATGCCGGGACTTGGATTAATCTTTCTCTGGACAACTCTGCGGCATAGGCGATTGCTGCTTTGATATCTTCGAGGGTCAGCGATGGATAGCTTTTCAATATCTCTTCTTCGCCGATGCCTTCTGCCAAGTTGTCCAAAATAACCGACACCATAATGCGCGTGCCTTTAATACACGCCTTTCCATGACATACACGCGGATCTGTAATTATTCTCTCTCTCCAGTTCATTTTTGCTCCTGTTTATACCGAATTATACCACAGCCTGTTGTTTACTGTTAGATATTTCCTTTTAAAAACCCCTCCACCTCTTTTGCCCACACATCATAGCCCTTGTCGCTTAAATGCACGCCGTCGTCAAGGAGATAGCCTGTGATAGGATTCCCCTCTACTTCCGAGAAAAGCGAATACAGATCGAGATAGGTTGCCGCAAAATTCTTTGCCGTATCTATAAGGGAATTGTTCAGATCTCTTATTCTGCCGTTATCCACCCACGGCAGACTCACCGGGAGAATGCTCTGAACGACAATTATGGATTTATGGAACGACGAAAAGAAACGGTTGATTATTTTTTTATACTCGCCGAGGATCTCGTAATCCTCCATTGCGATGTTGTTTATGCCTGTCATGAGAAAAATATAGGCGGGATTATGAAGACCGATGAGAATCCTGTCCATGCGGTTCGAAAGCCCCTCAATGGTCTCGCCCGCAATGCCTAAATTCATGACCTCATATTCCGGGAAGCGTCTTTGCCAATCAAAAAATTCGGTTAACGAGTCGCCTATGAATGCTATGCGCTTACTGCCCTTCATTCAAATGAAAAAGCTCGAGCTTTTCTTTGAGAGACGCGCCGATAAACGCCTTGAACAACGGATGCGGCTCTATGGGCTTTGATTTAAATTCCGGATGGAACTGGCAGCCTAAAAACCACGGGTGGTCTTTTAATTCCACTATTTCTACCAGCTCTCCGTCAGGGGATGTGCCGCTTATAATAAGACCGCTGCAGGTGATAATATCTCTGTATTTGTTGTTGAACTCGTACCTGTGCCTGTGCCTTTCCGATATTTCCTTTGCTCCGTATGCGTTGAACGCATGGGTTCCCTCTTTCAGGACACATGGATAAGCGCCGAGCCTCATTGTGCCGCCCATCTGCGATTCCCTGGTCCTTTCTTCTATCCTGCCTGTCCTGTGGTTGTACCATTTTTCCATAAGATAGATTACCGGCGCGTCTATTTCAGGATCGAATTCCGTGCTGTTGGCTTTAAGGCCGCATACGTTCCTGCTGAATTCGATAACGGCAGTCTGCATTCCGAGGCATATGCCGAAATAAGGTATCTTCTTTTCCCGCGCATACCTTATGGCCTCTATTTTCCCCTCTATGCCCCTTGTTCCGAATCCGCCCGGCACAAGTATTCCGTCCACTTCGGACAAAAAGAGTTCCGTTCCCTTTTTCTCTATCTCCTCGGAATCTACCCACTGAAGATGTACACGCGCGTTGTTTGCCGCCCCTCCATGAATCAATGCCTCCGAGAGGCTTTTATAGGCATCCTTCAGGCCGACATATTTGCCGACAATGGCTATGGTAGTGTCATATTTCGGCTGCTTTATCCTATGCGCAACCTCCTCCCATATAGACAATTCCGGCTCCGGACGATTAAGGGAAAGTTTTCTCTCCAAAAGCTTGTCCATTCCTTCCGCCTTGAAGCAGACCGGAACTTCATAAACGGTCTCTACATCGAGAGCAGCTATGACAGCGTCAGGATCCACATTACAGTGAAGCGCTATCTTTCTCTTTACCTCCGCGGAAAGCGGCATTTCGGATCTGCAGATAAGGATATCGGGCTGGATACCTATTTCCCTTAACTCTTTAACGCTGTGCTGCGTAGGCTTGCTTTTAAGCTCCCCTGCCGCCCTGATATAAGGAACAAGGGTCAGATGCATATAAAGCACGTTTTCCCTGCCCACGTCGTACCTGAACTGCCTTATCGCCTCGAGAAACGGCAGGCTCTCGATATCGCCTACGGTGCCTCCTATTTCTACTATCGCTATATCGTATTCGTCCGTTGCCGCCGCCTTTATGGCGTTCTTTATCTCGTCCGTTATATGCGGAACGACCTGAACCGTATCTCCAAGGTAATCTCCCCTTCTCTCTTTTGTTATCACATTGTTGTAAATCTTGCCTGTTGTAAAGTTGTTGAACACACCCGACCTTACATGGGTAAATCTCTCGTAATGCCCTAAATCGAGGTCTGTCTCGCACCCGTCGTCGGTTACGAAGACCTCTCCGTGTTCAAAGGGGCTTAATGTTCCGGGATCTACATTGATGTACGGGTCGAGCTTCTGCATCGTGACCCTTAATCCCTTTGCCTCAAGGAGCGCCCCTGTTGCCGCTGCAGCGATCCCTTTTCCTAATGCCGATACAACTCCGCCGGTTACAAAGATATACTTAGGCATTTCTCTACCCTCTCAAGATCCGTTAGTGTGTCTACTCCGATAGTTTCAAACCCGGTCTCTTTAACCTTTATTTTAAAGCCGTTTTCCAATGCCCTCAACTGCTCCAGTTTCTCTATATCTTCGAGCCTTGTGGAAGGCAGGGCCGATAGCCTTAATAAAACATCCTTCCTGTAAGCGTAAATGCCGATGTGTTTGAAATAGCGCTGCGATAACCGATTACCGTCTCTATGATACGGTATGGGAGAGCGCGAGAAATAAAGGGCGAAGCCCTCTTCGTCGAATACCACCTTTACGATATTCGGGTCCGTTATTTCCTCCGCTTCCTCTATTTTCTTTGCGAGAGTGCCGATGGAAGCCCTTTCATCCTCCATCAGCTTTATTACATCGTCTATCATCTCCGGCTGAATCATCGGCTCATCGCCCTGCACATTGACGATTATGTCCGTGTCCCGTGTCCCGTATTCCGTATTCTCAAGTTTTTTTACCGCCTCCGCGATCCTGTCGGTGCCGGACGGATGGTTCTCGGAGGTCATTATCGCCTTGCCGCCGAAGCCTTCCACCGCGTCGTAAATGAGCTTATTGTCCGTGGCCACAAAGACTTCCAGCGCCGACTTTGCCTGCTTCGACCTTTCATAAACATGGCGGATCAAGGGCTTTCCTGAGAGGGGGCAGAGGGGTTTTCCCGGGAAACGGGTGGATGCATAACGTGCCGGAATAATAATAATAGCGGGCATAACTTTTTTTATGATAACATAAACGGCGACAATAGCAAATACGTTTAAAACATTATGAACAAACTTAAGACAAAATTCAACCGTTTTTACGGACCCGCGATTGTGTCGGGACTGCTCCTGTTTTTATCTTTTCCAAAAATGGATATTTATCCCCTTACGTGGGTCGCCCTTGTTCCTTTGCTTGTCTATCTTTACGGCAAGGATAAAAAAACCGCATTTAAAGCAGGGTTTTTATTCGGCATCGTATATTTCTTCGGCACTACCTACTGGATATACCACTCAATAAACAAATACGGCTCCATTCCTTTTGTGCCGAGCATCCTTTTAGTCTTGTTGTTATGCCTCTACTTGAGCCTGTATCCGGCGTTATTTTCATACCTGTACGCGTCTCATATTAAAAAATCCGACCTCCCTATCATGTTTGTAGCGCCCGTATTTTGGACATTCCTTGAATTTGTCCGTTCTTACGCAATGACCGGTTTCCCGTGGTCAAGCCTCGGATACAGCCAGTATAAATTTTTACCCGCAATACAAATAGCCGACATAACGGGCATTTACGGCGTCTCCTTCCTTCTGGTTGCCGTGAACGGCGCCGTTGCGGACATCCTGCTCCTCAAGCAGCGAAAAACCGAGCGTCCGCTTTATTCCCTTATCCCCACGCTCGGCGGCTTTATTCTTCTTTCCGTCGTTCTTATAGCTACCTTTTCCTACGGTTTTTACAGAATGTACCAGAAAAGGGCGGGGGTCGATATAAAGGCAGCCGTTATTCAGGGCAACATCGAACAGGACAAAAAATGGGAGCCTTCTTATCAGAGCGCGGTTATAGACGTCTATAAAGAATTGTCCGCTGCCGCCGCAGTGCAAAAGCCCGATATTATTATATGGCCCGAGACATCCGTGCCGTTCATTTTCGGAAAAAACGGCGCACTTACCGAAGACCTCGTTTCCTTTCAGAGACAACTGGATTCGTACCTGCTTTTCGGGAGCGTTCAGATAAAAGACCGTTCCGCCGGATCAAAAATTAAATCCCAAAAATCCGCCAATAGCGCCGTGCTCCTTAACAAAGATGGAAACGTCTCTTATATATATGATAAAATACATCTTGTTCCCTTCGGAGAGTATGTCCCTTTGCGAAAATTCTTATTCTTTATCGACAAACTTGTTGTCGGAGTAGGGGATTACGCGCCGGGGGACCGGTATATAAGGGCAGTAACTCCCTTCGGAAGTTTCGGCACGCTCATCTGTTATGAAATAATCTTCCCGGGCCTTGCGAGGAAGTTTTATACAAAGGGCGGAGATTTTATAGTTACCATAACCAACGATGCGTGGTTTGGAAAAACGCACGGCCCGTATCAGCACTTCAGCATGGCCGTATTCAGGGCTATTGAAAACCGGAAGCCCGTTATAAGGGCCGCGAATTCAGGCATTTCGGGATTTATTGACAGCAGCGGGAGAGTTCTGTCTCAAACGGAACTCTTTAAAAGGACGTTCCTTGTCGGGAATATAAGAACGGACAAAACCCTGACCGCGTATACGAAGTACGGGGATATATTCTCGTATTTATGCATTGTCTGTTCTCTGTTGTTATTGCTTAAAAAAAGGCCGTAGGAGGAAAAGGGCATGTTGTTGCAGGCTGAGCTTAAAGAATACATGGCGGAATTAAAAGAAAAGGCGTTATCATTAAGAGGTTATCTTTGATGTAGACAGGCTCAAATCCGAACTGCCGTCTATAGAAAAAGATCTATCTTCCGAAGACGTATGGTCGTCTCCTGACAGGCTTAAAAATTTGCAGAAGCAAAAGGCCGATATAGAAGAGACCATCCGGCCTATAGAGACCGCTCTCCGGCAACTGCTTTATCTCGAAGATTCTCTAAGCATATTAAACGAAGAAGAGGGTGAGATATTCTTAGAAGAGATAAAAAAAGAAGCCGATGAACTGAAAAAATCTCTCGAACTCATAGAATTTAAACTCCTTCTTTCCGGGGAGGTAGATAAAAATAACGCAATCGTCACCATACATCCGGGCGCCGGCGGTATAGAGAGCCAGGATTGGGCGCAGATGCTTATGAGGATGTACCTGAGATGGACCGAAAGCAAAGGCTACAAGACAGCGATAGTAGATATGCAGATGGGAGACGAAGCCGGGATAAAAGGCGCGACTTTTACTGTGGAAGGGCCGTATGCTTACGGGTATTTAAAGGCCGAGGCCGGCATTCACAGGCTTGTAAGGATATCTCCATTCGATGCGAATAAAAGAAGGCACACCTCTTTTTCGGCGGTCCTCGTATATCCTGAGATAGAAGATAATATAAAAATCGAGATAAGGGACGAGGATTTAAAGATGGATACCTTCAGGGCCTCGGGCGCGGGAGGCCAGCATGTCAATAAGGTTTCTTCGGCGGTCAGGATAACCCATATCCCTACGGGAATAATAGTCGCATGCCAGAGCGAGAGATCTCAGCACAGAAACAGGGAAGTGGCTATGCGATTAGTGAAGTCAAGACTTTATGCTATGTCGTTAAAGGCGCGCGAACAGAAACTCGAAAATATAGTAGGCGATAAAAAAGAAATATCATGGGGTAATCAGATCCGCTCTTATGTGCTTCAGCCTTATAGACTTGTTAAAGACCATAGGACTAATCTTGAAGTAGGCAATGTCGATGCAGTGCTTAACGGCGATATAGATCTTTTTATTCATGGATATTTGAAGACTTTTAAACAAGTGAAATAAATACCTGCTATTATTAATATTATTAAAATAAAATAGTAGAGAATAGTAGGCGCTGTTTATTTGTTAGTAACGTGACTAACGGATTGTTTTATAGAAAAATAGCATCGTAATATTTTTGCGTAAGTTTTATGATTTAAATAGGCGGCTTGTTAATAAAATTACCTGCAGTTTTTAATTAACGGATTATTGCCCTCTATTTAACAGATAGGCTATAATGAGCAGGTAGAAATAGTTGAAATTACTAACAAATGTTAATAATTTGTTGATAAGACGACGTATAAACCGTTATTAGGAGACGCAAATTCAAGATGGCAGCGGGTTTGAGCGCAGAAGAGATATGGCAAAAGAGTCTCTCTAAAATCGCCGAAAAGGTTGGAGAAAGCACCTTCGACCTCTGGTTTAAGCCGATGAAATTGACACAGCTTAAGGATAAGGCGGCAACCTTAGAGATCCCGAACAGATTTTTCAGGGACTGGATAGAGGATTATTACCCTACGATTATTTCCGAAATAATGGAGGGATTGCTCGGCTATACGGTAAACATAAAATATAAGATCGCCGAAAAGGAGGATGCCGCGCTCAAAAAGCTGGATTCAAAACTCGAAACGAGGAGGACTAAGCTTGCGAGCAGGGGGATTTATCTTAATCCGAAATATACCTTTAACACATTCGTTGTCGGACCTTCCAACCAATTCGTCCACGCGGCAGCTATCAGGGTAGGGGAAAACCCCGGTTTCGCCTACAATCCGCTTTTCATATACGGGGGGGTCGGTCTCGGTAAGACGCACATCATAAACGCTATAGGCAATGCCATTGTCGATCAGCATCCGGGAAGAATAGTTCATTATGTATCGGCGGAACAGTTTACAAATGAAGTTATCGCGGCGATAAGGCATGAGAAGATGGGAGAGTTTAAGGAAAAATACAGGAACGTGGACGCGCTGCTCGTAGACGACATACAGTTTATCGCGGGGAAGACGACCACGCAGGAAGAATTTTTTCACACATTCAACTCGCTTTACGAGAAACAGCGGCAGATAGTGATATCGAGCGACAGATCGCCTTTGGAGATAGCCGATATTACCGACAGGTTGAGGTCGAGGTTCAGCATGGGGCTTATTGCCGACATTCAACCGCCCGAAGTCGAGACAAAGGTTGCCATTATACGTAAAAAAGTCGACATGGAAAAGATGGTGATAAGCGATGACGTCGCTTATTTTATAGCGACCAAGGTGAAATCGAACATAAGGGAACTCGAAGGCTGCCTTATAAAACTCGGGGCGCACGCATCCATCACAGGAATGCCCATAGATATAAACATGGCGCGGAATGTGCTTAAGGATCTGATATCGGATGAGGAAAAGCCGATCACCGTAGATATAATTCAGAAGGCGGTCGGCGAATATTTCGGGATGAAGGCGCAGGAGCTAAAGACAAAGAAACGGACAAAAGAGGTGGCGAACGCCCGTCAGATAGCCATGTATATTACTAAGCAGCTTACGCAGCTTTCATTAAGCGAGATAGGCAGGAGTTTCGGGGGGAAGGATCACGCGACCGTGATCTACGCGTGCAAGCAGATAGAGGACAAGCGGGGCAGGGACGAAACAATAAAAAAGACCGTTGAATATATCTCAAAAAAGATAAAGAGTTAGATTTAACGCATCAACTCTAATCAGGAGGGAACAATGAAGGTAAAAGTAGAAAAGGACGAGCTGCAGAGGAAGCTTTCGGATATCCAGAATATCGTGGAAAAGAAAAACACCATGCCTATTCTTAACAATTTCCTTCTAACCGCGGAAAAAGGCGGAGCGTATATCACCGCCACCGATCTCGAGACCGCCTTTAAAGAGCCTATAAGCCTTTCAGTAACGGAAGAAGGCAGGATGTGCATTCCGGCGAGGAAGCTCTTTGAGATAGTCAGGGAAATGGAAGGGGAGGTTTCCATCGAATCGGCCGATTCCCAATGGGTGAAGGTCAAATCCGGAAAGAGCAACTTCCGGCTCGCAAGCCTTTCCGCCGATGAGTTTCCGGTGTGGCCCGGCCTTGCCAAAGAATCCGGCGAAGCAATAGAAGAGATGGAGATAGCATCTTCCCTCCTCCTTGAGATGATAGATAAATCCATATACGCGGCAGGAGAGTCCGATACCCGGTACGTACTGAACGGGCTTTTATTCCACATGAAAACGGACGGAAAACTTATTGTCGTGGGAACCGACGGGCACAGGCTCGCCCTTTCAGAGAAAACCGTAGGCGCAAAATTCAAGGAAGAAAAGAAGATGATAGTATCGAGGAAGTCCGTGGCGGAATTGAGGCGGTTTTTAAGCGATGACGACAAGGCAGTAAAAATAACGATGAGTAAAAACCATATCCTCTTTACGATTGACGACATCCAGTTTTTGACGCGTTTGATAGACGGCACCTATCCGAATTACGAGCAGGTTATACCCGCCGCCAATGAAAAAATAGTAGCCATTGATAAAGGTCTCCTGACAAAATCCCTGAGAAGGGTTTCCATCATGAGCAGGGAGAGGAGCAGCGCCGTAAAGGTCGATATAGATTCCGGCAACATGGTCATCTCCGCGTCAAATCCGGATCTCGGAGAGGCGAGCGACGAGATACCCGTAGAGTATTCCGGGGGCGCGATGACACTGGCGTTAAACGCGCGGTATATCCTTGACGCGTTGAATGTCATGGCCTCGGAAAAGGTCGTTTTCAAGCTTAATGAACCCCTGAGCCCCGTCATGCTTATGCAGGACGGAGGGGAAGACTATAAATGCGTAGTAATGCCGATGAGGCTGTAGTTTATTGATTAATAAAGAGTTGGAGTATTTTTGGAATATTTAAGAAGGAGAATGAATGGACGAAACAAACATAGAAGAAACAAACGAACAAACACCCGTTCCGGAGACGGAGGAATACGGCGCTGAATCCATAAAGATACTCAAAGGCCTTTTAGCCGTAAGGGTGAGGCCGGCAATGTATATCGGTTCCACAGGCATAGACGGCCTGCACCATCTCGTGTACGAAGTCGTGGATAACAGCGTGGATGAAGCCCTCGCAGGGCATTGCACGAACATAGACGTAACCCTGCACCACGACGGAAGCTGCACGGTCATAGACAACGGCAGGGGAATTCCCACGGCCCCGCATCCCGGAGACCCGGAAGGCAGGACCGCCGCCGAAATAGCGCTTACCGAGCTTCATGCCGGAGGAAAGTTCGAATCAAAGGCGTACAAGATTTCCGGAGGCCTTCACGGAGTCGGCGTTTCCGTGGTAAACGCGCTTTCGGAATGGCTCGAAGTCGAGATAAAGCAGAACGGACAGGTATATCAGCAGAGGTTCGAACGCGGAAAGACAGTGACGCCGCTTACGGTTGCGGGCAAGACAAAGGGCAAAGGGACAAAGATCACCTTCAAGCCCGATTCGGAGATATTCGAGACAATGGAGTTCCATTACGACGTTTTAGCGCAAAGGCTCAGGGAACTTGCGTTCCTGAATAAAGGTCTCCAGATAAATATAACCGACGAAAGGACAAACAAGAGCCAGGACTTTATCTACAGGGGAGGAATCATATCGTTCGTCGAGCATTTAAATAAAAACAAAACCATAATTCATCCCAAGCCCATATACGTATCCGGAGAAAAAGAGGGGATAAGCGTCGAAATAGCCCTTCAGTACAATGACGGCTACGCTGAGAACATATATACCTTCGCGAACAACATAAACACAAGAGAGGGAGGAACGCATCTGGTCGGTTTTAAATCCGCCCTCACAAGGACTTCCAACAGTTACGGCACGTCCTCGGGAATTCTGAAGGAAGGCAAGGAGAGCATCTCAGGAGAAGACATAAGGGAAGGGCTCACGGCGGTCATAAGCGTAAAGATTTCCAATCCCCAGTTCGAAGGCCAGACAAAGATGAAGCTCGGAAACAGCGAAGTCAAAGGATTGGTCGAATCCATAACAAATGAAGCCCTGTCGAGATATTTCGAGGAAAACCCTTCCGTAGCAAGAAAGGTTATAGAAAAGGCGATTCAGGCGGCGAGGGCGCGCGAGGCCGCAAGAAAGGCAAGGGAACTCACGCGGAGAAAAGGCATCCTTGAAGACACCGGTCTTCCGGGCAAGCTTGCGGACTGCTCGGAGAAAGATCCGGCAATGTCCGAGATATTTATAGTAGAAGGAGACTCCGCAGGAGGCTCCGCAAAGCAGGGAAGGAACAGGCGTTTTCAGGCGATACTTCCGTTAAGGGGAAAGATACTCAATGTGGAAAAGGCGCGCTTCGACAAGATGCTTACGTCCGACGAGATAAAGACATTGATAACAGCCCTCGGCACGAGCATAGGCCGCGAAGATTTCGACGCCTTGAAATCGAGGTATCACAAGATAATACTCATGACGGACGCCGACGTTGACGGCGCTCACATAAGGACTTTGCTGCTTACGTTCTTTTACAGGCAGATGACCGAATTGATTGAAAGGGGTTATCTGTATATCGCCCAGCCGCCGCTTTTCAAGATAAAGAGAGGAAAGGCGGAAAGATATGCCCAGAACGAGACGGAATTGATGGCCATGCTCTTTGACCTCGCCGCCGAGGATATTCAGGTATCCACGCCGTCGGGCGAGATAGGGGGCAAGAAACTCATTCCTCATCTCAAAAGGGTTTCAGTGTATGAGAAGCTTATGGACTGGTTTGAAAGAAAGAGGAAGGACTCCAGGGTTATAAGCCTTCTTTTAGAACAGGGCACAGATAAATCAAGCTTCAAAAGCAAAGAAGCGCTCGCGGCATTGCTGGAAGATTTGCAAAAGAAAATCAAAAATATAAAGCCCGGCGAAATAACCTTCGATGAAGAGCAGGAGGCATACGCCGTAGAAATCAAACTGCAGAACTCTAAGATGAATCTTTCGGTGCAATTCCTTCAGTCCCCGGAATTCAAAGAAATAGCGCAGGTCTATAAAGAGGTAACAGCCATATTCGGCAAGCCGCCGTATAAGATTGCCATAAAGGAAATCAAAAAAGAGGCAGCTTCCTTAAAAGAACTGCTCGCCACGGCAACAGAGGCGTCCAGAAAAGGCCTGAGCATCCAGAGGTATAAGGGACTCGGCGAAATGAACCCGCAGCAGTTATGGGAGACAACAATGGATCCGGAGAAAAGGGCGCTTCTGCAGGTCACCATAGAGGATTCCGTAAAAGCGGACGAGATATTCACCATACTTATGGGAGATCAGGTAGAGCCCCGCAAAGAGTTCATAACCAAACACGCGCTGGAGGCCAAGAATATCGATATTTAGTCCCGGCAAAAAAGCCGCACTTTTACTGCTGCTTATATTTTTCTCGGCGGCCGCGTGCGCTCCAAGCCAGACAATAAAGCCTGTTAAACCCGAGGAGGCCAGAGAAAAATATCAGACGCTGCTAAGGATACGCAGTAAGGTATTGCCGGTCATAGATAAAGAAAACTTTAAAGACTATAAGGCCGTTATTGCCGATTCGCCTGACGTAAACGCCTTCGCGCAATGCGAGGATAAATTAGTTATCGTCTTTGCCGGCGCCTTCGACGAATTCACAACGGATGAAATGCATTTCATAATGGCGCACGAGTTCAGCCATATCTCCTTAGAACACTGCCAGTCCGCAACAGGCGTAAGCGTAACTCTCAATATATTGAGATTCATACCAAAGATCGGAGGACTCGCCAATCTCATAGTAAATCCGCTCGTTACAAGGGCATATATGCGTGAAAACGAATACGAGGCGGACGAAAAAGCCGTTACCGCGCTGATCTCCATAGGCATGAACCCGCAGGCCGCCGTAACCGCACTTGAGAAACTGAGGGCCATAGCAAAGGCAAACGACATATCAGAAGAAGAGGACAGAACCGGACTCCTCGATACGCATCCTAATCTAACCGCAAGAATAGAAGCCGTCAAAAAACAGATAGAGAAGGAATTTCAGAACAAGAAACCGTCTGAGCGCTGAGATCCGAACCCGCGCGTCTCTTGACAGGATGGCGTTATTTATCCATATTAAAGAGGTGGCACATGAGAACGACATTAAACATCGAGGACGAATTGCGCGATAAAGCAGCCAAACTGACAGGAGTTAAAGAAAAGACCGCGCTCGTCAGGGCCGGGCTTGAATCTTTGATTGCGAGGGAAAGCGCCAGAAGACTCGCCGTCCTCGGCGGCACCGAAAAGAAACTGAAGGCTATCCCGCGCAGAAGAGCAAGAGGGAAAGGGATTTAAAGGGGGAAGCGAATGTCAATTAGTGAGTCTGACCCCATGAGATGACCTATAGAAGGAATTTCAGAACAAGAAACCGTCTGAGCGCTGATGCGGCTTTTACAGTCTGAACCCTTGACCTGCGGGGGAGAACAGAGTAAACTTTTAAAATGCAATAAATAAGGAGGCGACCAATGGCTACAAAAACCATAAAACTCGAAATTCCCTTTCAGAAACTCATTTCAATCGTAGATAAGCTCGATCCGGACGAAAAATTGATTCTGAAAAAAAAGCTTGAAAAACAAAAAATCACCACGTGGCAGGAGAGGTTTGGGAAGGCTCTGCAACATCTCGGCAAAAAGAATATCCGGTTTTCAGAAAAGGAAGTTAGCGAGGATATAAGGAAAGCAATCGCAGAGGTGCGTACAGGTGCAGGTGCGAAAAATTAGAGCGGTTATCGATACCAATGTGCTTGTAAGCGGTATCATCTCCCCCAAAGGCACACCAAGAAAAATTCTCGACTTGGCAAGAAAGGGAAATTTCAAAGTAGTTACATCAGTCGCGATCAATCACGAAATTCTCAATGTCCTGCATAGAGAGTACATCTACACCAAATACGGCCTTAACGAAGATATCATTGATGACATATCATCATTTCTCTATGAAGGGACGATTTTGACCGAAGATCAGTACGCTGTATCAAAAGTCAAAAAAGACCCGAAAGACGACAAATTCATCGCATGTGCCCTTGAGGGAGAGGCGGACTATATCGTTACAGGCGACGAACACTTGCTGAGATTGAAACATTATAGGGGTGTTCAGATAGTTGACACTCAGAGTTTTTTGAAAATTCTGAGGACCATGATGGAGGGGAAATAATGATTGACTCGGAATATACATTGATAATCGAGGCCACGGAAGACCCTGAATATTTCGGATTTTACTCTCCCGACGTGGAGGGTTTTTCAGGCATAGGACATTCAGTTGAAGATTGTATTTATAAGGCAAAATGGGGGATAAAGGAGCATATCAGCTTATTGAAAGAGCAAGGCTTGCCTGTCCCGTCCAAAAAATCCGAATCCGAAGATTATTGTTCAGAATGAAGAAAAAATGGTGGTTGCGTAAAACGGAAATAGGTTAAAGCGGTTTTTGTTTTTGAATAGGGCAAGAGAGGAAGAACGGGGGGCATAATGAAAGGAAAGTGTCGCAATCAGAAAGGCCAGAGGTACAAGTTACTTCGCGATCAGGTTATTTATAGTTTTATTCTGGGGTTTTTGCCGCTTATTTCTTTATATCTGATCTACAAAGTCGGCACTTTTTTTGGGCATGATATAAAAGATAAAACTATTGCCACGATGAAAGCGTTCATACCTAATGAGTATGTTTTTGTCTATTATCTACTCATAATTATTCTTGCTGTAGTATTTGGAAAATTAAGTGGCAAGAAGCGTGATATTGAAATAAAAAAATCTATGTACGGAAAAATGGTGGCAATAGTCCAATTTGTTGCAGGGAATTTTTTAGCAAGCGCAATCATTATTTCTATAGATGGCCGATCTATCAGACATATGTGGATAGCGATTTATTATGTTATATTTTTAGGGATAGCTTGGAAGATTGAAGAATATTTGCAGGAACAAAAATATAAGATATAAATGGACTACCCTATTTATGTTCTTAGAAAATTTTTTGTGAGGTGAAAATGACAATAGAAAAGGGAATCGCACAAGACATTGAAGGTATACATAACAACGATGCTAAAAAGTGGTTTCAGAAGCTGATACAAAAGGACCAGTATGTTGGTGAACTTTATTCTATTAACTACGAGACGGCAAAAATTCAAATACATGATACCGAGCGGCAAAAAGTAGGCGGAATTCCAAGCCTGAGTTTTCTTATTGCAACACGTGTTGATCCAGACTCTACCAATATTGATTTCAAAACTGAAGATGCCGCTTTCATATTACTGAGAGTAATGGATGCAGCGCAATTGCCAAACAGCGCAGAAGCCGAAAGAATAAGAGTCGAAACGGCCCAAAGAGTGAGTGGTGAAACAGATAAGCATTGGGACGGAGAAGGAATAATGGATACGAAAACTCGTGTGTATCTGGGATATGCGGGGGTTGAATGCAGAATTATTGGCACTTTTTATTTAGAAACACCACTTGAAGACAAAAACCTTAAAGGGAATCTCTTGCTTAAGTTCGGAAGTGATATATCAAACTACTATCCGAACAGGGGGTTGAAAGTTTACAAGCCAAATAGTAATGCTCTTGAGGAAATAGTTAACTATACTGATCAAAGTAATTTGCAAGAGCATATTGAAAATTACGGAACAGCAGAAAAGGTTAAGCTTGGCTATATTAGATATGCATCGACAAACAGAAAATACCAGCAAGTAGACGACGTGCCCATTTTCATTTATCCTGCAGATTTGCTTTCTCAGAAATCTGCACTGTTTGGCATGACTCGTACAGGCAAATCAAACACGACAAAAATTATAGCTAAGTCGGTGTATGAACTTCGGTATCCAACAGTAGCAAGCGACAAATCTTTAAGAATCGGTCAGATAATTTTCGACCCTAATGGTGAATATGCCAATGAGAATGCACAGGATAAAGATGGGAATAACAATCCCAATGCATTAAAAAATATTTGGAAAATTAACTCGAAAGCACAAAAAGAAAAAGAAGTTATTACATACGGCATTACCAGACATCCAAACGACCCTGATAGAAAGCTAATGCTTTTAAATTTTTTTGGAGATGATAACCTGCAAATCGGAAAAGAGATCATAGATAGCATTCTTGCAGAAGATGGAACAACATACATTAAGAATTTTCTTCAAGTGAGCTTTGAATCACCAGACCCAGCCGACAGGAGTGCTTTGACCAGGTATAACCGACGAGTGTTAGCCTATAGGTCTGTATTGGCCAGAGCGGGTTTTGCTGTGCCAAAGAACCTGCGAGCAAGTACAAAAGGGCTGTTTAATGCTGATTTGCTGACAGCTATGCAAAATAGCGCAAGCGATAACGCCTCTGAGTATCAATCTGCCGCACAAATATTCGGCAATCTAAATCCTACATGGGACCAACTCGGTAATGCATTTGAAGCATTGGACAAATTCATGCGTGACAGGGCTGGTGGATATCAAGTATTTGAAAATACCTATGTAAACAGACCCAACGGATCAGGCGATAGGTGGGCAGACGAAGACTTTAAGAAAATAATTGGCATTTTTCAATATCCTAATGGCACAAGGAAAATTGGTAAAGCTGCTGAACAACATAGTCCTGACACACGGCAGGATTACGCAGCCGATATTTATAATCATCTGGTTGATGGGAAATTAATAATTATTGACCAATCGAGTGGAGAGCCTGAACTGAATAAGTCGTCTGCTAATAGAATCATGACAATGATTTTTAGAGAAAATCAACGACAGTTCATTCAAGGTGTGACAAACATCCCTGAAATCTTAGTTTACATAGAAGAGGCTCATAATATTTTACCTGCGGGTAGCGACCTGGATCTCAGTAATATCTGGGTCAGAACAGCAAAAGAAGGTGCTAAATATCGTATAGGCATGGTATACGCTACTCAAGAAGTGAGCAGCATACAAAAAAATATTCTGAGAAATACTGCGAACTGGTTCATTGCCCATTTGAACAACACCGATGAAACCAAGGAGCTTTGCAAGTATTACGACTTTGCGGATTTTGAACTTTCAATAAGACGGGCACAGGATAAGGGATTTTTGAGAGTTAAAACATTGAGCAACCCTTTTGTCATACCTATTCAGGTTGACAAGTTTGATGTAACATCTTAAAGGGTATAACTTATGGGATTTGAAAACGAATTTGCATGCTATGAACCATTACGAAGGATCTTGGATAGTCCTAAGGTCAAAGCTCTTCATAACAGGCTAAGAGTAAGAAAAAAAGAAGGACAGGAAAACGACAAAGAACTTGAAAGCAATATAATCAAGAAGACGGACATTCCTGAAAGTGTTTTCCTTCCTGATTATGTTATTGCTATTGATGGAAGCTATCAAGCTGCAAAGGCAGAGAATGGATACCCCGGAGCAGAGTTTGGGTATGTGACTGTTGCAGCAGTTCTTATAAAGGTGGATTTAATCCGCCAATTTGCAAAGCACGAATTCATAGACCCCAAGAAATTTAGGGAAACGGAAAAAGCGTCAACCATCGAAAGTGTTATTCCAGGATGCAATATCATAATCGAAGGAGAACGATCTGCCAAGGCATCTATGCGCAAAGCTCTTTTTGAGGAGTTACAAAGTAATGTTGTTTTTTCCGAGGGTGAAACCTTATTGGAGACTTATGAAGCGTTATTAAAAATTAAAATTGATAGAGACAAGAAAGAGGGTAACACCAGAAAACCCAGAAGCCCTATTGAAGGTATTGATAAAGAAATGACATATGGCCTTGGCGAATATAAATGTCCTCATACAGGCCAACCACTCTACTCCGTTGATGCAATGAGGCTACATGAGCTTTTAAATACCGGCGGCACAAGTGGAGAAATGTATGGGCAGGTAATGAGTATGTTCGAGAAGCTTTGGTTAGTTCACATACTTAGGGCTTTTGAGAAAAGAGGATGGCTTCCGATTTTGCAACGCGTTGCCTTTATAATGGATGGGCCATTAGCTTGCTTCAGTACTTGGTCTTGGCTTAACAAACCCATCATTTCAGAATTAAGCAGAATTAATGAACTTCAAAAGAAAATAAGTGGTAAAGACCTTCTTATTATCGGCATCGAAAAATCAGGAACATTTTATAATCACTTTGAAGAGATTGACACTACAGTTGAAGGCACTTCTGACAAATTTCCGAAGCAGGCTGCTTTTCTTTTGAGCGATGGGTATATAAAAAGGAATGTTGCTTTTTCCGAAGGCAGCAAACATCAATATGGAGAAGACATATATTTTGGCAGAAAACTTTTTTATAAAACCAGAACGGGATACAAAGTTGTTCCTGTAATTGCAACGTTCAATGAATACCAAAAAGATTTGAGTACTGTTAATCCTGATCAATTTCCACGTCTACCTGACTTAATGCATCTATTGGATGAATTAGTATCGAGCCGTTATCCAAATTCCGTATCACCATTGGTTTCAGCACATGCAGAGGCATCGATACCTCTAAATTTGGGTAAACGAATTTTTGAAGACATCGCAAGAGAAATAAGAGATAAATCTGTACTGAGATGATAAAAACTGTTGACATAGTAAAAGGGTTTAAAACTCCGGAAGCTAGGTGGGCGCGTTTTGGCCCTTACTATGCCATGTTCCCATTAGATTTTGCTTTTGAAGTAGTAGAAAAATACTCAAAAAAAGGCGATTTCATTATTGACCCCTTTGCAGGAAGGTGTTCAAGCATTTATGCTGGCGGAGTACTCGGCAGACAAAGCCTGGGAATTGAGATTAACCCTGTTGGTTGGCTCTATGGTTCCGTAAAATTAAGACCAGCAGATAAAAAATTTGTAATCAAACGTCTTGAGGACATTTTTTCAAGACGCAATTATTATAAAAGAGCCAGTGAATTAATGCCTGTATTTTACAAGATGTGTTACTGCGATGAAGTGCTGAAATTTCTTCTCGCTGCCCGAAAATATCTTGACTGGAGAAACGATAATGTTGATGCAACTTTAATGTCTATCCTTTTGGTTTATCTGCATGGGAAACTGGGCGAGGGTCTCTCCAATCAAATGCGAATGACAAAGGCAATGGGAATTAACTATTCTGTGAATTGGTGGGGAAAACACAATATGATTAAGCCACCAAGAATTAATCCTTTGGAATTTATATTGAAAAAAATTGAATGGAGATATGAAAAAGGCACCCCCAACGTTCAAGAAAGTCATGTGATTTTTGGCGATAGTACTATTGAACTTGAACAGATTGTTCAAAAAGCTAAAAGGGTAGGTATGAAATTTTCGTTGCTATTTACCTCTCCACCTTATTGTTCTGTTACAGACTATCATGCTGACCAATGGTTAAGACTTTGGCTTTTGGGTGGGCCGCAAAGCCCTAAATCTTTGCAAGGACAATACAAAAGTCGCTTTGTTTCTAAAGAAGATTATTACAACCTTATAGATATAGTGTTTGGCAAGTGTGCTGATATAATGGATAGCAAAAGTACTATATACGTGCGAACTGATGCCAGAGAGTTTACTCTCAATTCAACATGCGAAATATTGTTGAAATATTTTCCGGATCATATAGTTAAAATTGTGCCGAAGCCATTCAAGAATAGAACTCAGACAGAAATCTGTGGAAATAAAACAAAGAACATAGGAGAAGTGGACATAATTCTGATGAAAAAATAATGCACTGAGAGTACATGCATAAAATGATCAGCTTCCCTTCACGCCTCTCCACAAAGCCAATCATTATCCCCTCTCTCTTCTTCCTATGGAAGCACTGTAAGTCCGAGGCTTCTGAAATCTTTATCAAAAGAGAGGCAGGGGTGAATACCATTTACTCACTCTCCTGAATCCCCGCAATATCCCCCAATCCCTTATGTTATAATTTACTCATGAAACAGAGTAATCCAAAGGCGAATATCTCTCTCCAGCTTCCCCGAAAGGCTATAGCTGATTTTTGCAAAAGAAACGGCATCCGTAAATTAGCGCTTTTCGGTTCCGCATTAGAGGGTCGGTTAAAACCGGAGAGCGATATTGACTTGCTCATTGAATTTTATCCTGCTATGACTCCGGGTTTCATCGGTCTGGCCGGCATGGAAATAGAACTGACAAAGCTTCTCGGCCGCAAGGTTGATTTAAGAACAGCGCAGGATTTAAGCCGCTATTTCAGGAAAGAGGTAGTGAAATCGGCACGGGTACAGTATGCAGAAAGATATTCCGGCATTAATAGCAGAGCTTGAAAAAATAGTGGATAGATAAAATTTCTTTTCCGGTGAGCAAAGCAAAAAATATGACGATACGCGAACAGACTGAACATATAGAAAAGCAGATCCTTCATCCCAATGCCTGCTTAAGCTCTAAAAGCAAAGGCAGGGCAAGGCCTGAGAAGGAAGACAATCTCAGGACATGCTTTCAGCGGGACAGGGACAGGATTATCCATTCAAAGGCATTCAGAAGATTAAAGCACAAAACTCAGGTCTTTCTTGCTCCGAAAGGAGATCATTACCGCACCCGCTTAACGCATGTGCTCGAGGTCTCCCAGATTGCGCGGACAATCGCGAGGGCATTGAGGCTGAATGAAGATTTAACGGAAGCAATCGCATTAGGCCATGATTTAGGACACACCCCCTTCGGCCACGCCGGAGAGGCGATTTTAAGGGAGCTTCATCCCGGCGGATTCGACCATTTCAAGCAAAGCCTGAGAGTCGTTGATTTTATTGAAAAAAATGGACAAGGGCTGAATCTGACAAAGGAAGTCAGGGACGGGATA
>MHDU01000053.1 GCA_001803635.1 Nitrospirae bacterium GWB2_47_37 | reverse complement strand
GTCCTCCTCTTAAATCAGACAGTTTAACAGTCTCTAAATAGGACATTTTCATTTTGGTATATTAGGACATTATCACTTTGGCGTTACAGTAATACTTGGTATTTTGTTATAATATGGACTAAAAGCGAAAGGTCGTGAAATATGGCAAAATCGTCCAGCTCTGGCACTACAATTAATTATCAGGTTCAGGGTATTAAGAAATCCGTTAAAGCGGCTGACCGGCCGGATGCAAAATTTGTTGACCACGAAAAAGTTGCAGAGTGGCTCGATAGCTGGGGAACAGAAAAAGAACTGAAGTCCCCCCAAAATGACAATGTTGATTAAATTATTCAGGAAAATTGATGGTGCCGAAGGCGGGACTCGAACCCGCATAGGTTGCCCCACACGCCCCTCAAACGTGCGTGTCTACCAGTTCCACCACTTCGGCAGTTTTTTAATATAGCAGTAAAGACCTAATGTTTTCAAGTATTCTGCTTGGGCATCGAGCGGGCTAAGGCAACAACAGCAACGCTTTTTGCGCCTGATTTAATCAATGTTTTCGCGCATTCCCGAACAGTAGCGCCTGTGGTTATCACGTCGTCTATCAGCAATAAATCCATGCCGCTTATTTTCCCGGACACTGAAAACGCGTTCTTCAGGTTTTTCAGCCTTTCCTCTCCGCCGACATCGGTTTGCGGGAGCGTTTCTTTGGTCTTTTTAAGCGCGTTCTGCATCAGAGGTACCCTTAATTTTTTTGAGAGACGGGCGGCTATAGCGGCTGTCTGGTTGAACTCCCTTTGCTTAAGGCCTTTGTGGTGCATGGGAACAGGGACTATTCCGTCAACTTCGGGCAGAGGCAGTTCTGAAAGCAAAAGACCGAGCGGTTTTGACAACCTCTTTACGCCGTTGAATTTAAGAAGATGGATGGCCTCTTTTAACGCGCCTTCGTAAATGCCGTAATAAAGCGCTTTTGAAAACGGAGGTCTTGCTTTCATGCAGGGTTCGCAAAGCGTGGTATGAACTGAAATTGCCGGCCTCCCGCATATCCCGCAAGCAGGACCTGAATATTTTTCGATGCCCTTCCAGCAGTTTGTGCAAAAGGGGTTATAAAGATAGTTGTCCGATTTGCTTTCGCATACAGGGCATTTTGAAGGAAAAAGCAGATTAAGTAATTTGCTGAAAAATCTCATTTATGGGGATTTCACAAGGGGGACATTGTCCCCCTTGTGCTCTAAAACTGCTCTTTCAATACAATTATCTCGTCCCTCTTCTGTCCGGTCGAGATAATATGAACCTTGATGTCGAGCATTTTCTCTATTGTCCTGATATATTTTTTCGCATTAGCCGGCAGCCTGTTAAAATCCTTTATGCCGAGGGTGCTTTCCTTCCATCCCTCGACCGTTTCATAAACAGGCGTGCAGTTGTTCAGCACGTCTATCTCTTTTGGAAACTCAGTATATCTTTTGCCCTTGTATTTATAGCCGACGCATATCTTGAGCTTGTCGAAGCCGTCGAGTATGTCCAGCTTCGTAATCGCAAGCCCCGTCAATCCGTTTATGCGTATGGCATGCTTCAATATCAATATATCGAGCCAGCCGCATCTCCGCGGCCTTCCTGTTGTCGCGCCGAATTCGCCGCCCTTTTGTCTTAGGGCCTCGCCGAGCGAGTCTTTAAGCTCGGTAGGGAAAGGCCCCTCGCCGACCCTTGTGGTATAGGCCTTTACTACGCCGAGCACCTTTTTTATCTTTGTGGGGCCTACTCCAAGCCCCGTGCATGCTCCGCCTGCAATAGTGTTTGAAGACGTAACGAAAGGATATGTTCCGTGGTCTATATCAAGAAGCGTTCCCTGAGCGCCTTCAAAGAGCAATTTTTTTCCTGAAGTTATCTCTTTGTTTATTATCAGATCGGTGTCCGCGATATACGGCGCGAGCCTTTCGGCATACTTCATATACTGTTTGTATATCTCTTTCTCGCTCAACGGAGCGGTTTTATAGAGATTTTCGAGGAGGAAGTTCGCAGCCGAAAGGTTTGTTTTCAATTTTTCCTTGAAAACTTCCGGCGACAGCAGATCCATCATCCTTATGCCGAACCGGGCGATCTTGTCCGTGTATGAGGGTCCTATTCCCCTTCCTGTGGTGCCTATTTTTTTATTGCCCTTTTTGTTTTCGTTACCCTTGTCCAGCGCGATATGATAAGGCATTATTACATTGGCGTTCTTGGATATGAGGAGGTTTTTGTTTATGTTTATGCCCCTCTTTTTCAGGCCGTCCATCTCTTCGATCAATGCGGCCGGATCGATAACCACGCCGTTTCCGATTATGCACTTTTTATTTTTGTGAAGAACTCCCGAAGGGATAAGGTGCAGGATATATTTTTCGTTTTTTATGACTACGGTATGACCCGCGTTGTTGCCGCCCTGATAACGCGCGACCACATCGGCCTTTTCCGTGAGGAAATCGACTATCTTTCCTTTTCCTTCATCGCCCCACTGTGTTCCCACTATAACTACTGTTGACATATATTACCTCTTAAAAGTTTATTACCTTGACACCAAGGATATTGGGAAGATTTTTAATTTCGTTCAGGGCCTTGTCGGATACGGGGGAATCTATGTTCACCACCGATATCGCCCGCCCCCCGGCGGCTTCTCTTCCGAAATGCATCCGCGCTATATTGATATTGTTTTTCCCCATGAGCGTTCCGATATTCCCTATGACTCCGGGCTTGTCATTATTATACATAAAGAGCATGCTTCCTTCAGGCACTATCTCCACTGTAAAATCATCTATCTTTACTATCCGGGGGTCTTTCTTGCTGAAAAGCGTTCCGGATACGGAGAGTTCCTTTTTGGGGGATTTGACCCTCAAGACTATTATGCTCTGATAATCGCCCGCGTCCATGCTCTTTGTCTCTTTTACCTCCACTCCGCGCTCTTTTGCTATGAAAGGCGCGTTCACAAAGTTCACCGTCTCTTCGAGTATCGGCGTAAGCAAGCCTTTAAGCGCCGCGATGGTAACCGGAGACGATTTCAGTTCCGACGCGTCGCCCCTGTATTCGATGGTAACCTCAGTGATGCCGCCTTCGAATATCTGCGAGGCAAAACTCCCGAGCTTTTCGGCAAGGTTTATGTAAGGCTGTAAAACAGCCACCTGATCCGCGGGTATCGAAGGGAAGTTCACCGCATTTCTGATCGTGCCGTGAACGAGATAATCTACTATCTGCTCAGCAACCGCGATGGCTACGTTCTCCTGCGCCTCCTGAGTGGATGCTCCGAGATGGGGCGTGCAGATCACATGCTCATGCCCGACCAGCGGATTGTTTTCCGGCGGCTCTTTTTCAAACACGTCGAGCGCGGCGCCGGCAACCTTGCCGCTTTCAAGGGCGTCAAAAAGATCTTTTTCGTTGATTATTCCGCCCCTCGCGCAGTTGATAATAAAGACGCCGTTTTTCATCGTCTTTATCGTCTGCGTATTAATGAGATTCTTTGTCTCTGCGGTTAAGGGGGTATGAACGGTTATAAAATCAGCTTCCTTAATAAGCTCCGCAACCTCCATTTTCTTTATGCCCATCTGCTTCGCCTTTTCCTCGCTTAAAAACGGGTCGTAGGCTATGACGGTCATTCCGAGCCCTTGCGCCCTCTTTGCAACTTCTCCGCCGATGTTGCCTAAACCGATGACTCCGAGGGTCTTATTGAAAAGCTCCGCGCCCATGAATTTCTTTTTTTCCCATTTGCCTTCGGCCATGGAGGCATTTGCCTGAGGTATCTTGCGGGCAACGGCAAACATCATGGCGATAGTATGCTCTGCGGTGGTTATAGTATTTCCGCCGGGAGTGTTCATTACGACAATGCCGCTTTTCGATGCGGCTGCCTTGTCCACATTGTCAAGACCCGAACCGGCGCGTCCGATTACTTTGAGGTTTTTTGCAGCGTCTATAATATCCGCAGTCGCCTTTGTCGCGCTCCTGACTATAAGTGCATGATATTCCCCGATTATTGATTTCAGTTCTTCCGGTTTTAATCCTGTCTTGACATCCACGTCAAGCCCGGCCTTTCTCAGAATTTCTACGCCTTTTGATGAGATGTTGTCGCTTACCAATACCTTCATAACAAATACCTCCTTTTATTCAGCTCCTCATAACAGAGTGAGCGGTATACCAGATGAATGACAGCAGGTAGTATAGGGCATTGCCGCTTCAATGCAATGTCCTGCTTACCGTTATTATTTCATCAACAATTCCTGCGCCTTTGCAACCCCTTTGCCGAGCTCGATATTCGCGCCCATGCCCTTGAGAGTCATTTCAAGAGCGGCAATGCCTGTGATAACATCGAATGTATCGGCATAGCCTAAATGAGCGAGCCTGTAAATTTTACCCTTTGCCCTGTCCTGCCCACCCGCGCCCGTGATTCCGTACTTCTCGCGCAGCGTCTTATATACTTCTTGACCGTCTATTCCGGCAGGCATTTCAATAGCCGTAACTGAGTTGCTCGGAGACTCCTTGGAATAAAGACCGAGACCGAGAGCCCTTACAGCCCCCCTTGTGGCATCGGCGAGCCTTGCATGCCTTTTAAAGACATTTTCAAGCCCTTCTTTCTGCAATAGTTTTATCGCCTCATTGAGCCCTATGATCAAAGTAACCGCCGATGTAAAATTTGTCTGATTCTTCGCGAGATTTTCCCTTTCTTTTTTGAAGTTGAAATAGAATTTGGGCATTTTCGACGTCTCGTTTTTTTTCCATGCCTTTTCGCTCACGCTTACGAATGCGAGTCCCGGAGGCAGCATTAATCCCTTCTGCGAGCCTCCGACCAGTATATCTATGCCCCACTCATCCGTCCTTATATCCTGAGCAACGAGGGCGCTTATCGCGTCAACAATAAAGAGCGTGTCAGGATAATTCCTTATAACCTTTCCAAGCCCTTCGATGTCGTGATACACGCCTGTGGACGTCTCTGTCGCCTGAACGAACACTCCCTTGATCTCAGGGTCTTTCTTTAATGCGGCTTCGACTGCCGCGGGCTTTATGGAATATCCCCATTCAACCGTTATTTCTTCGATCTTAAGACCGTACGCCTGACATATCTTTGTCCATCTCTCTCCGAACTTTCCGCCGTTGACAACAAGCACCTTATCTCCGGCATTGAAGAAGTTATTCACAGAGCCGACCATTCCGCCTGTCCCTGTTGAGGCTAAAATAAGAACGTCGTTCTTTGTCTGAAAGA
Organism: Nitrospirae bacterium GWB2_47_37; assembly: GCA_001803635.1. GTDB lineage: Bacteria > Nitrospirota > Thermodesulfovibrionia > Thermodesulfovibrionales > Dissulfurispiraceae > GWB2-47-37. The sequence continues at coordinate 9,630 of MHDU01000053.1, read as the reverse complement.
GCCACTGAAGCCCTTTCTTCGCGGAATCGAGCACCGGAAGGAAATCCGGAGACCTGTGGTGTATTATCGGCATAGCCATCGACAAAAGCACTTCGGGCGGCACAGGCGTGGGCCCGGGTGCTAAAAGGTATCTCTTAAACATAAGTCCTCCTACTAATTTAATTTTCGTATTTTGAAATTCAGGCAATTTCGCAAGATATGTATGATAATACAAACCCATTGTATTTGAAAAGTCCTTTGTTAAAGGGTAAAATAGAGGCAAATCGAAGCATTGACCGGGGGCACTGAAAAAAATGACCAAACAAAAACTCTTGGCATCCCTTCCGTCCGTTGATGAAATACTGAAATCCGGAAAAGGATTAGAGTGGCAGGAATCATATCCTCGCCGGTATGTGCTTCAGGCGATCCGCGAGATCATCGAGCAAACGAGGCAGGCAATCCTGAAAGATGAGATAAAAGAGATCTCATTGGAAGATATGCTCCCCCATGTTCAGCACAGGATCGAAAGGCTTTCCGTTTTCAGCCTAAGGCCTGTTATTAACGCAACAGGCGTTGTAATGCATACAAACTTAGGAAGGTCGGTGCTTTCTGAAGAGATATTAGAGAACGTGAAAAAAGTCGCGTGCGGATATTCAAATTTAGAATACGATCTCGAAAAAGGCGAAAGGGGCAAAAGATATTCGCACATACAAAGATTATTGAATGAAATAACAGGAGCGGAGAGCAGCCTTATTGTGAATAATAACGCGGCGGCGGTATTTGTATGCCTGACCGCCCTTGCAAAAGGCAAAGAGGTAATAGTATCGAGAGGAGAGCTTGTCGAGATAGGAGGGTCTTTCAGGGTTCCCGATGTTATGAGCGCAAGCGGAGCGATCCTGAGAGAAGTCGGAACAACAAATAAAACCCATCTCCGCGACTATGAATCGGCGATAAATGAAAACACCGGCCTGCTTTTAAAGGTGCATCAATCCAATTTCAGGACAATCGGGTTTACAAAACAGGTCGAGATAGAAGGAATGACAACCCTCGGCAAAAAGCATAATATCCCTGTGATGTTCGACCTCGGAAGCGGATGTCTTATCGATTTAAAACCTTACGGCGTTCACATCGAGCCTACAGTTCAGGAAATAGTCAAATCAGGATGCGATATTGTTACATTCAGCGGAGACAAGCTCTTGGGAGGCCCGCAGGGCGGAGTCATAGTCGGCAAATCGGAATTGATAGAGAAGATAGCCAAAAATCCGCTTATGCGCGCGGTGAGGATAGATAAGCTTACCCTTTCCGCCTTTGAAGCGGTTTTAATGAACTACCTCGATGAAGACAAGGCCAAAGTAAATATACCTACAGTAAGGATGCTTTTGCAGGATGTTAATGAAATAAAGGCGAGGGCAAAGAAAATCTCGATGAGGCTGAAGCGGGAAATAAAAGAGGATGTCGCAGAGATGGATGTGATCGAAGATTCGTCCCAATCCGGCGGCGGAGCATTGCCTGAAATAGAATTCAAGACATTTGCAGTTGCCGTCAAGCCTAAGAAATTATCGGTAAACAGACTCGAAGAACGCCTGCGCCACGGAAATCCGCCGATAATCGCGAGGATTAAAGACAACGCCTTGATCATCGATGCAAGGACGATCGGGGATAATGAGGTCGAGGCGTTGGTAAAGGGAATAGAGGGGGCATTGTTGTAGGAAAAGGGGAAAACAGGAAGTTCGTATAGTAAATGTTAGATATATAAAGGAGAATAAAGATTGGATGCAAAGTTTCAAAGTTTAGTGGCACTGCTAGGGCCAGTATTGCTTGCCATTTTTGTAGTCGCTAAACTGAAACCTAAGGCTAAGTCGGAGCATATTGCAAAAGTGCTCGAATTGGTTGCTAGTATTCTATTACCATTGGTTGTTCTCAACGTCGTCCGCCGTACTGAAATATCTAATGCTCTGTGGTGGACATTCGCAATTGGTTTTTCTCTTCCAATCGTCGTTTACTGTATTGTGTCCGCAATATCTGGGCTAAGATTCTTTTCGGGGGTTTTTTCATCTGAGGGCCAAATTAACCGATTGCTTCTATCCTCATTCGGCGGCGGCAATCGAGGAAATCTTTTAATTCTTATTGCCTTTGGTGCACAAACAAGTATTGGCCCTAATGTAATTAAGCAGTTCGTTGTTCTTGACCTCGGAAATCTAATTTGTCTTCTTACATTGGGATTTTGGTGTGTAGCGCGAGCATCGCAGAGACGGGTCGATTTGCGATTAAGCGAAATATTAGAGAAATTACTTAAAAATCCTGGTACCTATGCGGCTATTTTGATCTTTCTTCAAATCCCCGGATTTCGTGAAAACAATCTTGCAAAGCTCATAACTACATTCGATCCAATACTGAAGGCTACTGCACCGTTCCTGAATGCTTTGTTTTCGTTTTGCATTTTCCTTGCAATTTTTATCCGTATAGAAAGATTGTCTGAAGTATTGCAGGATACAAGAGACGTTATTTTATCTTTCATTTGCTCTCGCATCTCCGCTGCAGTCTTGCTACTTATGTTGCTGGTTATGCTCAATTTGCAGAACGAACTACTTATCGCAACTACCATTCTTGCCCTAATGCCTCCAAGCTCTTTTCTTTGGACAAGGATTTCCCAAGCCATTCCAGACATTCCCCATCCTTCCAAGAGGAAAGCACTCTATCTCGTTCCGAATTTCTTCTACTTCGCGCTGCTCGGAGGCGCTTTTCTTTGGGGGTTATTGTGAGCGGAAAAGATTATTAATAGTGACAGCGCCCATTATCTTGGCTAATACACCCCGCGAGGAGGTATACGGCAAATGGGAGTAATATCCATCAGATTGAATAAGGACGAGGAAAAGGTTTTAAGGAAACTGGCCGATGTTAAAAAATTTGAGGCAAAGGAGCGCAAGGGCAAAGTGTCTTTTTTTACAGCAGAAGATATTTTAAAAACATAACACTATTATAACAACCTCATCCACATTGCTTATTTTTAAAAACAGAGTGAAGGCATATGGTAAAATAGGGTTATATGAGTCCTTCAATTTTCAGGGAAAAGGGATATAGATTTTATTTCCTCTCAAATGAAGAGGACAGAATCCATATCCATGTAACATGCGAAGATGGAGAGGCTAAATTTTGAGCATTTCAGTAAGCGTTGAAAATATAACGCCCCTTGGCATATGGCTGTATGTAAAAGAAAAAGAATACTTCCTAAGCTATAAGGATTATCCATATTTTAAAGACCAGACATTGAATTCCATACAAAACGTTCAATTGCTTCACGGCTACCATCTATATTGGCCTCAATTGGATGTTGACCTTGAAATTGACAACCTTGAAAATCCTGGAAAATACCCCCTGAAATTTGAACCAAAGAAGCAGCTAACGAGTCATTCAACCCCACGGCGATTAGCCGCCCGCCGATAAAGACTTCAGCCTTTCCTCAAACTCCTTAGCCTTCATTTCCATTTCTCCGGTAAGCGATGCCAGTTCGTCAAAGAGGGCATCTATTTTTGCCCTTGATTCATGCATGGCTTTTGAGAATGTCTTTATGGATTCGCCGTCGCCTTTTACTGACGCGTCCAAAAGGGCCTGAGTATCTTTTTCTACAAGGTTTTCGAGTTGTATGATTGTTTCTTCGGCTTCGGAGATTTTTTTCTGAAGCGCCCCCAAAACCCTTGACCGGCTGTTTATCAATTCGGCCTTCAGGCGGCGCAGGTCTTTTTTGTCCGCGCTTTTTGTCTGTCCGCTGCCGTTTTCCCCGGCGCTGATGGTTTCGCTGATCTCGCTCTTCCAACCTATGCGGTCAAGGAAGTCCTGATATGTTCCTTCAAATACGCTTACCCTTCCTTCGTCAAACACAATGAGCTTTGTTGCCGATGCGTGAAGGATCATTTCGCTGTGCGTTACGATCACCACGGAGCCCTCAAATGCGTTGATGGCCTCGACGAGGGAGTCGATGGATTCCATATCGAGGTGGTTTGTGGGCTCATCCAGCAAGAGGAGGTTCGCCGGGCTTACGAGGAGCTTTCCGAGCAGCACACGGCTCTTTTCTCCTCCGGAAAGTACGGAGATCTCTTTCAGGGCATTGTCTCCATCAAACATCATGATGCCGCAGATATTGCGGGCGGCCTTGCGGCTGTATTCCGGAAGGGTATCGAGTATTTCTTCTTCGACCGTTTTCCGAGGGTCGAGACGCTGTATGTTTGTCTGTCCGAAGTATGCAAGCTTTAATTTCGGATGCCGGGTAATCGCGCCGCTCAGGGGCGTAAGCTCGCCTGCGAGGAGATTCAGGAGAGTTGTCTTTCCCTTGCCGTTTTTGCCGATAACGGCTATGCGATCGTTTCCTCCTATGAAAAGGTTCAGCTTATCAAGGAGGGGCGGGCTGTCGGCGGAAAATGAAAAAGAGACGTCCTTTGCCTCAATCAGCAGCTTTCCGGTGAAGGGTTCGGACTTAAATTCAAAATCGAGGGTCTTTATATCGGAGATTTTTTCGAGCCTTTCTTTTTTGTTGAGCGCCTTTATTTTCGATTGCACCGCGCTTGCGCGCGTTGCCTGCGCCCTGAAGCGGTTGATGAACTGTTCAGTCTCAGAGCGTTTTTTTTCTTCATTTATCCGGGACTTCTCATAGACCTCTTCTTCCATGAGTAACTGCTCATACAGCTTTTGAGTAGCGCCTGCCGCCTTACGTATCTTGCGCCTGTGTATGCCTATCGTATGAGTTGTTACGCTGTCCATGAAATCCCTGTCGTGGGTGATAAGTATCATCTCGTTTTTCCATGCCCTGAGAAATCGCGTAAGCCATCGTATGGAAACGATATCGAGATAGTTCGTAGGCTCGTCGAGGAGCAGGAGATTAGGCTCAGATACGAGGAGCTTTGCGAGGTTCAGGCGGATTTGGTATCCGCCCGAAAGCTCAAGCGGATTAAGAAGAAAATCATCGGCACTAAATCCGAGCCCCATTAAAACGGATTTTACCCTGTATGACTCATCCCTGCCGTCTTCGTGAGGCGCGAGGCCGAGGCACCCTTCTTTTAATGCCGAATCTTCTGTAAAACTGATATGCTGCGACAGATGGCCGATCCTGTAATTATTCGGGATGCTTATAACCCCCGAATCGGGCTTTTCTTCGCCGAGGATCATTCTGAACAGGGTGGTCTTTCCGTGGCCGTTTCTGCCGACAAGCCCTATGCGCTCGCCTGCGTTGACGGTAAAACCTATATCGTCAAAAATAACCTGCCGGCCGTAAGCCTTTGATAAGCCGTTGATCTGTATCATTGGGATGACGTGTGGATGGTGATTCTCAGCCGTTCAATATCTTTGCCGCGTCTTTCGCGAAATAGGTGAGGATTATGTCGGCGCCCGCGCGTTTGATGGATGTGAGTATCTCGAGCATCACTCTATCTTCATCGATCCATCCCAATCTCCCGGCTGCCTTCACGAGGGAATATTCACCGCTTACGCTATAAGCGGCTACTGGAATGGCAAATGTAGATTTAACATCCGAGATTACGTCCAGATAAGAGAGCGCCGGCTTGACCATTACGATGTCCGCGCCTTCCTCTATATCGAGAGCGACCTCGCGCAGGGCCTCGCGCCTGTTCGCCGGGTCCATCTGATATGAGCGCCTGTCCCCGAACTGAGGAGTCGATTCCGCAGCTTCCCTGAAAGGCCCGTAAAACGCGGATGAATATTTCGCGGCATAAGACATTATGGGAGTTTCGGAGAATCCCTCTCTGTCGAGAGTATTCCGTATGGCGGCAACCCTTCCGTCCATCATGTCTGAGGGCGCTACCATATCCGCGCCTGCCTTTGCGTGGGATACGGCCTCCATCGCGAGCAGGCCGAGGGTTTTATCGTTATTCACATCGCCCTTTTCTATAATGCCGCAGTGGCCGTGGCTCGTGTATTCGCACATGCATACGTCGGTAATCACATATAATTCCGGAACAGCGTCTTTGATTGCTTTAATCGCGTTCTGAACGACGCCGTTGTCGTCATACGCCCCGCTGCCCATTTCGTCTTTGTGTTCGGGTATGCCGAAAAGGATTATTGACGGAATTCCGAGGGAATAAATCTCTTTTGCGTTTTTGACCGCTTCATCGACGGATTCCTGCCAACATCCGGGCATGGAAGAGATTTCCTTTCTCACGCCCTTGCCGTAAGTCACAAAGAGGGGATAGATAAAGTCATCAGGAGTGACGGCAGTCTGCCTGACCATCCTCCTGATGGTCTCGTTTTTTCTAAGCCTTCGGCATCTGTGAGTCGGAAACATTATCCGCAGCTGCTGCAGCCTGAACTGCACGAAGGAGCGTCTCCGCCGGAAAGGACAAAGCCCTCCTTTTCGCCGTCCGCTACGTAATCGAGCTGCATGCCGCCTAATACCGAAACGGTATTTTTATCCACAAAAACCCGCAGGCCGTTCTTCTCTATGACTTCGTCGTCAGCCGTAGGCTGTTCGTCTATATCGAGGCCATAGGAAGGCCCGCAGCAGCCCCCTTCGGCGCTGTATATCCTGAGTCCCCAGCCGTCTTTTCCTTCCGCCGCCAATATCTCTACCGCCTTGTCGGCAGCCTTGTCCGTGATTGTTACCACTTCATACCTCCCAAAGTTTGATATTATAGAATAAAAAAATATTCCCTCAAAAAGCAAATATGCCTTTCCACAAATCAATTGAGTTGGGTTATACTTGATAATGCTCTTGATACATAGGTCGATGCTGAAGGAGCTTCTCACAGCCCTCCTTCTGTCAATACTTTTCCTGAATTTTACGCTCATGATGGAAAAACTCCTGAGGCTGAGCAGGATACTTTCGGGCGTGGGCTCGAGCCTTTCCGATATCGCTAAGATAATACTTTATCTGCAGCCCCAGCTTCTAATCCTTACCATACCGATGGCCATGCTCCTTTCGGCGTTGCTGGCCTACGGAAGGATGAATGCAGACAACGAACTGGTGATATTGAAGGTCAGCGGCATGTCTTTCAGGGATATATCCGCTCCGGTCTTATATTTAGGGCTGGCATGTTTTGCCCTGAGCCTTGTTATGAGCTTTTATTTAGGCCCCAAAGGAAGCGGCCTCATGAGGGCAAAGGTAACAGAGATATTGACTACCCGCGCCCCAATGACCATAGAAGAAGGCATATTCAACACGGCATTCAAGGACATTGTAATACTGGTGAAGGAGAAACCGGCTCCCGATAAGCTGGCGGGGGTACTGATCGTTGATGAGAGGAAAAAGGAAGATCAAAAGGTTATCACGGCAAAGGAAGGCAGGATAGTGCCTGAAGGCGAATCCTTGAGTTTTTCCCTCGGCAACGGGCATGTGTATATGACAAAGAAAGAGACATTTACGGATATAGGCTTCGGAAATTATCATTTTAAGCTCAATCCCACTATAGAGTCCTCGGAAAGAAAGAACAGCGAGATGACACCTCCGGAACTGATTAAGGCATCAAGGCAGTTTCCGGATAGAAAGACGCAGTTCTTTCTCGAATTCCATCGGAGGCTTTCGATGCCGGCCATATGCTTTATAATTATCCTTTTAGGGCCTTCTCTTTCCCTTATGTCCGGAAAATCAGGGAGAATGGGAGGGCTTACCGTAGGGCTTTCGGTATTTGCCGTCTATTATTCCCTGCTCCTTTACGGAGAAAATCTGGTGAGGTCCGGGAAACTCCCTCATGCCATAGGAGCGTGGATGTCGTTTTTTATTCTGGGCGCGTTCGCGCTCTTTATATTCGAGAGGTTGAATAAAAAGTAATGCTGATAATACAGAGGATGTACATAAAGGAATTTTTAAAGACGCTCTTAATACTTACCTTCGGGATATCCGTAGTATTCAGCATTATAGGCATTATCGATAAGATAGACGATTTTATGCCGCATAAACCGGACTTCAGCCTTTTGATTAAATACACCTTATTCAGTATTCCGAGATATATCCATTACCTTCTGCCTATGGCGATCCTCTTAAGCGGCCTCTTTATATTTTCTCAGGCTATTAAGAGAAAAGAAATCGTTGTTATCAAGACCGCCTCGGGCAAGCTGAAGAGCATTCTCGCGCCCTTTGTCGTAATGGGGCTGATGATCACGCTCTTTGCCTTTTTCCTCGGGGAAATAATTGTCCCTGCTTCTTCAAAAAAGATACACGCCATAAAAAACAAGATAATGAAAAAGGGAAAAGCCGCGGCCTTTAAAGAAGGGACTCTTTACATGAGGGGCAAGGACGGCTCTGTGGTGAGGATATCCCTTTTCCTGCCCGAGAAAAATATTTCCAAAGAAGTGAGCATCTTAAAATTCGATGCCGACGGACTTAAGGAGAGGATCGACGCGGAGGTTGCGGAGTGGGAAGGGAGCGCGTGGAAGCTTAAAAAAGTAACTTTTTACGACATCGCAGCGGGAACGACTAAAACTGTAAAAGAAATGAATTATGAGGGCATAGAGTCTCCCAAGATATTTCAGGAGGACGTCTGGAAGGTCGAGGAAATGACGATGCCGGAGCTTATAAAATACCAGCGCAGGCTGACGGAGGCCGGGTTTAAAAACATAAAGCTGACGGTGGACATCAGTTCGCGGCTTTCTTATCCGCTTATCAATATGTTCATGCTCCTGCTCGGAATGTCCTTATCTTTAGGAGGCGATTTCGCGGAACAGCGTCTCTTAAAGCTCATCGCATCTCAGAAAGTAAAGGAAGGGGCTATAGGAAGCGGTATTATCGCGGCAGGCCTCGGACTAGCTATCAGTCTGGTTTACTGGTTCGGGTATTCCCTTTTCCTGTCTCTCGGATACGCCGGGACCATCCCGCCGGTTACAGCGCCGTGGTTCGTGCCTCTCGCGTTCGCAGGGGTTTCGGTTTATATGTACAGTCAGATACCGGAGTAAGCCTCTTTACGCAGCTTGCTTGATAAAATGTGCCTGCCCCCCCAATTTTTTCTTTCAAGCAGGCTTTCTTATAATGCCCTTTTATATCACACTGTTCGCATACATTAAGAGGGCATTTGCCATAAAAAGGCCCATCTTTTACAATGGGCCCGAACGATATTACGTGGTATTTATTCTTTTAATTCTTTGATAAACTCTTCAGCCATACTTTTGGCCAATTCCCTTGCTTTTTCCTCGGTGAAACTACCTCCTCCCATTACTGACAGGAGTTTAAAGTCGGCGATGTCGAAAATTGAAGCGGTATTACCGTAAGAGACTTTCCAACGACTCGCGATAGAGCCGGCCGTTATGAGTATGATGCCCTTTCGGTAAGCAAACCCTACTTCAATGCCGATTTTGGCATTTGAACTTGCAACAAATCCCCTTCTTCCCAGCTCTTCTTTTACAAAACTGAAAAACTTCTTGCCGGCGTCTATCTGTTCGGCATCCGGTTTAGTGTTTTCCTCTCTGCTGATGAGCGGCCTGAGTATAGAGGAGTCGTAATATTTCAGCGTCAAGGCAACTTCTTTCGTCTGTTTCTCAAGAAGTATCGCCGACTTCGTTTCCGGCCTTACATCGTACCTTGTTACCGAACACCCGCTTGCCAAAACCGCGATAAGCAAAACCAAACCTATCAATAAAAATCTTTTCATCTCTCCCTCTCCACCGCGTCAAAGAACTTTTTGTAAAACTCCGCATCCTCAACGGTTCTTTCCT
>MHDU01000052.1 GCA_001803635.1 Nitrospirae bacterium GWB2_47_37 | reverse complement strand
ACAAAGACATAGCCCATATGCCGAACACGCTTAGAATCCTTATCGGTGAGCAGACAAAGAATTTCAAAACCGCGAAAACAGTAACGGTCATCGAGACGAACATAGACGATATGAACCCGCAAATGTATGAAAATGTCATGGGGAAATTGTTTAAAGCCGGAGCGCTCGATGTATTTTTGGAAAATATCATCATGAAAAAAAGCCGTCCTGCCGTGAAGCTGACCGTTATCGCTGAGGCGAGGGACGTCGAAAGGCTGACGGATATAATATTCGAAGAAACTACCACAATAGGTTTGAGATTTTACGAAGCACGGCGAAAAACCTTAGAGAGAACTACAAAAAAAGTGAAAACGAAATACGGCGATGTGCGTATTAAGGTATCCTCGTTGAACGGCAAGGTGCTGAATATGTCGCCGGAATACGAAGATTTGAAGACCGCAGCAAAAAAAACCGGCATTCCCGTTAAAAAAATAGCAGTGGAGATAATTAAACTTTATTGTGTTCGCTGAGTTTAATGTGTTAATTTATTAGTTATGGAACATTATACCGGCCGGATTTACATATATTCCGTTATCATCTTTATTGCAGCCTTTATCGCCTCTCCGGCCTATTCATTGACTCTCGATGAGGCGTTGGCCCTCGCAAAGGAGAAGCTTCCGTCATACAAGGCGTCGTTTATAAAAACAAAATCCTCCGAGGCATTGTATGACGCCTCGATCGGGCCGTATCTGCCGAGTTTAGATACCTCCGCCAAATACAACCGTAGCGATACTTCTAAAACCGATTACGATTCGAGGGTCTATGACCTGACGCTCTCATACACCCTGTTTGACGGCGGCAAAAGGAAAGCGAACCGGGAAATCGCGTTTCTGAATTTAGATACGGACAAGGAAGAACTGCGAAAAAATCTTATTGATCTGGCGTTCAATGTCAAGGCAGCGTTTTATACCGCCATCGCCCAAAAAGACGCCTTCGAGCAGAGGAAAATACAGCTTCAGGACGCTCAGAAAGATTATGAAATAGCTGAAGGCAGGTATAAATTCGGCGTCGCAAAACTGTCCGACGTGCTTCAGGCATCGGTAAGGCTCGAACAGGCAAGGTTCAATCTGGTTCAGGCGGAGGGCGACTTTAACAAGGCGCTTTCCGAACTCAACTCCATAATAGGCAGGGCTCTCGACAGCCGGTATGAGATCCGGGGATCTCTCGATATCGGCATGGCGCCTCCGGATGTGAACAGGCTGTCCGATCTCTCTTTGCAAAGGCCCGAAATCAAGCAAGCGGAACTTTCTATCAATATAGCGGAAAGCAGCAAATCGCTTGCCCTCAGCGCCTTTTATCCGGTTTTTTCGGCAGACGCCTCTTATACGAGGACAAGCGGTGGAAGGTCGTCGACAACGACAACTTCTTCTCCGGACGAAAGGAGCGTGGGCGTTACAGCGACATGGAACATCTTCGAACTCGGCAAATTCTTTAAGCATAAATCTTCAAAATTCGACATAGGTGTTTCATCCGAAAACCTGAATGAAACAAAAAGAAAACTTCTCCTTGACGTGCATAAAACATACGAAGATTTCATAACCGCGACTAATAAACTGAAAGTAGCGGAACAGCAGTTAAAGCAAGCGGAACATAATTATCAACAGGCATTCGGAGAATATAAGGTCGGAAAGGCGGATATACTTTCGCTCGTACAGGCGGAGAGCCTTCTTTCGACCGCGCGTGAACAGTTGATCCAATCGAGGCTGAATCTCGTCCTGTCCAAGGCGCTTCTCGAAAAGACCGCAGGGGTCGAAAGATTCGACACGACAAACTGAATGCAGGAAAAGTAGGAGGAATAGTGAAAAAAATTATTATTATCATAGCCGCCGCAGCGGTTTTAGCAGGCGGTTTTTTCGCATATAAAAAATTCTTTGTAAAGCCCGCTGTAAAGGTCCTTGAGACGGCAAAAGTCGAAAAGGACGATATAAGAGGAGTGCTTGTCGAAACCGGCATTATAAAACCTCAGGTAGGGGCCGTCGTAAAAATAGGCGCGCGGGCAACGGGAACTATCGTCAGAATGAGCGTGAAGATCGGCGACAGGGTAAAAAAGGGACAGACAATAGCCCTTATAGACGACAGGGAAATAAGGTATATAATCGAGCAGCAAAAGGCCTCTCTGGCCGAAGCGCGGGCTAATTACGACTATGCGCGCGTAAACTACGAAAGGGAAAAGGAGCTTCTGAAGCAGGAATATACCACAAAAGACTCTGTCGATAAGGCAAAAAGCCAGTCTGAAGCAACAAAGGCAAAGATTGATGACATTATCGCGCAGATAAAACAGCAGGAGACGAAACTTACCTATACGAAGATTTACGCTCCGATAAACGGCATCGTCTCCGACGTTACGGCGCAAGAGGGAGAGACTATAGTTGCCGGGCTTCAGGTAGCGAATTTAGTTACGGTGCTCGATCCTACCCTGCTGGAAATGTGGATATATATCGATGAAACCGATATAGGAAGGGTAAAATTAGGTCAAAAGTCCGAGTATTACGTAGATACCTTTCCCAATAAAATATTCAACGGCATAATAGAAAAAATATACACGCAACCGGTCGTCAAGGACAATATCGTTTATTATCTCGCGATAGTTAAAGTCCCGCGTGAAGACGCCTTAATATTAAAGCCTGAAATGACCGTTCACGTGAAGATAATCTTCGACGAGAAAAAGGATATACTCACCGCGCCTAATGCCGCCATAAAGTTCGAAAAAGGCAAGCAGATAGTTTATAAGGTAATCGGGCCCGATAAAGTGCAGAAGGCGGAAATAAAAATCGGCATCAGGGGCGAGGAGAAAACGGAGATACTGTCCGGTGCCGAAGAAGGGAACGAGCTTGCCGTGAAACTTATCCTGCCTGTATCCAAGAAACCCGATAAACAGGGGAACGGCGAAAAGAAGAAACGCGGAAATTAAGATATGCAAAAATCCGTTTTGTGCCTGATGGAAGGCATTAAAAAAATCTACAAAATAGGCGAAGAAGAGGTAGAGGTCTTACAAGGCATCAACCTGAGCATAGAGCGCGGCGAATTCGCGGCTATCATGGGGACATCGGGTTCGGGCAAGACAACTCTCATGAACCTCATAGGATGCCTCGACGTGCCGACATCCGGGCATTATATACTCGCGGACAGGGAAGTCTCGCGTCTTACGGACGACGAACTGTCGGTAATCAGGAACGAGCATATAGGTTTTGTATTTCAAAACTTCTATCTGCTGCCTTATGCCACGGTCTTGGAAAACGTGCTGCTCCCCACACTCTACATGGAATTACATAAAAACGACGTCGAAAAACGCGCGATAGAACTTTTGAGACTCGTGGGACTTGAAAAAAGGGCAAAGTTCAGGCCCAACCAATTGTCGGGAGGCCAGCAGCAGCGGGTCGCCATCGCGAGGGCGTTGATCAACGATCCGGAGATGATTTTATGCGATGAACCCACGGGACAGCTCGACAGTAAAACTGCGGCGGAAATAATAAAGCTGCTTGCTGAGATGAACACGCTCGGAAAGACCGTTATAATAGTTACCCACGACCGGAATATCGCGTCCCACACAAAAAGAACTATCCAGATAAAAGACGGCGCTATCGTTTCTTGAAAATTACCTGCGGGTATATTTGATGCGTTTGGCTTTAGGAGTGCCGTTGCCTTTGTGTTTATTGTAATTTATAACCTTCTGAGGCGGCGCTGCGGAAAAATACGAATGAATACCGGAGATTACCGAGGACGCTAATTTCTCCCTGTACGCCTCATCGTCAAGCAATTTCTCCTCTTCGGGATTGCTTATAAAAGAGACCTCTACCAATGCCGACGGCATCTTCGCTCCCACAAGGACATAGAACAATGCCTGTTTCACCCCGAGGTCTATTACCTTGGGATATTGAGGCTTAATGGAAGACGTGAGGGAGTTCTGAATGTATCCGGCAAGCTTCACGGATTCGTCCCTCTTACTCTCCCTCTCAAGGGATGCGAGTATGATGTTCAATTCATTCTGAACCTGTCTCATCTTTTTCAAGGATATCGCGTTCTCTCTTGCGGCCACCTTCATGGCCTCTTCGTCGTCGGTATAGTTAAGAAGGTATGTTTCCATGCCGCGCGCGTTTCTGTTCGTGCTCGCATTCGCATGGATCGATACGAACAGGTCGGCATTGCTTTTATTGGCTATGGCGGCCCTTTCATCGAGCGGGATAAAAACATCCCTGTCCCGCGTAAGTATGACTTCGTAAGACGGATATTCCTTTTTCATCGCGTCCCTGACCTTCAGGGCGATGTCCAATACCACATCCTTCTCGTAAAGGCCGCCGGGGCCGACCGCTCCGGGGTCATGACCGCCGTGGCCGGCGTCCACGACAATTCTCCTCTGCGCAAAAAACTGCTCTTTAGGCTTGCTCTCAGCCGTCTGTTTTTCAGTTTCCGTTTTTGCCTCGGTCTTCACATCGGCCTTGTTATCGACGCTGCCCTTCGGGTATATATCCACAACGAGCCGGGCCGGATCTTCGAGACTGAAAATCTTGAAATCATAATCTTCCGTTTCGAGGTCGAAAACAATCCTCGCGGTAGCGGCATCGAACTGTCCCGCCCTTATTCCTTTCAGCACCTTTCCGCCCACCGCGATATTTGCCTGCAATCCCTTTACGAGTTTCGCGTTCTTGATATCGAAAAAGAGCCTTTCGGGATTCGACAGTTTATTTTTACTGAACTCCGCAGGTCCGGAAAGGTCGATAACTACCCGTATATACTCGGTCGTTGACCAGTGCCTGATCGCGCGAATCTCGATGGTGTCTTCGGAATTACTTACGGAAGGAAATAACGATAGAAGACAAAAGATAGAAAACAGAAAGAAGAAAAATGGAAAAATGGAGCAGCGCTCCGGTATTCCAATATTCCTACATTCCGACTTATGTTCAAATCGCCTGAACAGCCTTTACCTCCGGTATCTCTTTCTTCATCGTCGTCTCCACCCAATTTTTCATTGTCAGGGTGGACATGGGGCATGTGCCGCACGCGCCCATAAGCCTTACATATACTATATCGTCTTTTACGTCGATAAATTCAATATCGCCGCCCTCGGTTTTCAGTCCGACCCTTATTTTATCCAGAACTTGTTCAACACGTTCTCTGGTTACCATATGCCGCCTCCGATTCGTATCCCTTAAATCATAGCTAATGATTAATAATTTATCAAGGGGTTGTCTCCCCTTCTTTCTTCCAGTACGGGTTGGATAAATCTTCAAATGCGGTGATTGCCGCGATTGCGCCCTGCCCGACAGCGGTCGCAATCTGCTTTACGCCGCCCGTGACATCTCCTGCGGCATAGACCATCTCCATCGATGTGCGCTGCTTATTGTCGGCTTTTATATAACCTTCTGCGTCAACAGCAAGATTCAGCATCTTCGCTGTCCCGTTATTCGGCACATATCCTATTGCGACAAACACCGCGTCCACCTCAAGGACTTTTATTGAATTATCTTTCATGTTCCGGAGCCTGACTCCGTGAACCTCGTTCTTGCCTATTATCTCTTTTACAACGTAATTCCAGTGAATGGGAATTTTATTGTCGGTCAGGCTCTTTTGTAAAAACTGCTCCGCCCTCAATTTGTCTTTCCTGTGAACCATTGATACCTTTGCGCCGATGCTGTGCAGATAAAGCGTGTCCGTAGCCGCGGTATTTCCGCCGCCGACAACTATTACCCTTTTGCCGTCCTTATAAAAATATCCGTCGCAGGTGGCGCAGTAACTAACTCCCCTGCCCGCAAGATGTTTTTCTCCGGGCGCGTCGAGTTTCTTATGCTCCGCGCCGGTGGCGATAATGATTCCCTTTACATGATATATCTTTCTGTTGGTCTTTATCTCGAATACCTCACCGGTCTTTTTTATATCGATAACATCCTCTCCTTCGAATATATGCGAATACTGAAGTGCCTGCTGATACATAATATCCACGAGAGTCTTTCCGGCTATCTGCGTGAATCCCGGATAGTTCTCCACAACAGGGGTAACGAGCACCTGCCCTCCTACTGCAGCCTTTTCGAGTATTACCGTCTTCAAGCCGCTTCTTCCCGCGTATATGCCGGCCGTGAGTCCCGCGGGGCCTCCCCCGATGATCGCGACATCAACCTCTACTTTTTCTCCTTCCTTTGGAGCGAATATTTTCTCTACGGACGAGACGGCAAAAAGCTCTTCGACAAATATCTCCGCGGGTTTAAGCCCCGTGCCTATCGGAACATTATCGACAACCGTGAAGGGAACGGTAACGATGTGATATTTGTCCATGTAATCCTTATTTTCATACATCTCTATGACCTCGGCGGTTATGAGATCCGGCAGCGCAATGGCGGCAGAAACGGCATTTAATGCCTGCTGCGGGCAATAAGGGCAGGTCGGAGACACAAGAACCTGAATGAGCCTCGGCTCTTTTAATTCATACAATCTCTTTACGGCAGGTCCCGAAAGGATTGTGCCTCCTGTCGAGGCAAGAAGTATGGACATTATCAAAGTGCGGGCCTCTTCGCCCATAGGAGCGCCTATCAGGCTTATCCTGTATTTGTCGGGACTTATAAGGATAGTCGGGAATCTTGTTATGCCTTTCTTTTTTGCGGCATCGCTTCCCGCCTTATAGAACTTAACGTCGATCCTGTCGCTGAGTTCGGCAATCCCCTTTAAGAACTTCAACGTAAACGCGCTGAACTGGTCGTTATCTTTAATGAAAACTTCCATTAAGACATTATCCTGAAGGTCTTTGAACGTATTCCTCAAAACCTGCTTGGTCTCTTCAGGGAGAATATTGCCTAACTCTTTATCCATTCTTCTTCTCCTGCTCCTATAATTTATAAAAATTATAACATTTGGGTATAATCTTATCCATGCATAAAGCAGGCTTTATTTATGACGACATATTTCTGAAACACGAAACGCCC
>MHDU01000051.1 GCA_001803635.1 Nitrospirae bacterium GWB2_47_37 | reverse complement strand
GCTTACTGCAGGCATAGTGCAGACAGAGATACTCAACGAGAAATGGGACGGCGAGAGGTATTATCTCAAGGCAAGGATAAAGGCAGACCCCAAAGAGGTTGCGGCATCGCTGGATGTCCTCCGCAAGGATGTTCAGAAGTCAAAAGAACTTGAGGATGTAAAGAAAAAGGCTGATGAGGCATTCAAGGAGATAGAGAAGTTAAAATCTGAACTTGAGGCAGTCAAGGCAGATAAAAACAAGCAGAAAGAATATGTAAGAGCCACAGACACATTAAGCGCTGCTGATTGGTTTAAAAAAGGGTATCAGCATAGTTTGAAAAAGGAATATGATTCTGCAATAGAGGCATATTCCTCTGCAATTGCATTAAATCCGAATTATGTCTATGCCTACTCTGGTCGTGGGGCTGCCTATAACGACAAAGGACAATATGACAGGGCGATTGAGGATTATAATAAGGCAATAGCATTAGATCCGAATTATGCTTTAGCCTACAACAATCGTGGGATTGCCTATGCTATGAAAGGAAATATGGGCAGGGCGATATCTGATTTTCAAAAGGCATGTGATATGGGGGATGAAGAAGGTGGGTGCAAGAATTTGCAAAAGGCTTTGAATTTCTTGAATAAGAGATAGGGCGAAAAATTAGCGTAGAAAATCCAATAGCTACATTTTTCATCCGCTGCGGGAAGTCGGGAAGCGTGTAAAATAAAGATTGACAGCGATACTACTATTGATACTATAATTTTATATGGGTAAGGTTGCAGAGATAGTTCTGCAAATGAAAAGCAATCCTCATAATGTGCGCTTCGCCGATTTATGCATGGTTTGTGATTACTACTTTGGAACTGCCCGACAAAAAGGAAGCAGCCATAGAATATATAAAACACCATGGCAAGGGGACCCGAGAATTAATATTCAAAACGATAAAGGAAAGGCTAAGGCATATCAGGTAAAGCAGGTGCTTAAAGCTATCGAGATATTGGAGGTAAATTATGGCGCTGAAAAATGATCATTACACCTACAGAGTAACATGGTCGGCGGCAGATAACGAGTATGTCGGACTGTGCGCTGAATTTCCGAGCTTGAGCTGGTTAGCGAAAACCCCGGAAGAAGCTTTAAGGGGTATCCGCAAAGTTGTTGCCCGGGTAATAGAAGATATGAGAAAAACAGGCGAGGCTATACCTGCACCGATAGCAAATCGTCATTACAGCGGAAAATTTGTTGTGCGTGTTACTCCTGAAACACATAAAGACCTTGCTGTGCAGGCGGCTGAAAGCGGGGTAAGCCTAAACCGGCTTGCTGCCGCTAAATTAAGCCGGTGAATCTTTATAAGCTCTAATTTTATGCCCTCTACCCGCCATATTGCAGTAACAGCCCTCAATAAGATCTTCAACAAAGGCATAAAGCCCAAGGAAGCGCTCGATGAATTGTCGGGCGACCTCGACAAGCGCGACAGGGCGTTTCTGATGGAGATTGTCTACGGCGTTTTGAGATACAGGGATTATCTCGATTATATGCTCAAGGATTTTTTGAAAAAGCCTTCCGGCCTTTTGCAGAATACATTGAACAATCTGCGAACCGCCGTTTATCAGCTTAAATACATGCGCGCGCCTGAATGGGCGGTTGTCAATGAGGCTGTGAATTTAGAAAGGTTCAGCGAAGGCAAAAGGTCGTTGGTGAATGCTGTATTGAGAAATTTTTTGAGGAATAAAGACCAAATAGAAGACCCTTCAAAAGATAATACTGTTGATTACATTTCCATTACCACATCGCATCCTAAATGGCTCGTAAAGAAATGGATAAAAAGGTTCGGATATGACGAAACATTGGCGCTTGCCGAGGCTAACAACAAAATACCGCCGGTTGTTCTTCGCGTAGAGAGCGAAAAAAATAGAGAAGAAATATTAAAGGAATTTGCCGGAAAGGGAATTGAAGCGCATTCAACCGAGTTCTCGCCTGTCGGAATTGTGCTAAAAGAATTCCCTGCGGCTTTAGAGTCTGAACTATTAACGCATAAATTATTTATTCAGGATGAGGCCGCGCAGCTTGTGACATATCTGCTGAATCCTCAATCCGGAGAAAGGGTGCTCGATGCCTGCGCCGCTCCGGGCGGAAAGACCACGCATATAGCGCAAATGATGAAAGACAGCGGGGAGGTCACAGCAGTAGAATCCGAAGAGAAAAGGCTAAAGCAGTTAGAGGAAAATGTTTTAAGGCTCGGTCTTAAATCAATAAAAATCGTTCATGGTGATGTGAAATCCCTCGACATGGGTCGATTCGATAAGATACTCCTCGATGCGCCGTGTTCTTCCATAGGCGTGATAAGAAGGAATCCCGATGTAAAATACAGGCACAGCGCTAAAGACCTTCTCAGGTTCGGGGAGAACCAGAAATCCATGCTTAATGCCGTATCGCGATTGCTTAAAACAGGCGGTGTTATGGTATATTCAGTATGTTCCACGGAGCCGGAAGAAGGGGAAAACGTCGTTATTTCTTTTTTACAGGATAACCCTGATTTTAGTATTATAAAAGGTGATGATGATCTCATGGGGCCTTTCGAGGCATCGGACAAGGACGGGCATTTGTTTTACAGGACGTTTCCCCACAGGCACGATATGGACGGCTTTTTCGCCGTAAGGCTTAAAAAGAATGAATAGGTTAATAAAAATATCCGCTTACGTCATCGCCATATTCGTCATCGGGATGATATCCGGGCACTTTACCTTTAAGGTGCTCAGTTTCAGCAGGACCATTACCGTGCCGGATCTGAAGGGCAAGGGAATGGTGGACGCCAACGATATCCTGAGAAAGAAAGGACTGCATATCAGGCTGGAGGGTGAAGATTACGATTCATACATCCCGCAGGGTTATATCATAAGGCAGGACATACCTTCCGGCCATAAGGTCAAGGAAGGAAGGGAAATACGGGTTGCGTTGAGCAAAGGCCCGAGGGTAAGATACGTTCCCGACGTTGTGGGACAGCCCCTCGACGCGGCCGAGGCTATCCTTAAGGAAAAGGGAATACGAATCGGAAAGATCCTTTACGCGCATTCCGAAAAAACGGCTAAAAATATTATTACGGCGCAAAGGCCCGAAACCAACGAAAAAGGCGGGGACAATTTCAGCGTGATTGTAAGCCTCGGAGACTTCGAGAATTAGGAGGACAAATGGTCAGGATAGCCCCATCGATATTATCTGCCGATTTTATGAGGCTCGGAGACGAGATAAAGGCAGCGGAGGCAGCGGGCGCGGATATGCTGCATCTGGATATAATGGACGGTCATTTCGTGCCGAATATCACTATAGGCCCCGGAGTTGTAGAGGCGGTTAGAAAGGTAACTTCGTTGCCTCTCGACGTGCATCTGATGATAGAAAATCCGGATAAGTTCGTGGGGGATTTTGTGAAGGCCGGAGCCGACTATATTACGGTCCACGCGGAGGCGTCCGTTCATATGCATAGGACGGTGCAATTGATTAAAGAGAACGGCGTAAAGGCGGGGGTATCGATTAATCCGGCGACCCCTTTGTGGAGCCTCGACGATATATTGGCCGACCTCGATATGGCTCTTTTGATGTCGGTAAATCCGGGATTCGGAGGGCAGGCTTTCATACCCTTTGTGCTGAATAAGGTAAAGGCATTGAAAGGTATTATCAAAGAAAAGGGATTGAGCGTGCTTATCGAAGTCGACGGCGGCGTAAAGCCGGACAACGCAAAAGAAGTTGCATCGGCAGGCGCGGATATTCTCGTTATGGGATCGGCGTTTTTTAATTCTGAAGATTACGGCGTTTTGATGAAGAAACTCCGGGGCTTATTGGGTGAGTAAATGGAAAGCAAGATATACGAATTAATAAAAAATGCCGAGAGATTAAGGGAAAAGTCGCAATATAAGGATTCCCTCGATCTTTTTAAAAAGGCGTTATCCCTGAGTAAA
Source organism: Nitrospirae bacterium GWB2_47_37 (assembly GCA_001803635.1). Lineage (GTDB taxonomy): Bacteria > Nitrospirota > Thermodesulfovibrionia > Thermodesulfovibrionales > Dissulfurispiraceae > GWB2-47-37. The sequence continues at coordinate 59,955 of MHDU01000051.1, read as the reverse complement.
AAACACGGCATCCTTGACGGTGTGCTCGACGCCACCATAGCGATGGCGGATATTTACCGGATGGTGGGCGGTTTCGACAGCGCCATAAAAAACTATGAAGATGCGCTGGAGGCCTGTGAGGCGCTGGGCAATAAACTCACCGCAGCTGACTGCATGGCGGGGATAGGGCTGTCTCTAAGGGCGATAGGCATGTGGAAAGAGGCGATAAGGTTTATAAAAAGCGCGCGGAAAATATATGAAAAAGAGAAAGATAAAAAGGGCGTCGCCTTTTCTTTATGGGCAGAGGCGGGAGCATTAAGGGTCGCCGGCAACATACCCGGCGCTATCGAAAAATTCAGGGAATCTAAGAATATTTTCGGTCGTTCCAAAGACAAATCCGGGGTAGCCTACGCATTATGCGGGCTCGGCGGCACGCACAGGATTGCCGGAAAATTTAAGGACTCGATGGATTATTATATTAAAGCTAACGAAACATTCAAAGGGCTTAAAGATAAGTTCGGCACAGCCTATTCGCACTGCGGTATCGGCAATGCCCTCAGAATGAAGGATAATTACGCGGATGCAGTGAAGCATTTTAACAGGGCTGCGGTTCTTTATAAGGAGATAGGAGATATCGTGAGTTATTCTTACACGGTCTGGAGCCTTGCGAACGTCTATAAAATAAAAAGGGATTTCGTCAATGCGAGGAGCTATATAAATAAAGCGCTGCGGAATTTTAAAAAGACAAAAGACCCGCGGGGGATTATATATTGCGGCCTCACGTTGGGAGAGGTTGAGTTTATGGAAGGCAAGAGAAAGGCGGCTGTAAAGAGCTTTCTTTCCGCCCTCGCTAATGCGGAAAAACATGATTTCAAGCTCGAAACATGCCATTCCATGATGCTGTTGACGGCGGCCGGCGGCAGTCAGACGGCAGTTAAGACCGCATGTTACAAAAAAATAGGAGTGGATTTAAATTTTGCGGGTATTCCATTTAATATGCCGTAAACAGGCTATAGGCAATAGGCAATAGATTTGGAGTAATGTCATGAAGGTACTGAACATTCCCAATATAATCACCTTTATCAGGATAGTGATAATCCCTGTGTTTGTGACGGCTCTGATATACAGGCGGTATGATTATGCTCTGTTCTTATTTATAGCCGCAGCGGTTTCGGACGCCCTTGACGGGCTTTTGGCGAGGATCACAAAACAGAAGACAAAGCTCGGCGCGTTCCTCGACCCCCTTGCCGATAAATCCCTGCTCGTTACGTCTTTTGTCCTCTTTTCGGTCTACGGCTGGATACCGATGTGGCTGACCATAATCGTGATAAGCCGCGACCTTATCGTGATGCTCGGATGGGTATCATTGTATCTTATTTACCATATAACAAAAGTCGAGCCGACATTCACAGGCAAAGCGGCGATCGCCTCTCAGCTTATACTCATTGCCTACACTTTGCTTTCGGTCAATACGGATTTCATCCCGTCTCCGGCGAACGCGATGTTTTTAACTGTCGCGGCGCTCACTGCTGCGTCCGGATTGCAATATATTTACAGGGGATTAAGGCAGGCAAGTGAAAAGTAATTGCGGCGTAGAGGTAGAGCATATAAAGAAGGGAAGCGCCGCTGAAAAGGCGGGGCTGAGGCCTCATGACTGTCTTGTCTCGATAAACGGCCGTGAAGTCAACGACGCTATAGACCTGATGTTTTACGCCTCCGAGCCCGATTTGAAGCTTCGGGTTAAAAGGGGCAAGGAAAAGATAACCGCTTCGATAGACGCGGGTGATGTCTCCGCTCAGGGGCTCGGCATAGTGTTGAAGCCCTTTAAGATCAAGATATGCAGGAATAACTGCATATTCTGTTTTGTGTCGCAGCTTCCAAAGGGACTGAGAAGACCTCTTTATGTAAAGGACGAAGATTACCGGATGTCGTTCCTTTACGGAAACTACATCACCATGACTAACCTTTCCGATGCCGATAAAAAAAGGATTGTGAGGCAAAGGCTCGGTCCTCTTTACATATCCGTCCATTCGACGGACAGCGAGATAAGGAACAAAATGATCGGCAATGAGGGCGCTGCGGATATCTTAAAGGAGATAAAGTTTCTTGCCGCCCATAAAATAAGGATGCACGCGCAGATAGTCCTATGTCCGGGATACAACGACGGCAAGAACCTTGAAAAGACCATAACCGATCTGTATAAATATTATCCGTATGTGATGTCCATCGCAGTGGTCCCGGTGGGGCTGACGGCGCATAGAAAGAAAGCGATCAGGCCCGTAGAAAAAGAAGATGCCGTTAAGGCCGTCGAAACGATCCATAAATTTCAGGCAAGATTTAAAAGGAAGCACGGTGATAATATCGTTTACGCCGCGGATGAGCTTTATATAAAGGCCGGTATGCAGTTCCCCGCGCTGCAGCAATATGGGGATCTGCCTCAGATAGAAAACGGCGTCGGGCTGGTTCCCTTGTTCCTTCATCAGTCAAAGAAGGTAAAGATTTCCGATGCGGCGAAGAAAAATAGATTCGTTACATTCACCGGCGTTTCTTTTTATCCGTATCTGTCGAAATTTATCGACAGGCTTGTAAAAGCCGGCATCGACATAGAAGCCTCGGTTGTGGAAAACACGTTCTTCGGAAAAAGCATTACGGTTACGGGACTGCTTACCGGAAGAGATGTGATGAAATCGCTTTCAGGCATGACAAAGAAAAATGACATCCTGCTTATACCCGATGTTGTTATGCGTGAGGGGGATAATATTTTTCTCGATGATGTGTCTGTAAAGGACATAGAGGATATACTTGAGGTAAGGGCTATAGTTATTGAATCGACGCCGAAAGGGATAGTAGAGGCGATTGTTAAGGAGGTTTTATGAATATAAGCGGAAAGACAAAAGTGGTGGGACTTCTCGGCCGGCCGGTTGAACACAGCCTTTCCCCGGCGATGCATAATGCCGCTTTCGGGCATTTAAATCTCGATTACTGCTATGTGACTTTTCCTGTCAGGCCCGATTTATTGAGCGATGCGGTAAAAGGCATAAGGGGATTGGGTCTTGGCGGAGCTAACGTAACCGTGCCGCATAAGGAAAATGTAATGCCTTTCCTGGATGAAATAAGCGAAGAGGCGGCTTTTATCGGCGCCGTAAATACCATAAAGAGCGATAACGGAAGGCTGACCGGGTTTAATACCGACGGCAGGGGTTTTATGCAGTCCCTCTCGGAGGCCGGCATAGCTGTTAAGGATAAAAATATTCTTATCGTCGGCGCGGGAGGGGCATCGAGGGCCATAGGATATTACCTCTGCAAAGAAGCGTCATCTGTCCGTCTTTTCGATGTCGATTCCAATAAGGCGGGCTTGCTGAAAGAACACTTGAACAAGCTCAAAGGAAATGCGACTCTGATAAACGCAGATTCAATAAAGAGCAAAGAGTTGTTTTCCGACATGGACATTATTATCAACGCGACTCCTCTCGGACTAAAGCCGGATGACCCGATGTCTGTGGACATATCATTGATTGAAGGCAGGCATATAGTATGCGACCTGATTTATAAAGAAACCCCTCTCCTTCGCGAGGCCGCTAAAAAAGGCTGTAAGACAATGGACGGCCTCGGAATGTTATTGTGGCAGGGGGTCTTTGCATTTGAGATATGGACGGGTATAATGCCTCCGGCAGAAATAATGCGTGAAGCGTTATTGCGTAGAGGATTGTAACGCCTGTTGAGGTTTGTTTTGCCGTGCTGCCGAACACTTTTGCGTTACAACGCTTTTAGCCGGCACGTTATTTGCCTTTACAAGACTATCCTCCTGTGGTAAAATTTTAAATATGAAAAAACTATCGTTTACGGCAGCCGCTTTAGCGCTTTTATCGGTGCTTGTGTTTTATTTGAGTCAGGATAAGGACGCGAAGATCAAGCTGCGCCTTGAAGATAACTCCTATATGGATAACGTCCGCATAATCCAGAAAAAAGAAGGAGCGGTTAAATGGGTGCTGGACGCTAAAAAGGCCGTATTTTTAACTGCTAACGACATAAAGCTCCATAGCATGAAGATATTTTTTCCCGAAAAGGAACTGGTCCTTACATCCGACAGCGGTCTTTATGACGTAGATAATAAAAGCCTGAAAATAGAGGACAACATAAAGGCATCCACAAAAGATTACGATATAACGGCGACGACCCTTTTTTGGGATTCTTCGCGAAATGAATTGCTTTCGGACGAGCAGGTGTATATAACCGGGAAGAGGTTTTCCGCGGTAGGCGACACTATGACTGCTACAACGGATAAGGCGATATTAAATAAAAACGTAAAGGCGGTTTTTTATGGAAAATAAGAACAGGGCGATAGTAAAAGGAGAACAATTCGTTTTTATAGCAATACTTGTTTTTTGCCTCTTGACCATAACCTCTTACCTCGTGCCCGATGTATTCGCTCAGGAAAAGAAGGCCGCTTCTTCCTCTAAGGAGCCGACGGTTATTACCTCCGAAATCCTGACCGCCGACAATAAGGCTAAGACTGCGCTCTTTGAGCGGTCGGTTGTGGCTAAAAAGGGCGAGATGACATTGTTCGCCGATAAGATGCTTGTGTATTATTCCGAAGAGAAAGGCGGCAGCAATATAAAGAAGATCGACGCCGAAGGCAATGTCAAGCTTATAAAAGGCGAACGCATAGTGACTTCCAAGTTTGCCGTATATTTCGCCGAGCCGGAGGAGAAGATAATATTCACCGGGGAGCCGCGCGCGACAGAGGGAGAGAACGTGGTCACCGGCACAAAGATGACCTATTTTATGATGGACGACCGTTCTTTAGTCGAAAACAGCAAGGTATTTATGATCAATAAAGGTCAAGGGGCGGGCGGTAAAGGGCAAGGCACCGATAAGCAGTAACCCTTTCAGCATCCCCCGGATTGCAGGAATCTACTATGAATCACGCCCTTGAAATAAAAGATTTATCCAAGGCTTACGGCAAGCGGTACGTAGTGAAGAATGTCGATATCTCGGTCAGGACAGGCGAGATTGTCGGACTCCTCGGCCCCAACGGCGCGGGCAAGACCACGACGTTTTATATGATTGTCGGCATGATACTGCCGGAGAGCGGGGATATAACCCTCGACGGAGAGGATATAAGGAAGCTCCCCATGTATCTGAGGGCGGCTAAGGGAATAGGCTATTTGCCGCAGGAGCCGTCCATATTCAGGAAATTGACCGTACGAGAAAATCTCAGGGCTGTGCTGGAGATTAAACAAAAGGGGCAGGGCAATAAAAACAATTCCGTTATAGAGGACGACGTCGAACGGCTGCTGGAAGAATTCAACTTGAAGAATTTCGCGGACAGGGACGGATACAGGCTTTCAGGCGGAGAGAGAAGGCGCGCTGAGATCGCGCGCGCCATAGCCTTAAATCCGCTGTTTATGCTCTTTGACGAGCCCTTCGCGGGGATAGACCCTATCGCCATAATCGAGTTGAAGAAGATGCTCGGTTATCTCAAATCCAAGGGACTCGGTATTCTTATAACCGACCACAACGTGAGGGAGACTCTCTCGATAACCGACAGGGCGTATATCATAAGCAACGGGCAGGTATTGGCGGAAGGCACGCCGGACGCCCTCGTAAGTAACCCTGCAGTCAAAGAGGCGTATTTAGGGGAGGAATTCAGACTGTAATGGCATTAGAGAACAGGCTCGATCTAAGACTGTCGCAGAGACTTATCCTGACTCCGCAGCTTCAGCAGGCTATTAAGCTTTTGCAGATGCCGCAGCTCGAACTCGCCCAGACATTGAATCTGGAGCTTGTAGAGAATCCGTTTCTTGAAGAGGTGACGGAAGAGCCCGAGACTGAAGAATATGTCTCTGAAGAAGAGGGGTCTCCTCCGCCGGAAGACGATGCCGAGATGCCGCTCGAAGGTCTCATTAACTTCGGCAGCGATGAATATTTCGACGAGCGCGGCAGCGACGGCAGGGATTTGGGATATTTCTCGCCGGGGCTTGAAGAACAGCCGTCGCACGAGCTTTTCTACGCTAAGAAACCCGACCTCTATGACCGGCTGTTTTGGCAGTTGAGGCTGTGTACCGCCGACGATGAAATAAGAAGGGTTGCCGAGATAGTAATCGGTAATATCGACGATGACGGCTATCTAAGGGCCACGGCGGATGAACTTGCCTCAGCGGCCGGCACGGATATCGATATTATGGAAGCGGCGATTTCTCTTGTCCATAGTTTTGATCCGCCGGGGATAGGCGCGCGAGATTTGAAGGAATGCCTGCTTTTGCAGATAAATGTCCTCAACCTGGGCGGAACCCTTGTCCAAAGGATTATAGAGAATAATATGGAGGACCTTCAGAAGAAGCGATACTCCAATATAGCTAAGCAGTATAATTCGCCGATGGACGACATAATAACCGCGGTAAAGATAATAGAGGGCCTTGAGCCGAGGCCTGCCGTTAATTTTACGGGCGCCGAGACCAATTATATAGTCCCCGATGTGTTTATAGATAAGACGGACGAGGGATATCAGATAATACTGAATGATGACGGGATGCCGAGATTAAGGCTTAACAACACTTATAGAAAGCTCCTTTTGAATAAAGAGACGCTCACGAAAGAAGAGCGGGAGTTTTTGAAGGAAAAGCTGAGGCTTGCCGTAGAACTTATGAAGAGCCTCGATCAAAGGAACAGGACCATATATAGAGTATCCGAGAGCATTCTTAAATTCCAGATGGAGTTTTTCGAAGCAGGGGTGCAGAGTTTAAGACCGCTTAATCTCAAGGATGTGGCGGAGGATATAAGCATGCACGAAAGCACCATAAGCAGGGTAACGTCCAACAAGTTCCTTGCCTGCAATCACGGCGTTTTCGGTTTCAGGTTCTTTTTCAGCAGCGCGATACAATCCGATTCCGGCGATGTTTCCTCAACATTTGTGAAGGATTTAATTAAAAAGATAACGGCAGGAGAAGACGCTCAAAAGCCGTTGAGCGATCAGGCGATAACCGATAAATTAAAGGTGCAGAGTATAAATATAGCGCGCAGGACCGTAGCTAAATATCGGGAGGAATTGAAGATCCCCCCGCAAAATCAGAGAAAAAAATACGAATAAGGTCTATGACCTATAGGAGGAAGACATGAATATCATCGTCAACGGACGTCATCTGGAAATAACGCCGGCATTGAAAAGTTATTCCGAAGAAAAAATAGGGAGGTTCAGCAAGTATGTATCCAATATTACGGAAGCCGTCGTCACACTCAGCGTAGAAAAATACAGGCACAAGGCGGAGGTGCTTCTTAAGGTCAACGGCGTTATGATTCAGGCTGAAAGCGTAACGGGAGAAGTATATTCTTCCATAGACGAAGTGGTGGAAAAGCTTGAAAAGCAGATCGTGAAATATAAAGAGAGGAGCCATGATTACAGAAAGGGCGAAAAGAAAACCTCAGAGGTCTCGTTAAAGGCGCAGGCGGAAACCGGCAGGATAATAAAGAATAAAAGGTTCGACATGAAGCCTATGGCGGCCGATGAAGCCGTCGATCAGATGGAGCTGCTGGACAAGGATTTCTTCGTATTCGCAAATCAGGCGAGCGGAGACGTCAATGTCGTTTACAGAAGAAAAGACGGCAATTACGGGTTGATAGAACCGGTGAGATAAAGTTGCGTATAGTTATTATCAGCGGGCTCTCGGGCGCGGGTAAGACCGTTGCCCTGAGAGCGCTTGAGGATACCGGCTATTTCTGCATAGACAATCTCCCTGTAACGCTTATAGGATCATTCCTCTCAACTATAGAAACCGGGAAAGATATCCGGCAGGTAGGAATAGGCATAGACATCCGCGAGAAAGAATTCCTGTCCGGAGCGTATCAGACGATCTCCTCACTTAAGAAAAAATACAATATCGAGATATTATATTTTGAGGCCGAAAAAGAGGTAATGCTGAGGCGTTACCGCGAGACGAGACGTCCTCATCCCATGCTTTCCATGCGCGGCGGAATGGACATCGAAGCGGCCATGGAAGAAGAGCGCGCCATGCTCTCGGTGATAAGGGACGCTGCCGATAGAATAATAGACACATCGAATTATACCCCTCATCAGTTGAGGCATTTGATATCATCGACATACGGGGAATTTAAGGAGACGCAAGGCATTAATATTTCTATAATATCTTTCGGCTATAAATTCGGAGTGCCGCAGAACGCGGATCTTTTATTCGACGTGAGATTCCTGCCGAATCCTTATTTTATTCCGGAACTTAAACCCTTGAAAGGCACGGACTCGGTTGTGAGCGATTTCGTGCTTAATAACGAGAATACGTCGGCTTTTTTAGCCCGTTTGACTTCAATGCTCGATTTTCTTATGCCGAATTATATAAAAGAAGGAAGGTCGTATCTTGTAATCGGCATAGGATGCACCGGCGGCATGCACAGGTCTCCGGCTATCGTTGAGAACATAGCCGGATATATAAAGGAGAAACACGGCATAAAACCGAATGTGATCCACAGGGACATGGCATGATTTATCTCGATCACAATGCCACTACCCCTATAGATGAGGAAGTGAAAAATGCGATGGCCGACGCCTTTTCTTTGTTCGGCAACCCGTCGAGCGGGCACAGTATCGGCAAGGCGGCAAAGGCTGCCGTAGATAATGCGCGAAAGCAGGCAGCGGACTTGATCGGAGCGGATGCGTCGGAAATAATATTCACCTCCGGGGGGACGGAAGCGGATAATCTGGCGATAATCGGCACCGCGCATAAACATCAAAAAGGGCACATAATAACGTCCGTTATAGAACATCCTGCTGTTTTAAATCCGGTGAGCTGGCTTGAAACAAAAGGATTCGAGGTCTCATATCTTCCCGTGAATATTGCCGGCACGGTCAATCCGGATGATGTAAGAAAGGCGGTAAGGAAAGATACTATTCTGATAACCGTCATGCATTCAAATAATGAGACGGGCGCTCTTCAGCCGATACGGGAGATCGGCAGGATCGCGCGGGAATACGGCATAACTTTTCATTCCGACGCCGCGCAGAGCGTCGGAAAAATAGAAGTGAAGGCTTCCGAATTAACGGTAGATATGCTCACTATAGTATCGCACAAGTTTTACGGACCGAAGGGCGTTGGAGCGTTATACATAAGAAATGGGGTTGATGTGATGCCCATAATGTTCGGCGCGGGGCACGAAAGGGGAATAAGGCCCGGAACCGAAAATGTCATAGGAATCGCCGGACTCGGGAAGGCATGCGAAACGGCAGGGCATAATATGTCTTTCCGGTATGACCATGCCGTTAAACTGCGGGATAAGCTTTTTTCTTTATTGAGAAACGCGCTTGATGTCAGGCTTAACGGGCATGAAACATTGCGGCTTCCGAATACATTGAATATTTCTATAAGGGGTGTTATAGGTAATGACCTCGTCGAAAAGTTGAAAGCCGGCGTTGCCTTTTCTGCCGGCTCGGCGTGTCACTCCGGAACTTGCAAACCTTCGCCGGTCTTAAAGGCGATGGGATTATCCGACGAGGACGCCCTTTCAGCGGTCAGGCTGAGCGTGGGCAAAGACAATACTCTCGATGAAATCCTGAGCGCTTCGGAAATGATAATCGCCTGTGTAAAAGAGTTGTGAGGTATATGATTGTTGCGATAATAACTTTATAAAAAATTATAATCGCCCAAATTCTTGACAAATAAAAACACGTGTGGTAATGTTCACATCAGTCTTTTTTTTAAATAATACCAAGGCCCGGGGTGGTAATTTATGTTGGAATTCAATCAGTGGTTTTTCGTCCTCCTCGCAAATTTCATAGTTTTATTTTTTATATTAAGCGCACTTCTTTTTAAACCCCTCGCGAAGGTATTCAAAGAAAGAGAAGCCGCCACCGGCGGCGCCCTCGACGAAGCAAAATCTCTTTCCTTCAAAAAAGAAGATGCCCTCGCTAAAATGAACGCGGAGCTTTCTTCGGCAAAAGGCAGGGCGAAAGAGGCGCTCGGAGCGCTGCGGGAAGCCGGCCTCTCGCGGCAAAAAGAAACGCTTTCCAAGGCCGAGGCGGAAGCTGTGGCTATGATCGAAATCGCGAGGAAGGAGCTTCAGGCCGAGGCGGGAAAGGCGCGTTCCGCGTTGAAGGCGGATATCGAAAAGTTCTCGGAAGAAATAGTCAATAAACTGGTGAAGGCATGAAAAGCATTTCAAATTTAAAATTCCAAATTCCTGATTTTAAGAAGATAATTTCTATCGGCGCGGCAGTTTGCATCCTGCTGCTTGTATTCCAGAGTTCTTCAGCCTTCGCAGCAGAAGGCAGTGAGCACGGCAGTTCATTAATGGATTGGGTGTGGAGGATAGTTAATTTCGCGATACTCGTATTCGTGCTCGTTAAGTTCCTTAATAAGCCTCTCAGGAGTTTTCTTCAGCAGAGAAAGGAATTGATCGAAAAGAGCATTAAAGAAGCTCAGGAGGCGAAGGCACTTGCGTTAAAGGCGCTTGCCGAGGTCGAGGAAAGGCTTAAGGTCAAAGACAAGGAAATAGAGGAGATTATTTCTTCCGCGAAAACCTCCGGCGAAAGGGAGAAGGAAAGGCTTATAGCGGAAGGGGAGAAACTGAAGGTCAAGATATTGGAGCAGGCGAAGGCCAACATAGATTTTGAAGTGAAACGCGCGAAAGATACGATTAAGGCCGAAGCCGTCGAAGCCGCAATGCAGCTTGCAGAAGAAAAGATAAAAAGCAAATTGACGAAGGAAGATCAGGAAAGACTCATGCAGGAATCAATTAAATTGCTGAGAGGGAATTAAGAACCGGTTGCTTCCTGCTTGATAAAGGCGAGGTTAAAGGATTGAAAAAGGTAAAGGGCATAAATAAATACGCTAAACAATTTTTAAGCGCCGTCGATTTGGGCGAAGTCCCGCAGGGGATTGAGCAGTTAAGCGCAGTTGCAGGCCTGATGAAAAAGGACAAGAACTTCAGGAGCCTCCTGACAAGTCCCCTTTTCAGTTATGAAGAAGGCAGTCAGGTCATTACTTACATCAGCGGGAAACTGAAAATGTCGGAAAAGACTGTTAAGTATCTGGGGTATCTTTTAGTCTCTAAGGTAATCCATGCGCTGCCCGAGATAATAGAGACGATAACGCTTCAATACCTCGAAATGAAGAAGCGGGCAAAGGCGATAGTTACAAGCCCGGTGCATGTGAGCAAGGAGTATGAAGAGAAACTGGCAGGTTCTTTAAAGCAGGTTACGGGTCGGGATGTCGATCTTGAATTTGTTATAGACCCGTCTCTGCTCGGCGGCATGAGAATAAAGGTAGGCAGCACTATGTATGACAGTAGTATAAAGGGCCATTTAGGGCTTTTAAGAGATAAGCTTATCAAGGGGTGATGATATGGAAATCAAGACGGATGAGATCAGCGAGTACCTGAAAAAACAGATAACCGATTTCGAGAAACGCGTCGATGTCAGCGAAGTCGGCGTTGTGACGGGAGTCGGCGACGGTATCGCAAGAATTTATGGGCTGGACAACTGCATGACTTCGGAGCTTCTCGAATTTCCGAACGGCGTATTCGGAATGGCCCTTAACCTTGAAGAAGATTCGGTCGGAGCTGTTCTGTTCGGAGAGGACACCCTTATCAAGGAAGGCGATGTCGCGAAGAGAACCGGAAAAATCATGTCGGTGCCTGTCGGTGAAGCCATGATCGGCAGGGTACTCAATGCCATCGGACAGCCTATAGACGGCAAGGGACCCATAAATGCTCAAGCAACCAGGATAGTGGATGTTGTTGCCCCCGGCATCGTAGACAGGCAGCCCGTCAGGGAGCCCCTCCAGACTGGAGTTAAGGCGATAGACGCGATGATCCCTATCGGCAGAGGTCAGAGAGAACTTATTATCGGCGACCGTCAAACCGGGAAAACGGCCATAGCGATAGATGCTATCATAAACCAGAAAGGCAGCGATGTCGTATGTATATATGTTGCGATCGGGCAGAAAAGGGCGAGTGTTGCGCGTGTGGTTAAAACGCTTGAACAGTACGGAGCGATGGAACATACCATTGTCGTTTCGGCGACTGCAAGCGAGCCTGCGCCTCTCCAGTATATCGCTCCTTACACGGGCTGCGCGATAGGAGAATATTTCAGGGACAACGGAAAACATGCATTGATAATATATGACGATCTCAGCAAGCAGTCCACCGCTTACAGGCAGCTCTCGCTTATCCTGAGACGTCCCCCGGGACGCGAGGCATTCCCCGGCGACGTTTTTTATCTCCATTCAAGGCTCCTTGAAAGGGCCGCAAAATTAAGCGATGAACTCGGCGGCGGGTCGTTAACCGCGCTGCCTATAATCGAAACGCAGGCGGGCGACGTTTCCGCGTATATCCCCACAAACGTCATATCCATCACAGACGGTCAGATATATCTGGAGCCCGACCTTTTCTATGCCGGCGTCAGGCCTGCAGTTAACGTAGGACTTTCAGTCAGCCGTGTCGGCAGCGCCGCCCAGACCAAGGCAATGAAACAGGTTGCCGGAACGCTCAGGCTCGACCTCGCGCAGTTCAGGGAGCTTGCCGCATTTGCCCAGTTCGGTTCCGACCTCGATAAGTCTACAATGGCGCAAATCGAGAGGGGAAGGAGGATGGTCGAGATACTGAAACAGGACCAGTATGTGCCCCTGCCTGTGGAAGACCAGATAATGGTGCTTTTTGCGGGTTCGCACGGGCATCTCGATGATGTGCCGGTCGAGGCGCTGAAGAAATTTGAGGCCGAGTTTATCGGTTTTATGAAGGACAAAAAAGCGGACGTGAGGACAGAGCTTAAAGATAAAAATGCGATAGACGAATCTCTGAAAGAGAAGCTCACGGCGGCGATTGCAGAGTTTAAGAAAGGTTTTATTGCATAAAGGCAATGTTAAACTATGAATGCCGGATGCTGGAAACGATAATTTTTCAATCCGTTATTTTAAATTGAGGTATAAAGAATGCCCGGATTAAAAGAGATACGCAAAAGAATAGGCTCCGTAAAGAGCACAAAGCAGATAACAAAGGCCATGAAGATGGTATCCGCAGCCAAATTCAGGAAGGCGCAGACAAGGATACTGGAATTGAGACCGTATGCGGACAAGATGAACTCGGTGCTTTCAAATCTTGCCGGGACGGTTGAAACAGGACATCCTCTCCTTGAACTCAGGCCGAGGAAAAAGATCGAGATTATCGTTATGACCGGAGACAAGGGGTTATGCGGCGCATTCAATACTAATGTCATGAAGGCCGCCTTCAAACTCATCAAAGAGACCCGTGAGGAAGGCATAGAAGTAAGCGTCAGCGCAATCGGCAAGAAAGGGAACGATCTTTTTAAAAGAAGGGGAGTTGTTTTAAGGAAATCGTGGGTCGGAATCTCGGGAAGAATATCCTATTTAAACGCGCAGGAAATTATAGGGGACATAATAGAAAATTACACAAACGAGATATTTGATGAGGTATTACTTGTGTATAACGAATTCAGATCGGCCCTTGTTCAGAAGGTCGCTACAGCGCGTTTATTGCCGCTTTCACCCGTAAAGGCCGCCGGGGCCGAAGCGCAGGAAAGCATGGCGGATTTTCTGTACGAGCCTTCACAGCAGGATATCTTCGATAAATTGCTGCCGAAAAATCTTGAGATACAGGTGTTCAGGGCGCTTCTCGAATCACAGGCGTCCGAAGAGGCCGCGAGAATGACTTCGATGGAGAATGCCACAAAGGCCGCGGACGATATGATAGCGAGCCTGACCCTTCAGTATAACAAGGCAAGACAGGCATCGATTACTAAAGAATTGATGGATATCGTCGGCGGGGTCGAGGCATTAAAACAATAATTTGAGAATTAAAATTTTCGGAGATACGGGAGGTTATAATAATGAATGAAGGTAAGGTTTCGCAGGTAATCGGCGCTGTTGTTGACGTGGAGTTCGATAAAGGACTTCCGGCAATATTGAATGCTTTGAAGATAGAATCTCCGGGCGATGCCGCAAAGGGCATTCCCACTCTTGATATTACCCTTGAAGTCGCATCTCATCTCGGCGACAACAAGGTAAGGACAATAGCAATGCAGACCACCGACGGTGTCGTCAGAGGGATGAAGGTAACGGACAGCGGCAAGCCTATAACCATCCCGGTCGGCAAAGGCACCCTCGGAAGGATAATGAATGTTGTCGGAGACCCTTATGACAAGCTCGGTCCGATAGAGAGCACCGAGAGGATGCCCATACACAGGCTGGCCCCGGACTTTACCGAGCAGGTGCCGGTGTCGGAGGTCTTCGAGACGGGGGTTAAGGTCTTCGATCTCCTCGTTCCGTTTGTGAGAGGCGGTAAAATGGGAATGTTCGGCGGCGCGGGCGTCGGCAAGACGGTTGTTATCATGGAAATGATCCATAATATAGCCTTGAAACACGGCGGCGTCTCGGTTTTTGCGGGAGTCGGCGAGAGGACAAGGGAAGGTAATGACCTTTACCGTGAAATGAAGGAATCAGGCGTCGTCAAAAACGTTGCGCTTATATACGGACAGATGAACGAACCGCCGGGAGCAAGACTCAGGGTCAGTCTTACCGCGCTTACTGCCGCTGAATATTTCAGGGATCAGGGGCAGGACGTTTTGATATTCATAGACAACATATTCAGATACACTCTTGCAGGCTCCGAAGTTTCGGCCCTCCTCGGAAGGATGCCCTCGGCGGTCGGATACCAGCCGAACTTAGGTACCGACATGGGGACACTCCAGGAAAGGATTACAACCACAAAGAAAGGCGCTATTACCTCCATGCAGGCGATATACGTTCCTGCCGACGACCTTACAGACCCTGCCGTTGCGACGGCATTTACCCACCTTGACGGAACGGTCGTTCTATCGAGGCAGATATCGGAACTCGGCATTTATCCCGCGGTTGACCCGCTCGATTCAACTTCGCGTGCGCTTGATCCGCTTGTTATCGGAGAGGAGCATTACGGCGTCGCAAGAAGGGTGCAGTCGATACTTCAGAGGTATAAGGAACTTCAGGACATTATCGCGATACTCGGCATGGAAGAACTTGCCGAAGACGACAAGCTGACCGTTTCGAGAGCGAGAAAGATACAGAGGTTCTTGAGCCAGCCGTTCTCGGTTGCCGAGGTATTTACCGGAAGGCCGGGCAAATATGTGAAGCTCGAAGACACAATAAAGGGGTTCAAGGCTATTGCAGACGGACAGTATGACGACGTGCCGGAGCAGGCATTTTATATGGCCGGGCCTATCGAAGAAGTCGAGGAAAAGGCAAGACAATTGGGCTGGAGCAGATAACATTAAATTTCAGATTTGAAATTAAGGATAGGAAATGGAGAATAATTTAAAATTGGATATCGTAACACCGCACGGCCTTGTGCTGAGCGAGGAAGTCGATGAGGTGGCGGCAACCGGCACGGAAGGAGAGTTCGGAGTACTGCCCGGACACGTTCCGTTCATCACAACGCTGAGGATAGGCATGGTCGTCCTGAGAAAAGGCGGCAATACAGAGTATGTGTTCGTGAGTTCCGGGTATGCCGAAGTCTCTCCGGATAAGGTCGTTATACTCGCCGACAGCGCGGAAAAATCCGAAGGAATAGATGTGGAGAGGGCTAAGGCCGCGATGAAACGAGCCGAAGAAAGGCTGAGGAAGGCCGAGGAAATAGACTTTGCGAGGGCTACCGCATCGCTCGAAAGGGCGACGATAAGGATTCAGATAGCGGAGAGCAGAAAACCCCGCTGATCACAGCCTTCTCCTGAAAAGCGAAAAGAACCATTCCTTAATTTTTTCTTTGAGCGGCCTTTTACGCCATTCGCCAAGTTCTATTTTTATCGAGCGTTTTAAGTCCTCTTCAAAAACCTCGTTCATGCGCGTTGCGAAACCGGAATTCAATATCCCGACGTTCCCCTCGTCATTATATCTCAGCGACTGAAAATCGAGGTTTGTCGAGCCTATAATGCTCCAGCAGCCGTCGAATATAAATGTCTTTGCATGGAGTATCTCGCCGGTATAGGTGTATATCTCGACGCCCGCTTTTAAAAGCCGTGAAAAGAAAGCCTTTCCCGCGTATGACGCGGCAGGAATGTCGCTGTCGCCCGGTACGAGCAGCCTGACCTTTACCCCGCGATCTACGGCATTCTCCAGAGTTTCGACCATTCTCCTGCTCGGGGTGAAGTACGCGGTAGTCAACGATATGCTTTTTTTAGAATGGTTGATGCTGTAATAGAGAAGCCTCCTCATCCTCCTGCGCCCGCGGGCAGAGCTTACAAAGATCGGGATGGCAGGGATCGTTTCCTTGAAATCCGAGATTTGAGATTTGAGATTTGAAATGGTGATGGGCTCTCCTCTCCATATGCGCCAGCTTTTCTTGAATATATCAAAAAGCTCCCCTACTATCGGGCCCTGAAGCATTATGCCGGTATCGCGCCATGTCCTGCCTTTGCGCCTCAGGTGAAAGCCGCTGTATTCGTCGGCGATATTCAGTCCTCCGGCAAATGCCTTTCGGCCGTCTATTATGATCAGTTTTTTGTGATCCCTGTGGATGTACCGGCATGGATTCGTCCACTTGAAAGGGTGCGATGCCATTATTTTTATGCCCGTATTTTTTAAGTCTTTCCAGAATTCGGAGGGCGTGCCGAATGAGCCGAAGTGATCATACAGAAGATATACTTTAACGCCTTCCCTGCTCTTTTGCTTCAGTATTTCCGCCAGTTCTTTGCCTGTCTCGTCGTTTCTGAAGATGTAAAATTCGAGGCATATGAAATCCTTTGCACTCCTTACCGCATCGAAGATGGTTTTGAATGATTCGTCATCCTTCCACAGGAGTTGTACGTCGGCGGCTGCCGAGAACTTGCACCCGAATAGCTTTTCGATGAAAGGAGTTGTAAAGGTATAGCTCATATGTTTGTTTTCCCTTTGTAATTATATCCGATATTCCGTCTTTTGTGGCGTGTGGTATTATTTAATATGGATTTCGAGACTATCGATATATCCGGCGATGCCGGAATAAAGGCTTATGGAAAAAGCCGTGAAGAGGCGTTTGTGAATGCGGGTTTCGGCATGTACAGCCTGATTACGGACATCGGGAATATTAATGAGAGACAGGAGATAGACATAGAGGTAAAGAGCGATTCGATAGAAGGGCTGTTGGTCTCGTTTCTTAATGAGCTGATATTCCGGTTCGATACATATAATTTTATAGGCAGCAGGATTGAAATAAGCGATCTCAGCATTCAGCCGCCATTTTTCATAAAGGCTAAAATTTTCGGCGAGGAATTTGATGTGGAGAGGCATGAGAGGAGACTGCTTGTGAAGGCGGCGACGTATCATAATATCAGAGTTGAGAAAACAGGCGATAAATGGGAGATAGAGGTTATATTTGATATTTAAGGGAGGCGATTTCAATGTCATTGCCCGAAGGTCTTAAAAGGATAGATGAAAACAGGCTGGAGGTTCCGAAAGGTTATAAGCCCGGAATGAGGACGAACGGGATTATTTATGTGGACACTGTTCTGGAAAAAGATCTGGAATCAGGCTCTGTTGAGCAGGTGGCTAACGTCGCGACGCTTCCGGGTATTGTAGGCGCGTCGATGGCAATGCCGGATATACATACAGGTTACGGTTTTCCGATAGGAGGCGTGGCCGCCTTTGACATCAAAGAGGGAGTAATATCTCCGGGCGGCGTGGGGTACGACATAAACTGCGGGGTGAGGCTTTTAAGGAGCAATCTGAAAAAAGAAACGCTCGCGCCGAGGCTTAAAGAGCTTGCCGATGCCCTTTACAATGAAATTCCTTCGGGAGTAGGCTCAAAAGGAAAGATCAGGCTTGGCCCGGACGAGGAGGGAAAACTTCTTTTAACAGGGGCGCGGTGGGCTGTCGAGAAAGGGCTCGGCGATGTGTCCGACCTCGAAAAAATAGAGTCGGGAGGCTGTCTCGATGGGGCGGATACTTCCATTATAAGCCAAAGGGCATACGAAAGGGGCAGGGCTCAGCAGGGGACTTTAGGAGCGGGAAATCATTTTTTAGAAGTGCAATATGTGGATGAGATATACGATGAAAAGACGGCAAATGCGCTCGGACTTTTTAAAGACCAAATAACGGTCATGATACATACCGGTTCGAGGGGGTTCGGACATCAGGTATGCACTGACTTTCTTGAAGTAATGAGCAGGGCTGTACAAAAATATAATATAGAACTGCCGGACAGAGAACTTGCCTGCGCCCCGTTTAACAGTCCGGAGGCTCAGGATTATTTTGCTGCAATGAAGGCCGCTGCGAATTATGCGTGGGGCAACAGACAGTGCCTCATGCACTGGACACGAGAGGTTTTCATGTCGGTATTCGGGATGCCGCCGGCAGAACTCGGCATGACATTGATTTATGACGTAGCGCACAATATAGCAAAGGTGGAGGAGCATATCGTCAACGGCAAAAAGAGAAAGCTGGTGGTTCATAGAAAGGGAAGCACAAGGGCGTTCCCTCCGGGGCACCCGGAACTCCCCGCCGTTTACCGGAATTTAGGACAGCCTGTGCTGATCCCCGGCGATATGGGCAGGGCGTCGTTCGTCTTGATCGGCACGGAAAAGGCGATGAGCGAGACATTCGGCTCTACGTGCCACGGCGCGGGAAGGGTGATGTCGAGGCATCAGGCAATAAGGCAGGCAAAGGGAAGGGCGATATGGCGCGAGATGGAGGATAAGGGTATAATTGTCAGGGCTGCCGGAAGGGAGACTCTTGCGGAGGAGATGTCCGAGGCGTACAAGGATATTTCCAATGTAGTCGATGTTGTGCATAACGCCGGGATTTCCAGAAAAGTGGCGAGATTGAGGCCGATGGGAGTTATAAAAGGATAAAAACATGAAACTTAGAATAGGAAAAATTCCGTACGCTAACCTTTTCCCGATTTTTTATACGCTCGAAAAAGAGTGCGATTGCTCGTCTTATGAGTTTGTAGAAGGGGTTCCGTCTATCCTTAATAAAATGCTCAGAAACGGCGATCTGGATGTAAGTCCCTCTTCATCCATAGAATATCTCAAAAATCCGTCCATCTACCGGATAATAGAAGGCCATTCGATAAGTTCTCAAGGGCCGATAGAGAGTATATTGCTGTTCAGTAAAATACCGATCGAGGAATTAAACGGCGGCACGATATACGTGTCTTCCCAGTCCGAGACATCCGTTGCCTTGCTGGATATAATACTCCGGGAATTTTACGGGATTCAGTGCAGGTTGCATATATCGATAAACCCGGAGGATTCGGAGGGCGAGGCGTTTCTTTTAATCGGGGACGATGCGCTTAAATACAAGGCAAGAGACAAAAGGCAAGAGGTAAGGGTTTATGACCTTGGCGAGCTGTGGTATAAAAAAACAAATCTGCCTTTTGTTTTTGCTCTTTGGATCGCGAGAAAAAAACTTCACGCCAAAGCGGAACTGCTGGATAAATTCATAAAAGATCTTAACAGGGCAAAAGAGGTCGCAATAAAGAATTTTTCTGAAGCAGCAAGATATTCTCCCATGAGGGCCTTCATGACCGAGGGCGAAATCATTTCTTATTGGAACAAGATCGATTATGATTTAACCGATAAGCATAAAAAGGGGCTTGAGCTTTTCGATAAATATTTAAGGGAACTTTTCTGTTGTTAGCCGGTTTTTTCTTTTTCCTTGTAATATTCCGGATATAATTTTTTTGCGCAATCCGGACATATCCCGTGGCTGAATTCCGCCTCCGAATGGTCGTGAATGTAAGTTTCTATCCGGTTCCAGTATCCTTTGTCGTCGCGTATTTTTTTGCAGGAGGCGCAGATGGGAAGCAGTCCGCTTAAAATTTTAATCTTCGAATTCGCTTCCCGGAGATCATCGATGACTTTCTCGCGTTCTCCTTCGGCCTTTTTCCGCTGCAATGAAAGTATTGCCGTAACCCAGATGGCGTATAGAGAAAGCAGCCGGTTGGCGATTACTTTCCATAATTCGCCTCCTGGAGGGGAAAGGAAAAAGCCTAAAACGGTGAGCAGCGAACTCATGCCTGCAAAGATTATTATATATCGGCGTTGCGGCAGGCTCATGGAAAGCAACACTACGGATACATAGAGGACTCCATCCGCAACGCCTAATTCGGTTATCAGATCGACCGAGAAAAAAAGCAGAGCCAATAGGCAGATAAATACCGGCAAACTTTTTTTGCCTACGTTTTCATTTGCCGGATTATCCATCATTAAATTTGCATGAGGGCGTTTGTCTTTGTCAAGCATGGAAATTTCCTAAAAACCTTGCGATTTTTGCGTAAGGTTGTTAGTATATATGCTAAAAGTTTAGAGATTACCGGAGGTGTCGGATGCTGGAATTATTGAATTTTACCGTTACAGAGGCGTATGCCATGGGTCCTGCCCCGCAGGGTGGGCAGCCGGGCGGCGCTCAGGGGATGATAACGAGCCTTTTGCCGCTGATATTGATATTCGTGGTCTTTTATTTTCTTCTCATCAGGCCCCAGCAGAAAAAGGCGAAGGAGCACAAGCAGATGCTCGACAATATTAAAAAGGGCGATAAGGTGATAACAGGAGGCGGCATTTACGGGGTAGTCGAAAGCGTGGGCAATAACACGGTTGTACTTAAGGTAGCCGAGAACGTGAAGGTGAAATTCGGAAAGGGTTACATTGCCGCCGTAAGAGCGGCGTCGGACGAAGATTAATCGGAGGATGTCGGATAGATGAAAAAAGGTGTGTTGTGGAGGATTGTCCTTATAGCCCTTACCGTGGTTATTGCCGCAGTTTTCTTTTTGCCTAACACCCCGCTCTTTCAGGGAATGCCCGAGTGGTGGAAAAAAATTATGCCTAATAAGGGAATAGTCATGGGCCTCGACCTTCAGGGCGGACTCCATCTTGTCTTTGAAGTCGAGGGCGAGAAGGCCGTCGAGATCGCGACGGAAAGGATCGCGTCTTCCTTAAGCGGCGTGTTCGAAAGGAAAAAGATACAGGCGGGCGTAAAAAAAGACGGGATGTTTGTGGTTGTGACGCCTGCGGATGCGCCGGCAGCGCTGAATGCCAGAAAGACGATGCAGGAAATGTATCCGTCGATGACATTTTCTCAAGACAAGGATGTGCTGAAGTATAAAATATCGGAAACGGAAAGGAAAAGGATTAAGGATACGGCAACAGATCAGGTATTGGAGGTCATCAGGAACAGGATAGATCAGTTCGGCGTTGCGGAGCCGATAATTCACAGGCAGGGTGAAAACGAGATAGTTGTGCAGTTGCCCGGAGTGAAGGACCCGAAAAGGGCTGTCGAGATAATAGGCAAGACGGCACAACTCGAATTCAAGATAGTTGACGACGAATCGTCTCTTGCGGCAGAGATGCCTCCTTCTATCATGCCGGAGGAAGAAATACAGCTTTTGGAGAAATTCAAAAATAAGATCCCGGAAGGGGATGAGATATTATTCCAGAGGGTTGCGAATAAGGAGACCGGCGTTGTTACGAAAAGACCGATTCTTCTTAAAAAAGAGACATTGCTCAGCGGAGACCTTTTGACCGAAGCGAGGGTAAGCATAGACGAGAGATTCAGCGAGCCATACGTCTCTATAAAGTTCAGCAGCACCGGCGCTAAGATATTTGAGGATATAACGGCGCAGAACGTAAAAAAACGGTTGGCTATCATACTGGACAAGAATGTTTATTCCGCGCCTGTGATACAGGAAAGGATAGGCGGCGGCGATGCCCAGATAAGCGGCGGCTTTGCGATGGAAGAGGCAAAAGACCTCGCGATAGTGCTGAGGGCCGGCGCACTGCCTGCCCCCGTTAAAACGCTCCAGAATGTTACGGTGGGTCCTTCTCTCGGAAGGGATTCTATCGAGGCCGGGAAAATGGCGGGCCTTGTAGGCACAATATTAGTCGTTATATTCATGATTTTTTATTACAGGCTGTCGGGAGTCGTAGCGGATTTTGCCCTTGTGCTTAATATATTGCTTCTGCTGGGGGCTATGGCATCCCTTAACGCAACCCTTACAATGCCGGGTATTGCCGGTATAATCCTTGCCATAGGCATGGCGGTCGATTCGAACGTCCTTATGTTTGAAAGGATGCGGGAGGAGATACGGGGCGGCAAAACGCCGAAGGCCGCGGTCGAGAGCGGATATAAAAAGGCGTTCTGGACAATATTCGATTCCCATGTAACGACCCTCATAACCGCTGCGGTGTTATTTCAGTTCGGCACAGGGCCGATAAAAGGATTCGCGGTTACATTGAGCCTGGGCGTGGCGATAAATCTATTCACAGCCCTTATAGGGACAAAGACTGTCTTTGACATCATACACTCCAGGAAAGAGATCAAGAGGTTGAGCATATGATAGAACTGCTGAAAGGCACAAATATAGATTTTATGGGCAAAAAGGTATACGCCTTTATAGTTACGGGCATATTATCGACTCTCGGCATTATAGCTATTGTTCAGATAGCCCTCGGCAATGCGAATTTAGGCGTCGATTTCGCGGGCGGAACGGCGGTGCAGATAAAGTTCGCGCAATCGGTATCCCTGCACGATGTCAGAAAGGCATTGGATGAAGGAGGGTTGAGGGATTTCGACCTGCAGGATCTGCCCACGGAGAACAAGATACTCATAAGGGTAAAAAAACAGGAAGAGAAACTCGGCGGCTTCTCCGAAAAAATAGTGCAGGTTCTTTCCGCCAAGTTCTCGGATAAGAAACCCGTTGTAGATTCCACCACAGAGATAGGCCCGAAGGTAGGCTCTAAATTGAGGGAGGACTCAATGTGGGCAGTAATCATGGCTACCGCGGGGATTCTGATATATGTAGCATGGAGGTTTCAGTTAAAGTTCGGCGTCGGAGCCACCGTCGCTACATTCCACGACGTCCTTGCGGTACTCGGCATATTTTATCTCCTCGATAAGGAGATGAACCTGATCGTTTTAAGCGCCCTTTTGACCATTGCCGGCTACTCGCTTACCGATACGGTCGTTGTGTTCGACAGGATACGGGAGAACATGAAGCGCATGCTCAAAGAACCCATCGAAACGGTAGTTAACAGGAGCGTTAACGAGGTTCTTTCGCGGACGATCATAACATCGCTTACTACTTTTCTTGCGGCCTTCGCGCTGTTTTTATTCGGCGGAGAGGTGATACATGACTTCGCGCTGGCGATGCTCATAGGCATTTCCGTAGGGACATATTCATCCATCTTCATAGCGAGTCCTGTCGTCGTGCTTTTGGGAAAAAAGAGATAAGGTGTTTTAGTGCTTGACGGCACAACATACAAATGGCTGGTAAATAAGACCAATGCCGAGTATGTTGATTACGTCTCGCGCGCGGCCTCCGTCTCTCCCGCATTCGCGCAGGTATTGATCAACAGGGGAATAAAAACCCCGGAGCAGCTTAGTTCCTTCCTTAATCCCGATATCGGTAAATTATCCGACCCTTTCGAATTGCCCGATATGAAGACCGCGATAGACAGGATACGCGAGGCAAAGAGCAGGGGAGAACGTGTTTTGATTTGCGGAGATTACGACGCCGACGGCGTCACAGCAACTTCGATAATGATGGAAGGCCTGAAGAAATTCGGCATAGATGCAGATTATTTCATACCCGACAGGATTGCGCACGGCTACGGCTTCGGGACTGCCGGCGTCGAGAAGGCAAAAGAGAGAGGCGCGCGGCTGATAATAACCGTTGACTGCGGCATTACATCGTTTGACGCGGTCTCGCAGGCAACCGCCCTCGGAATCGATGTAATCATTACCGACCATCATGAACCCGTAAGAAAGGCAATAGGTGAATATGAATTGCCTGATGCCTTTGCAATAGTCAATCCCAAACTCTTAGCTTATAACTCTGAACTCTCAAATTTATCCGGAGCCGGTGTTGCTTTTAAATTCGTTATGGGGTTGTTTGAGAATAACATCGATGACGTGCATGAATTTTTTGACCTTGCGGCAATCGGGACCTCCGCGGATGTTGTGCCTGTGACGGGAGACAATAGAATTATTCTTAAAGCAGGTCTTAAGCTCATTCAATCGGGACAACGGGCAGGCATCAAGGCGTTGAAGGACGCGGCCGGGATAAAGCCCGATTTTTTTAAAACAACATTATTGCCCTACGTGCTCATACCGAGGATTAATGCCGCCGGCAGGATAGCGGACGCGGCGGATGTAGTGAGGCTTTTAACCACGGATTCGGAAATCGAGGCCGAAGGCCTTGCGAAGCGGCTTAATGAATTGAATTCGAAGAGGCAGGAAATAGAGGAAGTCGTTTATAATGAAGCAAAAGGAATGCTCCAAAAATTCGAGATTGGCGGCGCTATTGTTTTAGCATCGGAGGGGTGGCATCTCGGAGTGGTGGGCATAGTAGCTTCGAGGATCGCGGAGGAATACTACAGGCCGACATTTATCCTATCTATAGAAAACGGCACGGCTAAAGGCTCTGCCCGGAGCATACCCGCGTTCGACATACATGAGGGACTCACGAAGTGTAAGGGCGTGCTGAAGAGGTTCGGCGGACACAAACAGGCGGCGGGATTGAGCCTCTTGTCCGAAGATATCTCACGGTTCAGGGAAATGATTTCGGGGATTGCCGCGGATTCGGTTTCCGATGACGACCGCGTGCCTGCACTTCACATAGACGCGGCCGTTTCCATGTCGGATGTTACCATAGATTTGATAAACGAAATTGCGCGCCTGGAGCCTTTCGGATGCGGAAACGAGGAACCGTTGTTCGGAGGGAAGGGTTTCGAGGTCATGCAGCCGAGGGTTGTGGGGAAAAATCATCTGAAGATGCGCTTGAAGCAGAACGGCAGAAGCGTAGACAGCATAGGTTTTGATTTCGGAGGACTGCTCGATGCCGTTGAAAACGCCGGCGCGATTGACGCGGCGTTTCATCCGATAATAAATGAATGGGACGGCGGAAAATACGTGCAGTTGAATTTAAAGGCGATAAGGCCGTCAAAATCAAACAATGGAGCGATGGAATAATGGAAAAACAGAAAACTACAATTAACGATTTTTTGAAAAAAAAGCAGGAAGGGCGGAAGATTACTATGCTCACCGCCTATGATTATCCCTTCGCTCAGATCATGGATGAGGCAGGCATAGATGCTATTTTAGTAGGAGATTCGCTCGCTATGGTAGTTCAGGGGCTCGAAAATACACTCCCTGTCACTATGGATGAAATGGTATATCACACAAAGATGGTTTCGAGGGCGGCAAAGAGCGCTATGGTTATCGGAGATATGCCGTATCTCTCGTATCAGGTGAGCATTGAGGACGCGGTAAGGAACGCGGGACGCTTTATTAAAGAAGCGGGCGCGCAGGCGGTGAAAATAGAAGGCGGCAGAGAGACGGCGGAAAAAATAGAGGCGATGACAAAGGCCGAAATTCCGGTAATGGCTCATATAGGACTTACCCCGCAGGCCGTTCACAGGATGGGCGGTTATAAGATTCAGGGCAAAACCGAGGAAGCCGCAAAAAGGCTTATGGAGGACGCGAAGATACTTCAGGATGCGGGCGCGTTTTCCCTGCTTCTTGAAGCCATACCCGCGAAGCTCGCGGAACAGATAACAAAAAAGCTGTCGATCCCGACCATAGGCATCGGCGCGGGCGTTCATTGCGACGGGCAGGTTTTGGTGCTGCACGACGTTATAGGGTTATTCGAGAGGTTTACGCCTAAATTCGTAAAGAGGTATGCCGATCTTAAAAAAGACGCTTTGAAGGCTGTAAAACAGTATAGAGAAGAAGTTGAGAAGGGCGTATTTCCGGGAAAAGAACATTCATTTTAAGGGAGGATAGATGTCGAAGAAATTGGTTTTGGTATGCGTAAAAAAAGATTTGGTGCATCCCATCGGCTGGGCGTTAAGGGAATTTGAAAGCAGTGTAAAGGCAAAATATTTCGACACCACAAAGCAGCTTGAAGCGGTTATTGGAGATATAGAAAACTGCTGTACTCTTATTCTCGATTCCGTCATCAAGGACGAATCAACCGTTGATTTCGCGAAAGAGATAAAGAGTAAAAATGAGTCTCTTAAAATCCTCCTCATTGCTTCTTCCGGAACTACAAATGAGGAACTCGTAGGTCTTATTCAGGCGAAGACGGTGAGCGGCGTTCTCATGAGGCCGTTTACGGCGGAGCAGGTGAGCGATTATATCTATAAGCTCTGCGGCTTCCAGAAGCCGACGGAGACGCCGTGGTATATGCAGACCGGATTGAAACCGTAACTTGAGCAAATGAGCGATAGCGGTATATTCAGGGAAAAGCTTCTCACACTAATCTCAAAATTTGAGAAAGACAAGACCCATTATCTCTCAAAAGGCTATCTTGAGGCTCAGGTCAGAATTGATTTCATAAACCCATTATTCAAAGCCCTCGGCTGGGACATAGAAAATAAGGCGCATAAGCCTCCCCATGAAAGAGATGTGATTGTCGAACTCTCGCCCGAAACCACAGGGAGGCCGGATTATAATTTCAGGATAAACGGCGCGACAAAATTCTTTATTGAAGCAAAGGCCCCTTCAGTTGCCCTCGATGATATAAACCATATCCTTCAAGCAAAAAGTTATGCATGGTCAACTAAAGAGGTCTATTTTGTAATTCTTACAGACTTTGAAGAGTTCAGGCTTTATGACGCGTCTTTAAAGCCGAATCCAAAATTCCCGAATGAAGGTTTAATCCTCGACTTCAAATACACGGACTATCTTGCCGGCATTGAAAAATTATGGGAGCTGTCAAAGGAAAGAGTTGAGCAGGGTTCATTAGAAGCCTTGCTGCCGAAAGACACAAAGAGCAAGAGACTCAGAATTCCGCCCGATAAATCTTTCCTCGAAGACCTTACGGATTGGCGCACAGAGCTTGCAAAGGATATTCATAAAAGAAATCCTGAATTCGATGCAAAGCTTCTGAACGATGTTGTTCAAAGACTGCTCGACCGGATTGTATTTATCCGTATTGCAGAGGACAGGAGGATACGGCCGGACAGGGAATTATGGGAAATCGCCGCTCAATGGAAGGAAGAGGGCAAGAGAAAGCCCATAATGACGCACCTGAAAGACCTCTTTAAAGAAATTAATGACGACCTTAACGGCGACATATTCAAGCCGCATGCCTGTGAAACGGCAGAAACGGATTCTTCCCTTTTATCGGACATAATTGAAAACCTCTATTTCCCTAAAAGCCGTTACCGCTTTGACGCTATCGGAGTTGAGCTTCTTGGAAGCATTTATGAACGCTATCTTGGAAGCACAATACGGGTAACGCCTCAAAGGGTAAAGGTCGAAGAAAAGCCGGAGGTAAGAAAGGCGGGCGGAGTTTACTATACGCCGAAATATATCGTTGATTACATCGTAAAAAACACAGTCGGTAAGCTTGTAGAGGGCAAGACGCCCAGACAGATAGAGAAGATAAAGATTCTTGACCCTGCGTGCGGCTCCGGCTCGTTTCTTTTAGGAGCTTATCAATATCTGATTGACTATCATCTCAAATACTACCGCGAGCATCCGAAAGAGGCGCAGACGCTTCACCTGTTCCCGTACTGGAAAATATCGCCGGAAGAATTGGCTCTTCCAATCCATGAAAAGGCAAAGATTTTGAGAAATAATATTTTCGGAGTAGACATTGACCCTCAAGCTGTTGAGATAACCATGATGAGCCTCTATCTCAAGGCACTTGAAGGCGAGAGAGGGCTGCTGCCGAGAAAGCAGCATCTTCTGCCGTCTCTGGGGAATAACATAAAATGCGGCAATAGTTTGATCGGGTATGACATATTTGAACAGGGACAACTTTACGAAGGGACTGCCCCAGAATTACGGGCCAAAGGCCGTAGATTCGGGACTGTCCCTGTAGCTGAATTGTCTGATGAAGATAAGAGCCGCATCAATCCCTTTGACTGGAATTCAAAAAGTGTCGGCTTCGGCGAGATTATGGCGAACAGCGGGTTTGATTGCGTGATAGGAAATCCGCCGTATGTGAGACAAGAGATGATTGGAGAGTTCAAGGAATATTTCCAAAAGCGCTACGAGGTCTATCATGGCACGGCTGACCTCTACGCCTACTTTATTGAAAAAGGCGTTTCACTTTTAAAAACCAATGGCCTTTTCAGCTATATCGTTGCAAACAAGTGGATGCGTGCAAATTATGGCGAACCACTCCGCAGATGGATGAAGAAACAGCGCATTGAGGAGATAACAGACTTTGGAGATTTACCTGTTTTCGAGAGTGCAACCACTTATCCGTGCATTGTTCGTATCCGTAAAGGGACTGCCGCTTCACAGTTCAGCGCAACGCAAGTAAAAACCCTTAACTTTAGCAAGCTCTCTGACTATGTCTCAGAAAATTCATTTGCTATTGAAAAATCATCTCTCGACGACAAAGGCTGGTCACTGGTCAATAAACAGTCTCAGAACCTTTTGAACAAATTGCGCAAAGCAGGTAGTCCGTTGGGTGAGTATGTAAAAGGAAAGATTTTCTATGGCATAAAGACAGGTCTTAATGAGGCGTTTGTCATTGATGAAGAGACAAAGAATCGTTTAATAAAAGAAATTTCTAAAAGCAAAGAGATGATTAAGCCATTTCTTTTAGGGCGTGATGTCAAACGCTATGAGTCACCGCAAAGCGAACGGTATTTGATTTTGATGCCTAAGGGCTGGACTCATGCACAGATAAGTCATTCCCGCGAAGGCGGGAATCCAGAGAAACGACAACTGGATGCCCGATTACGAACTTCGGGCATGACCGAAAAGAACGCATGGCTTTGGTTCAGCGAGACTTATCCGGCAATAGCTTCATATCTTGCCCCATTTGCAGATAGAGGTAAAAAACGCTATGACAAGGGTGAATACTGGTGGGAACTAAGGGCGTGTGATTATTACGAAGAATTTGAAAAGCCTAAAATAATAGTCCCCGCAATAGTAAAAAGTG
The DNA here is from genome assembly GCA_001803635.1 of Nitrospirae bacterium GWB2_47_37. Lineage (GTDB taxonomy): Bacteria > Nitrospirota > Thermodesulfovibrionia > Thermodesulfovibrionales > Dissulfurispiraceae > GWB2-47-37. Next base: position 31,104 of record MHDU01000051.1, on the reverse strand, counting down.
CGTCATATGCCTTTGACAGAGAAGGTTTTTATTCCAATGATAAAACCACAATCATCTCTACTGATGATTTATATCTTCTCGGAATATTGAATTCAAAGGTTTCCGATTTTGTCATGCATTCCATCGCTTCGACAAAGCAAGGCGGTTATTTCGAATACAAGCCGATGTATATTTCACGCCTTCCCATCCGCACCATAGACTTTAACAACCCCTCAGAAAAAGCCATCCACGACAAACTCGTCTCCCTCATAGACCGTATGCTTGAACTGCACAAAAAGAAAAACTCCCTCCCACCGTCGGCAGAGAGGGATAAAATAGAGCGGGAAATTGCTGTTACAGACGAAAAGATAGACGAGATTGTCTATGGGCTTTACGGAATTACCAAGGAGGAGAGGAGGATAATTGAGGGATAAATATTTGATTTTGAAATACCGAGGAAATTATGATAACGTGGCTTGATGCATTAATTGGAATACTTATTCTTTCTATAACCCTCACACCTTTTATCTGGAAAGGGAAAAAACGTAATTATATTCTGATATTCTCCGCAGTACTTTGTATTGGGCTATACACCTTTCAAGGTTTTTTGAAATATGAAAAAGATAAAGAATTTGAGAGACTTAGAGAAGAAGGTCAGAAACACCGAGAAAAAATAATTAAACAACAAGAAGAACTGAGCAAATCGCAACAAACAATGATTGAAAAACAGACTGTATTTGAAACAAAGTTAAATAAGCTTGTAGAAGTTGGCATGATATCTAAAGAAACAGCTAAAGAAATCAGAACTATTTATCACGAAACGGTTTTCACAAATGCTAAAACGACTTCTACGGTAGAAGACAAACTTATCCAGTCAAATAAATAGTTTATGAGCAACAGATAGACGATATTGTCTATGGGCTTTATGGGGTAACGGAAGAGGAGAGATGCCTGCGGTAGTGGAAAAGGAATTACAGATACTTCGCGATGACAATAATAATGGCAAGGATAGCGATGCCAAAGAAGGGATTGACGAGTAAGGCAAGTATGCCTATGATGCCGCCGTATAAAGCGATATTAAGCCCTGCTGCCCATATGAGAATGTTAACAAGATTCATAGAACATTATAACATGAAATGGCAGAAGTAAATGATTTTCTGAAGGAATTTGAGGGGGAGGTGATACCTTGAAAATAGAGATAGAGTTTGATGTTAAATTTCTTTTAAAAACTTTTTTTGTTTTTCTGGCAATCGGATTCCTTGTTCTCGTTCTGCTTTTTGTTTTGACTGCTCGCTGACTACATTTGGAGATAAGATTAAGGTAAAATAAGAGCAGACAGCTTTAGGAGGTGATACATGGCGACAGTAAAACAGGCAGATTTAGCGGCTCTTGAAATCGGCAAAAAATTTGCGGAACGGATTCATGCTTTGTTTCCTGATGCCAAGGTTTTATTATACGGCTCGGCTGCACGCGGAGAAATGGAGGAGTTCAGCGATATTGATATTTATGTCGAAGTGCCGGACGCATACGATATTGAAACGATTAGGACGCAGATAAACGATATTGCATGGGGAGTCGGATTTGATAATGACAGGGTCATTCAAGCGGTTGTTTATCGCAAAAGCGATGTATGGGATACCCCGCGCCGCTCTTCGCCTTTTATTAGAGCAGTTCATAATGAAGGGGTGGTTTTATGAAAAAAGATGATATTTCCATTCTTATCGGCAACAACATTAAAAAAGCGAAAGACACCCTAATTCAGGCCGAAGCTCTTTATAACATTCAACAACATAATGGTGTAGTCAATAGGGGATACTATGCAATGTTTTATGCAGCGCTTGCAATCATTCTGACCAAGGAACTCGGAACATCAAAACATTACGGCGTTATTTCCTTGTTAGACAGAGAATTTGTGAATAAGAAAGAAATAGATCCTATTTGGTCTAAGGTTTTGCGGGATGCCTTTAATTTGAGAAGCTGGGGCGATTACGACGAACAGGCAGTTATAACAGCGGAGCAGGCAAAAAGGCTTCTTGACAACGCAAAAAGTTTTGTCTCATGGGCGGAACAATGGCTTATTGAAAAGGGATGGATTGCGCAGTAAGAGGGGTATGAGGGGTTAAAATATGAAAGTCGTTACATCTCAGGAAATGCGTGAGATCGACAGGATTACCATTAAGGACTACGGCATTCCGTCGTTAGTCCTTATGGAAAGGGCCGGTCTTGCGGTTGCTTCAAAGGTTAGAGAACTTTATCCGGAGAAGAAGGTTATTGCCCTTTGCGGCGGAGGAAACAACGGCGGAGACGGCATTGTTGCCGCGCGCGATCTCTACAATCGGGGTTTTAATGTACATGTTTTAATTTGCGTTAAAAAAAATGATCTCAGTCCTGACTGTAACAAGCAGTATCAGATAGCGAAAAAGATCGGCATGCCTATAGAATTTCGCAATGCCGTTAATGCAAAGGATATTCACAGCGCGGTCATTATTGACGCCGTATTCGGAACAGGCCTCAGCCGCCCTGTGAAAGGGAATCTTGCCGGAATTTTTGAGTTTATAAACAATTCGGAGGCTCCTGTCATATCGGTCGATATGCCGTCGGGCGTTTCTTCGGACACGGGAGAAATATTAGGAGAAGCTGTAAAGGCCGATTTTACCGTAACCTTCGGACTTCCTAAACGCGGACATTATCTGTATCCGGGCGCGGAATGCACGGGCAGGCTCTTTATTGAGGATATAGGATTTCCTGAAAGGCTTCTCGCATCCAGCGGGATAAAGGCGAATCTCATATGCAAAGAACATATAGCCGGTTCGATCCTCCAGAGGCCGAAATATTCCCATAAGGGCGATTACGGCCATGTCTTTATAATAGCGGGATCAAAGGGAAAGACCGGAGCGGCATTGATGGCTGCAAAGGCGTGTCTCAGAAGCGGCGCAGGGCTTGTTACTCTCGGAGTTCCCGAATCGCTGATGGATGTGTTTCAGGGCAGGGTTACGGAGGAGATGACATTGCCTTTAGCGGATGACGGAAGCGGGATACTCTCGTCTAAAGCAATAGATCAAATTCTTACGTTCGCCGCTCAAAAGGCGGATATTATTGCTGTCGGTCCCGGCATCGGGGTTTCAAGCGGCACGGAAAAGATAGTAAACGGACTCGTTCAAAAATCCACGGTCCCGATGGTGATTGATGCGGACGGAATAAATTCGCTGAGTAGGCCAATAGGCAATAGGCAAGAGGCGATAGGAGTTTTGCAGAAAGCAAAAGCCCCTATTATCCTCACGCCGCATGCGGGGGAGATGGCGAGGCTCTTGTCGGCGTCAACGGGCAGGGGGCAGGCAGTAAAAAAAATAGGAAGAGACAGAATTAATACTGCTATATCATTTTCAAAGGAAACAGGAACGTATCTTGTTTTAAAAGGAGTTCCGACCATTGTTGCGGAACCGGACGGCGATGTGTTTATAAACCCTACAGGCAATCCCGGCATGGCTACTGCCGGCTCCGGCGATGTTTTAACGGGTGTGATAGCGTCTCTATTGGGGCAGGGGTTGAATCCTACAGACGCTTCCATGGCTGGAGCGTATCTTCACGGTCTTGCGGGAGACATGGCCGCAGAGCGCATGGGCGAATATTCCATGATCGCCTCCGATATTATAGATTTTTTGCCGGCGGCATTCTCTAAATGAGAAGATGATAATAAACCCTCCTGTTTTTCATAAAATGCCGGTAAAGGCCTTTTTCACTACAAAGGCGTCCAGCTGCGATAAGGCCGGCGTTTCAAAAATAGCCGGCATATCGGCGGATAATATATATTTGCCCGTTCAGAAGCATACGGATAAGGTTTTGACGCTCGATTATGACACTGAGCCTAAGGTAGCCGATGCCGTTATTACGGATAGGAAAGGTATTCTGATTGGAGTTCAGACTGCGGACTGCGTGCCTGTTCTTCTGTATGATGCTAAAAGGCATATAGTAGGCGCCGTTCACGCCGGATGGAGGGGAACCGCAGCCGGAATACTGGGGAACACGATACAGGCGATGTCGGACAGGTTTTACTCATCGCCGGACGATATATTGATTGCCGTCGGGACTGCAATACGCTGGTGCTGTTATAATGTAGGATATGAGGTTATTGAGGCGGTGAGCAAGGCAACCGGAGAGGGCGAATATTTTATAAAAAGAGGGGAGAAATATTGCCTTGATCTGCCTACCGCTAATAAATATCAGGCGCTTTATTCAGGAGTTCCTGCGGACAATATATGGATGTCGGAGGAATGCACCTCCTGCCTGCCCGAAAAATATTATTCGTACCGATATGCGAAGGGTGTTACGGGAAGACAGTGCGGCTTCATAGGGATTGTTTGATACCGCTTAACGGTTTATAATAGATGCATGGAAGATAACACAAAGGAGATGCAATGCTGAAAGCTAAAGACATAATGACAAAGGAAATAATAACGGTCGGCCCGGCTGTTACGATAGAAGGGCTTGCGCGCACGCTCATGGAACATAAAATCAGCGGAGCGCCGGTTGTGGACGGGGACGGCAATCTGTACGGCATTGTCACGGAGAACGACCTTATAAGCCAGAACAAGAGGTTTCATATCCCTACCGTCGTCAGGCTGTTCGATGCCTTTATAATGCTCGAAAGCCCCGGAAAGCTCGAAAAAGAGATGAAAAAAATGGCGGCGGTTACCGTGGATGATATCTGCACAAAGGATGTCATAACCGTTACCGAAGACGCATCGGTTGAGGATATAGCCGACATCATGACGGGAAAAAATGTCCATTTGATCCCGGTTGTCGACGGCAAAAAGATTATCGGCATAATCGGCAAGATGGATATGATTAAGGGAATGTCTAAATAGCCTCGGCGGCAATAGACTATGAGCCATGATCTGCGGATTATTACAAATTCTCCGTCCGAAACGGAAGAATTGGGGTTTAAACTCGGAAGGCTTTTAAAGGCAAAGGGCAAAGGTATGGCATTGCTTTACGGAGACCTCGGCGCCGGTAAAACGGTATTTGTCAAAGGCGTTGCATCGGCCTTCGGCATTGCAAAAAGGGATATAGGGAGCGCCAGCTTTGTGATCGCCGCCGAATACGAGACCTCGCCGCCTTTTTATCACATAGACCTTTACAGGGTGGAACGCGAGGAAGATATCGAGGCGCTCGGGATATGGGAATATATGGATTCCGAGGGGGTTGCGATTGTAGAGTGGGCAGAGAGGCTTGCCGTGCCGTCTGCCGAAATCTACGAAGATGCGGTTAAAGTGAGAATAGATCATATCGATGAAAATTCAAGAGAGATAATTATTGAAGGAGTCGAATCGTTGGAGTGATGAAACGGATCGGAATAATAGGCAAGGCAGGAAGACCGGAACCGGCCGAGATATTGAAGGAGTTCATTCCATGGCTCGAAAGCAAGGGATACGCCGTATTCCCTGATTCCGAAACCGTTTCCAACCTGAACATACAAGGCTTTTCGAGGACGGAGATACCCTCGATGGTCGATGTTATCGTGGTGCTCGGAGGCGACGGCACCATGCTCGGCGTTGCCCGGCTTGTTGGAGATAAAGGAATCCCGATACTCGGCGTCAACCTTGGAGGGCTCGGGTTTATTACAGAGGTCAACAGGGAAGAGATATTCGACGCGGTCGAAAAAATGCTTTCCGGAAGCTGTTCCGTAGAAGAGCGTATAATGCTTACCGCTTTTGTGGTAAGGCATGGAGAAAAGATCGCGGATTTTGTCGTCCTGAACGACGTGGTTGTGAACAAAGGCGCGCCGGCAAGAATTATAGACCTCGAAACATATATCAACAATTCTTATGTGACCACATTCAAAGCGGACGGACTTATTATAGCCACTCCCACGGGTTCTACGGCGTATTCACTATCTGCCGGAGGACCGATACTCTATCCGACTCTGAACAGCATCGTGCTTACACCTATCTGTCCCCATACGCTTACAAACAGGCCTATAGTGTTGCCCGACGATTTCACCGTAGAGATTATCGTCAGATCCGAGAGCGAAGACGTGTTCCTCACCCTTGACGGTCAGGTCGGATTTTCTTTAAAGAAAGACGACATCATAGAGATAAAAAAGGCCGCATTTACGACGCAGCTTCTTATACCGTGCGAGCGGGATTATTTTCAGATATTAAGGACAAAGCTGAAATGGGGTGAGCGGTAAGAGTTTGGACATAGCGTGCGTAGTCCGGCTCATGGCGTGTTCAGCGTTGTTGGTTTTTCATGCGGTTGCCGCAGAGGCAGAGGATAATCCGGCAGGCATTAACCGGCCCGTAACCCTGACGGTAAAAGATAAAAACAACAACAGGATTAAGGCAACATATACGATTACGGGCATAAAGGAAGCAAAACATTTAGGAGACGGGATATTTTTACGGAAGCCGGATGGTAAATTCGTTATCGTGAAATTCAAGGTTAAAAACATGAGTTCCATATCATTCCCTACCGATGCATTGTCGAATATCACGCTGATCGATGCAAAAAAAAAGCGCTGGAAGAGGTCGGATAGCGCTACGGGATCTTTGAGGCTCGGCACCCGGAGTTTTACGATGATGAAGATGGGCTCACGCATGGAGATAGAGGATGTTGTCGTGTTCGATATTCCGGAAAACGTTAAAGACTATGATATAGCCCTTCCGGGCGGCGGAACGGTTTCCGCCTTAAAGCAGCCGAAAGTCGCCGGAAACCAAAGGAACGAAAACAAATCCATTGCCGCATCCGAAGCAGGGACGCGGCATGAAACAATAGGAGATGCGAACAAAGCGCTCGATTCGGCATGGGAGTCTTACAAGAAGGGCGATTATCCGGCCATGAAGGTGACGGCCGGGAATGCCTTAATAGAGGCAAAAAAAGCGGGGGATGAGAGAGCCATGTTTGTCGGGCATTATTATTTAGCCCTATATTACGTAAACGTCAAGGATTACCATAACGCTATAGATTTCGGGCTCCGCGCTCAGGAACTCGGAGAAAAGATGCGCGACGACATAAAGCTGAGTGTAGTTTATAAGCTTATGGGAAGGGTTTTCGAGCAGGGAGGGATGTATAAAAATGCGCTGCTCTCTTACGAAAAATATCTGACATCCATAAAGAATATTATTGCAAACGAAGACAGGGCAGGAGCATCGGACGATGTTTTTAAAGACGCCTTCAGTCATTATGAGGATTCCTTGACGGCAGGTTTTGAATCAGGGTTAGGTAAACGCTTTGTCGCTAAAGGGCACATGAGCGTGTGCCGCATCCGGAAAAAACTCGGGGAGCTCGAAGAGGCGATAAAGAGCGCGGTTAAAGCGATAAGCGCGTTCAAAGAATCGGGAGACCTAAGCGGAGAGCTTTTCGCGTGGTGGGAGACGGCTGAAATTCACGCGCTTAAACACGAGTACGGAGAGGCGATCAAGGCGCTCGAAGACAATATGGATCGCGCGGAGAGATTCGGCATAAAACGGAATTTCATAGATGATATTATAATATACGCCCAAAAAAGCAACGACCGGGCGAGAGTCGAGAAATATACAAAAATGAAAAACGAATAAAGACTAAAAACGACGAGGGGGTTTTATGGTTAATGATATTGCCGGAAATATAAGGACAGTGCTAGAGTTCTATAAAGAACTCGGCTTTGACAGGCTGCCGATAGAAATAAGTTCGGGAGTCCAAGGTACAACGCTTAACTCGAAACCATTAACTCAAAACTCGTCTATAGATAAAGAGGCTGCTTTATATGCGCTTCGCGCGGAGATAGGCGATTGCCGGAGATGCAAGCTTTCGAACGGCAGGACGAATATAGTATTCGGCGAAGGCAATGCGAATGCCTCGATTATGTTCATCGGAGAAGCGCCGGGGGAGGATGAAGATATTCAGGCGCGTCCGTTTGTTGGAGAGGCGGGAGAGATTCTGACGAGCCTTATCGGTAATATGGGAAAGGCATCGGGCTCGAATTTTACGAGAGAGGATGTTTATATCGCGAATATCGTAAAATGCAGGCCTCCGGCGAATCAAGATCCCCGCGAGGACGAGATAGCGGCATGTTTACCCTTTCTTGAAAGGCAGATAGAGATAATAGCTCCGGGGGTGATAATGGCGCTCGGAAAGACGGCGTCACATACGCTTATGGGATCGGAGACGCCTTTGGCCAAATTTTCTATTGTGAAGGCAAGGGGGCATTTTTTCGAGTATAAGGGGATTCCGGTGATGCCTACGTTTCATCCGGCGTATTTTCTTAGAAATCGTAAAGACAAGCCGCTGACATGGACGGACGCGCAGGCGGTATTGAAAAGATTAGAGGAGGCGCGGTGAAAACATTATGGGCGCCGGTTTTTAACCCTTGATAGGCCTATGTTTTCTTGACTATAAACTTTTATCTTTAGTAGACTACCTGCATGGAAAAAAAGATACTCAAGGCGTTTGAAGACAGCATAAGCGTGAAATCCAAGTTCGTTAAGGAGAATGCCTCCCTTATCGCTGATGTGTCAAGGATGATAGCCGACGCCTTTAATGACGGCAAAAAACTGATAATTTTCGGCAACGGCGGCAGCGCCTGCGATGCGTCTCATATTGCGGCGGAATTCGTAAACCGTTTTAAAAAGGACAGGCCCGGACTTCCGGCAATCGCGTTGAATACCGATATGGCCGTGCTGACATCCATAGCCAATGATTACGATTATGCAGAGATTTTCGCGAGGCAGGTCAAGACGCTGGGTGAGCAGGGAGATATAGCCATTGCTATAAGCACAAGCGGCGGTTCTAAAAATATCCTCAAGGCGGTCGACGCTGCAAAGAAGAAGGGATTAAAGACCATCGCCTTCACCGGTACGAAGGGCGACAAATTTGCCTCCAAGAGCGATTACGCCTTCGTTGTGCCTACGGACGACACTCCGAGGATTCAGGAAACGCATATAACGCTCGGCCATGTGTTGTGCCAGATGATAGAAGAGATACTTTTTGAGGCGCCGAGGAAAAGATGAGGGGATGAAAATTCTCGGAATAGACCCCGGCAGCGTAAACTGCGGGTATGGGCTGATAAGAAAAATCACTCCGGCACTCCGATATTCCGGCACTCCATCGCTCCAGTATCTCTCTTCCGGCAGGATAGCAATGCAGGCGTCAAAGCCTCTTCATGAAAGACTTAAAGAGCTTTATGTTTCCCTCGTTGACGTGATTTCCGAATATAATCCCGATGAAATAGCGATAGAGAAGATTTTTTTTGCAAAGGGCATAAAGGCGGCTCTAAGCCTCGGTCATACGAGAGGTGTGGCGCTTCTTTCCGCTGCCGCATCGGGCATTCCGATTCATGAGTACAGCGCTCTTGAGGTAAAGAAAGCTGTCGTGGGCTACGGCAGGGCCGACAAGAATCAGGTGCAGAAAATGGTAAAGCAGATATTGGGAGTGAACAGGGTTCTGTCGGCAGACAGCGCCGACGCCCTTGCCATCGCGATATGCCATGCGAATATGACGAATGTCGGCAGACTGTGTAATAACAGCGCTTTGAGGGGAGCATGATAGCGTCGCTCAGAGGCAGGCTTATTTCAAAGAAGCCGGATTATCTTATCGTTGAGGTGGGAGGAGTGGGATACCATGTCAATGTCCCGGTTACGCTGCTTTCCGATCTGCCCGATGAGCATAAGGATGTGTTCCTCTTTGTTTACACCCATGTCAGGGAAGACGCCATACAGCTTTACGGTTTTCAGACAGATGACGACAAGAGGATTTTCACGACACTGCTCGGCATATCGGGAATAGGGCCGAAGGTGGCGTTAAATATACTCTCGACTATTTCGCCCGATAATTTTTACAACGCGATAAACTCCGAAGATGTGGACATGCTCTGCAAAGCGCCGGGCCTCGGCAAAAAGACGGCTCACCGCTTAATCCTCGAACTCAGGGGGAAACTCCCGTTCCTAAAGGAGAAGAAAGACACGGTCTATGACGACACCCTTTCCGCCCTTGTGAATTTAGGCTATAAAAAGAATATAGCTCAGGAAGTCCTCGAAAAGGCGTATGACGGCGGCCGTAAGGACATTGAAAGTCTTCTGAAAGAGGCGTTAAAATATCTGACAAAGGAATAGATGAGAATAGAAGACAAAGAAATCCATCCCCTTTCCCCTGAAGCCGTTCAGGAGGATATTCCGTATGAGGTAAATCTCCGTCCCCGCTCGCTCGACGAGTTTGTCGGTCAGGAAAAGATAAAAGAAAATCTTAAGGTGTTTATCTCCGCCACGAAGATGCGGGAAGAGCCCCTCGACCACACCTTGTTTTTCGGGCCTCCGGGACTCGGCAAGACGACCCTTGCCGTTATCATAGCAAACGAACTCGGAGTAAATATCAAGACCACCACAGGCCCTGTGCTTGAAAGGCAGGGAGATCTCGCGGCCATACTCACAAATCTATCCGAGAGGGATATTCTTTTTATCGATGAAATTCACCGCCTGCCGAGAATAGTCGAAGAGGTTTTATATTCGGCTATGGAGGATTATAAGCTGGACATAATCATAGGACAGGGGCCTAATGCGCGTACGCTGAAAATAAACCTTCCGAGGTTTACCCTTATAGGTGCTACCACGAGGACGGGGTTGCTCACTTCGCCGCTTAGAGACAGGTTCGGCGTTATCAACAGGCTTGAGTTTTACAATACCGAAGAACTCAAACATATTGTCATGAGATCCGCAAAACTGCTTGAGATGGAGATAAAGGCGGATGCCGCGTCGGAGATAGCTTCGCGCTCAAGGGGCACTCCGAGGATCGCCAACAGGCTCTTAAAGCGTATCCGCGATTTTGCTCAGGTCAAGGGAGACGGAGGTATAGATATTGCCATAACGAAAAGCGCGCTTAAGTCCCTTGATGTCGATAAGAGGGGCTTGGACGAGATAGACAGAAAGCTGCTGCTTACCATAATCGAAAAATTCGGCGGAGGCCCTGCCGGGGTTGACGCGATAGCGGCGGCGCTGAGGGAAGATAAAGAGACGATTGAAGATGTCTATGAGCCTTACCTTCTGCAGGAGGGGCTGCTTGAAAGGACTTCGCGAGGCAGGCTCGCCACAAGGCTGGCATATGAGCATTTAGGATTAAAATTGCCGCAGGGGTTGTTTTAATAATGAAGCTGCTGATGCATATATGCTGCGCTCCATGCGCCGTTTATCCGCTCACGGATATCAAACAAAAAGGAATAGCCGGCATCGGCCTCTGGTTTAATCCCAATATCCATCCGTATACGGAATATAAAAACAGGCTGGATGCGCTGAAGGAACTGCAAAGATTGTGGGATCTCGATGTTGAATATACCGATTATTACGGTTTGAAGGAATATCTGAGAAATACGGTCGGCAGCGAAGAAAATAGATGCGAATACTGCTATTCCGTCAGGCTGGAGGAATCGGCAAAGAAGGCTAAGGAAATGAATGTCGATGCGTTTACCACTTCTTTGTTGGTAAGCCCGTATCAAAAATTTGGTATGATTATGGATATAGGCAGGGCAATGCAGGAGAAATATTCGGTGGAATTTTACGGCGGGGATTTCAGGAGCGGATTCAACGAAGGCAGAAGGATGTCTAAGGAACTCGGGCTTTACAGGCAGAAATATTGCGGTTGCATATATTCGGAAATGGAAAGATACGATAAAAAGAGTAAAGGACTCGACATGAAGGGGAGATATGAAAAGGTTTATTAGTTATTGTTCATTGCTCGTTATTGCTTTGCTGTTCACAGTTTATTGTTCGCCGGTCACTGTTTCTGCCGAGACTACCATACGTGTATTGCTCATGGACAATAAGAATCCGAAGATCCCGAAAAAGAACGAAAAGGTCGAGCGTCTCGGCAACGTGAAGGGAGAGGTGCTTTTGAGCGGGTTGAAATATTCGGGAGTTATCGAGGTGTGGAAGGGAGATAACGGCCTTTATATAGTGAATGAGGTTTCTCTGGAGGATTACATAAAGGGTGTGGTCGCCGCCGAGGTCGGAAGCAGTTGGGACATCGAAGCGTTGAAGGCTCAGGCCGTAGTATCAAGGACGTACGCCCTTAATCAAAAACTGAATAACGGCAAAATGCCGTACCATCTTACATCGTCCGTGCTCCATCAGGTGTATAAAAGCGGGAATGTGCCGGAGAGCATAGCGAAGGCGGTCAATGAGACGAAGGGAGAGATACTCTCATACGAAGGCAAGCCTATAACAGCATATTATCATTCCACAAGCGGAGGCATGACGGAAGACCCGGCCGAGGCTTTCGGGAAGAGCTATCCTTATCTGAAGCCGGTAGAGACAAACTGCGAACTTTCCCCATATTTTATGTGGGAGAAGCGGATACCGGTATCCGATATTGAAAAAGCCTCGAACAGCGTACAGATAAAAGACATTATCATAGAGTCGTATACCGTTTCCAATCGGGCGCGGACTTTAAAAATTATTACGGAAAGCGGGGAATACAGTATGCCCGCGAAAGACCTGAGAAAAAATTTGGGATGGGATAAACTCCCGAGCACCATGATAACAAATATCAGAAGAGCCGAAGATGTTTATATATTCGAAGGCAAAGGATACGGGCACGGGGTCGGGATGTGCCAGTGGACCGCCCTCGATATGGCAAAGAAGGGAATGAGTTACAGGGATATACTTTCCAAATTTTATCCCGGAACCGTCATTGAGTTGTACGAAAAATAAACCTATGACTCTAACTTTTGATTCATGAAAACCTCCGATTTCGATTTCGACCTTCCGAAGGATTCCATCGCGCTGCGGCCGGTCGAAAAGAGAGACGGCTCAAGGCTTCTCGTCCTTCACAGGGACGGGACTATAGAGCACAGGCGGTTTGCCGATATTGCAGGATACCTCAACAAAGGGGATATGCTCCTGTTGAATAACACAAAAGTCTTCCCGGCGCGGATTATCGCTGAAAAACCTTCAGGCGGCAATATAGATATACTGCTCGTTAAGGAGGCCGGCGAAGGCGGCATATGGGAAGTAATGTATAAAGGCAGGTTCGAGGGCATGATAACCGTCGGAAACGATGTAAAGGCCGAGATATGGATGGGAAAGGGGCAAGGGTCAAAAAAGTTCCTCAAATTTTTAAATACAGAGCAGGTAAAGGATAGTATATGGGAATTCGGCTCCATGCCTTTGCCTCCATACATAAAACGATTGCCGGATAATGAGGACAGGCAAAGATACCAGACCGTTTATGCCGAACATCAGGGCTCGATAGCCGCTCCAACCGCCGGGCTGCACTTTACCGGGGAGCTTTTAAGTAAAATAAAGGATAAGGGCGTCTCTGTCGAAACCCTGACGCTTCATGTGGGTATAGGCACATTCAAGCCGGTTAAAGCGGAATTTTTAAGCGGGCATAGAATGGAACCGGAATATTTTGAAATAAAATCGTCTCTCGAAGGCAGGATATCTAAAGTTAAGGAGGCAGGCGGAAGGCTTTTTGCGGTAGGCACAACAACCACAAGGGCGATTGAGGCAACGGCATCGGGTCATTGGTCGGCGGTCAGTAGTAAGAAGAAGGGCTCGAACAGTTTAAACAGTTTAAACGGTATTCTTCAGGGATATACGGACATATTTATCCGGCCCGGATATGCTTTTAAGGCGGTAGACGGCCTTATAACCAATTTCCATCTGCCCCGCTCCACGCCGCTGATGCTTACGTCCGCGATGTGCGGTTTTGAAAGATTGAATAAGGCTTACGAGGAGGCTATCTCTATGGGTTATAGATTTTTTTCCTACGGGGATGCTATGCTCATTTTATGAGATTTAGGAGCCCCGAGAGATCATCGATTTTGCTCCTCGGACGAAACACGGTGGTGATAGGCGCCGTTGTAATTATCATCGTCGCTTTCGGGCTCGGGTATTTTTTCGGCTATAAGGGCGGAGAGTTTCTCCAGTCTGAAAAAGACGCCGAGATATCCGGGAAGGATAAGGCTGCGGCGATTTTAGAGGAAAAGAAGGTGCTGGATGCCGCGTCTGCGGATAAGTCCGTAATACCGCCTCCTATTATGCCTCCTTCCGAATTCCCTCAGGAAAATAAAGCCCAGAAACCTTCATCGGCGGAGGCCGATAAAGGCAAGGAAGCTCCAAAGGAATTTCCTGCTCCTCCTCCATTCCCTCCTGAGCCGCCTAAGGAAAAAGAACCTGTGAAGACCGAACAGGCAGGCGCTGAACAGCCTGCCGACAAGCCGCAGCCCGCAGAAGCGGACGTTAAGGCTAAAGGCGTTAAGCCGGCTAAAAAGGACGTAAAAAGCAAAGGTTCGCAGAAAATTTCCAAAACTTCAAAAAATTCAAAAAACTCCCATGAAAGGCTTTATGCCGTTCAATTCGGGGCGTTTCCAAGCAAGGAGGGGGCGGAGCAGTTGCAGGCCGCTCTAAAATCAAAAGGGATCAAGGCGTATATTGTCGAGAGGAGCGAAGGCGATCCTTACTTCAGGGTAAGGGCAGGGGCTTATAAGACCAAAAAAGAGGCCGGTTCGTCGGCGGTGTCCATGCAGAAAAAGACCGGCATGCAGAATTTTGTAACCGCGAAATAGCCTGATATTGGAGGCTTTACGAAGATAATAGAGATAGAGCTTGATGAGGAAAAAGAGTATCCTTTTCTTCACGGCGGAATCGACAAGACACTCAAGATTATAGAAAGCGCGTTCGGCGTTGCCGTTACCGTAAGGGGGAACAGGCTCTTGATCCAAGGCGAAGACGGCCTTGCCGAAAAAGCCGGGAAATTAATTCAGGAGATACGCGAGGTCAACCGGAACGGATACATACTCAAGCCGGAAGATATATCTTACGCGGTTAAAGCCCTTTCCGAAGGTAAAGATATATCCGTAAAAGGCCTTTTTAGCGGAAGCATCCCGGTTTCATCAAAAAAAAGGTTTATAATCCCCAAGACCGAAAATCAGAAGCACTATATAGACGCGATAAACGCTTACGACATAGTCTTCGGCATCGGCCCCGCCGGAACGGGAAAGACGTATTTAGCGATGGCAATGGCCATAAACTCATTCCTTACCAAACAGGTTTCGAGGATCGTGCTTGTGAGGCCCGCCGTGGAGGCCGGAGAAAAACTCGGTTTTTTGCCGGGCGACATAGCCGAGAAGGTGAGCCCTTATCTCAGGCCGTTGTATGACGCTCTTTTCGATATGATGGATGTAGACAAGTCATCGAAATTGATAGAACGCGGCATAATAGAGATAGCGCCGCTCGCGTTTATGAGGGGAAGGACGCTTAACGATTCTTTTATAATACTCGACGAGGCTCAGAATACTACATCCGAGCAGATGAAGATGTATCTGACGAGGCTCGGCTTCGGCTCAAAGACGGTGATAACCGGCGATATTACGCAGATAGACCTGCCTGCCGGAAAGACATCGGGGCTTGTCGAGGCCATGCGGATACTCAAGGACGTGGAGGACATAAAAATAGTATACTTTTCGGAACGGGATGTGGTAAGACATAGGCTCGTTCAGGAAGTCGTAAGGGCATATGAGAGATATGAAAAACGGGACACAGAAGAGCGGCATTGAAAATATTCAAAAGGTTTTCAGCGCCAAATATCTTTTAAACCTGATAAGGGAATACAAGGAAAGGCATAAAAACGACATCCGCAAGATAGCCGTGCTGGTAGCCTTCGGCCTTGTCTCCGCCATTATGCTTCAGGAAAGAGCGGGCGCGGGATATTTCATCGGCAGTTTTCTTGTAGCATCGATAATTTTGCTCATCTTCTACAAAGATATAAGAAGATATAATCCCGGCTATCTCAGGGATTATAAGATGCTCCTTCTTCTGGGCATACTTGTCACAGGGACCCTTCTGACCGGAAGGGTTTTCGCGTATATCCTTTCAGGCCTCAGCAGGGGACTCGATTTCCCGGACGGGATTTCAGTTATATTCGGAATTCCCATACCCATAGGCGCCATGCTCGTAACCCTCATATTCGATTTTCATACGGCGATAATATTTTCATTTGCGATAAGCCTTCTGACCGGCATATGGCTTAACAATCCGTTTTATCCGGTGTATGCCTTTATCGGAAGCCTTACTGCGGCATTCGGCGTTCTGCGGTGCAGAAAGAGATCCGCCCTGCTGAAAGGCGGCTTGTATGTCAGCGCCGTCAATGTGGTTACTTCCGGCATAATCCTCCTGCTTTCCGGAGCGCTTTTCTCAAACGCCGCCCCGCCCTCTTTTTTATTCGCGGCGGTATCCGGCTTGATGGTCTCGGCAATGATTTCCCTCGTGCTGCCCGTTATCGAATACGCCTTCGGCATAACTACCGATATCAGCCTTGTCGAATTGCTGGATCTCGATCAGCCGTTGATGCACAATCTCATGATAGCCGCGCCGGGCACCTATCACCACAGCGTTATAGTAGGCAACTTAGCAGAGGCTGCGGCTGAGGCTGTGGGGGCCAATCCCCTCCTTGCGCGTGTTACCGCCTATTATCACGATATAGGAAAGATAAAGATGCCCGAGTATTTTGTGGAGAATCAGGCGAGCACAGTGAGCAAGCACGAAAAACTCGCGCCACACATGAGCAGCATGATACTGACATCGCATGTCAAAGAGGGCATAGAACTGGCAAGGCATTATAAACTGCCGAGGCTCGTTACGGATATCATACAGCAGCATCACGGGACAAGCCTTATAACCTTTTTTTACCAAAAGGCGATAGAGCAGCAGACCGGCGATATGGTCTTACAGGGGAACTACCGCTATCCGGGCCCCCGGCCGCAGACAAGGGTTGCGGCCATCGTGATGATGGCCGACGCGGTAGAAGCGGCGTCGCGCGCCCTTACCGAGCCTACTCCCGCGAGGATTTCGGCCCTCGTGGACAGGATAATAAACAATATATTCCTCGACGGGCAGATCGATGACTGCGAACTGACCCTGAAAGACATATCAGAGGTGAAAAAACGGTTTACGTATATCCTCACCAGTATTTTCCACAAGAGGATAGAATATCCGGAGATCGATTTGAAGGGCTCGTCCCACAAGGCCGCTCCAAGGACCGAACTGCCGGCATTTGAATCGACCGTTCTCAGGAATCCGGAGGTGTTTTCCGCGCAGGGCAATGGAAACAGCGATAAGGAACAGCCAAAGGCGCATAAGGATAAGCCGGCATAAGATAGAGAATACCCTTAAACAGGCCGCCGTGCGTCTCTCTAATAATTACCCCCGCAGGTTCGGAATGCTCGATACTTGCGAGGTAAGCGTGCTTATGATAAACGACAGGACGATGAGGGAACTGAACCGGCAGTATCGCGGGAAAGATAAAACCACCGATGTCCTGTCATTCCCGCAAATTGAACGGTTTAAACAGCTTAAACAGTTTGAACGATTATTTTCTATCGGCGATATCGTCATAAACCTTCATAAGGCTGAAAGACAGGCGAAGGAGTATGGAGTAACCTTCCACCGGGAAGTCGAGCGGCTTTTGATCCACGGTTTTCTCCATCTTCTCGGATACGACCATGAAAAGAGCAAATATGAGGCGCGAAAAATGAGGAAACTGGAAGAAGAACTGCTCGGAGTAAATAAGCTATGCCGTTAAGAAGATGGATAGACAGCACAAATAACGCTATTGAAGGCATCCTGCACGCCGCAAAGACCCAGAGGCATCTGAGGTATCATTTTTATTCAGCGGTTGCGGTCTTGGTTTTGGGTTATATCCTCGGCCTCAAAAGGATCGATTTCCTGATAATATCGATCGCCGTAATTCTTGTGCTGCTCGCGGAGATGGTAAACACGGCCGTCGAATACGTGGTGGATATGATCTCTCTCGAACACAGCGAAAAGGCGAGGATTGCTAAGGACGTTGCCGCAGGAGCCGTTTTGATAACCGCATTCGGAGCTGCGGTATTAGGGTACATCATACTTTTCCCGTATCTCGGCAGGATATTCGAAAAGGGAATTTTTATAGCGAAACACTCAAAGGAAGAGATAGCGCTCATCGCGGTAATCCTCGTCCTGATCCTCGTTGTGGTATTGAAGTCTTATTCAGGCAAGGGCCGGCCGCTGCGCGGCGGAATGCCGAGCGGGCACGCCTCCATAGCATTCTCCGCGTGGGTTGCGGTTACCTATATTACCGAAAACCTTACGGCATCTCTCCTTTCCTTTATGCTGGCGGTCGTTATCGCGCAGAGCAGGGTAACGGTGAAGGCGCATACGCCTGTAGAGGTTATAGCGGGAGCCCTTTTAGGGGCCGGCATCACCGTTCTGTTGTTTTTCGTCTTCTATTAATAAACATTGAGGACAAAGCATTTCCGCTTCATTCTCGGAAGGCATCCCGCCTTCCTCCGAAGCTGCGTCGGCCCGCTTAAACATCCCTGTTACGCTTAGGCTGCCGAAGTCGTTCCAATACTTTGCCCTCAATGTTTATCCATCTTCACAGAAAATTGACACTGTTGCAATAGTCTGATAATCTCTAATTATGGAGCCGATCCGGATTAAAGCGCGCAAGGGTTTGCTTATAGCTCTGGCTGTTACGCTGGCCGGAGCGGCCTTTTATCTCGCATTCGGAAATGCCGATATAAGCAGAGATTACAAGAACATCGATTTGGCCGACCGGTTGAGCGATACGGAATTACGCCTCTCGCCGCCGGGAAAGGGCTCTGAAAAAACATTTCTCTTCGGTTTCGACAGAAGGTCCAATCCGGTTGAAGACGCCCGCCAGTATATCCCTTTTTTAAAGTATCTGGAAAAGAAGACAGGCTATAAATTCATGCTTAAATTCGCGGAAGGAAGCTCTTTGGCCGATGAAGCAGGCAGGGGGAATGTGCATTTCGCGATAGCCGGGGCGGGATCATATCTCGTTGCGCGTGAAAAATACGGCGTAATATCTCTTGTCCGCGGGCTTAACGAAAAAAACAAGGCGGAGTACCGCTCTATTATTGCGGTTGCTCCTAACAGCAACATAAAAACAGCGGGAGATTTGCGCGGTAAGCGGTTTGCGTTCGGCAACATGCATTCCACTCAGGGACATCTGATTCCGAGGATAGCGCTAAAGGATCAGGGTATAGTTTTAAAAGACCTCGCCCGCTACGAATTTACAGGCTCGCATCTGAACGCGGCGAATGCCGTATCCGCAGGCAGGGCGGACGCGGCCGGACTTCAGGATATTATCGGATTGAGATTGGCAAAGGAGGGGCTTATACGCATTATTTACATTTCGAGATATTATCCGTCGAGCGGTATCTTTGCGAATAAGAACGTGTCTTCCGATGTCCTGAAAAATGTTACGAAGGCGTTAATAGATTTTCAGCCGAAGGGCAGGGACGCCGAAGGGCTTTACCGCTGGGACAGGACGGAAATGCCTAACGGATTTGTCGCGGCTCACGATGAAGACTACGCGGAACTGAGGAAATACATGCTTGAATTCGGGATCATTCCAAAATCAAAAAAGGCTGCGCCATGAGACTTTATGTGAAGATAATACTGCTGATATCTGCCGTTACGCTCGGCATAGGGATTAGTATAAGCATAATCGTGGACGGGATCATGAAAAATTTCATGCAAAACGAGATGAAGAACAGGGGGTTTTTTATCGCCCGGATGGTTGCCGAAAATATCGCCGACAGGATATTTACCGGCGATGTGATTTTCGTCTCGGAATACCTGAAAAATATTGCGGCCAATACTAAGGACATGGAATATCTCTATATAGAAGATTTTAACAATAAAATATTCGCGCACTCATTCGACGGCGGATTTCCAAGGGCATTATTGAAGAATCACGGAGAATATCCGATTTCGGATTCCGGAGAATATAAAGTGACGAAATATAAAGCCGGGGATAAATTTATCATCGAATTCAGCTATCCTGTTATCCCCGGAACTCAGATCGATATTCATATCGGCATGAACCAGAATGTCATGCTTTCCCGGATCATTTCCGTCAGGAGGCATATAGCGGTTATAACCTTTGTTATAGCCGCTATAGGTTTCATTATAGGAATAGTCGTAAGCTGGTGCATGACGTATCCCTTGAACAGGCTCGGTAAATACATGGAGAAATTCGATATGGAAAATCCGGAGGAGATAGAGATCAAGACCGGAAGCAGGGAAGTAATGGAACTGGTGAATTCTTTTAACGCGATGAGGGAAGGGGTTATAAATGCAAGGGACAAATGTCATTACTATATAGAAGAATTGAAACAGGGCAATGAGAAACTGGCTGAAGCCCTTGCAAAGATCAAGACGCTTCGAGGCCTTATACCTATCTGTTCCTCATGCAAAAAGGTTAGGGACGACAAGGGCTTCTGGAAGCAGGTTGAGGCGTACGTGTCGGAACATTCCGAAGCGGAGTTCAGTCACGGCATATGCCCGGACTGCATGAAAAAGCTCTATCCTGAATATACCAATGAAGATACGGAAGGCACATAGTCCGGCAGGGCTCAGTATTTCCGCTCATTCTCGCCGGACATCCTTGTCCGTAATGACACAAAGCGCAAATCCGTTTCAACGCCTTTATAAGTGTTATTTTTTATGCAAAGCAAAGATACCGTATGTTTAATCAAATAGACGCCGCCGATGCGGATGACGAGTATAAGAGAATGTAATTAAAAAGTTCCGTCGATAAAGTCATTGAAACAGACCTGCGCTTTGCGTTGAAATTTTTGATACGTATTATTGTTGCGTTTGCTGTTCGGTCTCCGGTATATTTTCTATCTCCTCATATTCCGGTATTACGATGCCCCTTCTTACCATTATGTCGTAGATTATCCTTGAGCGGGTTTCTACGTATTTCGATGTTCCGATAGGATTGTATTTTCTCGGGTTCGGAAGCACAGATGCGAGGCGCGCCGCCTCTTCAGGGGCTAATGCCGAAGCCGGCTTGCCGTAGTAATGTCTCGATGCCGCTTCGATGCCGAATATGCCCTCACCCCATTCCGCGACATTCAGATATAATTCGAGTATGCGCCTTTTTGAAAGAGTGCTCTCTATTCTCCATGTGAGGACCGCTTCTTTTATTTTTCTCACAGGATTTTTTGACGGCGTCAGGTAGAGGTTTTTCGCAAGCTGCTGGCTTATGGTGCTGCCGCCGAACTTGAATTTTTTCTTTTTGATGTCCTTTTCCAGCGCCTTTTGAATCGCCTCGAAATCAAAGCCCTCGTGCCTGTAAAATTTGTCGTCTTCCGCTATGAGGACGGCTTTCATGAGGTAAGGCGATATATTCGAAAGCGGTGTCCATATCTGAGTGGTCTTTATCCTTTTGCCCTTCTCTCGCCATTCCCGTTCCCGATATTCCATAAAAGAGGTTTTTTTCGGATTCTCTTTTTTCAGCTTCGATATGTCCGGGAGAATGAAATAATAGACTATGCCGAGAAAGAGCAAAGAGATAATGGTTATTATGATTGTCTTTAATGCTTTCATTGATAAAGAATTTTATGATATAACTAAGCATTAAGGCAATGCAACGGAGGCAGGTATGATATGCGAACGATAATTACGATAGGCACAATTCTATTTTTCAGCCTTATGCCTATCGGCGCGAACTGCGGGCATAATAAGGAGAAGAAAGTCCTCACTATGGGCAGGGCGACGGAGCATGTAGTCAAACAGCAGAGCAAGATCCAGCCTATAATAAAATACCTCGCGTCGAGGCTTAAGGATATGGGCATAGAGCGGGGCGAAGCGGTGCTTGCCGGAGACAGGAAGTATGCTACCCTCAGAAAGCGCGTTAAAGAAGGGAAAATAGACATTATTCTGGAGAGTCCCTTCAAGGCGGCAGGGCTCAAGAGAGACGGAATCGCCTATCCGATACTTACGCTGTCGAGGAGAGGGGCCGGTGAATATAACAGCCTTATATTCGTGCGGAAAGACAGCGGGATAAACACAATCGAAGACCTGAAGGGAAAAATAATCGCATGCGAAGACCCATCTTCGACCTCATCCTGTTATTTGCCGAGGGCCGTGCTGAGGGCTGAAGGATTCGACATGGAGGAAATTACCCCGCCTAATCCCTCTGCTTCTAATGGTAAGATAGGTTATGTGTTTGCGGGCACAGAGCTGAATGTTTCGAGCCGGGTGTTTTATAAGAAGGTTGCGGCAGGGGCGTTAAGCAATCTCGACTGGTCAACGCCCGGAGATGTGCCGGAGGCTTATAAGGCGAAGTTTAAGGTAATATGGGAATCGCCTAAAATAATAGAGTTTGTGGTGCTTGTCGGAGCCGGACTGGACAAGCGGCTTGTGGAGAGGATAAAAGAAGAAATGCTGATGATGAATAAGACCGCAGAGGGCAAAAAGGCTCTCCGGGCCTATGAATTCGACAGGTTTATCGACTCTCCCGAAAAGATAGACAAGCTTATGACGTATATAGAGCGCCTTATAAAACCGGACGAAGAGGAGACAGATTAGCCGAAATGCTTCCGCGGATAAATATCAAAACAAAAGTTTTCCTGTTCGTTTTTTTGCTGCTGACCTTGATCGGTATTGCCGTTATCCAAATATTGGACGAAGCTAAGAAACATATTTTTTCCGATATAACTACCGTCGGCAAGGGAGCCATCGAGACGGCGGTGAATAAGGAATGGCTCGAAAAGGTAGAGGCATCCGTAAAACTTTTAGCCTTAAGGCTTGTTCAACCCATGTATAATTTCGACGTCTCCGAAGTGAATAATATCGCGGAGATAAAGATGCAGGACGATGAGGTCATATATATTTATGTCCATGACCCGGAAGGCAGAATATTGTCCGCATTATTCAAAGGCGACGGTTCCAAAGGAGCCGGCATGGTCGGAAGAACGGTAAAGGATGCGGTTGCCGCGAAAGCGATTTCCGCTGAAGATATAACGGTGCAGAAATTGGGCGACGATATTTTCGAGGTGTCGGCGCCTGTAACATTCGGACAGAAGAGGCTCGCCGTAGTACGCGTGGGCTTTGCCGATATAGAGGGTGATAAGATTGCCGCAGGCGCAGCGGCAAGGCTGAACGAAGACGTAGCCGGAGTATTCGAAACGGCAAGAGAGAGGGTCTTGGCATTGTCGGCAGCGTTGATTATCGCCTCGCTTATTACAATCCTTATTTTTGCCGACAGGATGACAGCGCCTATTATCAGGCTGATTCACGGCGCTAAGAAATTAGCCGGTGGAGATTTTACGCACAGGGTAGCCGCGTCTTCAAAGGACGAGATCGGACAACTCGCCGACGCCTTTAACTCGATGGCCGATAATATCCGGAAGGAGATCACGGGAAGAAATAAAATGCTTCAGGAAATGCACGACGGTCTCGGCGGCATCATCACGAACATAAACCTGCTTGCGGAGATGGCGATATTGGGGCCGGATCGGGAAGCCCCCGATGTCCGGAAAACCTTCGATACGATCAAGGAGCTTTCAAAAGAGGGGCTTTCAGAGATACGGTATCTTATGCAGACCGGCGACATGCAAGACGTCGACTGGAATACCTTTGCAGTGTATATGAGAAGTTTCGGCGTTACCTTAATGGAGTCGTTCGGAATATCATTGAACATGACGGTCTCGTTAAACGGCATGGATAAAGAGCCCGCGAATGTTTTTTCGCACAACATATTCTGGATATATAAAGAGGCGCTGGTAAACTTGATGAGGCATTCCGGGGCCGGGAATATCGAGGCGGTGGTTCAGGTCGATAACGAAAAATTCAGGCTTTCCATAAAAGGCGACGGCAGCGGATCGGTAGACAAATATGAAACGGGCATCGCCGTCTCCAGGATGAAGGCCGGCGCCGCCGATATAAAAGGCGAATTAGCGATAAGCAGCGATAACGGCATGCGCGTGTATCTGGAAGTCCCTATTGCCGGCATATCTCCCGCAGAAACGGATAATATTTATCGGGAGGCATTGCCGGAGCATCGCGGCAGGCCGGTCGGAGAAAATATTCTTGAAAGCGAGAAGAAGTACAGGGATATTGTCGAGAATGTAAACAGTATAGTCCTGAGATGGGACGCAAACGGCAATGTGGTCTTTATGAATAGGTTTGCCCTGGAGTTCTTCGGATTTACCGTGGAGGAAATAACGGGCAGAAATGTCGTGGGAACGATAGTGCCTGAAACGGAGTCGACCGGCAGGGACCTTATTTTTATGATCAGAGATATCTGCGAACATCCCGAAAGGTATGCGAATAATATGAACGAAAATATACGCAAGGACGGAACAAGGGTCTGGATCTCATGGACAAACAAGCCCGTCTTTGCGGAAGACGGACGGATGATCGAAATACTGAGCATCGGCAACGATGTCACCGAACGTATGCGGATGTATGCCGTTCTAAGGGACAGCGAAGAAAAATTCAGGGTGCTTTCCGAGAAATCCCTCGTAGGCGTGTATATCATACAGGACAATGTCTTTAAATATGTGAACTCCGCCGCAGCCGACATATTCGGCTATAACACGGATGAGCTGATAAATAAAAAAGGCCCTGTGCATCTTACCCACCCGGATGATTGGAATATGCATGTTGGGAGAGACATTAAAAAAAGAATCGACGAGGGAGACGTATCCGCGGCGAATTACACATTCAGAGGCATAACAAAGAGCGGTGATGTAATAGAGGTGGAGGTTTACGGGAAAATGATAAACTATAACGGCCTGCCTGCCGTTATGGGAACGGTACTCGACATTGCCGAACGAAAACTCGCCGAAGAGACGCTGAAAGAAAAAATAAAGATCGAAGCGGACAAGAGATATTTGGCGGAAAAGGAGAAAATAATAAGGGATATTCATGACGGCATAGGCGGCATAGCAACAAACATAACCCTGCTGGCCGACATCGCCCGGAATGAATCCTCGATCGAGGATATTAAAAAAGCCCTCGCAACAATATCGGAACTCTCAAAAGAGGCATTTTCCGAAATGAGGACTTTTATGTACAGCCTTGATGAAGGCAAGGCGGACTGGCACTCGCTTGCCTCGGATATGAGGCATTTAGGCGGCAATATGGCGGAACCATCGGGAATCTTGTTCAATATGGAAACCGTTCTGAACGATGCGCAAGAAAGGCCCGGCAGCCTTTTGTCTCTGAACCTGGTCCGGATTTACAAAGAGGCATTGACCAATGTCGCAAAACATGCCTCGGCTAAAAATATTTTTGTAAAGCTGAACGTCGATGGAGAGAGATTAAGCCTGTCGATAAAAGATGACGGCGGTGGAATAAAAGAAGGGCACGGCAAAGGCAGGGGGATTTCAAACATGAAGGCGAGGGCAGGGGATATAGGAGGGAAACTTACAGTGACCTCGGACAACGGCACATGCGTAATGCTCGAAGCGCCCATCCCCTGAAAATACCCTGAAAAGGTTATGGACTTTTAGGGGTTTAAAATGTATTCTTAAATCATGCGATTGGCGATAGTCGAAGATAACCCGCTTTTGCTCGAAAGCCTCAGGCTCGTTCTGGGAGGCGAGAAGGACATAAACGTCGTAGGAGCATTCGGCAGCGCCGAGGACGCGTTAGCGGCAATAGAAAAAGATAATCCTGAGATAATGCCCCAAGTGATGGTGGTTGACTTAGGGCTTCCGGGCATGTCGGGCGTTGACCTGATAAGAGAGATCAAGGAAGAATCGCCCGATATCGAGATAATAGCTCATACGATCTTTGAGGATAAGGAAAATGTATTCGCCGCGCTGAAGGCAGGCGCGTCGGGTTACCTGCTGAAGGGAAACGGCCCGAGAGAACTCATAGAGGGAATTCATAACCTCCATGAAGGCGGCGCTCCCATGAGCCCTAAAATAGCGCGAAAGGTAATAATAGAATTTCAGGAAGAGGGCGTTCAGGAGCAGTATCTTTTAACACACAGGGAGAAAGAGATAGTAAAAGAGATAGAAAACGGATTGAGTTATAAAGAGATCGCGGTAAAATTCAATATAAGCCCCCACACCGTCCACACCCACATCAAAAAAATCTACGAAAAGCTTCATGCGAAAGACAGGAAGGAAGCCCTCGTAAAGGCGAGAAAAAAAGGCATTATTTAGCGCCTATACCCTAAAAATACCCCGATAGGGTGATTCATTTTCATGCTCCCGGCATGTAGTCTATTGGTTAAGTCGTATTTTGTTCCGGACAGAAAGGATGAAGGTTCCCTATTGAAATATCTGCAAACAGGCAGGGGAGAGAAGTGAACGGGGATAACGGACGCGACAGGCGGATATCGATTCGTGTGAGCCGGGAAGAGCTTGAAAGAATAAGGGAGAACGCGGCAGCCTGCGGCATGCCTGTTGCCGGGTATCTGAGGTCTGCCGGCACAGGGACGCTGAAGCGGCAAAAGGAATCCGGCTCCGGCGCGAAGCGCGCGGGGGCGGGAGATTTGGAGCTTCTCAGGAATTTCAGCCTTTTGTCATCCCTCGACGAAGAAGAGCTTTTCCAGTCTCTCGACAAAATCCGGGTGAAGAAGTTCGTGAGAAACGAAACGGTTCTGATACAGGAGGACGCGAACCTCTTCATGTATGTGATCCTTGCCGGAGCGGTAAAGGTCATCCGTGTCAGCGAAGAGGGGAAAGAGATCATTTTAGCTATGCACCGGACCGGCGACTTTTTCGGGGAGATGTCCCTGATCGACGGCAAGACTGCCTCCGCCACCGTCGTGGCTATGGAAGATTCCTCCATTGCGATCATATCGAAGGATGATTTTTATTCCCTCATCTACAGCCAGAAAAAAATCCTCCTCTTGCTGCTGCAGACTTTTTGCCGGCGCATCCGCGTCTCGAACGCTACCATGGAAATCATGAGCCGCACGAGCGCTTCCCAGCGGGTAAAGATGCTCCTGCTCCTGCTGTGCGGTAAACACGGAAAAAAAGAGGGCAGGGGCTTTGTGCTCTCGATCCAACTTACCCATCAGGATATGGCCGGCATGACGGGACTGACCCGTGAGACGGTAACAAAAATAATGAACGAATTGAAAAACGAAGGGGCAATAGAGGCGCTTGAAAACAGGCGTATCAGGCTTAACGAATCTTTTTTTACCCCGGCGGGGGAGTGAGCATCCGGTGCATGTAATCCTGCTTACACCCCCCCGTGGGAAAAATCCGGCATACTGTTGCATGACCTGTGAAGCATGTGAAAGACATATCCGCACTATCCGCACTCTCGAGGACGCCGAACCCCGCGGCGCCCGGTTTGTCTTCACTCTTCCTGATTTTCCACCCGGTAAAGGAGAGGCTTTTTAATGGCGATCCCGATGAAGTACCTTGAGGTAAACTGCCTTGTCGTCGATGACGAATCTTCCATGCGCCTCACTATCAATAACATGATGTCGAGAATAGGTTTCAGGAACGTCAGGGTAGCCGAGCACGGCAGAAAGGCGCTGGACATAATCAAATCATATCCCATCGACCTGGTGGTCTCAGATATCAATATGCCGGAGATGACGGGGGTCGAGCTCTTTAAAACCGTAAAAAAGGACAGGAAAAATAATAATATCGCCTTTGTGTTTGTCACCGCCGAAGTCACCAGCCGGATGGTTGCGCGGGCTGCGGAGGACGGAGGGGATGCATACATTGTAAAGCCATTTGTCATGGGGACCCTGGAGGACAAGCTTGCAAAGGTACTCGAAAAGAAGTTTAAGCCGAACCCGGTCGAACTGCATCTGCAGAATTTTGAACTCTCGCTTGAGAGAAGAGACATGGCGAAGGCAGAGGAAGAACTGCTGCAAGCTTCGGTACTTGCTCCTGAAGCTGCGAAAGTGTCTTATGGTTTCGGCAGACTGGCCCAAGCAAGGGGGAACATCGACAGCGCCATCGATTTTTTCAGGAAAACCATTGACAGTAACCGGATGTTTGTGAGGGCGTATAACGCACTTGCTGAGTTGTATGAAGACATGGGAAATCTGGAAGCCGCCATTGAATATTATGAGAAAGCTCACCGTATAAGTCCCGCTAACACGGAGCGGCTTCTTGCCCTGAGCAGGTTATTAGTAAAGGCAGGAGAAGATAAAAGGGCAGAAATCATTCTAAAGGATGCGGCATCCGAGGTTCGAAAGGATATATCTACTTCCGGACATCTTATGGGCGAGATGTACCTGTCGAAGAATGAGAACGAGAAGGCGCTGGAGACGCTCCTCAATGCCCGCAAGAAGAACCCTTCAGACATCTCCCTTATGCGGAGCCTCTGCGAGGCCTACCGGAGAGTGGGAAAACCGGAGAAGGCTCTCGAAATATATATAGAGATACTTGTCATAATCCCCGACAACGCCGTCATTCACCATTCCGTCGGCAAGACTCACCTGGAAATGGGGAACAGGGTCAAGGCGACCGAGGCTATCAAAAGGGCATGGGAACTGAATCCGTTTT
This sequence comes from Nitrospirae bacterium GWB2_47_37, assembly GCA_001803635.1. GTDB lineage: Bacteria > Nitrospirota > Thermodesulfovibrionia > Thermodesulfovibrionales > Dissulfurispiraceae > GWB2-47-37. The sequence goes on along the minus strand of MHDU01000051.1, from coordinate 2,870 downwards.
CCATGGAGATAACGGCTGATCTCAAGACGCTTGCCGAAAGCGGGAAGGTTGACTTGTAGCCGGTTGAAGGAGGGAGTCATGGAACTTATGTCGTCAGATCTCAGGAAGTATAATTATTTTTCGAGCCTTTCGGACGGGGCGCTGGAATTCTTTGCATCGAGCGTTAAGCAGGAGCATTATCCGGCCGGCAGTATAATTATGAGGGAAGGTGATGAAGGGGATTCTTTCTATTTTATTAAAGAGGGACGGCTTGAGGTTTTCAAGAATGCGAGGTCAGGGGGCGATGCGCTTCTGTCTGTTATCGGCAGCGGACGCGGCTTCGGCGAAACGTCCCTTTTGACCTGCGCGGCCCGTTCAACATCTGTGCGCGCAATAACGGATGCGGTTCTTCTTGTGCTTTCCAAGCCTGATTTTGAGAAAATCACGGCGGGCGAACCTGTATTTAAAAGGAGGCTTCTCCGGAATGTCAGGGATTATGCCCGGTATAACAAGATAAAAACCCTTCAGCCCTTTGAGCTTCTTGAACCCGAGAAGGTTTATGTAGCTATAGAAAGAATGGCTGAAAAGACATATATGCCGGGAGAAGATATTATTGTGCAGGGAGAAAAGGGCGACAAATACTACATCATCAAATCAGGCCGCATCGCGGTGCTGAAGAAGAGAGAAGGGGAAGCGGAGACTAAAAAAATAACGGAATTGAGCAGCGGAAACGCCTTCGGAGAAGAGGCCCTTATCAAGAACGATCCACGCAATGCCACATGCCGCGCCATGGAGGAGACAATAGTTTTATCATTAAACAAAAAGGACTTTAACCAAATTGTAAAATCGGCCTTTCTGGAAAACGTCTTCCCTGAAGAAATAAATCAGGATACCTATCTGGATGATTACATAATAATTGATGTAAGGGTGCAGGCTGAATATGAAGAGGAGCATATTTACGGGGCGACAAACATTCCTCTTGAAATACTGAGGGGGAAATGCAGCGAGTTGGATCCGTCGAGAAAATATATCACTTATTGCCTCAATGATTCACGGGGCATGGTGGCGGCGTTCCTTTTGAAAAACCGAGGTTTTGACGCGCAATGTTTGCGCGGAGGGGTAAGCGGCTGGCTGGGAGAAGTTGTGAAGGGTTCCAACGGCGCTCACATGCCGGACAGGCAAACTTTTTAAAATGGGTTCTATCCGGAGTGAATTATGGTTATAAAATATAGAGAAATAGACGACAACCCTCGTATACCTATATCGCCTGAAAAACTTATTGTAGGAACGCGCCTGCCGTTCGATATCTTTATCAGGGATGGAGGTCTTTTCAGTCCGCTTTTCGATAAAGATATGCTTTTTACCGTCGCTGCAAAAGATCTGCTGAAAGAAAAAAGGGTATCTGAAATCTATATTCAGCAGAAAGATGCCTTCAACCTTGATGCCTATATTTCTAAAAACAAAGCTCAAAGAAACTCTTACTATGATGATCCTGCCGTATTTCAGGAATACGCATTCTACAAAGAACAATATTTCCAGATAGATAAAAACCTTTTAGTTGCCGGAAAGAAAATAGACTTCAGCATATTTATGCAAAACGAACTCAGCTTCATACCGATTATTGCGGCAACGGATACATCACCGGCAGTTATAGACGAAAAGATATTGGATTTGACGGGCGATGTCCTTATAAAGAGATCCGATATCCTTCGCTATTATGCGTATATAAATTCTTTTTTGAATTCGAAAGATATTCCTGAAAATGAAGAGCCTAAAATAAAGGCTTTTGCCGTTAGAGAAAATTCAAAGCTGATAATAAAGGAGTTCCTCGACGACCCCAGAAGCGGACAAAAAGTCAAAAAAGCAACAACCGCGGTCAATAAGATAACCGACCGCATATTAGAGAATAAGGACGCCATATATGACCTGCTCTCGCTCAGGAACTACGACTATTATACATACACGCATTCCGTAAATGTGACCGTTTTATCCGTCGGCCTTGGGGCGGCAATCGGAATGAAAAGAAACGATATAGAAAAGTTAGGGGTAGGAGCGCTTTTGCACGATATAGGGAAAAGCGCTGTCCCGAGTGAAATCTTAAGCAGGCAGGGAAAACTGAATAATATTGAGTATAAGGTCATAAAAAATCACGTTATCGAAGGTGAAAAACTCCTGCGCGCACATAATGATTTTCCGGAGGAATCCTTTGCCGCAGTCTTACAGCATCATGAAAAACTTACAGGTAAAGGATATCCGTTCGGCCTATCGGGAAGCGGTATAAAACTATTCGGGAGAATAACGGCGCTTGCAGATTCCTATGACTCATTAACAACCCAACGTCCTTACAAGCTTGCGGTCTCTCCATTCTCCGCATTATCCATTGTTGCGAAAGAGACAGGGAATTACGACCCCGAACTTTTAGGTGTCTTCATAAAAATGCTCGGCAAGATAAAGTGAGGCAATATGTATAAAAACGCAACTCATTGTTCGCAATTCATTAATGCCTTCATCAAGGCGGTAGATATATATAAATGCAACGGTACGGAAGGGATTTTTATACCGAAACATGAGATTGAAAGACTTCTATTTTTAGCGGAAAGGGCAATGAAAGTAACAACGATGGAAGAAAAATAAATGCCAGAATAAAAAGTTTTTATATACCTTAAAAACATTGATTTGTAGTATAATTTCGCATAATCTGCATAAAAAAAGGGGGGGCATGGGCAGGAATAGAAGTATTCTGTGCGTAATTATCGTCGTGCTGTTCATCCTCGGTTTTTCCGCCCATCTTCATGCCGCCGACAACCTTCTTGAGAAAGGCATTCGTGAGTATAAGGCTGAAAATTACGAAGAGGCATTAGAGACTTTCAAAAAGGCCCGACAGCAGCAGC
>MHDU01000050.1 GCA_001803635.1 Nitrospirae bacterium GWB2_47_37 | reverse complement strand
CCTTGCCGCGTCCTGAAAAGTTACGATGGGATTTTCGCCCATTATATAAAGCGCCTTCACCGATCCCGGCTCATAGAGCATGTTATAAACGTCTTTGCCTCCCGAAAGCGGCCTTACTCCCGACATCCACATGCCGGCAGTATTAGAAAATTCGGCCGGCACCTGAACCGTATCGGGATCGTCGCCCATAAGAATAGCGAGGTTCGCGGCTGCTAATATCGTATTTATGCTCTTGGTATTTTCCGATATATTGGAAGTAAGGGCTATAAGGCGTTTCCCCGCAGACGCATACGACCTTGCAAGGCTTATAATCCTGTCTTCGCTTATGCCTGTAATACTCGATACCGCTTGCGGCGTGAATTCTTTCAGGCCCGCGGTAAGCGCGTCGAAATTCGGCACAACAGAAGCCTTATCCTTATCATATAACCCTTCGTCTATTATTACCTTCATCATGCCGTTCATTAAGACGGTGCCGGAACCGGGCTTTATCCTGAGCCACTGCGTGCTGTTCCGCGCGAGCTTTGTCTCTTTCACGTCCGCTACCACGAGAGTCGCTCCGTCGTTTTTCGCTTTGATAAAGTTAAGCCCCCACACCGGAAGCGTGGATGTTATGTCCGATTCCACCACAAGCATAAAGTCAGCTTTGAGAGGCGCCTTCCACTTTATCGGCATAAAGTCTACGCCGTATGCCTTTTCGAGCGCCTTCTGCGCCTTGGCGTAACCGAACCGCGCTCCGGAATCTATATTATCGGTGCCTACGACATCCCTCATGAACTTCTGGAGCATATAGTTGTCTTCTATTGTGCATCTCTGGGAGCCTATCGCTCCGATGGCCGAAGGGCCGTATTTTTCCTTTATATCTTCGAGCCTCTTTGCGACATATTGCAGGGCCTCTTCCCATGATACGGGAGTAAGTTTTCCGTCCTTTCTAATCATGGGCGCGGTGATCCTGTTTTCGGAATATATGTAATCGAACCCGAACCTGCCCTTGCCGCAGAGGTTTCCTTCGTTTATGCCTATGCCGTCTTTACCCCTCGCCCTTATTATCCTTCCTTCTCTGAGACTCAAGTTTGTCGTGCATCCGCAGCCGCAGTAAGGGCATATGGTCTCGTATTCATCCATATACCACACCCTCGACCTGAACCTGTAAGGCTTGGCCCCGAGGGCGCCCACAGGACATGCGTCTATGCACTGGCCGCAGAATTCGCAGTTCAGGGTTTCTTCAAAGGCAGGGCTCACCTTTGTCTTAAAGCCCCTTCCTATAAGGTTTATCGCCCCTACTCCCTGATGCTCGGCGCATACCCTTACGCACTTGCCGCACAATATGCACCTGTTAGGATTCCTCTCTACTATGGGCGCGTCAACCCTTTCCGGGTCGTGCTTTCTTTCCGCGACGAACCTGCTCTGGGAAGGCCCGTATTTGAATGCAAGGTCCTGAAGGCTGCATTCGCCCGCCTTGTCGCATATAGGACAGTCGAGCGGGTGATGCACGAGCAGGAGTTCGAGCACCGTCTTTCTCGCCTTTGCGAGTTTCGGGGTTTCCGTATGAACGATCATTCCGTCTTCAGCCGGGGTCGAACACGCTGCAAAAAGCCTTTTCTGCCCTTCGAGTTCGACAACGCAGAGCCTGCATCCGCCGTAGGGCTTAAGCCTCCTGTCATAGCACATGTTAGGTATGTAAATATCGTTTTTCAGGGCGGCCTGAAGAATGGTCATTCCCTGCTCCGCCTTTATGTTTTTTCCGTTTATAGTAAGCTCTATCGGCATCTCTTACTCCTCCTTCGCTGCTATCGCCGCGGTGTAAATCTCTTTGAGCGCTTCCTGATCGGTAGTCTCCATAAGCTTTTCCCTCATGCTCCTCGGCCCTATTTTTATGGAGTCGAATTTGCATGCCTCGTAACACGAGCGGCACTGTATGCATTTGGATTGTTCTATGCGATGGGGAACCTTCTTTTCCCCTGAAATGGCGTTCTGCGGGCATACCCTCTTGCACGCGCCGCACGCCTTGCATTTTTCTTCATCTACGTAAAATGTGCATAGCTCCTTACAGACGCCGGTCTTGCACCACTTTTCATTTATGTGAGACTCGTATTCATCCCTGAAATATTTTATTGTAGTAAGAACGGGATTAGGCGCGGTCTGTCCTAATCCGCAAAGGGACGTGGCGATTATATCCTGAGAAATATCCTGCAGTAATTCTATATATCCTTCCTTGCCCCTGCCTTCGGTTATGTTGGTCAGGATATCGAGCATTACGGTAGTTCCTATCCTGCAAGGCGGACATTTGCCGCACGACTCATCGGTAGTAAATTCAAGGAAGAACTTTGCAACGCTCACCATGCAGTTGAGGTCGTTCATAACGACCATGCCGCCGGAGCCTACAATCGCTCCTGTCTGGACGATATCTTCATACGTTACCGGAGTGTCGAGGAGATGTTCCGGGATACAGCCGCCGGAAGGGCCTCCAAGCTGCACTGCCTTGAATTTCCTGCCCTTGGATATGCCGCCTCCGATATCAAAAATAATCTTTCTTAACGGGATTCCCATCGGAACTTCTATAAGTCCGACATTATTTATGGCACCTGTAAGGGCAAATACCTTCGTGCCGGTGGACTTTTCCGTTCCGAGGCTCTTGTACCAGTCGGCTCCGTTCAGTATTATCTGGGGTATGTTGGCGTATGTTTCGACATTGTTAAGCACCGAGGGCTTATCCCAGAGTCCTTTCTGCGCCGGGAAAGGAGGCCTAGGCCTCGGCATGCCCCTCTTGCCCTCGATTGAGCGCATAAGCGCGGTCTCTTCTCCGCAGACAAACGCGCCCGCGCCCAGATATATCTCAATATCGAGATTAAAGCCTGTGCCGAGAATGTTTTCTCCCAAAAGCCCGTATTCCTTTGCCTGATTTATCGCAAGCTGCAACCTATGAACCGCAAGGGGATATTCCGCCCTGACGTATATGTAACCTTTATCCGCGCCGATAGCCCGCGCGCCTATGATCATTCCTTCGAGGACCACGTGAGGATCGGCCTCCATAATGCTCCTGTCCATGAACGCGCCGGGGTCTCCTTCGTCTCCGTTGCACAGTATGTATTTACTGTCGCCCTTAACACGCGAGCATAATTCCCACTTCATTCCGGTAGGGAAACCCGCGCCTCCCCTTCCCCTGAGGCCGGAGCGTTTAAGCTCATTTATAACCTGCTCCGGGGTCATTTCGGTCAATGCCTTGGCAGCGGCCTGATAACCGTCCCTTGCAATGTATTCGTCGATCTTTTCAGCGTCGATAAGCCCCTTGTTCCTCAAAGCCCTCAGTACCTGAAGGTTGAAAAACGGGATATCGCGCATGAGCGGAATCGTCTGCTTCTTTATCGGTTCTTTATACAGAAGGCGTTCGACAGGCCTTCCCTTAATGAAGTGCTCTTCGATAATAACCGGAACGTCATCTACCGTAACCTTTTCGTAAAATATGTCTTCGGGGTAGACCGTCATTACGGGACCTTTCGCGCAGAACCCGTTGCATCCGGTAACAACTACATTTATTTCATCCTGAAGTTCTCTCTTAATAAGTTCTTCCGTAAGCGCGTTCTTCACCTTTAAGCTGCCTCCGGATATGCATCCGGTGCCGCCGCAGAGCATAACGCTTGTGCGATACTTTTCCATCTCTCCTCCTTAGTACGCCGTTTCGCTGCCCACAACAAGGGCGTAATCTTGAACCGCGCTGCCTTCCATAACATGCTCCTTAAATATCTTCCGTATCTTGTCTTCGTTGAGCTGAACGTATTTAACGGGCGCTTCGTTTATTATTTCCACGGTAGCCATAGGCTCCTTGCTGCAGAGCCCGGCGCATCCGGAATTCGTCACGATAACATCCTTAACGTTATTTTTATTTATCTCGTCGAGCACGGCCTCCATTACCTTTCTCGCTCCGGCGGCTATGCCGCATGTGCCCATGTGAACCGTTATCTTCGCCCTCGAACCGCCCTCTCTCAGTGTGAGCGTAGACTTATATTCTTCCTTGATCTTTTTTAAGTCATCCACCGTAAGTCTGGCCATATATTCCTCCTATTCGAATTCCTTCAAAAGGTCTAATGTCTTGACCGGATTTATGGAGCCGTGCGTGTCCTTGTCTATCACCACGACCGGCGCGAGGCCGCACGCCCCGAGGCACCTGACGGTCTCGAGGGAAAATTTCTTGTCCGAAGTAATGCCCCCGACTTCGAGCTTAAGGCCGTCGCTGAATTTCTTTACTATCTCTTCCGCGCCTTTGACATAACAGGCCGTTCCGAGGCACACCCTTATGTTGTGCTTGCCCTTAGGCTTCATTGTGAAAAAGGAATAGAACGATACCACGCCGTGAACCTCGCTGACGGGTATCTTAAGGCCCCCGGCAATATGCCTCTGAACGACGGGAGGCAGATAACCCACGAGTTCCTGAGCCTCCTGAAGCACCGGTATAAGGCTGCCTGGCTTATGCCTATACCTGTCTATGACGGCATCCAGTTTCACGGCTACCTCTTCCGTATAATTCTCCACCTGAGGCTCCGGAATTATTCCCCTTTTCTTCAACTCGATAGCGTTAGCGGTAACTTCTAAAAGATGCGTAGGCGAGAACGGTTTGGGAAGGTAATCTATTATCCTCAGCCGCAAGGCCTCTTTTATGCTTTCCTGAGAAGGATAGCCCGTTATGACTATTATGTTTATATCCGGATTCTTCTGCCTCGCCTGTTTCATAAACTCTATGCCGTCCATCTCCGGCATCTTGATGTCCGTAATGACGAGATCGTAAAAATTTTTGTCGAGCAGCGACAGGGCCTCCTTCGCGGAAGTCGCGGTATCTACGCCGTATCCCTCCGGAGACAAAATCCTTTCACAGCTCTTCAAAACTATCTGTTCGTCATCCACCACAAGGATATTTCCCTTCATCCTCTATCCTCCTTAATCACTTGATTGTCTCTATCCTGACAAGCCATAGAAACCAGCCTTCGCTCAAATGGTCCTTCAGCAAAGAGCATATGGCGTCATTGGCATGCGAGTTTACACTTTTCACGATCCCGGTCATAGGGGCATTTATATCGTATGTGATGATATTCCTTCCGCCGCTTATAAGCTGGGCGAAGGTCTCGCCGCTTACGACCTCTTTAAGGCTCTTCATTATATCTACATATAGAAGCTGGCCTCCGGCCAGGAAGTTCCTCACGTCTATTCCTATCTCCCACATCCCTTCCTGAACAGGCCGGGCCCATGTGCCGTCTTTGTAATAAACCGTAAGATTATCCATTTCAGAGGAAGGCACCACGTAGTCCCTGAACTGATCTATATACGCCTTCTTTAATATCCAGCCCCTCTTATCGAACACCCTCTTGGCGACGTTCATCATGAAATCCGGAGTAAAGGGCTTTTCAAGATACTCTAAAGCGCCGAGCCTTATCGACTCCTTCGCGTCGTCGAGGGAAGGATAACCGGTAATGACAACGACGTCCGCCTTGGGCTGTATTGTCTTGGATTCCTGCACCACCTTAAGACCATAGACATCCGGAAGCCTTATGTCCGTTATAACAAGGTCGAACTCTTCATTCGATACCTTCTCTATCGCGCCTTCTCCGTCTTCGACCGTAAATACCGTAAACCCCTCGGCTCCGAGTATCCTCTTGCAGCTAAGGCCTATAACAGGGTCGTCGTCCACGACCAGTATGCGTTGCTTCTCCATACACGCCCCCCTTTAAAAGTTTGTCCGGAATATATAAAGCAATATTAATGCCGGCGGTAAAAAGGCGTATTCTTTCTATTTTACACGTCCCGACATAAAAAAGTGTATACTTTTTCAATACACCGCCGGGCAAGGCTTTCAACCCTTCAACAGCCGTAGATGCTTGAAAATAGGCGCACAAATATGGAAAAGCGACGTGTGTATATTTTTTGATTACAGTGAATGCACTTCAGGTTACACCGGAAGGCGGAGATAATCTAATTGTCCCCTAATTTGAAACCGTCGCCGTCAAAAAGCATTCTCTCAACGGACGGTATAAGCTTTATCCTGACGGTTATCTTATCGCCCTCCTTTATATAATAGACATCGAGGACGTCGGAAACACCGAATGCAAGGGGGTAGTATAAAGGCCTCATTTCATACCCTATCGCAACGCCTTTTTCATCGATTATCCTGCTCAACTGAGTGCGATGAAACGAGCTGTGCCGGCTTACGAAGTGTTCGGCCTCTTTAAGCGCTTCTTTTGCGGGAACGCCTTTTTTTATCTTATAGTCGAATTCGGGAGCATAAGGCTCAAAGCTGTATTTGTCCCCTTCCATATCGAGGATAACTACGGTCTCTATGTCATTTAAATGCCTGCTGCCGTAGAGGATGAGGGTAAAGTTTCCGGCAAGCTCTTTATATTCTGACGGCTCTGTCCTGATGAACCTGTTCGTTACGCAGGAAGCGAGAAATACTAATACTAAGATGGATATAAAAGCCGCTCTGTATCTCATACTATAATGATAGCACGGCATGCCCGAATTGCAAGGCAGAATATCCGATATAAAGTGCAAGTCTGCTTCAACGCCTTTATAAGTGTTGTTTGTTATGCAAAGCAAAGATAATATATGCTTTATCAGACAGATGCCGCCGATGCGGAGTACGGGTATAAGAGCATGCGGCTAAAGAGTTCTGCCGATAAAGTCATTGAATCAGACCTACACTTTATATTGAGATGTTTTGATTGCTTATTATGGTCTGGTATAATTGTCGAATACATGGGCAGATATATAAAGACAATATTAAAAAGCTTCATCGATTTTTTCAGGGACGGCGGTCTCATGTTAGCGGGCTCCATCTCTTACTTTACAATGATGGCGATTATCCCCTTCTGCCTGCTCCTCACGGCCATTATCGGGCATTTTCTCGGCGCCGACGAGGAATTGCTCAGGTTCTTTACTTCAAAGCTCGCGGGACTATTCCCGAAGATCACTTACGAGATAACCGATGAGATAAAAAAGATAATATCCTACAGCGGAATAGGGCAGCTTACCGTAATACTCTATGCCCTGCTCTCCTATCAGCTCTTTTCATCTCTCGAAACCGCATTGAACGTGATATTCAAGACAAAAGCAAAAAGGCCGTTCATAATCTCGCTCGTGCTGTCCCTTTTCATCATCACCCTTATAATCGCCTTCATCATGATCTCTTTCGGCGCGACGTCGGCGATCTCCGCGCTTAAGACCCTTCAAGAGTTTTTCCCTCAACTGAAGATAGGCAGAATAACCGGCTTCCTCTTAAGGTTTGTAGTGCCGTTGATACTGGTATTTCTGACCGCGGCAACCCTTTACATCTTCCTGCCGAAAAAACGGGTACGCCTCAACCACGCGCTGTCGGGCGCATTGTTCACGGCGGTTTTCCTCGAGGCGGCAAAGCACCTCTTTACGCTCTATGTGGTGAAGGTCGCCAAATTAGGGACAATCTACGGCCCTCTCTCGGCATTCGTGATATTCCTGCTCTGGATGTTTTATTCCTCATCGATATTCCTCATAGGCGCCGAGGTCGTCAACAATCTCGATTCAGCCAAAGAAAGAAGGGCATGAAACATAACAAACCGCATATAGTGCCGAAATACGTCATTTACGCCTTTTTCGCGGTAGGGCTTATTTCAGCTATCGCGTTCAGGGCGATAATAATCATCCAGAAATTGGAGCCGGATTGGGTAAGGACTGTCTGGTATACGGGCACTATGGGATACATACTCTTTTTCCTTTACCGGTATAAAATCACAAAGAAGAGGAAAAGGGCTGTAGCTGAATTTCAATTAATAGAAAAGCTCAAGTCCAACGCGTGCCTTACGGAAGAAGACAGGGAAGTGGTGCTTTACCTCCTCTCATCCATTAAAGCCTCCCTCGAAGACCTCAACTATGCGATCATCTTCCTTTTGTCGGTAATAGCCGTCGCAGCGGATATTGTTCTCACAGCTCTGAAATAAGCAATCGACATCGGACAGGCCTTGGCTATGTCCCACGCAATCTAACCGGGTTCAAATAAAAATACTTGACAAGGTATGACTAAGGTTTTATCATATGAATAATAAGAGGTGATAAGATGTCTGCTGCTGTAAAAGACTATTATAAGACTCTCGGCGTCGCCAAGAACGATTCTCAGGATGATATCAAAAAGGCTTACAGAAAGCTTGCGAGAAAATATCATCCGGATTTGAATCCGGGCGATAAAAGCTCCGAGGAAAAGTTCAAGGAGATAAACGAGGCTTACGCCGTTATCGGCGACCCGCAGAAGCGCGCGGAATACGACAGGGCCGGCACCACATTCGAGCAGTTCGGAGGCTTTGAGGGATTCGGCGGCTTTGACTCCGGAGAGGCGTTCGACCTTGGAGATATATTCGGGAATGTATTCGGCACAAGGTTCGGGGCGGAGCGCCATTATGCCCGCGGAGAGAATATTCTCATCGGCGTTGAACTCACCCTCGAAGACGCGTTCGCAGGAGCAACAAGGCCTATCACTATTACGCGGACAATGAATTGCGACGCGTGCGGAGGAAGCGGAGCCGAATCATGGCAGACATGTCCTGCCTGCAAGGGAACCGGGCGCGTTCAAGCGGCAAAGGGTTTTTTCAAGATAGCCCAGACATGCCATGAATGCGGAGGAACAGGAAAGAAGATCACTTCTGTCTGCAAAAAATGCGGAGGACGTGGAAAAACCGTCTATACCGACACCACAAAGGTGAAGATCCCTGCAGGGGTCGATCACGGCTCTATAGTAAAGCTGAGGGGAATAGGCAATGCCGGCGCCGGAGGCGGGCCTGCCGGAGACCTGCACATCGAGATATCAATTAAACCGCATCCTGTTTTTAAAAGGAAGGGGGACGATATTTACGTGCAGATCCCGGTAACGTTCGGCGAAGCTGCCCTCGGAGCGAAAATAGAAGTTCCGGTTATCGACGGCGCCACTATGATGAAACTGCCGGCCGGCACACAGGGAGGGCAAAGGTTCAAGCTTTCGGGAAAAGGCTTTATATCTCCAAGATCGAAACAGAGGGGGGACGAATACGTGGAGATAGAGATCGCGGTTCCAAAGGATGTGCCGGAAAAGGCGAAGGAAGCGATCAAGGCCATAGAATCTCTGTACAAGGAAGACCCGAGAAAGGGGCTGGTGAAATAACCTATGACGAGAAAAAAAGAAAATAAGAACAGGCCGTTATATATGATAAGCGTGGTATCCAGAATACTGGAGGTGCATCCGCAGACATTGAGAATGTACGAGCGGGAAGGATTTGTATGCCCCCACAGGATAAACCAGCAGCGGCTTTACTCGGAGGAGGATGTAGAGCGGCTCAACCTTGTCATAAAGCTTACAAAAGAGATGGGAGTCAATAAGGCCGGCGTGGACATAATTTTGAGAATGAGGAGCCGCATGGAAGCGATGCAAAGCGAGATACGGGAAATGATGAGATTCATCGAAGACGATATAAGACAGGATTTTGAAGACAGGCTGAGAAAGATATTCAGCGAAGATTAGGAGGACTCAGATGAGATTGGATAAATTGACCGTGAAAAGTCAGGAGGCTCTGCAGGAGGCGCAGAGGATTGCCGAAAGCAAAGGAAACCAGCAACTTGAGACGGAGCATCTGCTGTACGCGCTCCTTGAGGACGAAGAAGGCATAGCATATCAGATACTCAAGCGCCTCGGCTTAGACATAAACGCATTAAAAGCTGATATAGAGAAAGAGATCGAAAAATTTCCGAAGGTATCCGGCGCGACTCCGCTCGGGCAGGTCTACATCGCGCCGAGGCTGAAGACTGTGATGGAAAAGGCCTACGATGAGTCTGTGCATCTGACGGATGAATTCATCAGCGTGGAGCACTTACTGCTTGCGATAATAAATACCTATGGCCCTTCGGCGGATATCTTAAAGAAACACGGCGCTGCGGCTGATAATACTTTGTCGGCAATGAGAGAGATACGAGGCGTGCACCGCGTTACCGATCCCAACCCCGAAGAAAAATATCAGGCCATTGCCCGGTACGCGAAAGACCTTACCGATCTCGCGAAAAAGGGAAAACTCGATCCGGTTATAGGCAGGGACGAAGAGATACGAAGGGTGATACACGTGCTTTCGAGGAGGACAAAAAACAACCCCGTCCTTATCGGAGACCCCGGCGTAGGAAAAACCGCGATAGCCGAGGGCCTTGCCCAGAGAATTGTTGCCGGAGACGTTCCGGAAACGCTCAAGGACAAAAAATTAATATCCCTCGACATAGGAAGCCTCATTGCCGGTTCGAAATACAGGGGAGAGTTCGAAGAGAGGCTGAAGGCGGTCTTGAAAGAGATAGAACAGTCCGAAGGCAGGATAATAACATTTATAGACGAGCTTCACACCCTTGTTGGGGCAGGGGCAGCGGAAGGGGCGGTCGATGCGGCCAATATGCTGAAGCCCGCGCTCGCGAGAGGAGAACTTAGATGCATCGGAGCTACGACCGTAGATGAATACAGAAAACACGTGGAAAAGGACCCTGCGCTCGAACGGAGATTCCAGCCGGTTTTGATAAAAGAGCCGTCCGTGGAGGACACCATCTCGATCTTAAGAGGACTTAAGGATAAATACGAGGTGCATCACGGAGTAAAGATAAAAGACTCGGCGCTTATAGCCGCCGCAGTGCTTTCCCACAGGTACATAACCGAGAGGTTCCTGCCGGATAAGGCGATAGACCTCATAGACGAATCCGCCGCGCGTCTCAGGATGGAGATAGACAGCATGCCTGTGGAGTTGGATGAGATTGAAAGGAAGCTGAGGCAGTTCGAAATAGAAAAACAGGCATTAATGAGGGATGACGGCTCATCCGATGCCCGGGAAAAACTCGAAAAACTGAATAAAGAAATGGCGGAACTCCAGTCAAAAAGGGATGTCTTAAGGGCGCAGTGGCTCAACGAAAAAGAGGCGATCCAAAAGATAAGGGATATAAAGGAACAGATAGAGAAGACGAAGATCGAGTCGGAAAGGGCTGAAAGGGAAGGAGACCTCGCAAAGGCGGCGGAACTTAGATACGGACGGCTGCTTGAACTCCAAAGGGCTCTGGATACCGAAAACGCAAAATTGATCGAGACACAGGCAAAGCGGAAAATGCTCAAGGAAGAGGTGGACGAAGAAGATATCGCGGAGGTTGTATCCAAATGGACAGGGGTTCCGGTATCTAAGATGCTCGAGACCGAGATAAAGAAACTGATAGGAATGGAAGACAGGCTCAAACAAAGGGTGGTGGGTCAGGACGATGCGATAACCGCGGTGGCCGACGCGATCAGGAGGGCGCGGGCAGGCCTTCAAGACCCCAACAGGCCCATAGGCTCCTTCCTTTTTCTCGGCCCCACAGGCGTGGGAAAGACAGAATTGGCAAAGGCCCTCGCTGAGTTCCTTTTCGACGACGAGGCCGCGATGATAAGAATCGACATGTCCGAGTATCAGGAGCGGCATACCGTATCGAGGCTTGTAGGAGCGCCTCCGGGCTATGTCGGCTATGAAGAGGGAGGACAACTCACGGAAGCGGTAAGAAGAAGGCCGTATTCCATAATCCTCTTTGATGAGGTTGAAAAGGCGCATCAGGAGGTATTCAATATCCTGCTCCAGCTCCTCGACGACGGCAGGCTGACGGACGGACACGGCCGCACCGTAGACTTCAGGAATGCCGTGATCATCCTGACATCGAATATCGGCAGCTCTCACATACAGGAAATCCTCGAAGAAAGGTCTAAGAGGCCTGTCGCGCACTGGGGTGATGATAACGAAAAACAGATGAAGCATAAGGTAATGGAAGACCTGAAGGCCTTTTTCAGGCCGGAGTTCCTGAACAGGATAGACGAGACCATTATATTCAACTCATTGAGCGAGGAACTCCTTAAACAGATAGTGGAGATTCAGGCGAATAGGATGAAAAAATATCTCCATGAAAAGAAAATCGATATCGCGCTTACCGAAAACGCAAAGGAGTTCATTGCAAAGGCCGGATATGACCCGGTCTACGGAGCGCGCCCGTTAAAGCGGGCTTTGCAAAAGGAAATCCTTAATCCGCTTGCCTTGAAACTCCTTGACGGCACATTCAAGGAAGGCGATGTAGTGGAAGTGGATTATGAAAACGGCAAGGTAGTATTCAGCAGGCTCGCTGTTGCCGAGGTTGTTCAATAAGGGTCTTTGACCCGTTAAAAATCAATTTCAGGAGGTTGGCTATGTCAATAGTAAAGTGGAGTCCTTTAAAAGAGCTTGAGGAGATGAGAAAAGACATGGACAGGCTCTTTGATGAGTTTTTCTCGCCTGTCACAAGAAGGAGAATCGGCCGGCTGAAACCTGAAATGGGAGTAATAGTCCCGAATATCGAGATGTACGACAGGAAAAACGAAATCGTGCTGAAGGCCGAGCTTCCGGGAGTTTCCAAGGAAAATATAGACCTCACAATAACCAAGGATTCGATTACATTAAAAGGCGAGGTCAAAAAAGAGGAAGAGATTAAGGAAGAAGACTATTACGCGTCGGAGAGAAGCTACGGAAGCTTTACAAGGACCATCGCTCTGCCCGCGGAGGTAGACAGCGAAAAATCAAAGGCGTCCTTCAAAAACGGCGTGCTCGAGATAGTGCTTCCAAAGAGGGAAGAGGCGAAACCGAAAGAGATAAAGATAGAGGTATCGTAAGAAAAACTTGGGCGGGGTTTTATCCCGCCCAAGTTTGACAACTCCTCAAATTTTCTGATTTAATATTAGGATTCCCGGGTAGCTCAGCCGGCAGAGCAGGTGGCTGTTAACCACCCTGTCGGGGGTTCGAATCCCTCCCCGGGAGCCAATTTATCCCCCCTCGGCCGTATCGGTATCTTTTTCTTTCTCCTCGATAAATCTGAAGAGTTTTTCCATCGCATCTATCTGCTGAAGCCTTTTATTTCTTCCTGAAAACCTCATCACATCCAGAATAAAGTCGGCTGACTCGGGCAATCCGGAGTTATAGACGCCCCTTTTCGTAACCTTATAACCTTCAATCTCAGTCTTAAGAGAACCGCTTAAAGCCGTCACCTTCCGCACGATGAGATATCCGCTTTTCGCGCCTAACGCATTAAGCGCCGAGCGCAAATACGTTATAGCCTCGTTCCAGTTTGAAAGGGAAAATTCGATCTCCGAATGTATCAAGACCTCGTCGGTTATGGTGATATCTATGGCGTTTACGGGAAGCTCCACCGACATCTTCCAAAGGTCGTCGACAATTTCCTGATCGACGGCTTTGTAAGAATACGGCAGTTTTATATAGAAGGCCCTTATCTCTCTGAAAAGCTCCATTTGATTAATTATACCACAGGGATAAGTTTGCGAGGTTATTATCTTGGCTCCTAAATTAGAGGGAGCCGCCGGGCTGTCATGGGCATCAAGCCCCTCCATTCTTTATAATGCTATACTGTTTAGAACGTGACAAACTTCGTAAACTTTGAAGGGGGGAACTATCAGATGAGACGTTTCTTGTTGCTTGCGTCAGCTCTATCCGTAATTTTCAGTCTCTGGAATCCGGGCGTATCTATTGCAAAAGAGAATCCCGCCTCCGACTTCACGCTGCCGGACGTTAACGGCAAAAAGATCAGCCTTTCGGAATTCAAAGGCAAGGTTGTAATCCTGAATTTCTGGGCGACATGGTGCGGTCCGTGCCGGGCTGAAATGCCCTCCTTGAATAAATTGTATCTTGAGTTTAAAGATAAAGGCCTTGCGGTTATTGCCGTATCTGTAGACACCTCCGAAAAACCGGTCAAATCCTTTATCAAAAAACATAACCTGTCTTTTCCGGTGCTCATGGACAAAAACAAGGCGGTTTCATTCGACGAATACGGTGTTTTAGGACTGCCTACGACTTTCATAATCTATAAAAACGGATTCATTGCAGAAAAAATTATCGGTGAAAGGGAGTGGAATAGTCCCCGAATTAAAGAGAAAATAATCAGGCTCCTAAGAGGGGGGAAATGAAAGTTGCATTAAATGGTTATGTTATAATTTCAAATGATGCGAATTTTTAGAACTCAAAAACAAATAACAGCCTTTCTTAATATTCTCAGGGAAAGGGCATCTGGAGCAAGCCCCGAAATAGAGAAGACAGTAAAAAATATCCTCTCGGATGTTAAGAAAAACGGCGATTCCGCGGTAAAAAAATACACCCGCAAATTCGACGGCCACAGCCTTCCCTTAAAACTGACGGCGGCGGAAATTAAACGCTCCGCGAAAACGGCCGACAAGAAGATAATCAAGGCGCTGGAGCTGTCTGCCCGCAGGATCCGGGATTTCCATGAGAAACAAAAAGAGCAATCATGGCGCTTCAAAAAAGACGGCGCTATCCTCGGCCAGATAATCAGGCCGATAGAAAGAGCCGGCGTTTATGTCCCCGGCGGCAAGGCGTCATATCCTTCTACGGTATTAATGAATGTTATACCGGCCATAGTTGCGGGCGTTAAAGAAATAGCCCTCTGTGTTCCCACCCCCACCGGCGAGGTAAACCCCTACGTTATGGCCGCCATAGAGCTTTCAGGCGTTAAGGAAGTTTATCGCATCGGCGGCGCTCAGGCGGTCGGAGCTATGGCATACGGAACGAGGGGCATCAAAAAAGTCGATAAAATTGTGGGGCCGGGCAATATCTATGTCGCGCTCGCAAAAAAGATGGTCTTCGGCGAGGTCGATATCGATATGATCGCAGGACCGAGCGAGATATTGATAATCGCGGATGAAACCGCAAACCCTTCTTTTATAGCCGCTGATATGCTTTCTCAAGCGGAGCACGATGAAATGGCATCGAGCATACTGGCAACCGATTCGAATCTCCTCGCGGAAAAGGTTCTTAAGGAACTGCGCGTGCAACTCGCCGGATTAAAAAGGAAAAATATCGCCTTAAGGTCATTGGAACGGTTCGGCGCAGTGATAAAAACAAAGAGCATAATGAAGGCGATAGATATAGCGAATGAAATAGCGCCCGAACACCTTGAGATAATGACGAAATATCCCGAAAAAGACGCGGAATATATAAAAAATGCCGGCGCAATATTTTTAGGACAATGGACACCGGAGCCTCTCGGCGATTATTCCGCGGGGCCGAACCACACCCTGCCCACGGGAGGCACCGCGAGATTCTCCTCTCCTTTAGGAGTCTACGACTTCATAAAACGGACGAGCCTATTGCAATTCGACAGAAAAGGTTTTATGCTATTATCAGATACCGTAGAAGCTATTGCGGATATAGAAGGACTCGAGGCCCACGCAAACACTATAAGGATAAGGCGGGGGTTTTAAGCAAGGAGGTTTAAAATGGCAGTGAATGAGACATCCAACAATCCGGTTCAGGCCGATGTAATTTCAAAATACGGTTTACAGCAAAAACAGGGCAAAGAGCAGATAAAGCAGCAGGAACCTCAGGCGGCAAGAGAGAAAAAAGATGTTGAGGAAAAGTCATCTGCCGAGGAAGGCGTGAAGGTATCCGTTTCAAAACGCGGCAGAAAGGAAGCGGCAAATAGAAGAGAATCCACTTCAAGTGTTGAAAACAGGCGCAGAACCGAAGAGTCCCGGAATGTCACATCCGAACGAGCAGTGCAGGCGTATAAGAATGCAAACAAGACGACCGAGAGGGAGAATAACGAAAAGCCGGAGCGTTTAAGGGAGAGGCAGATCAGCAGGCTCGTCGGCTGACAATTCGAGAAATAAGTATATATCCTCCGCACGGCGGTCCCGAGCGGCTTTCCGCGAAATCACAGCCGTCAATAAAAAAACCGCATTGTTTGCATACAAGGCTTATCAATTCTTCATCTAAATATAACTCCCCCTCGCCCCCTCTTAAATTAAGAGGGGGTAGGGGGGAGTTAAGCATGATTTTTAATTCATGAGGCGTAAGGTTATTCCTTAAAAACTCATATCCCCCGCATAGAAGCTCTTCTTTGCCTTCTTTGTAATATTTACAGAACTTTTTGCAGACGATTTCGGTATAACTCTTATCTTTCATCAGCCCGTTACTTCTTTAAGCCAATTGAGATAATCCTCGGAGCCTTCGATAATAGGCAAGGCGATAATTTCAGGCACTTTATAACTGTGAAGCTCTTTAACTCGATTTTTAAGAGATTCGAATAAATGCCTCTGCGTCTTAGCTATCATTAAGACCTCTGCATCATCTTCTATCTTTCCCTGCCAACTGTAAATCGAGCGGATGCCTTTGACGATATTAACGCAGGCAGCAAGTCTTTCTTCGACAACTGCTTTGGCTATTTTTGCGGCCTCTTCTTCATTCGGAGCGGTAATATAGACTACAATCGCTTCCATCAAAAGACCTCCTAATTCCAATCTCATTATAATCATAACAGGCTTTTCACTGCAAAGTATCGATAAAAAAGGCGGGAATATACCCCGCCTTTTCTGTAGTATTTCTGCGCCCTTGCTTTTTATGCGGCAACCGCTTTTGATCTATCCATAACCTCCGCCATTTTTTTGAATCTCTCATGACACGGCTCGCATATGCCGTCCTTTTCCGACCAGTCCGGAAATTTCTGCTTTATCAATTTTATTTTCAACTCATCCGTAGCGATGTGCATGTCGTAAAGCAGTTCGCTAACCTCTCTTTTACATAAAGGGCATTGTTTTGTTTTCATATCTCCTCCTCTTAGGTTTTATTTGCAGCTCTTACATGTCGAGATGCCAAACAGCGCGTACGGCGGACACCATCCGATCAAGCCGGTCAATAATGGAATCGCGCCGAAAAAAGCCCACGGCGTCTGCGGCCCGACAAAGGCCAGAGACATTATTGCCGCGCCTCCTACTACCCTTACCGCCCTTTCGACATTACCGATATTCTTTTTCATCTCTGCTCACCTCCTTTTTAAAAAATCTTAGTTTTATTTTAAAGGAGTATCACAGACAAGTATGTGACAAAGTCACAAACAGGATATAGACGATAGCGAAGAGGGAGACAAAGCATTTCCGCTTCATTCTCGAAAGGCATCACGCCTTTCTCCGAAGCTGCGCCAGCCCGCTTAGACATCCATGTCACGCTTGGGCTGCCGAAGTCGCTACAATGCCCCGTCTCCCTCTTTAACCCCTAAATTCTAAATTTTCAATCGAATTGAATTTCTCGAAAGGGTAACTTTGCCTTTTCTCTCAAAATCCTTTAGCAGCCTGCTCACGACCTCCCTCGATGTGCCGAGGTCGCTCGCTATCTTTTGGTGGGTTGCGTTTAATTCGCCGTTTTCGGATTTTTCGATAATATAATCCATTAGCCTCTCATCCATCCTGCCGAAGGCGACATCTTCGACAAGCGCCATCACCGTCGTCAAGCGCTCGCTGAGGAGTCCGAAAACAAAGTCTCTCATGTCTTCATATCTTGCGACCAGCCTGCGGAACTCTCCGGATGGGACAAGCAGCATCTCTCCGCCTTCCGTGGATAAGGCATGCGCCGGATACGTTTTCGGCGACAATATGCAGGAGGCATTAAGGATGCATGTCTCTCCTGCCCCGATCTCGTATAATGTTATCTCACGGCCGTTCTCTCCGATCTTATAGACCCTAATTCCCCCTGAAAGCAGAAAGGCGATGGATGAGCAGGAGTCCCCCTCTGTATATATAACCGTATTGCCGGGAAAGGTCTGATAACGCGCGATTGAGAGGATTTCTTTTATCAGGCTGTCGGGAGCTTTCCTGAATGAGGGGAAGGTTTCGATAAAAGTGTCGCGGGATAATATTTTCATACCATCAAATCAAAAACAGCCCGGCCCATACTATGACACCGCCGATCATGATAATAAAAACCGCATTCATTGCCCTTTTGGTTTCGTATTCGTTCACCAGCAGTCCTTCAATCCTCAGAATACTGCCGGTCCTTACCTCGACTATACCCCGGTTGCTCGATACGAGAATAGTCCTCTCTCTAATACCTACAACCTCTCCCGAAATCTCATCCCTGTCGGTTATCGCCGTCACGCGCCTGTTTATAAGAGAGGCATCGGGCTCTATGCCGAACAACTGGTAGTAGCCCCATAGTATAAGCCCTATGCCTACGGCAACAACAACTCTTTTCCACATAACGATTAACCCCAAATAATGAACTTATATGGAGGCATCGACATCTAAATGCCTTTACAATTCGCAATTCATTTGAAACAATCCAAGAAAACTATCCGTATATTTTTAGTAATGGATATGTTTGTGGTGTGCCTCAATAATGTGGCGAGGTAAAGCCATTTATCTGCACATGCCTCCATATTTTACGGGTTAATCGGGCATTAACACACCGTTTTTAAGCAGGTATGTTTTGCTCCCGTCCTTTTCTGTCAAAGTTACCGTAGGTCTGAAAAATACAAAGTCCTGATGAAAAGGCGTTTTTACTTTTCCTCCGAACGAACTGTTGTCGCCGAAGGCAATGTGTATGGTCCCGAGTATTTTTTCGGATTCGAGTATATTGTCCGGCCTTTTGGCCCTATCGTTCGTGCCTATGCCTAATTCCGCTATGTTCCTGTTTTCTTCCCTCTCATCGAGTTTTGCCCTCAGATAATCCGCGTAAGGCTCATCCCCCATCACCTCTCTTGCGATGCCGTCTTTAACGACCACCGTAATAGGCGATGCCAGTTCTCGCGTGGGCGCCCAATTTAGAACGAGCCTTCCGTTCGCGCTTCCTTCAACCGGCGCGAGGAAAACCTCTCCTGCCGGAAGGTTGCCGAAAGAACCGGGCTTTGAGAGCATTCCGTCATCGGCTAAAGCCTTCCTTCCTTTTTTAGACATAGTTATATGCGTTCCATCGGGTGTTTTTATTTCTATGTATTCCGCCGTATTTACTATCTTTGCTATATCTCTTGTCATTTTTGAAAGCCTTTTCCAATCGGCATTCATAGAGCCTTCGAGCATAGACGCATCGAAAATCGGCATGCTCGCGTAACGGCAGCCGCAGACCCTCGTCAAAAAGTCCCTGAATCTCGTATGGCTCGTTGAATAATTCGAAAGGGCGATAACCGCGTTCACGGCTGACCTTTTATGTTTTAAGATTATCGTTTCCGCTCTTTTTATCCCGGCGTCGCCGATCTTTTTGTTAAGGAGCGGTTTAAAAAGCCCGTATTTTTTCAGTTCTCCTGTTGTCTTTTCTCCGAATGCCGCTTCCCACAAAGCCTCCGGAGGTTCAGCGCCGTGGCTTCCGGTTGCCGAATATTCCAAATAAAATATTTTTTTCGTAAATGCCTTCCCGATCTCCGCAGCCAATAACGCAATATCCCTGAGCCTTTCCCTTCTGCAGAGTTCGTTGCCGGTTGGAAGCTCGGATGAAGCAATCCTGTCCGTGAATACGAGGACTTTCTCGCTTTTTCTGACGCCTAAGTTTGTCTTATAAATAGAGGCTATGGTTTTCGTGATCATGCAAAGACCAACTCCATCTGTTCCAGCTTATCATTGGGGAACATAATAGGGTAGTTGTTGTCAAAGCATGCCGTGCAGTAATTCGAGGAGTCGGGAACGATATTCTTAAGCCCTTCTATGCTCAGATAGGCGAGGCTGTCCGCGGTTATATACTTCCTGATTTCTTCGGTCCTATGGCTCGATGCGATCAGTTCCTGCCGCGTGGGGGTGTCGATGCCGTAAAAACAGGGGCCTACCGTAGGTGGAGAGCTTATCCTCATATGCACCTCTTTTGCGCCTCCAATCTCCCGTATCATTTTTACGATCTTCTTGCTTGTAGTTCCCCTTACGATGGAATCATCGACGACTACGACCCGTTTTCCGTTCAGCAAATCTCTTACCGGGTTGAGTTTTATCTTCACCCCGAAGTGCCTTATGGTCTGCTTCGGCTCTATGAATGTCCTGCCTATGTAGTGGTTCCTTATCAGCCCGAAATCAAAGGGCATGCCGCTCTCCTCCGCAAAGCCTATTGCAGCGGGCACACCCGAATCCGGCACCGGTATGACTATATCCGCATCGACTCTCGACTCGCGCGCAAGCTGCCTTCCGAATTCTTTCCTCATGGTATTCACGCATATGTGGTTGAAGATGTAACTGTCGGGGCGTGCGAAATATATGAACTCAAATATACAAAAGGCCTTCCTTACGCTCTGTAAAACGGAAATGGAACGAATGCCGTTGTGATTTATGATGACCATTTCACCGGGCTCCACATCCCTGATGTATTCCGCCCCGATAAGGTCGAACGCGCAGGTCTCGGAAGCGACTACGTAAGCGCCGTCCACCCTGCCGATAGATAGGGGTCTCACGCCGAGCGGGTCCCTTACGGCTATCAATTCGGACTCTCCCAGAAAAAGCAGGCTGAACGCCCCGACTGCGGTCCTGACGGCTTCTATAATACGCTCGTAAGGATCTTCATTCTTTGATCGCGCGATTAAATGAAGAAAAACCTCGCTGTCGGATGTGGACTGAAAAATAGCGCCTTCGGTCTCCAGCTCTTCTTTCAGTTGTTCCGCGTTCACGAGATTTCCGTTATGAGCTATCGCGATAGAACCCAAGGCATAATTCGCCATCAGAGGCTGGACGTTTTTAAGCCCCCCTCCTCCTGCCGTCGAATACCTGTTATGGCCTATGGCTATATCGCCGGGCAGGCGCTTTAACCTTTTTTCACTGAATATATCGGCGACAAGGCCTATGGATTTCTCTATATGGAGAGACGCCCCGTCGGAAGAGCAGATGCCCGCCCCTTCCTGTCCCCGGTGCTGTAGCGCGTAAAGTCCGAGATAGGTAAGATTGGCTGCCTCGGGATGGCCGAAGACGCCGAATATACCGCATTCTTCGTGGATGTCGTGAAAAGCGTATGGCAAACGGATATTTCTATCCAAATTTATCCTCTTTTATCTTTAGCTATGAATATTTTAACATAAACCGATGAACGAATTTAAATTAAAAACCGATTTTACGCCTAAGGGCGACCAGCCGGAAGCGATAGAGCAGCTCACGGACGGAATATTAAAAGGGCAAAAACATCAGGTCCTTCTTGGAGTTACCGGTTCAGGAAAGACCTTTACCGTCGCAAATGTCATAGCCCGCGTGAACAAACCCGCGATTGTCATCGCCCACAACAAGGCTCTCGCGGCTCAGCTTTACGGGGAATTCAAAGAACTCTTCCCTGAAAATGCGGTGGAGTTCTTTGTGAGCTATTACGATTATTACCAGCCGGAAGCCTATATCCCGACAACGGACACTTATATCGAAAAGGACTCGATGATAAACGACGATATCGACAGGCTGCGCCACTCGGCTACTATGTCCATCCTCGAAAGAAAGGACGTGATTGTTGTCGCATCCGTATCGTGCATTTACGGCATAGGCTCTCCCGAAGATTATTTGGGAATGCATCTTTTTATAGAAGAGGGCATGAGGACAAAGAGGGACGACCTGTTAAAAAGGCTTGTCGAAATACTCTATGTCCGCTCAGACTCGGAATTCAAAAGAGGGAACTTCAGGGTAAGGGGAGACATTGTGGAGATATATCCGGCATTCTCTCAGGATAAGGCGATACGCGTAGAGTTTTTCGGAGACGATATAGACGCATTGCACGAATTCGACACGCTGACAGGCGAAAGGATACAAAGGATCGGGAGGCTCTCGATTTATCCGAACAGTCACTGGATCACCCCGAAGT
Organism: Nitrospirae bacterium GWB2_47_37; assembly: GCA_001803635.1. Lineage (GTDB taxonomy): Bacteria > Nitrospirota > Thermodesulfovibrionia > Thermodesulfovibrionales > Dissulfurispiraceae > GWB2-47-37. The sequence goes on along the minus strand of MHDU01000050.1, from coordinate 11,599 downwards.
CGAAGCTGCAAAAGGCATTCAAGGGCATAGAAAAAGAGCTTGAAGACAGGATGCGCCAATTCAGAAACATGGGCGAACTCCTTTACTCTCAGAGGATCGAGCAGAGGACAAGATTCGATATGGAGATGCTGAAGGAATTCGGCTATTGTCACGGGATAGAGAATTATTCGAGGCATTTAAGCGGACGGCTTCCCGGCGAGCCGCCGTATACATTGATCGATTATCTTATCAGCGGGCCTTCAAACGGGGATTATCTTATGGTAATAGACGAATCCCACGCCACAGTTCCCCAGATAGGGGGCATGTACGCGGGCGACCGTTCGAGAAAGCAGACGCTCATTGATTACGGCTTCAGGCTTCCCTCCGCGCTCGATAACAGGCCGTTGAAGTTCGATGAATTCGAGCACAGAGTAAATCAGGTTATATACGTATCCGCAACCCCCTCCGATTACGAAATGATCAAATCGGAAGGGATAATCGTGGAACAGGTTATAAGACCTACAGGGCTTATGGATCCGAAGATGACGGTAAGACCCGTAAAAGGCCAGGTGGACGACCTCCTCGGCGAAATAAGAAAAAGAGCCGAAATCGGCGAGAGGATATTGGTCACGACTCTCACAAAAAAGATGGCGGAAGATTTAACGGACTATTATACGGAACTCGGCGTGAAGGCAAGGTATCTGCATTCGGACATCGACACTCTTCAAAGAATAGAGATACTTAGAGATTTGAGAATGGGAGAATTCGACGTGCTGATAGGCGTTAACCTTTTAAGGGAAGGATTAGACCTGCCGGAGGTTTCGCTTGTAGCCATATTCGATGCCGACAAAGAAGGCTTTCTCCGTTCCGAACGCTCATTGATACAGACCTCCGGCCGCGCAGCGCGGAATATAAACGGAGAGGTAATCCTTTACGCCGATATTATAACCCGCTCGATGAAAAAGGCCATGGACGAGACCGGGAGGAGAAGGAAAATACAATCGGCATATAACAAAAAAATGAATATAACCCCTGAAACCGTCAAAAGCGAGATAAAGGATATTTTAGGCTCCATCTACGAGTCGGATTATTTTACGGTTCCTATGGCAGCCGAAGAAAAGGCGGAATATGAATTAAGCGAAGACACCGTCAAGAAGCTCGATGCGGAGATGAAAGAGGCGGCGAAAACCCTCGACTTCGAACGAGCGGCCCGGATAAGGGACAGGATAAAGGAGCTTAAAGAGAAGATACTGAAGGTAGGGGTTAAACCTACCTGATCCTCTTTGATATCGTCTTGAACTCTTCTGTGCCTGCAACCTTTAACAATTGGAATAAAACAGTCTCCGTGCATGTTATTACAGCGCCGGCGTCGCGCATGAATTCAATAGCCGTCCTCCAGTTCGCCTTAGCCCTCGAGCAGACCGCATCGCTTACAAGATGGACATTAAATCCTTCCTTTAAAAGCCCTATGCATGTCTGAAGCACGCATATATGAGTTTCCATCCCGGCGAGTATGATTGTTTTCTTATTGAGCTTTTTAATCTCCCTCAAAAAATCAGGCTCTTCACAGCAGCTGAAAGTAAGTTTCGCGATAGGCCGATACTCCGGCAGTAAATCCTTTATTTCATTCACAGTAGGACCAAGCCCTTTGGGATACTGCTCTGTCAGGACTGTCGGGATGTTCAGCATCTTTGAAAGCTCTATAAGGTGTCCGCAGTTTTTAAACACCGCATCTTTAACATCAGGCTTCATGGCCGGAACAAGCCTCTCCTGAATATCGACTATCAGCAGCAGCACATCATTTTTATCGAGATAAAACCTGTCCATAAATTCTCCTCTTTATGCAGTCAATCAGTTGTTAATTTACTATACAAGAGGCGACTTTTTCCAGAACTTTTGTGATATAATCCCGATAAGAAAATTACAAACGTGAAAAAGGGGGAGGGCGTTATGGATGCGTTGGAAAAAATCAAAAGTCTGACCATTAGATGGAAGCTTATGATTCCGGTCATCGTCATTATGATCACTATCGGCATTGCCAACAGTACATGGATGGGAATGAAGGTAAAAGAACTTTCTATCGAGAAAAGTAAGGAAGACCTGACCCGCATGTCCGAAACCGTATTCGGAGTTATGACGGGCTACATGACTACAGGCATGCTTGCGGATAACAAAAAACCCTTCCTCGAACATATGAATAAAATGCTCCCTGTAAGGATGATCTGGGGCGAGCTGCTGGACAAGCAATACGGCAAAAAACCTGCCGATGAATACCCGAAGGGCGAATTGGAAAAAGAGGTGTTTAAAACCGGAAAGCCTGCATTTAAGCTCGAAAAGATCAAAGGCGAAACCTATTTAACCGGAGTATTTCCTTACGTAAACGTTAAAGATTACATGGGAACAAACTGCATCAACTGCCACTCCGAAGGCGTAAAGGAAGGCGACGTCATCGGCGCCATCCGAATGAGCGATTCCATTAAAAAGACGGAAGGCGCCGTGGTTAGAACAGTAATCCTTATAGCGGTCATTACTGTTTTGCTTTCCATAGCGAGTATTGCCTTAATATATTTCGTTCTCAGCGTATCCCTCAGCAAGCCGATGGAAAATGTGATAAACGTAGTAGAAGACGCAGCGCATAAAGATTTCAGAAAGAGACTTCAGGTAAAGTTCCGCGACGACATCGGAAAGCTGTCGGAATCCATAAACAGGATGTCCGGACAACTCGCGGATTCCATGAGAAACGTTGCGCGGGCGGCAACCGACCTCTCGAACAGCGCAGGCGTGCTTAAAACAGCGGTTGAAGAAACAGTGGACGGCACTAACAAACAGGCGCAGCAGGCTGCCCAGATCGCGGCTGCGGCGGAAGAGATGTCCCAGACGGTAACCGAGATCGCAAAGAACAGTTCTTCAGCCTCGGATTCCGCGCGCGACGCCATAAATGTGGCTAATAAGGGGAGGGACGTTGTCGGCCAATCGGTCGATAAGATAAATTCGGCAGGGGATGCGACGCAGGAACTGGCATCCATGATAGGAAGACTCAACTCGCGGGTGACCGAAATAGGAGAGATCGTTTCCGTAATCAGCGATATAGCCGACCAGACAAACCTCCTTGCCCTTAACGCGGCTATCGAGGCTGCAAGGGCGGGCGAGCAGGGACGGGGTTTTGCCGTAGTAGCCGACGAAGTAAGAAAACTCGCGGAGCGCACAATGAAGGCGACTACAGAAATCTCCGGCAGAATACGGGCCGTGCAGGACGATTCAGGACAGACAGCGCATTCGATGGAAAAGGCGCTTACCCATGTAACGGACGGCGTTTCCTTTATGGAGACGGCGAAGCAATCCCTCGGCAGCATCGTAAGCTCCGTTCAGAAAACAGCCGATGAAATATCTCAGATAGCGGCCTCGGTCGAGCAGCAGTCGGCCGCATCGGAAGAGATAGCGAGGAATATCGAAGACATCTCGCTGATTGCCAAAAAGACGCAGGAATCAACCGAAAACCTGCAAAAGATATTCGAAGGGCTTAACAGCCTTTCGGTGCGGCTCAAAGGCACGGTAGACGAATTTAAGTTCGAATAACGCAAGACAGAAAACCGGTAATAACGGATACGGCCTCTTCAATAGAGGTCGTATCCGTTTCTATCATTAGTTCCGGATTTAAAGGCTCCTCATAAGGGACGCTCATCCCCGGCACAGGCCGGCCTTCCCTGCCCTTTTTATAAATATCCTTAGGCGCGCCGCGGGTCTCTTTACGCGATATTTCCCGCTCGATACAGGTCTTGATTGGACATTTAAGGTAAATCTCGGCAAAGCTGGGAATAAGATGCCTCGCAAGCTCCCTCCACCGCCTCATATTTCCTGTTGCGTCAATGATCACATTATGCCCGAGTTCCGATATCGTCTTAGCTGTATAGACAATGACACGGTAGACAAGTTCCCTTTCCTGCTCTGAGTAGGCAGGATAGGGCGTAACTATCTTCCTCAGTTCATCCATCCTGAGAATGACGAACTCCGGGAACCGTTCTTTTATGCCGTCGGCAATTGTGCTCTTGCCGCTTCCCGGCAGACCCGTTATCCATACGACAAATCCGTTCATAATTTAAAGAATAGCACATTCAAAGCTGAAGACAAAGTATTGAAGCGACTTCGGCAGTCCAAGCGTAACATGGATGTTTAAGCGGGCTGGCGCAGCTTCGGAGGAAGGCTGGATGCCTTCCGAGAATGAAGCAGAAATGCTTTGTCTTCAGCTTTGAATAAAAATTGACTAAACCTGCTTTATAGGGGTAAAATTTCCCCATGCAGCACTCTGATTTCGTCCCCCTCCATTTGCATACTGAATACAGCCTTCTGGACGGCGCCATAAAAATAGACGAGCTTGTTGAACAGGCGTCCGCCTATAAAATGCCTGCAGTCGCAATCACCGATCACGGCAATCTCTTCGGCGTTATAGATTTTTATAAAAAAGCGATGAAAAAGGGCATCAAGCCCATTATAGGCTGCGAAGTGTACGTCGCCCCCAACAGCAGGTTCGACAGGTCGAAAACAACCATCGACAACGGCCTTTCCGAAGAGGCTGCGGCATTCCACCTTATATTGCTGGCGCGCGACAGCGCCGGGTATAAAAACCTCTCAACTCTCGTTACAAAGGCTTATCTGGAGGGCTTTTATTACAAGCCACGAATAGACAAAGACCTGCTCGAACAGCACAGCGGCGGGCTTATCGGCCTTACCGCATGCATCAAAGGCGAAATTCCCTATTATCTCAGGATCGGCAATAAAGAAAAGGCGCGTAAAGCAGCGCTTCTATATAAAAATATGCTCGGCCCTGAAAATTTCTATTTCGAGATACAGCATAACGGCATGCCGGAGCAGGAAGAGGCGAATAAACTCTTAGCTGAGCTTTCGCGGGAACTCCATATCCCGCTCGTTGCGACTAACGACTGCCACTATCTCAGGAAAGAGGATGCAAAGGCCCATGACATACTCCTCTGCATACAGACCGGCAAGACCGTTAAGGACGAAAAACGCCTGAGGATGTCTACGGATGAGTTCTACTTCAGGTCTCCGGATGAGATGAAGCACGCATTCAGGGACATGCCCGAGGCGATACTGAATACCCGCGCAATTGCCGAGCGGTGCAATTTCGATTTTACGCTCGGAAAGAGCCTGTTGCCGAAATATGACCTGCCCAACGGCGTTTCGCCTGATTTGTATCTCGAAGGTCTTGCCGCGGAGGGACTGAAGGCCAAATTCAGCGGGAATCCGCCGGCAAACTATCTCGACAGGCTCAAGCTGGAGCTTCGGGTAATAAAAAAGATGGGATATTCCTCCTATTTCCTCATAGTCTGGGATTTTATAAGTTACGCGAGAAAAAACCGCATACCCGTCGGCCCCGGCAGGGGCTCCGCAGCCGGAAGTCTCGTTGCGTATTGCCTCGATATAACGGAAATAGACCCCCTTAAATACAATCTTCTCTTCGAAAGGTTTCTTAATCCGGAAAGGATCAGCATGCCGGATATCGACGTTGATTTTTGCAAGGACAGGAGGGGAGAGGTCATAAATTACGTCGGGGAAAAATACGGCAGCGACCACGTCACGCAGATAATCACATTCGGAACAATGGCCGCAAAAGCCGCGATAAGAGATGTTGGAAGGGTAATGGATATTCCATACGCCGAGGTCGATAAAATAGCCAAGCTCGTGCCCGGACACAACATAAGCATCGGCGATTCCCTGAAGGTAGAGCCGCAGTTAAAAGAATTGTATGACACCAACCCGACCGTGAAGGAACTGCTCGATATAGCTCAAAGGCTCGAAGGCTTGTCGAGGCACGCAGGCACACACGCGGCTGGAGTCGTCATAGCGCCGAAGCCGTTGACGGATTTTATGCCCCTTTATAAAAACCCTTCGGAAAATACCGTTACCACCCAATTCGATATGGGCGCCGTGGAGAGCGTAGGGCTTTTAAAATTCGATTTTCTGGGATTAAAAACGCTGACCGTGCTCGAAAAGACCGTGGATTACATAAAACAACAGGGCGGCGACATAGTCCTTTCCGGGATCCCTATCGCTGACGAAAAGACATACAGGCTTTTAAGCTCGGGAGAAACCACCGGGATATTCCAGCTCGAAAGTTCCGGCATGAGGGACATCCTCGTCAGAATGCAGCCTAACAGGTTCGAAGACCTCATAGCGCTTGTCGCCCTTTACCGGCCCGGGCCGATGGCGTGGATAGACGACTTTATAAAAAGGAAAAAAGGCGAAACAAATGTAGAATACGAGCTGCCTCAACTGAAGGAACTCCTCGACGAAACCTACGGGATCATTATTTATCAGGAGCAGGTCATGATGATCGCCAATAAAATAGCCGGATTTTCGATGGGGCAGGCCGATATCCTGCGAAGGGCGATGGGGAAAAAGAAGCAGGAGGAGATGGAGGAGCAGAAGGAGGTCTTTGTAAAAGGCGCTGTCGCAAACGGATTTTCCGAGGGGAAGGCCCGAAAGCTGTTCGAAATCATGGAACCGTTTGCGAGATACGGCTTTAACAAATCCCATTCGGCCGCCTACGCCTACGTGGCGTATCAGACGGCATACCTGAAAACGCATTATCCCGTCGAATTCATGACCGCAAACCTGAGCGTAGACATGGGGGATACGGACAAAATAGTCAAGCTCATAAATGAATGCAGGAACATGTCCATCTCGATATTACCTCCGGACATCAACGAGAGCGAAAGGGAATTCAAGATAGTCGGAAGCCGCGTCCGGTTCGGCCTCGAAGCGGTAAAAGGGGTGGGCACTGCGGCAATAGAAATAATCTTGGAAGAGAGGGAAGGCAAAAAATTCGAAACCTTCGAGGACTTCATGTCGAGGATCGATAATAAAAAGGTGAATAAGAAGGTAACGGAAAGCCTTATTAAGGCAGGGGCCTTTGACTCCATTTATCCGGATAACAGGTTTACGGCAAGGGCAAAGGCTATGGATACGCTTGTATCCTCATCGAGGGCGAACGGCTTCGGTCCGGGGCTGTTCGGAGAAGGCGGCATTTTAGACGAAGCCGTCAAGCCGTGGGACGAGAATACATTGTTGAATAATGAGAAGGAGTCTCTCGGTTTTTACATATCGGGACATCCTCTTACAAGATACAGGAAAACATTATCGTCTATGGATATTGTTCCGTTATCCTATGTGGAAGAAAAAGACGAGAGGGCGGATGTATGCGTTGCCGGGATTATAAGCGAGATGAAAAGCAAGGCAAAAGAGAAGGGCATTACGGCTTATTTGACCATGGAGGATGAAACCGGGCGCTGCGATATGCTTGTATTCCCCGACCTTTATAAAAAAAGCACTGACATCCTGAAAAAGGGCAACCTGGTTATAATACGCGGTCAGGTATTCAAGTCCGAAAAAGGCGCGAAGGTTATGGCGCGGGAAATACAGAATCTGACGGAAATGGAGATCAGCACGAAGTATGAGGTGGCGCTCAGGTGCGGTGATTTTAAAGAAACCGCCGAAAAGCTCGTTACGATAAAAAAACTGCTCGGAGACGCCCCGAACGGCAAAGACAGCGTATCTTTTAAATTCTATCTTCCCGAATATTGTGTTATTATAGCATCCCGGCTTCAGCCGGCCGGCAACTTTGCCTTTGAAGCGGAAAAAATAACCGGAGAAACTGTAAGGATATTATGAGTTATTATCTCGATTTTGAAAAACCTCTCGAAGAACTCGAGACTAAGATCGAAGAGCTGAGGAAGCTTTCGGACGGCACGGAAATAGATATAGCATCCGAAATAAAGCGTCTCGAAAAAAAGGCGAAGGATCTGCGCTCCGAGATATTCTCGAATCTCACCCCATGGCAAAAAACCCTTATAGCCCGCCATCCCGAGAGGCCGTATACTCTCGATTATATCGGCATTATTGCGGAGGACTTCATCGAGCTGCACGGAGACAGGAGATTCGGCGATGACCCCGCTATTGTGGGTGGGGTCGGAAAGATTAACGGCGTTCCGATGGTTATTATAGGCCATCAAAAGGGAAGAGGCACAAAGGAAAGGATATACAGAAATTTCGGGCAGCCCAATCCCGAAGGGTACAGGAAGGCCCTCAGGCTGATGAAGCTTGCGGAGAGGTTCAAAATGCCCGTTATAACCTTTATCGATACTCCCGGCGCATATCCCGGAATTGGGGCGGAAGAGCGCGGTCAGGGAGAAGCGATAGCTGTAAGCCTAATGGAAATGTCGAGGCTGAAAACGCCTGTAATCGCCGTGGTAATAGGAGAAGGCGGAAGCGGCGGCGCCCTCGCGCTGAGCGTTGCGGACAGGCTCTACATGCTGGAACATTCCGTATATTCCGTGATTTCGCCCGAGGGGTGCGCGGCTATTTTATGGAGAAAAAACGGGGAACTCGGCCCCGAGGATTTCTCGAGAGCGGCTGACTCTTTGAAACTCACCGCCGAAGATCTTAAGTCCTTTAAAATTATCGACGACATAATTCCGGAGCCGCTCGGAGGCGCCAATAGGGAACCTGAGACAACGGCTAAGAAGATAGTCGAATATATTTTTAAGGCGCTCGAACCGTTGCAGTCGAAAAGCGCTTCAAAGCTCATAGAAGATAGATATAAGAAGATAAGAAAAATCGGCAGCCTTACTCAAACAGCGCAGTAACGAAGTCTTCCGGATCGAAGTCCTTCAAATCGTCGATGCCTTCGCCTATGCCTATAAGCTTTACCGGAATTCCCAATTCCTTTTTTATCGCGAAGATAATCCCGCCTTTTGCGGTGCCGTCCAGCTTTGTAAGGGCAACGCCGGTAACGCCTATTGCCTCGTTGAATATTTTGGCTTGAATAAGAGCGTTCTGTCCCGTAGTCGCATCCACGACAAGGAGTATTTCGTGAGGGGCGTCAGGCGCCGATTTTTTGATGACGCGGTTAACCTTTTTCAATTCATCCATTAGCTGGCTTTTCGTATGAAGCCTTCCAGCCGTATCTATGATAACCACATCGACACCCCTCGCCTTTGCGGCCTCTACGGCGTCAAAGGCAACCGCGGCCGGGTCCGAGCCGCTCCGGTGTTTTATTATTTCCGCGCCGGTCCTGTCTGCCCATATCTCAAGCTGCTCTATAGCCGCGGCCCTGAATGTGTCGGCAGCAGCTAATATAACGGAATTGCCTTCGGATATGAAACGGGAGGCGAGCTTTCCTATGGTTGTAGTCTTGCCGACGCCGTTTACGCCCGCGGCAAGTATTACGAAGGGTCTTTCTCCGAATACAACAAGCGGCTGCGACTTGCCGAGCAGGGCGGACATCTCTCCTTTTAGATGCGCCTTCACGTCATCCGAATTTTTTATTTCGCCTGCCTTTACCTTTTCTCTGAGGATGCCTATTATCTTATCGGCGGCTTCGGCTCCGATATCGGAGGTTATGAGCACCTCTTCTATCTCTTCAATGACGTCGTCGTCGATAGCCCTGTTCAGCAGTATCGACTCGACCCTCTCGACGATATTCTTCCTTGTTTTGGCAATGCCTGTTTTTAATCTGTCTAAGAATCCCATGATAGTTTGAGTTAAACGGGCGAGGAGTTAAGAGTTAAGGAGTTGTAACTCCTTAACTCTTAACTCCTCTGCTCTGACGTTTTTTAATCAGTGTTTCAGCGTAACGGTAAGAGAGCCTTTTTCTTTTGTTATATGGAAACGTGCCGGCTTGATCTGCTCTATTTTAACAACAACAGTGCCTTTTTCCTTCTTATCCTCTTCCACGACAACGCTGCCGACAAACGAGGAGTCGAACTTTACTTCCTTATCTATCTTATTGACCGCGGGTTTTACCTTTATCACAATCCATTTCTTACCGCCGGCCGTCTCGGTGGACGCGTTATATTTCACCGCGCTGTCGAGATTCGGTATATGTATAGTAATCGTAGATTTTTTCTTGGGCTCGACAAGTGAAACGTTTGTTATCTCGAGGGACTTTGCTTCTTTCTTTTCCTTTTTTACCTTCTTTTCCTTATCCTTCTTTACTTCATCTTTTGCCTTCTTAGCCTTTGCCGGCTCGGTAACGGCCGGTTTGGCGGCATGCGCAGGTTTTTTTGCAACAGGCGCAGGCGCCGGAGCCTGTTTCAGCGGAGACGCAGAGATCGCGAATGACTCGGACTTATTATACTGCACCTCTACAACCGCAGTGCCGTTTATGAACTCGGATGCCGGGATCTTGTCCGGCACCAGCATGCCGCTCCCTGTTGTCGTCAAAAGGACGTCAGGGCCTACAAGGTTGTAGTTCCTTATTACATGGCTGAGCTGATTATAGACGGTTACTTTTAATTTAAATTTCTGCCCGGCGACAACCGAATCTGGAGTTGTAATTTCGTATCTCTCAGGTATCGGCGAAATGACCTTTATTATATTGGTGATGCCCTTCTGAGCCTTGCCGCTCTCGATAACGGTTAGGATTATGTCTTCCGCTATGTCATAACGGAGGTCGATTTTTACCTGCCCGTTCGCGAATTCGTATGCCGCAAGGGTCGAGGGGAAAGGTTTTAGTTTTCCGGATGACGTTATAGTTACGCCGCTGCCGGTAGTCGCGTAATTGGTTACGATGTTGTTAAACCGGTCTATGGCAACTATATCGACTTCAAAAGGCTCGCCCGCTATAACATCTTTCGGAGCGAATATCCTGAATGAATTTACCGGACCGCTTGTTATATCGATCTTATCGCTCGTCCCGATGCTTCCTGTTATGAGATCCTTTGCTTCGATTGTCGTCGCTCCTGACTTCTGGGATGTTACGGCTATCGTGCAGACCCCGACTTTGAAATCGGGTATCGATGCCATATCGATCTTCGGATCGGCGTTGCCCTTGAATATGATATTCAGGTTTTTCCCTAAAATAGGCTCGATGACGGTATTGCCGAAAGAATCCTTTGCGATTATCTTCACATCGAATCTTTCTCCCGCCTGCGCGCTGCGCGGCCCCTTTATGGAGAATGCGTTCAGCTTATTGGGAACTACCGAAAAATCCTTAGACATGATGGGGATCGTGATGCCGCTTTCCCTTACCGATAAATTAACGGTCTCCGCAATCCTATCCGTTACCGTGACGGTCAGAGCGCCGTTTGCAAAGGCGGAAGACTTAAACACTGCCGGCTTTACCGCAGCCGAGCCCGAAACAGATACATGGAACTCCTTTTGTATTTCACCGAAATTAGTAATGATATTATTGAACACATCGACCGCCTGTATCTTTATGGATGCCTCTTCTCCGGCGACTATCCTGTCGGGCATCGAGACATTGAAGTGATCGAATTTTCCGGGTTTCACGACAATTTCCTTGGTATAAGCCAATGAAGGGATTATCGTTATAACGGCTATAATCAATTGCAGGAAAATAAGCGGTCTCACTATTTTTCTCGTCATATAAAACCCCCACTGTAACGGATTAATTTTATTGTAATTTTATTAAGACAAAGTATATCACATTTATAGTTTGCAATATAGTAGCATATTAAAAAAAAATTTACCACTCAATATCGGCTCATTGTCAAGCCAAAATAGAAATGTCCGGTTTTCACCAAAATGAAAATGTCCGGTTTTTACGCTGCTGCTTGCCAAATCTTTTTCTCATTTACCGGCA
>MHDU01000049.1 GCA_001803635.1 Nitrospirae bacterium GWB2_47_37 | reverse complement strand
CTCAGGAATATAACCATTGTCGCTTTGTGTTTTGCCAATTCACTTAACTTTTCGGTCTCAGGAACAGGAGTCCGTCCCTCCATGCGTGTAAATATAACAGTCTGGCTGATTTCGGGTATGGTGAGTTCCTGCCCTAAGATTGCCGCGCCTGCCATTGCGGAAGAGACGCCGGGAATGACTTCGTATTCAATATTCAACTCCCGCAGTCTTTCTATCTGCTCTGAGATGGCGCTGTAAAAGGAGGTGTCGCCCGTGTGCAGCCTTACAACCATCTTCCCGGCTGAAACGGATATTTTTATTATCTCAGTTGTTTCATCGAGATTCATTGGTGCTGAATTGTGGATTTCCGCCTTTATCCCGTCAAGCAGAGCCGGATTTACAAGGCTTCCGGCATAGATGACAACATCGGCGGCATCGAGAGTTTTTTTGCCTTTAATCGTTATCAGTTCCGGGTCTCCCGGTCCCGCGCCTATGAAATAAACTTTGCTCATTTTTTTATTATCATCAGCGAGAAGTAATCGAGGTCGCTTTCCTTTATGTCCCGTATATTTCTGAATATCCTCTCATCGTCCATCCCTGCACGAGAAATATAAACCGCCTTGTCCGTAAGGCCGGTTTCGCTTAATATCTTTGCAACATTGCCGAATACCTTGTGAACTTTCATGAGGACAATTGTATCGAACCTTTCGAGAGTTTCCTTTATGTCTTCAGTATACGTTGCGGGCAATATCGCTATCTTCTCATCCGCAAGAGCCAAAGACATGCCTGCCTTTGCGGCTGCGGTATTTATAGATGACACGCCCGGAACTATCTCTATATTCAGTTCCGGATTAAGCTCAAGAAGCTTGTCGTACAGGTAAAAAAATGTGCTGTAAATTGTCGGATCGCCTATGGTTATAAAAGCCATATCAATGCCTTTATTCAGCCTGCTGTAAACGGTCTCTATAGTCTCCTGCCATTTCGTATCAAGCTCGCAATTCTCCGACTCTTGATTATTCCGCGTCTTTCTCATCGGGAAATGGGCCTCTATAATCTCTTTGCCTTCAAGAGTTAATCCTTCGATTCGGGCCTTTTGGACGATGGACAGGGCAAGGCTGTTGCCTTCTTCCCTGCCTTTCGGGACGCAGATGCAAGGAACTTCCCTGAGAACCCTGACGGCCTTGAGGGTTAGAAGTTCAGGGTCTCCGGGTCCGACGCCTATAACATAAAGTTTACCTGTCATTTTTCTCCTGTGATTATGAATATGGGGTTTAAGGCGCTCATATGCCTTTTACCGGCGATTGTTTTCGCCCTCGATACGGATATTTCGGAGATTGCAATATTGAATCCATGCTCTTCAAAACATTGAACTGCGTCATTCATGGTTTCGATCGTCGCGGCGTTTACAACAATAAGCTTAGCCTTAGTTTTAATGACATAGTCCATTATTTCCTTTAATCTTTCGCCGCTGCCTCCTATAAAGACCCTGTCAGGCAAAGCAAGGCTCTTTAATACTTCAGGCGCTTCGCCCTTTATGATTTCGATATTGGCTGCATTAAACCTGCCTTTATTTTCTTTGATATGATCAATCTGTTCTTCGTTTTTTTCTAAGGTAAAGACTTTTAATTCCGGATATAATCTTGCCGCTTCTATGGACACGGAGCCCGAACCGGCACCTATGTCCCAGAATACGCCTTTTTGAGGAAGCCTTAACTTATGTATTGTTACAGCCCTAACCTCATCCTTTGTTATAAGACCTCTCGAATGAGCGAGTTCATTTTCCTTTAAACCGAAAGAGATCGCGGACGGCTGGAAGCCGGCTTCCGACTGCTTGATTATCACTATATTCGGCTCCCCAAAGGTCATCGATGCTATTTCCTCAGGAGTTCCCTCCGAGATATTTTCATCAGAATAGCCCAATCTTTCGCAGACATACATGATGACTTTAGATTTTAAATTTGAAATTTCAGATTGAACTAAAATTCTTGCGATCTCCGAAGGATTATTTTGTTTATCTGTAAGAATCGCAATTTTTGGATGTTTTTGGAGCAAAGCCGGAATATCGGTTATCTCATACGGCAGTCTTCTTCTTTTTTCAGGATGAGGCCCGCCGTGAAGGCTCATTAAAAACGCGTCGTCCCATGATTCCTTAATCCTTGAAAATGCTATTTGAATACATGACAGGTCCGGGATTATCTCAACCATATCCTTGCCGAATTCCCTGACCGCCCTTCTGCCTATTCCGAAAAAGGTCGGATCTCCGGAGGCCAATAAAACAATCCGGGATTTGAGATTTGAAATTTGAGATTTAATAAAATTAATAGTCTCATCCACATTATTAATAACTTTTACTTTATCTTTAACTGTCTCGAACTCATCATAGCCTTTAAAGACTTCAGATAGCCTGTTGGATGCAAGGATGACGCTTGAATTAGAAATAATCTCCCGCGCCCTTTTTTCAAGGGGCTTATAGCCGATGCCTATGACATAGATTTTATTCATTGCCTGCAATTATTTCTCCTTCGTATGATACCAGATGAGGCATGACAGGTATTCCGGATGATATGCCTTCCGCATATTTTTTCGCGGCAGAGCAGACCTTTGTGAAAATTGTCGATTGTTGATTGTTGAACACCGAATGAATGAGATCAAAAATCTCCCGCGCAGTATTGAATTTATGCTCTTTTGAGATTTTAATTCCGATAGTGTTCAAAAATTCTACCGCCTTTTCCGTATCGAGCGCTCCGTGTCTTACATGAGTCTGCGGTGTCGCCATCGCTATCTTCAGCATTTTAGCCCACTGCGCGCAAAGGTATATTTTTTTGAACCCGTGTTTTTTAGCCTCAAGCAGAGTGAATTCAAGATAATCACCCATCATGACATAACATTCATCGGGAAGTTTGTATTTTCTCATGTGAGCTAATTCAGATGCCCTTCCTGCCGAAAGCACTATTTCACTATGTCCCATAGCCTTTGCCACATCCATCGACGATGAAATGGTCGCTGTCCATGCCTCCGAAGATATGGGCCTTACAATGCCGGTTGTGCCGAGTATGGAAATTCCGCCTATGATGCCGAGTCTTGAGTTCAGGGTTTTTTTTGCAAGTTTCTCGCCGTCGGTAACAGAGATAGTAATTTCAATTGACGATGTCGGGGACAGTCCCGATTCTACGGCTGCGCCCGTAAATCCTGGACAGTCCCCTCCTAAATTTGAAATCGCTGCCATCACCGCCTCTTGTATCATCTTTCTCGGAACCGGATTTATAGCAGGTTCTCCTATGGGAACAGGCAATCCGGGTTTTGTAATTGTTCCTACGCCGTTGCCTCCTTTGATAATCAGCGATATCGGGGACAGTCCCGATTCTACGGCTGCGCCCGTAAATCCGGGACAGTCCCCTTCTTGCTTCAATTCCGAACGGTATTCTGAAATTCTCGATGTTGCTGTAATCTCAGCTCCGTTCGTTACATCCGGATCGTCGCCGGCATCCTTTATCACGGATGCAAATGCCGAGTCGTCATCGGCATTGAATCCTGAACTGTGAACTTTGAATGCAACCCTGGTTCCGTCTGGGAAAGGGATTTCAACATCTTTGATTCTTTTTGAACCTTTAACTCCTAACTTCGAACTCAATAAAAGCATCGTTGCCGCCTTTGCAGCAGCGGCAGCGCACGCGCCTGTGGTGTATCCGGAACGCAGTCTTTTTTTTCTCAGCATTCTATCCCGACTCTGGCTTTTATGCCTTTCCTGAAATAATGTTTTATTTCTTTCATCTCCGTAACGAGGTCTGCCTTGTCTATAACCCTTTTATCCGCATACCTGCCAGTAAGGATAAGCTCGATTTCGGGAGGTTTTTTCTCAAGTAGATCGAGAAGCTCTTCGACCGCAATCAGATTGTTATGCACGGCGATATTTATCTCGTCGAGGATGACCACGCCGTATTTTTTAGAAGAGATCGCTTTTTTAATCTCTTCAAATCCCTTCTTTGCGGCGGCTATTTCAGCCCTTGTCGGCTTCCCGCTTTTCAGGAATCCTGTCCCGCATTGCCTCACCGTAATGAGGTCTTTAAATCTCTCAAGGGCCTTATGTTCGCTGCATTTTCTTTTCTTTATGAACTGCAATATGAACACCTTCAGGCCGGCGCCCGCCGCTCTCAACGCGAGGCCGAGCGCCGCCGTAGTCTTGCCCTTGCTGTTGCCGGTATAGACCTGTATATATCCTTTACGCATACCTGTATTCATACTGCATCTGCTTTAGAGAGCCGTCTCTCAGGATATACGGAACCTTGTCTTCCGATATCACTTTAAAGGCGTATTTTATCATCTCTTTGTAAAACTCGCAAAACTCCGCCTTGCGGTACATATTGCCGCGGGCATACATCTCCGCCGGACACGGCGAACCGCATATGTGCCTGAAATCGCATGTTTTGCATTCGTCTATTTTCTCCACGGTTCTCGCCCGGATGGACTTAAACGGTTTGGAATCCATCGCTTTTTCGATAGAAGTCTTGAAGATATTCCCTCCCGAGAATTCTTTGAAGCCGATAAATTCCCCGCAAGGCACCATATCGCCGTTGGCGGTGATTGTCAGGAATGTCCGTCCTCCGCCGCACGGCGAGATGTCGCACATCATGCGCCTTGCGGTAGGGGATATTATCGCGAGTATTACATTGGCGAAGTTGCCCACGACAATTTGCCTGCCGGACTTCTTTGTAATATCTATCGCGGTCTCAACGGCCCTGATCAATTCTTTTGCGAATTCCTTTTCATCCGGTTTTTGCTTTAACGCCCGCGCTTGCGTCACCCTCACGGCATTCAGAAGCACGCACGGCACTTTTTTCTTATGAAGGAATTTTACGTGTTCCGCAAGTGTGTTTACGTTCGTCTTCGTAACGGTCGAGATCACGTTCAGTCCTTCATAACCGTTAAACCAGTCCAGGGCCTTCACAGCCTTTTCAAAATTTCCCGATCCCTTGCCTGTTACCCTTGAGAGGTTGTTCGTGCGGGCATCGGGCGCATCGAGGGATATGCCTACGCCTACCTTGTGTTTTTTCATGAACTCGACATCGCCTTTTTCAAGGAGTAGAGCATTGGTCTGAATGCCGAAAACGAACCTGTCGCCGAATTTTTTTATCGAGTCGAAGAGTATATCTTTTACCAGCAGGGGTTCGGCGGCGTGAAATACTATCACCGGTTTCTTGGGCGATTTTTTGAAATGCACAGCAATTTTTTCGAGAGCCGCATTCAACTCCGGCCCCGTCATCTGAGTGCCCTGTTTTCTTATTTCGGCGGGGATGTAACAATAAGTGCAGTTCGCGTTGCACCTGTCCGTAGGGTCTATGTATACGCAGTTCAGGTCCGCATTAAACCTGAAGTCGTAAAGCTCTTTATCGAGGCTATTTTTTTTCTCCTTGTAAAGCGTCATAAGGTCTTCCGGCATCATGAAATCGCCGTCGCTGTTCTTGGGAATGAGCCCCCAGAAGACGTTGTCGGTATCGAGCGCCAGCTTCCAGTCTGTGTTAATGTCCGAAAAAGAAAGACCTCTTTGATTTTCCTTCATATGTATATATCTCCTTTTAATAATTGTATCGGGGACAGTCCCGATTCTACGGCTACGCCCGTAAATCCGGGACAGTCCCCTTCGCGTTCAAGTCGGAATCGTTTTACAACGGCATCTTCTTGTCCGGCACGTCCCCGTACATCACGAAATGGGTCAGGCCGTTCGCTGTTTTCGCGCATTTCAGGTGATAAGATATTACGCTTGCCTTCTTTTTAGCCGTGTTTCCTTGAGTCTTCAAATTTTTTCACCTCCTTTCTCCTGCGAACTTTATAATTTCCCTTCTCGCCTCTCCGATAGTGAGGGGAATTTTTTCAAAGGACAAATTGTCCTCATGCTTTAGCCGGTAAATCAATTCCGCGATCTGAGGAAGCCTGAGCTTAACATTAGACATCTCTTCCGGCACGGTAAATACCTCTTCCGGCACGCCGCCCCTGACAATGCGGCCCTTGCTTAAGATATAAAGCCTGTCGAGGAAGAGAGGAACGAGGTCAACGCTGTGTGTGGCCATGACGATTGTAACGCCGTTATCCTTATTCAGCCTTGTGAGAAGGTTCATCATCTTATATTCGCCCATCGGGTCTAATCCGGCAGTCGGCTCGTCGAGCAGCAGTATCTCATGCCCCATTGCCAGAAGTCCCGCGATGCATACCCTTTTTTTCTGTCCGAAGCTCAGGTTATGAATGGACTTTTTAGAATAGCCGTCCATTTCAACCGCGTTCAGGGCATTTTTTACACGGCTTATGACCTCACTTTCAGAGAACCCCATGTTTATAGGCCCGAATGCAACATCTTCAAAGACTGTTGCCGCAAAAAGCTGATCGTCCGGATTCTGAAAAACGAGACCTACTTTCTTGTAGATATCTTTAGGCGAGAGTTTTGCGATATCGGAACCGTCAAGAAACGCCCGGCCGTCAAAATTTTTCAGGAGGCCGTCCATTATTTTAAGAAGCGTTGTTTTTCCGGAGCCGTTTGAGCCGAGGATTCCTACGAACTCTCCTTTTTGAATCTCAAGATTAATTCCCGATAGGGCCTCTGTTCCGTCCGTATATTTGAACGAATCGAGTTTAACGGATAATCTTAATATATTTTCCATACAACTCCCATTGCGGTTATGATTGCCGCAGAGGCGATAATCTCGGACACCCTGAAGGGCTTATGTCTCATCATCGGCATGTTTCCGTCGTATCCCCGCTGTATCATTGCCGTTGTGATGTTCCGGCTGCTTTCAAATGCCTTTAACACCAACGAACCCGTGAGAGTGCCGAAGGAGACCAATCCGCGCCTTATGCCCGAATAACCGAGACGATTTTTCTGGGCATTGTAAATGACCGTCGCGTCTTCGAGAAGGACAAAGATATACCGGTACGCAAACATGAGTATTTCTATAAAACCCTTGGGAACCTTCAGCCACGAAAGGGCTGCCATGATCTCTGTAAATGGTGTTGAAAATCCAAGAACGGCTACAACGGATACAGCGCCTAAAATCCTGCCGGCGATCTGCAAGCCGTCAATGAGGCCGTCCTTGTGTCCCGTTATTATGATGCCGAATATTTTTATGGAAAATATGTCTTCCTGTCCTGAAAACAGGAATTTAAGCAATATTACTACGGATGCGATAAAAACAGGTTCTGAAAATCTCAGAAGGAACACCCTCAGCGGAATTTTTATCCTTA
>MHDU01000048.1 GCA_001803635.1 Nitrospirae bacterium GWB2_47_37 | reverse complement strand
ACTCAAAAAATGGAGCAAAGCCTATAACCTTACCGCTTTAAAGAAAGACGAAGATATAATCATAAAGCACTTTCTCGATTCACTTTTGTATCTCAAGGTCATACCCGAAGGACAATGGAGTATTTGCGACATAGGAAGCGGTGCCGGATTTCCGGGCATTCCAATAGCAATTGTCCAGCCTGAATTTAGCGTTACGCTTATCGAACCTTCAAGGAAAAAAACCGCTTTTTTACGGCATATGAAAAAGCTGCTTTCATTGCAAAATGTTGAAGTGATAGAGTCGAGGGTTGAGGATGTTAAAGACCGGCTTTTTGATATAGCGGTGACGAGGGCGCTTTTCAGTATCGGAGATTTGATTAAAAAGGCAGGCCATGTTTTAAAGGGAGGCGGTTTTTTCGTGCTTAACAAAGGGCCCAAATTCGAGGACGAGATAAAGGGCATTTCAGGCGATGTTAAATTCGAGATATTTCCCATCGATTTGCCGGGCGCTTCTCTGCGAAGAAACTTAATAAAGGTCTATCTTGACACATAGTGCAGGTCTTCTTCAGTGCCTTTTTTCGCCGGGATGTTATATAATATCCTAATTTTTTGTTGATTGGGAGGCTTAATGGCTGTTTTAACACAATCGCGCGATATTGCATTCCTGAAAGAGCAGGCGAGAATAGTCAGGGTCGAAATATTGAAGATGCTTACCCAATCCGGCTCCGGACATACCGGAGGCTCCCTTTCGGCGGCGGATATCGCTACGGCGCTTTATTTTTATAAAATGCGGCACAGGCCGGATAATCCGAAATGGGAAGAGCGCGACAGGTTTATATTATCGAAAGGACACGCGGCGCCGCTCCTTTATACGGTTTTGGCATTAACCGGATATTTCGACAAATCTCTTCTCGGCACTCTCAGGAAAGCAGGGAGTCCTCTGCAGGGACATCCTTCATCGAAATTGTTGCAGGGAGTCGAGGTATCCACAGGCTCTCTCGGACAGGGATTGTCCATAGCAAACGGCATGGCATTAGGATTACAGCTTGATAACAGTGCATCAAGGGTTTACTGCCTTTTGGGAGACGGAGAGATTCAGGAAGGGCAGGTATGGGAAGCGGCCATGACAGCGGGTCATTACGCGCTCGACAATATATGCGCTATTGTCGATTTGAACGAGCTTCAGATAGACGGCAGGTGCGAGGATGTAATGAAGGTAATGCCCGTTTCCGCGAAATGGAAGGCGTTCAACTGGCATATATTCGAGATAGACGGACATAATATGGAAGAAATTGTAAACGCACTCGACGAGGCCGAAAGGATAAAGGGCAAGCCGTCGGTAATCCTTGCGAATACGATAAAAGGCAAAGGGGTCTCCTTCTTTGAAGGCAAGGCTGAATATCACGGACTCGCGCCTACAAAGGAAGAGCTTGAAAAGGCGTTAAAGGAGTTAGGCGAAGATGGGAAGTAGGGAAGAGCAGTCGGCAGATAAAACTCAGAGTTTCGCGGGACAGGCCGTTGCTACACGCGACGCCTACGGAGCTGCGCTCGTTGAGTTAGGCAAGAGAAATGAAAAAGTGGTAGTCCTTGACGCGGATCTCTCGGGCTCTACAAAGACGGCGAAATTCGCGAAGGCATTTCCTGAAAGGTTTTTTAACATGGGCATCTCCGAGCAGGACATGGTAGGCACAGCCGGGGGATTGTCCCTTGCCGGGAAGATACCGTTCGCGTCCACGTTTGCGATATTCGAAACAGGAAGGGCTTGGGAGCAGATACGCCAGACCGTATGTTATTCGCATTTGAATGTAAAGCTGGTCGCAACCCACAGCGGTCTCACCGTCGGAGAAGACGGGGCATCTCATCAGGCTCTTGAAGACGTGGCATTAATGCGCGTGCTGCCCGGGATGACTGTGATAGTGCCTTCGGACGGATTTGAGACGCAGCAGGTCATCGATGCGGTAGCCGAATACGAAGGCCCGGTTTATGTGAGGCTCGGAAGGGCAAAGGTTCCGGCAGTTATGCCGCCCGATTATAAATTTCAGATAGGAAGGGCGCATATATTCAATTTAGGCAAAGACGCTAACATCATAGCCGATGGAATAATGGTTTCAGCGGCGCTGCAGGCGAGGGAGACGCTTTTAAAAGAAGGCATAGACGCGGGCGTGATCAATATGTGTACAATAAAGCCGCTCGATACCGAAACACTGCTGAAAGCGGCTAATGCCTCGGGGCTTATCGTTACTGCCGAAGAGCATTCCGTGATAGGGGGGCTCGGCGGCGCTGTTGCCGAATATTTATCGGAAAACCATCCGGTTGTCGTGAAAAGGATCGGGACGCGGGACACCTTCGGAGGCTCGGGCAAGCCTGACGAACTCTTGAAGATTTACGGGCTCACCGCGGATGATATTGTAAAAACAATAAAATCAACCCTTAGCAGATAGCCGGCAATGATAATATTTCAAAATGTCTCCAAATACTACGACAATCAGACAGTTCTTAAAAATATAACATTCACAGTTCAAAAGGGAGAGATAACGTTTATCACAGGGCCGAGCGGCGCGGGCAAATCCACGCTTCTCAAGCTCATGTATTTAGCCGAATCTCCGGATGAAGGCGATATAGTAATAGGAGACTTTCATTTAGCCTCTCTTAAGGAAGCGCAAATACCCTATCTAAGGCGGAGCGTCGGGGTGGTTTTTCAGGACTTCAAGCTTATCAACAGCATTACGGTGTTCGATAATGTCGCGCTCTCATTAAGGATTCGCGGAGTGAAGGAAAGGGAGATACGTGACATCGTTTCCAATGCCCTGAAAAAAGTCCATATCCGCCATTTAAGCGACAGTTATCCCACAAGCCTTTCCGGAGGAGAGCAGCAAAGGGTAGTTATCGCGAGGGCAATAGCGGCGGAGCCTCTTGTCATACTCGCGGATGAGCCCACAGGCAATCTTGACCCCAACACATCTATAGATATCATTCGCGTATTACGCGAGTTGAACGCGCAGGGCGCCACAATACTGATCGCAACCCATAACAGGGAATTGTTCAGGGGAACCGGCAACCGGGTGCTGAAACTGGACGGCGGAAACATAGTAGGCGAGGAGGCAGGGTAATGACATTTTCTTATTCATTTAAATCCGCGTTCAAAAGCCTTTGCAGGGAAAAATGGATTAACCTGCTGTCCATTCTCACCGTCGCATCGAGCCTTTTGATAATAACCCTCACCGCATTTTTCCTTTACAATATAGAGATTATCGCAAACAGCCTACCGGAAAGGTTTTCGATAGTGGCATACCTGAAGGACGACCTTTCAAGCGAGGAGACGCAGGCGGTTATCGATACCATAAAAAGGCGTGCCGATATTGCGGGACTGAAGTACATCTCAAAGGAAGACGCCATTAAGGAGCTGCAGCATACGCTCAAGGACACGGGCTATATACTCGAAGGCCTTACCGAAAATCCGCTTTCATCGTCCATTGAAATAAAGCTAAAAAAGGATTTCGTAACACCATCCTCTGCAAAACATGTAGCAGGCGAGATAAAGAAGACAGCGGGAATAGACGAGGTTTATTACGGAGAAAAAATCGCGGACGCCATACATCTCTTAAGAAGGTCCATGCAAAACATGAGCGTCATAATCTTTCTGACCATATCTTCCGGCGTGATTTTCGTAACATACAGCACCGTGAAAATTTTATTCTACAGGAGAAAGCAGGAAATAGAAATCATAAAGCTCCTCGGCGCGACAAAGGGATTCCTGCGGATGCCGTTCCTGATAGAGGGAGGCTCTATAGGATTTTTCGGAGGCCTCATCGGGATAATCGGCGCCATGCTCTTTTACCTTGCCGTAACATACAGGTTAAGCATGGTTATTCCTATGCTTAAGACCCTGCTGTTCCCCTTTGAAATTTTAGTCGTGCTCCCTCTAATCGGAATTATGTTCGGCATTATAGGCTCCCTCATAGCCATCGGGAGGCTGAAGCTTTGAGGACAGAAGGCCGATTCTTCTTTTCCGTGTTCTGTCTTTTGTGTTCAATCTTCTGTCTTCCGTCTTATGACGTTTTCGCCCAGAGCCCTCATGACGAATATAAGCAGATACAGAGAGACCTGCGCACCCAAAAAAAGAAACTCGAATCGACCAAGAAGGTTGAAAAGTCCGTCCTCGGCGAATTAAGGAAAACGGCGGCTGAACTCAATGAAATAGAAGGCCAGTTAACGTCCCAGAGAAAGAAAATAAGAAATATACAGCATGAAATAGCGGTTTTGCAGGAAGATATAAAGACGGACAGCGCGCTCCTTCAGTCTCAAATGGGACATCTCAAAAAAAGACTGAGGATAATGCAGCAGTTGAATCTTAATAACGACATCATCTTGATACTTGTAAGCGGAGAGAGCATTCCGGATGCGATAAAAACCATACAGTATCTTAAGAGCATTTCGAATCACGATTACGGCCTCATAAAAAAGTACAAAGAGCGCCTTCTTATGCTGACGGATAAAGAGCAAAGGTTTAAGAAGTTATTCGCCGATTTAAAGCTTGAGGAGAGAAAACTGGCGAAACTCGAAGGATCGCTTAAAGAGAAGAGGGCCGAAAAGGAAACGCTCTTAGTAGGCGTGAGGAAAGAAAAGAAGACCTATGAAAAAATGATAAAGGAAACGCAGGAGGCGTCAAGCAGGCTTCTCAGGATAATACAGGAGTCGGAAAGGCGGGAAAGGGAGTTGAGGAAAAAGAGGCCGCCTTCGAAGCCCGGAGCAAAAGAAGACGAGCCGGATGACGACAGCGGTTTCGGCAAATTAAAGGGAAGGCTGTTATGGCCGGTAAGCGGCCGCGTAGCGATCCCGTACGGCACGCAGGTAGACCCTCTTTTTAATCTGCCTGTTTTCAGAAGCGGCATTCATATAAAGGCCTCTGCCGGCGCAGACGTAAAGTCCGTGCATGAAGGCAAGATCGTATTCGCGGACGACTTTAAAGGTTACGGGCAACTGGTTATAGTGAGCCATGGGGGGAGCTACCATACCCTTTATGGAAATCTCTCAAGGATTTTTTTGAAAAATGGAGCTATAATAAAAGAACATACCGCCATCGGAGAGGTGGGGGATTCAGCCGCGCTCGGAACGAGCGGCCTGTATTTCGAACTCAGGTATAAGGGCAAACCCCTCGATCCCCAGCAGTGGCTGAAGAGATAGACGGAGGATAACAAATGTTTTTAAAGAAGAAATGGCTGATTGTAACGGTAATCTTTTTTCTTGCTTTGGTCGGCACTGTAATAGGCCGCTGGACCGTAGAAACGGTAAACGCGCAAAACGGATACGAAGAACTGAGGACCTTTACCGAAGTCCTTACCCTCATAAAGAAAAGCTATGTGGATGAAGTCAAGACAAAAGACCTCATTACCGGAGCCATTAAAGGCATGCTGCAATCCCTCGATCCGCATTCCGGTTATATGACGCCCGACGCGTTCAAGGAGCTTCAGGTCGAAACAAAAGGGGAATTCGGAGGGCTCGGCATCCAGATAGGGGTAAAGGACGGCCTGATTACGGTCATCGCGCCCATCGAAGACACACCTGCGTACAGAATAGGCATTAAAGCCGGCGATAAAATACTTAAGATTTCCGGCGAATCCACAAAGAATATGGGACTTACGGATGCCGTCTCTAAGATGAGAGGACAGAAAGGCACACCCATTACATTGCTTATTTTCAGGGAAGGCTGGAAGGAGCCGAAAGATTTTACTATCGTAAGGGATATTATACGTATAAAAAGCGTGAAGTCTAAGACGCTCGGAGACGGCATCGGGTATGTAAGGCTTACGCAATTTCAGGAATCAACCGCCAATGATCTTTCCTCTGCGTTGGAGAAGTTGAAAAAAGAGGGCATAACCTCGCTGATCCTCGATATGAGGAATAACCCCGGAGGCCTTCTGAACAGCGCGGTCGAGGTTTCCGAGCAATTCCTGCCGCAGAAAAAGCTTGTTGTCTATATCAAAGGCAGGAACGGCGAAAAGACTGAATATTACACCGAAGGGGATACGAAATATTACGCCGAAATCCCGATGGTCGTCCTCGTCAATCAGGGAAGCGCAAGCGCGTCCGAGATCGTAGCAGGAGCGCTGAAGGATTGGAACAGGGCTATAATCGTCGGTATCCAGACCTTTGGAAAGGGCTCCGTTCAGAGCCTTATTCCCCTCGCTGACGGATCGGGATTGCGCCTTACCACAGCGAAATATTACACACCCAAGGGCATAAGCATTCAGGGCGTGGGCATAACTCCGGACATAACGGTCAAGCTCGAGTCGAAGAACGGGAAAGAGCATGTCGTTGTAAGGGAAAAAGACCTCGACAGGCACCTCAAAAACGAGCAGCAGAAAGAAGGCCCCGAACAAAAGGAAACGGCCCCCGCTGAAGTCGAAGAGAAGGACGATCTGCAACTGCAAAGGGCGATAGACACGCTTAAGACATGGAAGGTCTTTGAGAAGATGAAAAAGGCCGCATGAGCCGGATCGTCTTCGATATAGAAACCGTGGGAGCGGATTTCGACTCCCTTGAGCAGTCCACGCAGGAATACCTGCTTAAGTGGGCTGAAACGGAAGAAGAGAAGACGCAGGTAAAGGACAGCCTTGCCTTTTATCCTTTGACCGGCGAGATTATCGCCATAGGCATGTTAAATCCCGATTCCAACAAAGGCGCAGTTTATTTCCAGACTCCGGGTGATTTATTGCTCCCCTTTGAAGAAGACGGCATCAGGTTTGAATGCGGGACTGAAAAAGAGATAATAGAGAAATTCTGGAATGCCGTAAAGACCTACGATCAATTCGTTACATTCAACGGCAGGACATTCGACTGCCCGTTCATCATGATACGTTCGGCGGTAAACAAAATAAAGCCCACAAGGGATTTGATGCCCAACAGGTACAACGGCGCGCATATAGATCTCATGGATCAGTTGTCATTTTACGGCGCGTCAAAAAGGAGATTCAGCCTCGACATGTGGTGCAAGACCTTCGGGATAAAAAGCCCCAAGGCCCCCAATGAATCGGGAGAAGTAATAACCGGCGCAGAAGTAAAAGACCTCTTCAAATCAAAGCGGCATGTTGATATTGCGAGATACTGCGCCGGAGACATTAAGGCGACAAAGGAATTGTTTTCAGTATGGGAGAAATATATAAAAGTCGGTTCGACCAATCCTAAATCTAATTCTTTATTTAATAGTTAACATCCCCTATTTTAAATCTATCCGATGAAAGGACATTTTTAACAAACCTGAATATCTTATTTCGAGCCTCGATTGTAAGCTCCGGATAAAACACGGGGTTGGCGACAACCGCTCCCCTGAATGCAAAGAACGGAGCAACTACCTCGAATAATTCTTTATCATTAGTCATTGCGACATACTCCTCAAAAAAAAGATTAAGCCCTTCAAGATACGCGCCTCTGACATCCCCGTGATACATTATCGAGAAAAAAATATAATTTATCGCAAGGGCGGTAACATCATCCGCGGGCTCTCCGTATGCTCCCCTGCTCCTGTCGAGAAGAACGAAGTCTGAGTTGTCTT
>MHDU01000047.1 GCA_001803635.1 Nitrospirae bacterium GWB2_47_37 | reverse complement strand
GATAAGTATTTTATAGCCTGATACCTTCATATTTTTATTATGACGCAAACAGCATTTAAAATAACCCAAGGCGGGATATTTTTTCAATCCTTTCACGAAAAAATCGGACCGGCAATAATTGAGCTTTATTACTCAGGCTGCTGCTGTTGCTGTTGCTCTTGTTGCTGCTTGTATAAAATCATGTATTCCTTTTCCATATCCTCATACTGCTTCTGCATATCATCGAACATCTTGCCCTTTTCCTGAAGCTTGGCCTCGAATTCCGCCAATGTCTGCCTCAACTTTTCCCTTTCCTGCATCAACTCACCATATTTGCTTTCATCCATACCCGCGCTTACGCCCTCTATATCTTCGGCCTCTTCCCATATCTTCTTCAATTCGTCTTCCCATGCCCTGAACTTTTCGCTGAGGTTTTCGTTTTCTTTCGAGAGTATTTCAATATACGATTCGAGATCCTTGTTATTGCCGTCAAACGTCTCCATCATTTCCGTAACACCCTTATTTTCAGGCGACTCTCCGAACATAGTAACAAGCCTGCTCTTCAGGCTATTATAGCCGTCCTGAATCGACGACAGCTTCTTTTGCGCGCCGTCGAATATATCCTTGTAACACATCAAATCCAGTATCTTGCCCTTCTGAAAATCGATTATTCTATGCATCTTATTGACCTTGACTGCCAAAGAGCCTTCACCGGCTGCTTCTGCCGCCTCTTCAGGCTGTCTCGCCTCTACCCTCTCTGAAACCTGTGCTGCTTCCCCGCCGGTCTGTCCTTCGGCTGTATTCTTTACGTCGACGAGTTCCTTCAGGGTCTTCCGGTAAAGCATAGAGTGTTTTCTGTTTTTCAAAAAGAAATATATCGTCAACGGCAGCATTATCAGCGCAAACTCGACAAGCAGCAGGAAATAAAGGGCATCTATAGCTATTATCATTTCTTTTCCTTCCTCTTTTTGGTTTTTAATTTTCTCATAATACGCGCCTTCCTCGCAAACAAAAATATGCCTGCGGCAATTAAAATCGAAAGGTTTATAATGCCGAATTCAATAAGCACCCTATTCCACGACGCATCATCCTTTTTACCTTTTGTCTTCACGGCAGGCTGCGCAGCCTTTTGAGGCGGAGGTTCGACCGATTTGAATTGAATCACCTTCTCGCGCTTGAACGTCTTGCTTTCCGCGGCTATTTTAAGCGCGTGTTCACCGGCGCTGCCGACCGCAAAAACAACGGAATACCTTCCGTCCTTAGCTCCGTTCTTAAGTTCGAGTTTTGTGCTTTTGCCGTCAGGGGTCGTGATCTCGGCGGCAAAAGAGACTTGATCGAGCACGGCTTTCTCCGCCAATACGCCCCCTTCTTTTTCAAGCCACGCATCAATTTTTATGGAGTCTCCCTTATTGACGAAACCCTTGTCAAAAGAGCTTTTAAGGCTGAGATTAGTTATTACAAAGACCTTGTTCCCCTCTTTAGTGCTGAGCTTCACTCTCCATGCCCCGGTTGCCGGCTCTTTGATGGTAATCATATCGAATGTCTTTGTTTCGTACCACTGCATGTTTTTCCCGTATTTTGCCGGGCCGTGTTTCTTTTTAGAGGGATCGATAAGTGTAGTGGAAGTTCCGGGCGTCTTGCTGATAAGAAGTATAGCTTCGTTTATATCCTTGTCGATAGTGAAGGAATCACCTTCAATAGGCACTGTATCCGGTGATTTCATCTTTTCAAAGATAGAAGCGAATATAATATGAAGGTCTTTATCCTCCTTTGCGAGCCTGAAAAAGCCTCCTGTGGCCTTTGCCATATCCTCGAGGAGCTTTGCATCGGACAACTCGGTAAAGGCTATGGAATATAGCTTTATGCCGGCCTTGGCCAGTCCGGGCAAAAGCCCCGACAACTCTGCGAATGCCGCGTCGTCCTTCTCTTTTGAGCCGAGCGCAAGCTTGCCGTCCGACATCAGAATAAGCACCTTGTTTCTACTTGAAGATTTAATCTCTTCAACCCCTTTTTTCACGGCATCGGTAATGTTAGTGGAAAACTCCTTTGAGGTTACGCTGTTAACGGCATTGAAAAGCCTTCCCTGATTTTTCTTTGTGTTCTGTGTAAGATGCGCCAGCACCTTCGCGGAATCTCCGAAACTTATAACTCCGACATTATCATCCGCGCCTAAAAGGGATATAAAAAGCCGCGCCGCGGGTTTTCTGTAGCTCTGAGGATCGGTCTTTTTCATGCTTCCCGAACTGTCCATCAGAATAATAATATCAAAACCGCCTTTGTCGGGCTGCTTTTGTTCGACCTGTTGTTGAGGGTTAGCGGGTTCTTTCTTTTCAGCGGGAGGCTTATCCGCAGCGTATGCTGCGGACAGCAGAAATGCACAGAGAACAATAGTAGTTAGAATGCGCACTTTTTTCATAGCTATTATTTTTATCGGAATTCTTACATAAAACTATAGCACAAAACGGAGAGGGGGGGATTCGAACCCCCGGTGGAGTCGCCCCCACAACGGTTTTCGAGACCGCCGCATTCAACCGCTCTGCCACCTCTCCATGAAACGAATATTAGTTTAAACCAAAACGATATAATTAAGGAATAGCACATCAGACATTTTAACAGGATGTGAGGCGTGCTGAAAAAGCCTTTACTGCCAAGATGTGGCAACTGCATTCTCTCTCCCGTCAGCTACAACATTGCTTTCTTATTGAATGGAACAAAGGTAATCTTCGGATTGCACCGGCAATTACACTTAGTAAAGGCTTTTGAAGTATGCCTTACATCCTTACATTATGGTCAAATAATAATACGCGCTTGCATAAGAGTAGTTTTTTTGCAAAGAAATTGAGCCATATGCCTTTACGGAAATCATCTCCTCTCTTGAAAAAACCTTTTCAGCAGCGCCGCGCACTCCTCTTCCAACACGCCCGAAACAACTTCAACTTGATGGTTCAACCTTTTATCCGAAAGTATCCTATAAAGGTTTTGAACCGCGCCCGCCTTGATATCGCCGCATCCGTACACAAGCCTTCCCAGCCGGGCATTCACCATCGCGCCCGCGCACATTATGCACGGTTCTTTGGTCACATAAAGGACAGCATCTGTAAGCCGCCAGTTTTCGACCTTGCGCGCTCCTTCCTTCAGCGCAAGAACTTCCGCGTGCGCCGTGGGATCAAAGGTCGATTCCCTGCAATTATGGGCGCTCGCTGCTATTTCATTATTTATAACAAGGACGGCCCCTACCGGAACTTCGCCCTCATTGAAGGCGGCTTCAGCCTCTTTAAGGGCAAGCCTCATGAAATCTATATCCGGGGTCATTTTATCAAATGTTCTCTACTTCCAATCCCGTTAATTCCACTCCGTTTCCGGATTCTATTACAACCGAATCGCTCCCGCAATCCGGACATTCGAAGACAAAATCTTTATCCACGCAGAATTCTCCGCCGCAGCTTTTACAGCGGCCGCTTGTAGGCGTTTCGACAATCGTAAGGGACGCATCGCTTGCAATGCTCCCTGCCTTCAGGGCATCGAAGTTAAAAATCAAGGCCTCGGCTGATACCGCCGAGGCCTTTCCAATCTTTACTTCTATGTTTTTTATCAGACTAAACCCGCTGTCTTTACATTTCCAAATAGCCGTTTCGAGGAGACTCTCGGCAATGAAAACTTCATGCATGTCTTACTTATGCACTTCTTTCTCGTAAGCGTCCTTGCCCGCCTCAAGAGCCGCGGTGATAGCCGACTTTCTCTCTTCGTATATGCCTTTCCCTTTTTCAACGGTCGATGAGACCATATCCTTGGCGTGGCTTACATAATCCGTTGCCTTTTCCTTCGCTTCATCCGCCATCTCGCGTATCTTTCTCCTCGTATCGGCTCCGGATTGAGGCGCCATAAGGAGGGCAACGCCGGCGCCTACCATGCCGCCCAAAAGAAATGAAAGCAGTACCGAACCCGCGCTAAAGCCGTCTTCTTCGTGTCTCATAGTCATAACCTCCTTTCTATAATTAATACTAATTCCTCAACTCTTTTAACAAAACATTAAGGGCCGCCTTAACTCCGGCCTTTATGCCGAAAGCCCTCAATGATATCCCTTCCCTTACACCATGAACAATACCGCTTAATGCCTTCACATTTTCTACTATTTCATAAGCCGCATCGGAAAGCTCCCTGACATTGCCGGTTGCGGTTCCCACGTCGTCGCTCACCTTGCGCAGGCTTTTCAGTGTCTGTTCCGCTTCTTTCAGAACCGGCTCCATCCTCTCTTCCGTGTTCTTCGTGAATTCCTTAAAAGCGGCAGCAGCCCTTCTTATTTCCAGCGACGCGTAAATAAGAAAAAATACGGCGGCGGAAAAACCGAGCGCCGTTATAAAAAAACCGACGCTCAAAATTACTACCCATGATTGATCAGCCATCCTGCCTCCTTTCTCAAAAAGTATAACACATTTATCCCTGATTTAATATATCCGTAAACACTCTTACGAGGGCGGGGTCGAACTGTGTGCCTGCCCCGTTTTTCAACTCTTCCATAGCCGCCTCTTTGGTAAGCCCTTCCCTGTAAGGCCTGTCCGATTTCATTGCGTCATATACATCGGCAAGCGCCAAAATCCGCGCCTCAAGAGGTATATCATCGCCGGCAAGGCCGTCGGGGTATCCCGTGCCGTCGTATCTTTCGTGATGGTGTTTCATGATAGGGATGATATTCCTGAGACCCTTGAGAGGCATGAGTATCTCCGCGCCCTGCGCCGGATGTTTCCTTATCATTTCCATCTCTTCCGGCGTCAGTTTCCCTGCCTTGTCCAGCACCGCCTCGTACGTCCCGATCTTCCCTACATCATGGAGAATAGCCGCTAACTGGAGTCTCTCCATAGTATCCTTATTGAGCCTGAGTTTTTCGCCTATTTTATATGAGTAATTCACCACTCTGTCCGAATGTCCTTTAGTCCACTGAGATTTCGCGTCAATGGCGGCTATAAGGGACTTGATTGTTCCCATGAATACCTCTTCAAGGTCTTCCATAAGTTTCGCGTTTTCAAGGGCGATGCCGACCTGAGTCGCTACCTTTTCTATTATCGCTATATGTATATTCGTCAACCACGCGGGCCGGACACTCGACAGAATAAATGCCCCGAATAGTTTGTCCTTAATCATCAACGGCGCGCAGAAATAAGAATAGACATGCTTTCCCTCGGCCCATTTCAACAATGCCGGAGATTTTTTGAAATCGAGGGTGATGTCGTTTTGATAAAACGATTTTCCCTTATTAAGAATTGCAAAAAACGGGACGTCGTTCCCCATTTTTTCGCCTTTATCCATGCCGGTGCCCCACGAAGCGGTCACCTTAAGCGCATTCCCGTCGTCATCCGCGACTACCGCCATCGAAACGCCATCGCAGGGGATTATCCTCCTTATCATCAGCACGACGGTCTCTATTATCTCTTCCGCATTAAGGTTTGATAGTATCTCTTTCCCTATTTCATACATGAGTTGAAGGGTCTCGATCTCATGGGTCATCTCTATGCGGTTTTCCATCCATTCCGTATAAATGGTATGGTTTTCAAGCCCCATAGATACATATCTGGCGGCAGAATCTATTAATTGCACCTTCATTTCATCCGCTTCATCCGTCTCTGCTATCAGAACTCCCATCTCTTTCCCTTTGCTGGTTATTGGGCTTACAATGGCATCCGCAGTTATTTCAGACGAACACAGCTCTTTAGGCAGGAAATCTACTACTATCGTATTTTTATCCTTCATGCCGTCCATTATGAATTTAGTTATATCATCATGACATCTGATATGTTTAAGCTCGATCCTCTCTCCCCTTGCACCGCCGGATACGGCCATTGTATGGAATTCGCCGTGCCACCCCTTCATAATAATTACGGCCCTCTTGAAATCCGAGGACGGGGCGATTAAATTCACCACCTCCGTGCACATGTTTTCGGCATCCTTAAATACGCTTATAATCAGGGAAAGCCTCTGAAAGAAATTTTGGATCTCTTTATCTTTCATCTTTTTTCTTTCGACAAATACTGCGAAAAGGCGGGTTCGGCTTCTATTATATCGAGCACTTCCGACAGAATATCCATAAGCTCGTCTTCCGGCAAGGCGAGGTTTTTCCAGCCCTGTTCATCAAACAGGGGAACCGCCCGATCCATAGAAGCAGAGACGCCGATGCCCTTCACTATAATATCGGACAGGTGTACTATAGCTGCTTCTTTCGGGTACGTGCCGCAAAGGCCGGGCTTATGATGATAAGCGATAATATCGTTTATTATCGGAGGAAAGTTCCATTGCCCGGCGATCCATGACCCCACAGCATCGTGTGTAACATTTATTATCATCTTTTCCGCATCCATAACG
The DNA here is from genome assembly GCA_001803635.1 of Nitrospirae bacterium GWB2_47_37. Classification (GTDB taxonomy): domain Bacteria; phylum Nitrospirota; class Thermodesulfovibrionia; order Thermodesulfovibrionales; family Dissulfurispiraceae; genus GWB2-47-37. The sequence continues at coordinate 28,382 of MHDU01000047.1, read as the reverse complement.
CTTATCCCGCGGGATTGAACGGTCTTGTCGATCTCCGCCGATTCTTCCGGCAGTTGCTTTCTTATAAGCACCTTCCCTATATCATGAAGCAGCGCGGCGGTCATTATTTCCCCGATGTCTTTCATGTTAAATCTGTTCGCCAGAAAACCCGATACTACCGAACAACAGTATGAGTGGTCCCACAGCCCCGGAAGTTTTTCATCGGCGATGTCGAAGAGGGATGTGCTCAGTATTATGCCCCTGACCGGATTGGAGCCTATAAGGACTATTGCCTTGCCTACGGATGCCACCCTGCTGTAAAGGCCGTAAAAAGGCGAATTGACGAGTTTCAATACCTTACCGGATAACACCTGATCCCTTTCTATCAGGTTGCTTAAGTCGTCCAGAGAATAATTGCCCCCGTCCATCAACTTAAGTATGCGGTTATGGAGTACCGGGATTGTAGGCAATTCCCTTATGTTGAAGAGTCTTTCTTTGATGTCGGCGGCAACCGGTGTCACGTCAATAGATCCTTGATTATGTCCCTTATTTTCAGGACGATGGAGTTCGGGCCTGCTGTAACAAACCTCTCGTCTATCTCCTTGTGCAGCTTTTCAATTTCGTTTTCTTCCCTTTTCACTGGACGGCCTTCAACGACCACTTTTCGTATGTCCCTATTATTCAGGAGAACTGTATGCCTATCCGTCAACTCGACACCCTTGAGGAACAGGATATTGCCGTTATTATCTTTTATGGTCACGGCAAGCACCATGGCCGGCCTCACTTCATCAATGCTCACTCTTTGCATGTCCTACCCTACCGCCCTTACGAAGAAGATATGCAAATTATATCACGCATCAGCCGAAAATCAATAAAAATGTTTGGACACGTCTTCAAAGCCAAAAAGTATTGATTGCATGTGAGGCATCCTTCAAAAGCCTTTACTAAGTGTAGTTGCCGGTGCAATCCGAAGATTACATTTGTATCATCCAATAAGAAAGCAATGTTGTAGCTCACGAGAAAGAGAATGTTGTTATGACATTTCATATGAGTAAAGGCTTTTTCAGCACGCCTCACATCCCGTTAAAATGCTGGATCGAAGGTATGGAAGGTATGGCGGAAAAGACTTTACCGACGAAATATTCAACTAACATACGCCTTCCCGTCATCCGCATCGGTGCTCTCTTATTTGGCGATTCGTTGAATATCTATGCTCTGAACGCAAACCGGCACTTGTAAAGGCTTTGAAGCCGTGCCTTCCATACCTTGATTGCGGATTTGCGCTTTGTGTTATTAAAGGCTTTTGCCTATGGTTCGTAGAGAAGTATGCCTCACATCATGATGACTACGGATTATTGTTATGCTTTGTCATCTTGCGGACGTGGAGTATTCTTTGAACAGCGGTTATATGGCTCAAGAGGAACAACAATACGATAACGGGAAACAACCATCCTGTAATACAGCCGAAGGCTAAGAGCACCACCCTCTCGGGCCTCTCCATAATCCCCACCGCGCACTCGATCCCTATGCCCTCGGCCCTTGCCCTTACATAACTTATCACAAAGGCTCCGACAAGGCTGCCTATGCTCAACATAACCCCGGCGAGATTATTCCTGTCGAAAAAAAACCATGCTATTGCTATAAAAATAAAGGAATCGGAATACCTGTCGAGGGTAGAATCGAGGAGCGCGCCGAATCTGGTGCTTTTACCGTTAGTGCGGGCGACAATGCCGTCGAGCATATCGAAAAAGCCTCCGGCGATTATCAAGAGACCACCGGCAAGGGTATTAAACGGTATAACCAAAGCCGCTGCCGCCGTTATCAGAAAACCGGCACCGGTGAGGATATTCGGACTTACGGCTATGCGCTTTGCTAAAGGAGCAAAAGGCTCATCGAGAAAATGCCCGAGCTTCGCGCTTATCAACTACCTCTCCCTTTTATTCGCTATGAATTCTTCCGTCATTTCCCTTGCTTCCTCGTCCGAAAACTGCGTCCTCGGATGCTTCATGAAATAAGACGAAGGGGAAAGAAGAGCGCCGCCCACGCCCCTGTCCTTTGCGATCTTGCAGCACCTTATTGCGTCTATAACGACGCCCGCGCTGTTGGGAGAGTCTTCAACGGACAGCCTCATCTCTAAATGCATAGGTATATTTCCGAAACCGCGTCCCTCTATCCGTAAAAAGCAGACCTTGTTGTCGTCCATCCACGGCACGTAATCCGAAGGGCCTATGTGTATATCGTCGTCGGTCATCCCGTGCGTAACCTGAGACTGAACCGCCTCTGTTTTAGATATCTTTTTAGATTTGAGCCTGTTGCGGTTGAGCATATTCAGGAAATCGGTATTGCCTCCCACGTTCAACTGATAGGTATGGTCTATTTTTACGCCCCTGTCCATGAATAATTTCGTGAGCATCCTGTGAATGATGGTCGCGCCGACCTGAGATTTTATATCGTCGCCGATTATGGGTATGCCTTTTTCTTCAAAACGCCTTATCCATGAATCTTCGGATGCTATAAAAACCGGAACGCAGTTAATAAAGGCGACGCCTGCCTCAAGGCACGCGTCAGCGTAATACTTTGCGGCCTGCTCGGAGCCCACGGGCAAATAGTTGATAAGCATATCCGCTCCGCTTTCCTTAAGCGCCTTTACCGCATCGCACGGCTTTTCATCTGCCGCGATAAATCTTTTACCGTCGGGATAGTCGGCCATGTGCGAAGAAATGCCGTCGAGGATTTCGCCCATCCGTACCTTTACCGGATAATCCGGGATTTGGGAATAAAACGCCTTAGTGCAGTTCGGCCCGGCGAATACGGCTTCCTTTAACGGCTTGTTCACCTTCCTTGCATCTATATCGAATGCCGCGACGACCTCGATATCCCCGGGCATATATCCGCCGAGGTCATGATGCATAAGGCCGATAGATATATCAGGGCTGTCCTCCCGTAACGACTTGTAATATTCTATGCCCTGAATCAGAGAACTTGCGCAATTGCCGACCCCGGCAATCGCAATCCGTATCTTGCCCATTCCGTTAATATCTCCTCGATTATTTTATTTCTATATGTTTCGGTATATCTTTAGTTTTTTTAGGAAGGACTATTCTTAAAATGCCGTCATTCAGCGTAGCCCTTATTTTATCCTGATCCACATCGCCGGGCAATAAGAACGACCGGGAAAAAGAACCATATGCCCTTTCCACCTGATAATAATTCCTGCCCTCGCAGCGGAACTTCCTCTCCCCGCTTAATTTAAGCGTATTGCCCTCAACCTTAATATTAATATCGGATTCGGAGACTTCAGGCAACTCGGCCTTAACCGTAAAATCCTCCGGAGTCTCATAAATATCCACTACAGGCAGCCATGCCGGTTGGTCGGCAATTCCCCTGCCGGCCTGCGAAACGTCAAAAAGCTTATTGATCCTTTCCCTCAACGGAAACGGGTCCCATTTTTCCATTTTTTTCAGACCCCCGGAGTTAAAATCATAAACAGGATTTTATAAATTAACTCATGCACTTATGTCAAGGAGTTATCCCTACTGCAAAATTCTCTTTCCTTAATTGTTTCGACCGGCCTAAGATATAGGCGACATGGGAATTTATGACCTGCCCTATTTCGGACAGCATATACGCAGGCGCTTTTACCCTGTTTATATTCGACAGACGCCATTTTATAAGGCTGTTGTAGAGTCTCACTGTCCCGTCGGACAGGCGTATCGAGCCTTCCCTGTCACGGATGCATTTTTCACAGATTATCGAACCGTGAGAGACATAAAAATTATTATGCCCGTTACAAGACCCATTATAAGATGTAGTTCCGCATCTGCCGCACATATCGAGCCTCGGCGCGTATCCGGAAATCTCGAGAAATTTTATTTTATAATACAGGAAATACAACGCATTCTCGGAGTCCGGTTCGAGTTTAGTCAGCGTGCCGAGCAACAGCTTAAAAACGGCGAAGTGAGGCTCCCTTTCCGGCATGAACTTAAGGCTGAGTTCCAGCATTTCGGAAACATTCAGGAGGCGCTTAAAATCGTCCCGAAGAGTATGGAAGGTCTTTATTATATCCGACTGGGTCAGGCGGGGCAGATTCGCGTCCTCTTTGCCCATAAATGAGATATTGGAATAGGTAAGCGGTTCGAGACTGCTTCCGAATCTGCTTTTAATCTTTCTGGGACTTTTGGCAAATACCTTGAGCAAGCCGTAATCGCGGGTAAGATATGTAACTATGAGGTCCGCTTCGCCGAATAAGGAATTTTTCAGGACAATTCCTTCCGTTCTTTTCAGCATCACATAATATTCCCGAAATCCTCGGGTTTCAGGTTTTTCAGCCATTCCTCGAGTTCGTCGGCTATCCTTACCTCAAGCACGCTCTCTTCGACGAAAATAGGCGCGCTTGCCCTGAGCGCGACAGCGACCGCATCCGAAGGCCTCGAGTCTACGTTCACGTCCTTTTTGCCGTCGCTTCCGTGGATAGCGGCATAATAAGTATTGTCGACGATTTCGGTAATCACTATCTTTGTGATCTTGACATTAAAGCCGTCGAATACATTCTTAACGAGGTCGTGGGTAAGGGGCCTCGGAGTAATCACCTTTCCGAGGGCGAGGGCTATCGCATCGGCCTCCGGTTTGCCTATCCATATGGGAAGGGTCTCGGCGCCGTCTATCTGATGCAATAGCAGGATATACATGCCGCTTCTCGGATCGAAAAGCAAACCTTCCACTTTCATCTGAATGAGCATTAATTAAACCCCAGTTCCTTTAATATGCGTTCGTCTCCGCGCCAGTCCTTTTTGATCTTCACCCGCAGTTCTATAAAAACCCTCGTATCGAGCAGCTTTTCTATATCGAGCCTTGCGGCTGTCCCGATAGATTTAAGTTTCGACCCGCCTTTTCCTATTATAATACCCTTCTGCCCCTCTCTTTCAACATAAATATTCGCATCGATAACTACGACCCCGTTCTCCCTCTCCGACCAGTGCTTTATTTCCACCGCGACGGAATGCGGTATTTCGTCTTCGGTATGCCTGATGATCTTCTCCCTGATTATCTCCGCCGCCATAAACCGTTCAAGCTGATCCGTCAGCATATCGTCGGGATAATATTTAGGCCCTTCCGGAAGATAATCCGTAACCGTCTTTATTAAGCCGTCAACTCCGTCGCCGGCAAGCGCGGAGAGCGGTATTATCTCCTTAAACGGATAAAGCCTGCTGTAGGCGTCTATAAGCGGCAGCACCTCCGGCTTTTTAACCGTATCGATTTTGTTTATCAGCAGGAATACGGGTTTATTTAAATCCTTCAGAATATCGATTATAAACTTATCTCCGCTGCCGGGTTCTCCGGGTTCGACCATAAAAAGTATCACATCCGTTTCCTTTGCCGATTCCCTTGCCTCTTTGACCATAAGTTCTCCGAGCTTGTGTTTCGGCTTATGGATTCCGGGAGTGTCTATGAATATTATCTGGGCGTCAGGCAGCGTTTTAACGCCGACTATCCTGTTCCTCGTGGTCTGGGGTTTTGGAGAAACGATGGCGACCTTTTCGCCTAATATCGCATTAAGCAAAGTGGATTTGCCGACATTCGGCCTTCCTGTAAGAGAAACATAACCGCTGCGAAATTTTTCCATCTACTTTAGATTTGCCAGAGCTTCTCTTATCCTATCCAGCCCTTTCTTTATATTCTCCATCGAGGTTGCATAGGATATGCGGATAAAATTGTCGTCTCCGAACGCCTCGCCGTGCACCAGCGCAACCTTCGCGTCTTCAAGTAGATACATCGCCATATCGAGAGATGAATTTATGGCCCTGTCTCCGGCCTTTTTACCGTAAAGCTTTGAAACGTTCGGGAATGCGTAAAACGCGCCGTTGGGCTTCAAACAGCTTACGCCTTCGATGGAATTCAGGCCGGCCGTTAAAAATTTTCTCCTTTTGTCGAACTCGGCGCGCATTGTGTTTATAAAATCCTGCGGCCCGTTCAGCGCTGCCACGGCCGCTTTCTGCGCGATAGAGTTAGGATTGGACGTGGACTGGCTCTGGATATTGGTCATCGCCTTTATGATCTCCTTGGGCCCGGCGGCATAGCCTATTCTCCAACCTGTCATGGCGTGGGATTTCGAGAGCCCGTTGATAACGATCGTCTTATCCTTTATCTCTTTGCCGAGAGACGCGACACTGAAAAATTCGGCGCCGTCGTAAACGAGTTTTTCGTAAATCTCATCCGAAATAATGAAAATATTATGCCTTAACGCTATGCCGGCAATAGCCTCTATTGTCTTTTTATCGTAAGTAAGCCCCGTGGGATTTGAAGGAGAATTGAGTATTATCGCCTTTGTATTTTTTGTTATCTTTGATTCGAGGACATCGGGCCTCAGCATAAAATTATCTTCTTCATATGTCTTAATAAAAACCGGGGACGCATCGTTGAGCAGCACCTGATCCGGATAAGATACCCAATAAGGAGACGGGATTATCACTTCATCTCCGGGTCCGTAAATGGCTTGAGCCGTATTGTAAAGGCTGTGCTTTGCCCCGCAGGAAACGATTATCTCTTCTTTTGCATACTCAAGATTATTATCCTGTTTAAGTTTCCGGACAATCGCGTCTTTAAGCTCGTCGATACCGCCTACAGGAGTGTATTTTGTAAAACCGTCCCTGATCGCCTTGATCGCAGCCTCTTTCACGTGTTCCGGCGTATCGAAATCAGGCTCGCCGACGCCGAAGTTCACGACATCAATCCCCTGAGCCTTCATAGCCTTAGCCTTCGCGTCAACGGCAAGCGTGGGGGACGGTTTGATCTTTTTAGCCCTTTCGGAAAGCATACTGAAAATCCTCCTTAATTAAAAAATATCTATCCCTATTTGCTTGAAATGCTCATCAAAAGTAAACGCTCTTCGTAAATCTGAATTCTTCATTAAAACAAAACTTGTGCAATCCGTGAAACTGAAGCTCTTGTCTTCATATTTTTTGAACAACTCCCAGGCCTTTAACCTGTCCTCTTGAGACACATCGAGTATCGTAACTATATCGCTGAACAAAAGAGACTCCCCGAAAATAACGGCTGCTTTATGAGAAACCTTGCAGCGTATAAGGGTTACGCTCTCGTCCATGACGTATTCCGATGTGACAAGTTCAATTTTACGCTTCTTTATCTCAAAACTCTTTGAAACGGCTTCTTTGTGATTTTGGTCTTTGATGTCGTGAAGGGCAAACCACGCGGATGTATCGACAAATATCTTCATTTATCTTTACCGTAGAGATATTTATCGTGTTCCTCGGAAATATTGCCTCCTTGCGAACTTCCGGCACCTACCATGTTCCAAAGGGGATCTTTTTCCCAGTCTTTCTCCTTTTCTCTCTTAAGAAAATCTGATACCGCATTTCTTATAATATGGGCAATGGTCGTCTTTTCTTTATTGGATTTTCTTTTCAATTCCAAAAGTATATCTTCAGGCAGATACATTTGCGTTCTTCTTAAGGTTGCCATAATTCAAACCTCCTTTGATGTATAGTATATACATCATTAAAATTATCTGTCAAACAGTTGTCGCTTTAGCCGGTTTCGCTTGACAAGACATCCGTTGTTATATAAAATCTTCCTAAATGCAGAAGAAAGATAAAAATGAATGTTAGCTCTCACAATGACAATGTCTGGATTAGCGAACCGATTAGAACCATCACATCTCGGGAGGTTGGTTGATAATGGAAAAACATGAAAATTGCATTATATTTCTTGAGACTGACGAGGAGTATGCCAGTAGCTTTAAGGAATACTGCGCTGATCGGAATTACTGTGTTCACGAAATAATTCGGTGATCCGGATAACTTTAAGAAAGATATAACTACACAATTCTATCCAGTTGCAGTTATCAACGTATCAGCCCTGACCGATCCGAAGAAATATCTCCACAAAATACGCGAGCAAACCTCTGAAACGCAAATTATTGTAATTAGCAACGAGGATCGGCATAAGCTCATAAATGAAATAATAAGCGCACCAAATGATTATGCGGATGCATCTTTGGGATCAAAAGATGAGTACAAAATAAGCGATTTACTCGATCATTGCCAGATATTTATGGAGGATATTGATAATGCGTACAATAAGATAAAGATTAACTATGCTGATGACATCGAGGAAACAATAAGTAATTTTTCAAAGTTTTGGAAAAACATTTCCAGCAAGTCATTTAGGTTGTCAAACACAAGAATTAGGCGAGAGCTTGAAATAGTAATTAAAAAGCTATTTCTTGGGGCATCAGATAACGAACCGATATCGTCAACAATTGACGTTGAAACACTGATCGGATCAGGTAAATCTTCTGCGTATCTGTTTAAGCTCGCGCCACGAGTAAATCTTAATTCGTCTCTCCGCAAATACGCTGTACTTAAGTTTGGCCCTAAGTTCGAGGTGAAGCTGGAATCACATAACTACGACAAATATGTTGAATGGTTTTTGACCGTCCAACAAACGGTCAAAAAAATTGCATATGAAGAGACAGCAAACTTTGCTGGCTTGCTTTACGGTTTTCCAATGGATTCTGACCGTGGATTTGTATCTTTTGCTGATTTTGTTAGAACAAAAAATGTCGAAATGTCTTGCAACATAATTGAGGAATTATTTTCAACTGAAAATAAACATTGGCTCGCGATTGACGGCACGATGTATAAACACAAAGTGCCGACAGATACCCAAACGTACTACATTGACTATGGAATTAGGGCAACCGAAGAATCAATCACCAACGAATTTGAGAAACTAACAGCGAGCTTAAACGAACTAAGTATTAAGCGCGGAGCAAAGGTACTCAAGGTGGATGACACAAAGAAGACCATAACTATTGCGCCGATAAGCCTAACAATACCAAACCCAGTCAAATACATGATGTTGCCATATACAAAAAGGATCGACCTCTCCTTGGTCCATGGCGACTTACATGCAAACAATATTTTGATTGGAACCGATGCCAAAACCAATGAAAACAAATGCTTCTTGATCGACTTTTACTATACGGGATTTGGTCATATATTTAGAGACTTCATTGATCTTGAGCTTTCAATAAGATACGACATCCTATGTTCTCGGCATATTAGCGGTGACACCGATAGGCTGACGAGAAATGATTCAAAGGATATTTCCAATTCTGGGCTAAATTTACTTAAGCAGCTCGAAAAGGACATAATTAAGTATCACGTTAATGGCCTTGAACTCGACAAGGAGTCTCAGACTTACAAGGACTCAAGACTGCTAAAAGTTTATAAGCTTGTGACAACTATACGCAATATGGCATTTATGAACTTTCCTGATCGGAAGGAACAGTATTACACTGGGTTGGCATATAGCTCGATAAAGGCAATCAAATACTTCTTCCCCCTCGACGTTAAGCTGTACCGGCTCATGATTTCTGGGCTGTATTTCGATCTTGTGGGAAAACCTGGAGCTGGAAATATTCAATAGGTGTAGGCAACGTCAAAGTGAGAGCTAACCCTTCGAGTTCAGCCTACCAGTGCATTTTTCAACATCTCAATTGACATAAGTTAGCATAATTGCTAACATAATAACGATGAATTATACCGTCGAATACTTTCATCCACGCATAAAAGCTGAGATTGAAAACTGGCCTGATGGCATACTGGCTGACTATGCGAAGATTGTGGAGCTTTTGATGGAGTTCGGGCCTAATTTGCGCATGCCGCATTCACGGGCTATGGGCGGCGGGCTTTTTGAATTGAGGCCAAAAGGACGTGAAGGCACAGGCCGGGCATTCTACTGTTTTGTCATTGGTCAACGTGTTGTAATTCTTCACGCTTTCATAAAGAAAACACAGGATACTCCGGAGCATGAATTAAAAATTGCACGGAAAAGAATGAAGGAGGTACAAAATGGCTGAATTAAAATATCAACCGGTAGCCCATGATCATGATGCGTTCCTCAATAAAGCCATGAGGCGCAAGGGGTTCAAGAAAGAGTATCTGAACCTTGAAGATGAGTATACTCTTGTTCGCCGGATGCTCGCCGCACGCTCTCAGTCCGGCCTTACTCAAGAAGCAGTTGCCGAACTGATGGGGACGACCAAAAGTGCAGTTTCTCGCCTTGAAGCAGTGGGTAAACATGCACCATCCCTTACCACTCTTAAAAAATACGCCAAGGCAGTAGGTTGTAATTTAGAAATTAAACTGGTTCCAACTGCACGCCTATCAAAACATTCAACCGGACGCGCAAAAAAACTGCGCGCCGGATAGTTTTGCCGTTGCGGCCATATAAAATAAAAGTTGAAAAAAGGCAGACTTTGTGAGGTCAAAAAAATGAAAAAGACAATATTAGATGCCGGAACCCTTTAATTCTCTTATCTTATTCAGCGTATCCTTATAATTCTCATTTGATGGGTTTAGCTCCAATGCCTTCAAGACAAGGTTTTCCGCCTCTTCAGGGTTTTCTTTTTTCGTATGATAAAGCCATGCAAGGTTGTTATAGGCATCGGCGAGATCAGGCCGTTTTTTTATCGCCTTCTTATAATAGCTCTCTGCCTCGCCTAAATCGCCTTTTTGCATATACGCGTTGCCGAGATAAAGATAAGCAAGCGGAAGGTTTTTAGATGCTTTTTTGAATTCCTCGACGGCGTTATCGATCTCTCCCTTTTTCTCGTATGCTATGCCCAGATTTATATGCTCTTCAGGCGTCAGGGGATCATCGAGGATGACTATCCGTGGAAAGGAACAGGAAGTAACGAACAACAAGCAGCAGGCAACGAGTATCAAATAGATTTTTTTAAAACTCGTAACCCGCAACTCCCAGTTCGTCACTTTTTTATAAACAACGTCCAATAATTCGCTTTTCCCCATGACCTCAAAAATTTTTCTTTCTCTATAAATGCGTGTCCGGTTTTGCCCGAATTTACCGTCACGCCGTCTTCGTTATATCCTACCACTACCATGAAATGATCGGCCCGATATACGAAGAATCCGTAATCGACAAGGACTATTAAAGGATACCCGCCGTCTATCTTCGTTTTCAGGTCTTCCCAGTTCCCGGCATACTGCCGCGCGTGAAACCCTTTTTTGTTTGCGTAAATAAGCATATCGATGTCGAGCGTTCCACGTGCCGATGAGCTATATATTTCCTTTGCTATATCTTCAGGCTTTATATCGACGCCCCAGTAATTCATTACTCCGGCTAATGACGCGGGGCCGCACTGATAATCCTCCTGCGGATAGAAGGGGACTTTATTGAGAAGTATGGTCTTTTCGATCTGAACGGATACGCCCGAGCATGAAGAAAAAAATAACGCGGGAAAGGCGAGAAAAAAAATGAGACTTAAAATTCCCTTTATATACCGCCTTCCCCGCATTTACCTTTTACTTTGTCACCACAACCCTGTGCCCTGTCAATTGCAGCAATAATACGACCAATATCGCTATCACGAGAAGGGCGATTATAATACCGAGGCCGTCTCCTCCGACCTTCAGGTCGTCAAGCTGGAGAGCAAACTTATGCACCTGTTGATCGCTCATCTGTGAAAGCCTGTTGTTTATCTCCTCCTGCGTAAAACCTAACTTTTCGAGCCTTTCCCTTATCATCTTTGTTTCAAGAACCTTTTGTATTTTTTCAAAATCTGCAGCCCTGTCGGCTTTTGACAGAGCAATCAACTCCGAAGGTGCGAAACCGGCCTCAACCCTCGGGACTATACCGATAATAAACATCGCAAATACAAGATACCATGTTACCTCTTTCATTAACGGAATATTCATTGCTTCCACCTCCTCTCTCTGCAAATTATTCGTATTATTCGTAGCTGTCAATCTTCAGCTTTTTTTCTTCAGGCTCTTTTATGTATGACCTTAGAGGCCATGTTTTTTTTGCCGAATCTATAAGCTCTTTTGTCCCGCTCATTGTCTTTTCCGCGGATTCATAGAGTTCATCGTCGGCTATAAGCTTGCCGACCGTGCCTTCCCCTCTCTCGATCTTTCCGGTAACCCTATCCAGCCGTTCGATGCTGTTTTTTAATCCCGGCTTACTTTCCTCAAGGAGCGCATTCAGTTCTTTTGCGGCCTTATCGAGTTTTTCGACGAGAGACGGCCCCTTATCCGACAGATTGTTCAAATTAGACATTGTAGCGTTAAAAAGGTCTTTATTCGTTTTTATAAGCTCGTTTATGTCGTCAAGAACCTTCCTGAGGCTCTTATCGTTATAATCTATAGCCGAGCCTACTTTTCTGGTAATCTCCCTCACATTGGCTATCGACTCCTTGAATGACTGTTTCGCTTCTTCCGACCCTACCATTTCATCGATGGACGATGAAAGAGCGCTGATATCCTTAGAAAGCGCGGAAAGATTCCTTATCAGGCCGTCGATGTCCGTAACCTCCATGACATTGACAAGCGTATCCCTGTGCTTCAAAAGCGGCGGTTGGGAGCCGGGTTTTATCTCAAGAAACTTATCTCCCAAAAATCCGGTAATTTTGATGTAAGCGGCAGCGTCACTGTAAAGCTTAACTCCCTCGTGCATCCTTATCGCCACCTTTGCCCTGCCGTTTTCGAGTGTTATGCCGGTTATGATTCCGGCATCAACTCCGGCAACCCTCACCTTTGTCTTTTGATCGAGCCCTATGATGTTGTTAAAATAGGCATAAATCGTATATCCCCCGCCTTTGAACAGTTCTATGTCCCCGATCTTAAAGGTCATAAACGCGAGCAGCACTAAAACGATCAAGGCGAAAATGCCTACCTTAAGTTCGGCTGATAATTTTTTAATCTGTCCTTTCATTGCATTAACATGGGCGCGCCGGTTATGGGGCCTACGGCGCTGCCGCTTATAAATTGTCTTACTACGGGGTTTTCCGTGCTCTTTATGTCATCAGGAGCGCCGATCTCTATAATCTTGCCTGAATAGAGCATCGCAATCCTGTCCGCTATTTTATATGCGCTGTGCATGTCGTGGGTTATGGTAACGGAAGTAACCGAAAGCCTTTTGTTCATTTCTATTATCAGGTCGTTTATGGCGTCCGCCATTATGGGGTCGAGTCCCGTCGTAGGTTCGTCATAAAGAAGTATCTCCGGTTCATGGGCAATGGCCCTCGCAAGGCCGACCCTCTTTTTCATGCCGCCCGAAAGCTCCGACGGCATAAGGTCCTGCACGCCGTCAAGACCTACCATCTTGAGTTTTTGAATAGCCGTCTGCCGCGCATCTTCTCTGCTCATTCCTCTTTCCCTCATGAGAACAAAACTGACGTTTTCCCACACCTTCATGGAATCGAACAATGCCGCGCCCTGAAAAAGCATGCCGAACTTTTTCCTCGTCTCATATAAACCCTTTTCATCTATGTTTGATATATCCCTGCCGTCAACCATCACATTTCCCCTGTCGGGCTTAACCAATCCTATTATATGCTTCATCAGGACACTTTTTCCAGAACCGCTGCCCCCGATAACCACCATGCTTTCGCCCTTACGCACCTTGAGGTTCACTCCCCGAAGCACATATTTCTGACCGAAGGATTTATAGAGATCCGTAATTTCTATCATCTGAACATCCACGCTGAAAGAAAATAGTCGGATATGAGTATAGTCATCGACGAAAGAACCACAGCGCCTGTTGTCGCCTTGCCTACCCCTTCGGCTCCTCCTTCGGAGTAAAACCCCTTATAACAGCTTATCAAAGCTATGCACGCTCCGAAAAAACCCGCCTTGACAAGTCCGAAGTATATATCTTCAAGCTCTATGAAGTCCCATGTCTTCTTCCAGTATGTCGCGGAGCTTGCGCCGAAGAAACCGACGGTAACGGTATAGCCGCCCATGATGCCTACAATATCCGTGACAACAGCAAGCGCCGGAAGGGCCGCCATGCCGGCTAAGAACCTCGGAACGATCAGGTATTTAACAGGATTGGCCGCAAGCGTCTCAAGCGCGTCTATTTGCTCCGTAACCCTCATTGTACCGAGTTCCGCGGCCATCGCCGCTCCTGCCCTGCCGGCAACTATAATTCCTGTTAGGACAGGGCCGAGTTCCCTCGTTATCGATAGGGCCACGGCGAACCCCACCATAGACTCCGCGTTAAATCTCTTAAATCCGGTGTAAGTCTGAAGCGCCATGACCATGCCTGTAAAAACGGCGGTGATAAGAACTACGGGAAGGGATTTTATGCCTATCTCAATTATCTGTTTCAGGACGCTCCTTATCTCATAGGGAGGAACGAGCGCCTGTTTTACCGTATGCCGGAGCAATATCAAAACATTGCCCAGTTCGCCCGTAAAACGGATAATATACCTGCCTATTAACTCTATAAATTTCATAATGTGGCGAGGTAAAGCCTTTTATCTACCCATGCCTCCATATCTTTATTATTCATAAATCAGAACAGTCAAGACGGAAGACAAAGTATTGTAGCGACTTCGGCAGCCCAAGCGTAACATGGATGTTTAAGCGGGCTGGCGTAGCTTCAGAGAAAGGCTCGGATGCCTTTCGAGAATGAAGCGGAAATGCTTTGTCTTCTGTCTTGCTCAATCTAATTTAATAATACACCTTTTTCGCCCTATATCCAATCGACGTAAGTATTTCATAAGGGATGGTATCCGCCCTGCGTGCCAATTCATCGGCATCTATCGATTCGTTTCCCTGTCTTCCTATAATTACCGCCTCATCACCTGCTTCGACATGTCCTATGTCCGTCAGATCTATCATAGTCAAATCCATGCAGACACGCCCTACAACCGGAACCCTTTTACCCCTTACAATAACTTCCGCGTTATTGGAAAGCCGCCTGCTCAAACCGTCCGCATAACCTGCCGCCATCACTCCTATAAGGCTTTCCCTTTTTGTAATAAACGTCCTCCCGTAGCTTATCGGAGCGCCTGCAGGCAGCCTTCTTATGGTCAGGATTTTTGCTTTAACAGTCATAACGGGAATGAGTTGCAAGTTTGAAGTTAGGACCGGCGAATAGCCGTACAGCATTATCCCCGGCCTTACGGCGTCGAAATTAGATTCGTGCAGGGATTCGACAGCGGCGCTGTTGGCTATATGAAAGAGCCTTATTTGCAAACCCTTTTGTAAAAGTTCTTTTCTAACCGAATCGAACGAAGCGATCTGCATGCGGGCGAAAGATTCATCCTTGATATCCGCCTCTGAAAAATGGCTCATCACGCCTTCAACGTTTATGCCCCTCATGCCTGCTATTTCGAGTATCTCTTTGACAGGATCGCCTGCGAAACCGAGCCTGCCCATGCCGGTATCTATCTTGAGGTGAACATTCAAGGCAGTATTGCGCCTTTCAGCCTCTTTAGACAAAGCATCCGCTGTTTTTTTGTCGCCGATTACAGGGACAAGGCCGTATTTGAAAATATCTTCTGCGTCGGGGTCGAAAAGAACGAGTATAGGGGCGTTTATGCCTGAATCTCTTAATTCTCTTGCTTCTCCGGTAAAGGCGACCGCAAGATATTCCACGCCGTCATTAATCAGCCTTCCGGAAATCTTTACGGCGCCGTGGCCGTAAGCATCGGCCTTTACAACGGCTATTACGGGCAGATTACGGGCAATATCTTTTATAACCTTGAGATTATGCGAGACGGCGTTTAAATCTATTTCAGCGGTAAGGCCCCTGTTCACTTGATATTAAGCCTTTTTTTCTTCTTTTACCTCTTCCTTGCCTTCCGCCGAGCTCTGCTTGGGCGTTACATCAATTTCCTCAGGCTCGCTCATTCCCTTTTTAAAGCTCTTGATCGCCTTGCCGATGCCTCCTGCAAGCTCCGGCAATCTTTTTGCCCCGAACAGGATCAAAATGATCACCAGTATTATTATTAACTCCTGCATTCCAAGACCGAACATACCTACCTCCTCTTTAGCGTATAGCCATTAATTTTTCGTAATCTTCAAGCGTATTTATATTAACAAATGACGTGCCGGCTGGGTCTACCGTCATTATAACAGACTCCTCGATAAAATTGGTCTTAATCTCGCTCAAAAACCGTTTCATGGACGTCCTGCCCTTTAAAATCAGGTCTTCAAGGCGGGGCAACACGCTCTTGCAATAAATGCCGAGCAAAGGCTGCGGCTCCCCGTTACGTATGGCGATTACGGCGTCAACCCCGTTAGAAGTCGAATAAGCTTCTTCATGTTTACGGCAGATAAGAGAGATAACATCTCCGCTTACAAACGGCATATCGCAGGCAACTACAAAAATACAGTCTTCCTTCGCGTTAATCAAGGATGAATAAATACCGGACATCGGGCCTTGAGAAGGAAGCGCGTCACCTACGAGCGGCACGCCTAAGAAAAAATATTTTTCCGGCATATTAGCGCTGATAAAGACAGTATCGAACATGCCTTTCATGAGGGAAAGGTTTTTTTCTATTATCGTGGAACCGCATGTCTTTATAAAACCCTTGAGTGTGGGGAATCTCCGGTTTTCACCGCCCGCCAAAATAACGCCTGTCATTTCACAACCACGCCAGCGTATCCCACCACATGCTCGTAATCGCCGCTCACATCCCCGGATGTCGCGTATTTAACGAGCCGGGCATCCCGTGCGCCCAACGCCTTTGCGGCATAGAGCATTATGGTTGCGGGCATGAAACCGCACATCGAAATATTTTCTTTTTTTACGGTGTTATACAGACCTTCGGGATTAAGGCCGAGAATTTCGGCAATCGCAAGATTGTCGAATTTACGGGCTATATCATCAGGCACATAATGGCTCATATCGGAACTTGCCGCGATGACAACGTCATAACCAGCCTCTTTTACGGCATCCGCAATACCCTCTCCTATTTCCCTGCACTCCTGAACCGAAGCGCTCATGACGCTTATAGGGACAATCTTAACATCCTCGGAAAAATAGGCTATAAAAGGCAACTGCACTTCAATGGAATGTTCGAACAGGTGCGCCTTCGCATCCTCCGTTATAGCCGGCGCCGCCTTTGCCGTCTTTCCTGCAAGTTCTTCGTCTATTTCGAAAGTTCCGCCGGGAATTTCCCACTGCCCGGAAGTCATAATCGATACATTCGAACCGAGTCCGGTGTGATTCGGCCCGATAAGCACGAATGTCTTCGGAAATTCAATGGAGGAATATACTGCGCCCGCTACATGTCCGGAATACATCAACCCCGCGTGGGGAGACATAATGCCTATGACCTTTTCTTTTGCCGCTTCCGCAAGGATATACTGCTCGACCTGACTCCTCAATTTCGACGCGGTACCGTAATAAAACTGTCCTGACACTGCAGGCGACCTCTTCCACGGCGCGGTCTTCGACATTAATAGGCATCCTCTTCGGATTCGTACGAGACATTAGCGAAATCGACGAATCTCGTGCTGTCCGCGAGATAGGTGAGATTTACCGTGCCGGTAGGCCCGTTTCTCTGCTTTGCGATATTCACCTCTGCCTTGCCTTTATTGGAGGGATTGTTTTTATTGTATAACTCATCACGGTAAATAAACATTATCACATCCGCGTCCTGCTCTATTGCCCCTGATTCCCTGAGATCCGCAAGCGTGGGTTTCTTTTCTCCACGCTGCTCGACGGCCCTGTTCAACTGGCTGAGGGCGACAACAGGAACCTTCAGTTCCTTTGCAAGGGCCTTCAAAGACCTCGATATTTCGGATATCTCCTGTTCCCTGCGCTCAAAATTACCCCTGCTCCTCATGAGCTGGAGATAGTCGACTACGACAAGACTCAACGCTCCGTGCTCCATTTTCAGTCTCCTCGCCTTTGCGCGAACTTCAAGCACTGTAATGGCGGACGAATCGTCTATAAATATAAGGGCGTCAGCGAGCCTTCCTGCCGCGTTGGTGAGTTTCGGCCAGTCCTGCTTGCCTATAAAACCCTTTCTCACATGGGAGGCATTCACCATGCTCTCCGCGCACAGCATCCTCATCGCAAGCTGCTCCTTCGACATCTCGAGGCTGAATACGGCCACAGGCTCTTTGAGATTGATTGCCACATGCTGGGCTATGTTAAGGGCAAAGGCGGTCTTTCCCATGCCGGGCCTGCCGCCGATGATTATCAAATCGCCGGGCTGAAATCCGGCTGTCAGTTCATCAATGTCCTTAAATCCGGAAGGAACGCCTGTAATGGCCTCTTTTTTGTCATACAGATGCTCTATCATCTTAAAGGTATCTTTAATAACGTCCTTCAGGCTCGCAAATGACGTCTTTGTCCTCTTGTCCGCGATATCGAATACCATCTTCTCCGCGTAATCCACCATTTCGTCAGCGTCGCGGCTGTCCTCATAGACTTCTGTAGTAATCTGGGTAGCGGTTTTTATTAAAGCCCTCAGCAGCGCCTTTTCCCTTACTATCTTCGCGTGATAACGGATATTAGCGGACGTCGGAACGGCATTAGCAAGATTGGAAAGATAAGAAATGCCGCCTATGGAATCGAGTTCATCGCTTCTTCTTAGATAATCCGTAAGGGTAATAATATCTATCGGCTCGTTCTTCTCGAAAAGACCCGTCATAGCATTGTATAAACGCCTGTGGGTATCCCTATAGAAGTCCTCGGAGCCGAGTACTTCGAGGGCTTTTGGAAGGGCCTCGTTATCGAGGATGATCGCGCCGAGAACGGACTGCTCCGCCTCTATATTCTGGGGGGGCAGCTTGTCAATCATATTTCCCGGCATATCCCTTGAACTTAAATTGACCTCTCTCAAAACTACCCCCTAATCTATTACTTATTACTCGCTTACAACCTGAACATTCACCTGAGCCGAAACCTCCTGATGAATCTTTACGCTGACCGTATAGCTGCCGAGCCTTTTTATCGGCTCATCGATCACGATTTTCTTTTTATCTACATCGAGCCCCTCTTTTTTCAACGCCTCGGCAATATCCATGGCCGTAACGGAACCGAAAAGCTTATCTTCTTCCCCGGACTTTGCCTTTATCGTTATAGATGTCCCCGATATCTTCGCGGCCATATCTTCGGCCGCCGACTTGGCCTTTTTCACAAGCTCCTGTATCTTTCTCTTTTCATGCTCTAGGGCCTTGAGATTCTTGGGATTGGCCTCGACCGCAAACCCTTTCGGTATCAAAAAATTCCTCGCAAACCCGTCCTTGACGTTTACCATATCCCCTATATGGCCTACATCCTTCACATTGTCTTTAAGAATAACCTGCATCTGAAATTCTCCTTTCGACTCGATTTTGGTATGGATTAGTATAACCAATTACGCTGAAAAATGGGAATCCAACCTCTGCCTCACAACCTCATATAAACATATAGAGGCCGACATTGCAACATTCAGGCTCTCGGCCTTGCCGATAATGGGAATTTTTATCCCCTTTGCCGTTTTAAGCAGTTTCCCGCTCACGCCGTGCGCCTCGTTGCCGAATGCGACGACAGCAGGCCTTTTAAAGTCGGCCTCATATATCGAAGTCTTTGCATGCACATCCGCGGCATACAAAACAATATTCCGCGAATCGAGATAATGAGAAAGGGATTCAGCGTCGGAATAAATAACCGGAATATTGAACAAACTTCCGGCTGTCGCCCGTATTGCCTTCTGCATAAAGGCGTCGCATGTGCCGGGAAGGATTATCACCGCATCCGCGCCTGCCGCATCTGACGCCCTGATAATCGTTCCAAGGTTGCCGGGGTCTTGAATACCGTCGCAGACGACGAGAAACGGAACGTCCCTAAAACTAATTTCATTCAATCCGATACTTTCATATGATACAACCGCGACGATCCCCTGCGGCGTTTCCGTATCGGCTAACTTTGAAAGAACAGATGCCGATGTTTCGATCAATTCGACATCTCTTTTTGAAACCTGTCTTAAAAGTCTCTGCCCCTCCCGTTTTAACGAAAACTCCTCCGTGAAAAATACCCTTTTTATCTCGACGGATGGAGATGCCGACGCCGTCTCGATGAGATGAGGGCCCTCGATCAAAAACGCCTCATGCTTGAACCGCGCGCGCTTTTCCTTAATCTTCAGGGCTTCCTTAATTAAAGGGTTTGCGGAGCTTGTAATTTTTACGGATTCCATGCAGGATTATTATACCTTAATCGAAACCTCTTAAAAAATCGGACTTTCTGCTAAACCGCACGCAGATAAATATGGAAAACAGTACCGACGCCCGCCTCGGATTCGACCGAAATATATCCGCCGTGCCTCTTGACTATGGAATAAGCGGTCGCAAGCCCGAGTCCGGTGCCTTTTCTGCTGTCCATTCCTTTTGTAGTAAAGTAGGGATCGAAGATTTTCGGAAGAAGATTTTCGGGAATGCCTATGCCTCTATCCCTTACCGATATCTTTACGTACATTCCGTCTTCAAGCGAAAGATTGTCTTTTTTGCCGATGACGATATTTTCAGCGCTTATGCTGACGATTCCCCCATCCGGCATGGCCTCGCACGCATTTATGACAATATTATGGATAGTCTGAAATATCTGGCCGCTGTCGGCTTCAACGCTCCGGAGGTCTTCGGCGATATGAAACTCGCACTCCGCGTTCGAGTTCGGGAGAAATATCGAAGCCTCCTTTATCAACTCTTTAATCGAAATTACCATTTTAACGGTCTCTCCGCCTTTCGCGAACACCATAAAACGTTGAACAAGGTCCTTTGCCATGAAAGAGGCCTTTTCCGCCGCATCGAGATTTTTGTATATTTTGTCGTCCGGAGCAAGGCTTGTCTTTGCGAGGGAAATGTGCCCTAAAATCGGCGTCAGGAGGTTATTAAAATCATGCGCAATGCCGGCCGCAAGGATGCCTATGGACTCCAGTTTCTTTGCCTTAAGCAGTTCTTCTTCCATTTTTCTGCGCGCGGCGAATTTGCATACCGTATCGAACAGCTTCTCATATCTTATAGGCTTCTGAAGATAGCCGTCTATTTCGAGTTCGATCGCCTTCATCAAATACGGCACGTCGCCGAACGCGGTAGTAATTATCACAGGCGTATCACCGCTTATTTTCTTTATCTCTTCCGCCATCCTAAGGCCGTCCATCACCGGCATCTGAATATCCGTTATCACAATATCCGGAAGTTTGTCTTTGAACAATTCGAGTCCTTCTTCGCCGTTTTGCGCCGTATATACGCTGCGGAACCTTCTCGACAGAAAATTGAATAAATTCTCTCTTATGGTTTCGTCATCCTCCACATAGAGTATTGAAACATCTTTAAGCAATGTATTATTAATATCCATTCTTCATTTCCCTAACCGCCTTTGAAAAAACTTTATCCCTTCATATGCAGTTCTATTATAAATACCGCCCCCTCGTCTTTATTTTCTGCATAAAGCCTGCCGCCCATGTTCTGCTCTATTATCATCTTCGTCATATATAACCCTATACCTGTGCCTTTGCCTTGTTCTCTGGTGGTGAAATAGGGGTCGAATATCCTGTCACTTATGCCTTCCGGTATGCCGCCTCCGTTGTCGCTTATTCGGATAATGACTTTGTCTCCTTCCCTTTCAAAGTCTAAGGCTATACGCCCTTTCTCTCCGGCCGGCATAAGCCCTCTTTCTCTTCCGTCCAATATCGCATCCTTTGCGTTGTTTATAATATTTAAAAATACCTGTCTCAGTTCATTTTCATACCCCTCTATTAAAAACTCTTTGCAGGGAATGATCTCTGTAAAATCTTCAAAGGTTTTATTGTGCTCATGGCAGGTAAGACGGTATGAGATATCGTTTGACTTCAGTTGCGCCGCAAGCAACGATAAGGCATCTCCGGCAGCCTGCTTGACATCAAAGGGCTTTTTCTCTTTATCATGCCTGAAGAAGTTCCTGAAATCGTCTATAGTCCTCGACATAAACTGTATCTGTTTCATTGCCTTTTCTACAGAGTTGGAAATATAACTTTTATCAAGCTCTCCGAACTCATACGCGTCCTTTATATCCTGAATTATAAGCCCCAACGCGTTTAGCGGCTGCCTCCATTGATGCGCAATAGCCCCTATCATCTCTCCCATCGCGGCAAGGCGGCTCTGGTGGGCAAGCATCTGTTCTTTTTCCTGTCTTTTGTCGATTTCGCTTTTGACGCGACCCTCAAGTGTTATATTGAGTTCACGAAGCTTCTTCCTCCCGGCCTCCATGTCTTCCAGTATGTTCAGCATTGCCGAGCGCTGTTTTTGGAGTTCGTTCAGCTTTTCATCGAGCTGCTGCCGGTAAGACTCTGTTGTTTGAAATTCAAGCTGTTTTTGCCTCACCTTAGTTATAGCATTATGAATGTCTGCTTTTACCGTTTTCAATTCGCTGCGTAGAAACAGCATATCTATAATGGGATCGTTGAAGTGAAAATCATTAATATCTATATTGAATCCGGCAAGCTGATCTATACAACCGATGTCAAGCATTCCGGCTATGCCGGTAATATCCCCTTCTTTAGAACATAGGCATACCGCACGAATCGGGAGCCGCCCATGAGACGATTTTATCTCCAGCCTAAACATCTCACGGCAGAAAGGCATGAGGTCTTTAACGTCGCTGCATGATTCCGGAAGATTAAATATCTCCGTAATTTTTTTTCCTTCCGGGTCGTAAGTCAGCGTCTTTTTCATCAGAAGACTTGCCCATAAAATTTTGGAATCCCCATCCAGAAGGACGGCATAAGGATAAAAGGCCGTCAAAACCGATATGTCGATAGTTATATCCATTAAATCATCCTGTCCCTATTTGAATCTTACCATGATTGTGCATGATGCGCCGTCTCTCATTCCGTGCTTTTCCTCTATCTCCATATCCTGATTGAAATATATGCCTACGCCTAATATAAGCCCTTTCAGCATGGAAATCGTTTCCTTCCTTCCGAAATAATGCATGGCGAGCCTCCCGTCAGGCAGATCGTCATATTCGAATCGGGGCGGGGCCGCATCAGGAATGCTCTGCGTCGCTTGAAGGTGTATACGGTTCATATTTCTGAGAAAATTCCGAGCATCTTTCCCTGCGATCTGAAATATCTGCGGATATGTCTTCCTGCCGGTCTCGTTTATCCAGAATTTCCCGAACTCCATCATTAAATCTTCCACGGACATCGAGAGCGCCTCGCCTGCCGATTGAAAAAGCCTTATGGTAAGATCATCGGGATAATCTTCAGTTACGGAAAAAAATATATCTTCGCAGCCCGCGTTCTTCCTGACCTCCTCCCATTTGTCGATGCCGTGCTGCGCTTCTATCATCTCCTTTATACCCTTATTGATAACGCCTTTCATCCCGTTAGACCTCCTTTCCCCCCTCTGCAATCTTATATTTTTCCTCTTTCCCCATAGATTGGAGGAGTTCGTTGATCTCTTTTTTTAATTCGATCATCCTTTCCTCCCTGCCGACCGCCAACCGGTTAAACCTTTCGATCTCTTGTATATAGTCTTTAAGTTTCTCTTCGGTCTTCTTTCTATGTGTAATATCGCGGGTTATACCGAGGAGAGCGATGATCTCGTTACTGCTGTTGCACAAAGGCACCGCATGCATGTCGAGCCGGCGCCGTGTGCCCTTCAGTCCGATTATTTCGAACTCCAGAGTTACATGCCGGCCGTGGAAGACATCTTCGACATGCCTTTTGAATGCCTCGACATAGTCGGGAGCCACGAGAGGCAGAATCGATTTGCCCTTCACCTGTTCGAGGGAATCGGCCTCTATCATGGACAGCCCGGCGGAATTCATGGTCAGGAGGGCGCAGTCCGGATTGAGGAGTTTTACACACTCCGGCTCGGTCTCAATAATGGTCCGGAGAAAATTTTCCCTCTCCTTGAGGGCTGAAGTCCGCTCTCCGACGAGACGTTCGAGGTCATCATGCGAGGCCTTCAGTTTTTCAAGCATTCTATTAAGCGCAGAGGCGAGCTTCCCGATCTCATCGCTGCCCTCCACTTTTACTGTCCGATCCGGCAAACCGCTTTCCGTGATACGGTCTGCGATCTCGCTCAGGTCAACAAGCCTCTTCGTAAGGCGCACGGCGATTGCCCTTGATAAAATAATCGTCAGGGCGAGAGTTAGTATCCCTATTACAATAAAAGAGACATATAGATTCCTCAAAGGTATAGCATGTCGTTCTGCCAGTTCTATCCTTAAGTTCAGTCCCTTTAAAGGCTCTTTAAGATTCGGCATTTTTGCGATCATGACGGAATTCTTTTCTTTCTCTGCGCCGTTTGTCCATATAAGCGCATCTCCGCTTGTAATGCGGATGCTTCTACGCGTATCGCCGCCGATTGTCGAGGCCATCCTGTCAAAGATATCTTTGAGGCATATCTCCATTACAATAATGCCTTCGGGCTTATTTGTTGCTCCGTAGAAAACAGGATACGCAATAAGCAGATTAGGGTTTGGGGGGTCTCCTGTTATCTCCGTATAAGGGAGTCCTTTGCTCAGCGTCTGTTTCAGCATCTCAGGTTTTTTATATGGAGGAGGATTGTCTTTCGTGCCGGACGCGATTGGCATGCCCTGAAAATCGCAGAGCGTGAGCGCAAAGGTTATCCCTTCGGGCATCTTGTAGCCCTTCAAAAACGGCAGGATATATATGTCCCTTCCCTGAGAATCCACGAGGGCGTTGGAGAGGATAAGATTGCCGGACATGCTGGAAACATCATGGATTATAGCGTTAAGCGAATATTCAAGCCTCTGTCTTGCAAAAGCGGCATTATGCTCCATTGCAACCGCAGACCGTTCCATTATATATGAGCGTATGAAGATATGAGAAACCGAGCCTATGAGCAGGGCTATTAACATGACAATGCACACGGACGCAAAGGCTATGCGGGTTGAGATGCTTGCGCCAAACAGCCTTCCGAAATAACCGGAAGATGTTTTAATATTTTGTTTATCTGTCATATATCCTTATGATTGCGCCGTCGGCCCTGAATTTGGCCATAAACACATCATCCGGAGAAAGCGCCTCGTGTCTCGCATCAGTAAACGGCTGTTTGTAAAACTTTATGAGGCCGTCGTAATCTTTTACCTGTTCTATTGCGTTGCGGACTGCCTTGCGGTCGCCGCTTCCTGCGATGTTGATAGCCCTTGCCAGAATGTGCGTAAGGTCATAGGCATGCGCGAGCCCCACCGGAGATTTGATGTCTTTTAATTCCTTTATGTTGAAGAGTCTTTTCGCTATCGAGAGTATCTTTTTTACCTTTTCGCTTTCAGGCGCATCGAAAAAGCTGTATGTCTGCACTACCGAGAAATCAACCTTCTGAAGGGCAGTGCCTGTAAGCGCGGGGAAGTCTCCGCCGCTGATGCCCCAGTGGCTTATGATAGGCAGACGCTCTTTTTCGGGCAGGGACGCAACCTCCCGCACGAGGAGAGAGCCTTCGCCTTCGTTGGCAATAAGGATAACCGCCTCTGCTCCGGATTTCCTTAATGCGTTATATTTGTCTATTAGAGTTTTTTCTCCCCAGCTATACCACTGCACATTCGTGATTGTAATTTGAGGATTCGCTGCCGCATATTTCTGCGCTGCCTCGTGATTGCCCCTTCCCCAGCTTGTGATAGGGGTCAGCATGCCGACCCGTTTGGCCCCCTTTTTTTCAGCATGACGCATCATTGCGGCAATAGCCCAACTGTCTCTCAGCCCAAGCCTGAATGCGTAATTGGGACTGTAACCATTGTCTATTATCTTGTCATGAGCGGCCCACGGGTCCAGAAGCGGAAGCCCAATTTGATGAATAACGGGAATTGTTTCTAAAACCACCGGCGTGAATTTCCCGCAGAAAACAGCGACAAGGTTTTTGACGTCGGCAAGGTCTTTAGTGTTCTGCACGCCGCGAGCAGGCACAGAGCGGTTATCTTTTTCTATCAGCTCCAGTTTTTTTCCGCCGAGCACCCCTCCCGCGCGGTTGATCTCGTCAATTGCTATAAGGATTCCGCGCTTTATCGCGTCGTCAGATGTGCTTGTGGCGTGTCCGAATTCCGCATCGAGGCCGATATATATTATGTTGTCCGCAGCGAAAGAAATATTTAAAATACAGAAACATGCCAACATGACGGTTATCAGAATCGATACGGTCTTTTTCATCTATATCCCTCCTTATTTTCATGGCAGACCATAGCCAGAGCTATAAGCCCCCTATTCCTTAATAAAATTATATCACTGTTTATCTTTTGCGGTCGGCGATAACGCTTATCCCTTATTTATCTTAAAATAACACGAATCCGCAATATTTTTCACGAACATGAAAATTACTTATATGCCTTAACCTATTTGAAATAAAACATAAAATTGTTTTAAGCTTAAAATATGGAATGTTTCAGATATAATGTTCTCATCGTTGACGACGAAGAGATTATAAAAAGTCTGCTTGTCCCTCTGTTATCGTCAAAAGGGCACATTTGCGAAACGGCTTCAAACGGCAAAGAGGCCTTTGACAAATATCGCAACGGTCAGTTCGACGCCGTGATCACCGATATTGTCATGCCTGAAATGGACGGTCTCTCCTTAACCGAAAAGATACGATCGCAAAATAGGGATATGCCTATTATGATAATGACGGGCTTTACCGATACATATTCCGCTGCAAAGGCCGTCGATGCCGGGGCGAGCGAATTTATAAGCAAGCCTTTTTCCGTAGACGAATTTCTGCTCAGGTTTCAGAGGATGATGCGGGACAGGGATATATTGTGCAGGATAAGGGAAAGAGAGGCTGAAATCCAAAAAATAAGCACGGAGATGATAGCAGGAATGCAGAAAGACTCCACGGAACAGATCGGCGCATTAAGAAAGGAATTAGAGGAACTAAACAATAAACTCGGCGGTCGCCGCCCTTGAAACAGGCAGATAGATTGTAAAAACCGTGCCTTTGCCTTCGGCGCTGTCCACGCGTATAAAGCCGTTGTGCTGCCTGATTATGCTCATGGTTATCGACAGCCCCAGACCGAGATGGCTTACAAGTCCCTTCGTCGTGAAAAAGGGATCGAACATCATCCTCTTTGTCTCCTCATCCATGCCGCATCCCGTATCGGCTATTTTTATTGCTGTAATTCCTTCCGTGTTGCTGAAGGTCTCTATTTTTAATTCGCCCCCTTCCGGCATCGCCTCCTTAGCGTTCAGGCATACATTAAGGATCGCCTGCTCCAGTTTGTTGCCGTCTGCGTTGATGTATGGAAGGCCGTCAGGAAGAGAGGTTTCTATCCTTATGTTTTTCGGAAATGATAATCCGATCATTTCAATCGCATGCCTGACAACGTCATTGATATGAATATCGTTCTTTTCGCATTCAATCCTGTCTGAAAATGTCATCAAATGCCTTATAAGCTCCGACGCCCTGCCGGCGGATTTTTCTACGGTGTCAAGGTAGTTCAATATTTCGGAAATTTCTTTATTTTCGATCTGAGACAGTTTCATCCTTATCAGTCCTGCATAGCCGACTATTCCTACAAGGATATTATTGAAATTGTGGGAAAGTCCCTTTATAAGCTGCGCTACGGATTGCAGCCTCATGGAGTCATCAAGCGCTTTTCTGAGCAGTTCCACCTCCCTTTTCCGCCGGAGAGAAACCGCAACATCAGTGATGACCCTTAAAAAGTCTTCGGCTATTACCGGTTTTAAGATATACCTGTCTACGCCTATTTCTATCGACTCCATGAAAAAATTCTGATCGTTATATGCGGTTATAACTATAACGGGAACTTGTTCGTCAATCCTTTTTATCCTCTCCGCCATTTCAAGTCCGTTCATCACAGGCATGTTTATATCCGTAACAACAATATCGGGCTTATGCCCGGCAAACTGCTCAAAGCCCTCTTTGCCGTTAACCGCAGTGTAGAGGTCTTTAACTCTTCTTTTTAAAAATGCCGCGAGATGCTCCCTGATGTCGGCGTCGTCCTCGACAAAAAGAACGGCAACCCCTTTCAGTATATCTTCCGATTCATTGATTTCCATCTCCCCTCCTATATCCCTATCAGGCATTAACTGTTATCTCTATCCTGAACTCCGCCCCGCCGTCAATATTCCGCACGGAGAGCCTGCCGCCCATATTGGTTTCTATGATCACCTTCGACATATAAAGGCCTATGCCTGTTCCCCTGCCCTGTTCCTTGGTCGTAAAGTAAGGGTCGAATACCCTGTCAATTATCTCTTGGGGTATGCCTCCGCCGTTGTCCGTTATCCTTATGACTTTCTTGTCGCCCTCTTTCTCAAAATCAAACGCTATTAACCCCTTTTCACCTGCCGGCATGAGTCCTTCCTCACGCCTTTGCAGTATCGCGTCTTTCGCGTTGTTTGCTATATTCATAAACACCTGCTTCATTTCATTCGGATAACCCTCAATATTAAAGGCGTCGCATGGGATTATTTCCCTGAAATCCTCGACTGTCTTGTTATGCTCATGACATGTAAGGCGGTAAGAGATGTTGTTTGACTTTAATTGCGCCGACAGCATAGAAAGGACATCCCCTGCGGCAAGTTTTACATCAAATGCCTGTCTTTCCTTATCGGGCCTGAAGAAATTCCTGAAGTCGTCAATCGTCTTCGACATGAACTTTATTTGGATCATCGATTTCTT
>MHDU01000046.1:167648-168503 GCA_001803635.1 Nitrospirae bacterium GWB2_47_37 | reverse complement strand
GGGTCTTTGAGAGAAGGTCATACTGGTAACTTTTTGTATCAACTTTCCACATAATCTTGTATTGCCACGATTCAGTTCCATGAGAAGTATGAAAATTATTATATTCAAACTCAACTAATCCGGTCTCTTTATCGATTCTTTGAGTCATAATTGACCGCTCCGTAAGCCAGTTATAGATTTGAGGGTCTATAAGTATTAAAAATCCCATTGTATCAATCACTTACATGAACCCCATTTTTTAAAGGATTCCACGACTGTGGACTTTCGGGCGGTGTTACTATAGCACCGCCCGTAAAAAATGAAGTTTCATGGTTAAAGTTATTTATCAAGTTTTATATCCTCAACAGTAAGACCGTTTGTAAGATCGCCAACGATACGCAATAATAGACCCTGATAGCGTCCGGCTTGCCGAGCGAAAAATAACTCATCGCCGTATTTTCTTTTATCCTCGGATTCGAAAAGCACAGGAAAGGCTTGAATGTCCTGAACGGTAATAATAATTTTACGCAGTAAATCGGCTATGGCTTTATCTTTTGCAGTTAAATACGGCATTAGGACACCTCCACGGCTGATTTAAGAAAAGGAGAGTTATAAAGACAATCATTCAACAGACCCTCAAGTTCGTAACCCTTACTTTCGAGATATGAAATTGCTTCCTCGTCCGATACTTTAAGTTTTTCCGTTACGCGGAAGCCTCTGGATCGATAATGCTCGACCAGCTTATCAGCGCCGATACGGTCACAAAGAGAGCGATCTTGAGACGGATGAATAAAACGGGTAGGGAATTGCTTTGAAAAAATCCGGAGGATGGAACCGATCCACTTCGAGGAAAGGTCAATCTTTTCTAAGTCTTCG
>MHDU01000046.1:0-167624 GCA_001803635.1 Nitrospirae bacterium GWB2_47_37 | reverse complement strand
CAAACAAAAATGCCGTCCTCGAATAAATCGAAAACGGCATTAGGGCCGAAAGGATCGGCGGATACTGAAAGGATTGCATATTTTGCCCACTTGCTCGGCATATAAACCCCCTTAAAAAGTTCTTAAGGAAGTTATACCATACTTTATGGGCAAAATAGTTTACATAATATATCTTATCAGACCCTTAAGATAAACACAGCATGTTGATAACTTGTTATAAACCATCTATACATCTTTCACGTAACCGGTATTGAAATTACGTCTTATCAGGACTGTATAACTTACGGGCATGCTAAAAATAGTTGTTTATCAGCAACTTGCATGTTTTTAACAGGCATCCCAAAGGCAAGATTGTTTTTATACCCTGAAACATGAACATCTACAAGCATTCCTTCGGTAAGATTCTTTTCATCTTCGATAAGTATCTTGATATAATTCCCTGTCGTGCCCAACAAGCCTTCCTCACCCCTATTCTCTATAACAGCATTAAGGGTTTTGCCGATGCTTTTCTTGATGTAATCGGCCTTTTTCCCCATGCCGATTCTTCTCAATGCGGCCGCGCGTTCCTTCTTCAGCGGTTCACTGACCTCGCCGGGCAATTCTATCGCCTTAGTCTTTGGTCTTTTTGAATAAGGAAATACATGAAGATAAGAAAAAGGGATAGATATAATTAATTGTTCGGTATTTTTAAATTCCGATTCCCCTTCGCCTGGAAATCCCACTATAACGTCGGTCCCGATCGATGTATCCGGCAATCTCTTTAATATTTTCTCTACGCCTAAAATAAAATCGCCTGAAGAATACATCCTATTCATTAGCTTCAGGATATTGTCGTCTCCGCTTTGAAGCGGAATGTGAAGGTGCTTGCATATCCGATCCTCGGCAATAAGTTCAAGTAATTCTTCATTAATTTCTCTTATTTCCAGAGAGCTAAGCCTTATTCTGGGAATTTTTGTATTTATCAGTATGTTTTTCAATAATATTGAAAGTGATTTTTCCGATTTTAGGTCAAGGCCATATGTCCCGAGATGAATGCCTGTAAGAACTACTTCGTTATATCCCATTGATTCATAGTGCTTTATCTGATTTATCACATCCTCAACCGGAACGCTTTTAGATCTTCCTCTCGCTATGCGAATCGCACAGTAACTACAGGAATAATTGCAGCCGTCCTGAACTTTTACAATTGGCCTATGTCTCGACAAAGCTGAGGAGTGATGAAGTAATGGAACAATCGTATTATCGATCAATTTTTCGGCGTTACGTGAGATGTTTTGTATAATTTGATTGATAATATTAGATTTATCTCTGTTTTCTACTACCGTAATATCGTTATATGTATTTTTCAGAAAGTCTTTATTTAATTCCGCGTAACATCCTGTAACTATAACCTTTGCATTATTATTTAACGCCTTGCGGATCATCTGCCTCGATTGATAATCGGATTTCGCAGTTACGGTACAGGTATTAATAACACATATATCGGGCTTTTCAGGCATTTCCACTATCTGATGTCCCGCGCTGTTTAAAGCATATTCTAAATTCATGCTTTCCGCCTGATTTGTTTTACATCCGAGGGTTAAAACAGCTATTTTCATGTAAACTGTTAGAGAATATCTCCTTCAAGGGAATGTCTACCGGCCCTAGTGATTTTTACTGTAATAATATCAGCGGGTTTGACATTATTTTTTAAAGGAATGTTTACTATTTTATTTGTCCTTGTCCTTCCTGTAAATCTGCCTGTATCTTTTTCGTCCTTGCCTTCTATAAGTATTTCTTGTAATGTTCCTTTAAACTCTTTGTTTTTTCTTTCAGTTATCTTATTCTGGATCTCAAGTATTTCATAAAGCCTATCTGATTTAATGTCCTCCGGAACCTGACCATTCATATTGGATGCCCTTGTCCCGGGTCTTGGAGAGAATTTAAACGCGAAGACGCCGTCAAACTCTATCTCATTTAAAGCCTTAACAGTTTCTTTATGATCTTCATCTGTTTCTTGAGGAAATCCCGCAATAATATCCGATGTGATTGTAATTTGAGGCATTATTTCCTTTAACTTTCCGACCTTCTTCTTATAGTCTTCATAAGTATATTTTCTGTTCATAAGTCCAAGGATTTTTGTGGAGCCGGACTGTAACGGCAAATGGATATGTTCGCAGACCTTCTCCATATCTCTAACAGCAAATATCAGCTCGTCCGAGAGATCCTTTGGATGGGATGTTATAAATCTGATTCTTTCTATGCCGTCTATCTTATTGATTTCCTTAAGAAGTCCGGGGAAATCCATATCGCTCATATATGAATTGACATTCTGCCCAAGAAGCGTAACCTCTTTATAGTCCTTCCCTGCTAAGTCTTTGATTTCATTTATTATACTCCGGCTCGCCCTGCTCTTCTCCCTACCCCTTGTATAAGGCACTATGCAGTAGCTGCAGAAATTATCGCAGCCGTACATTATATTTATCCATGCCCTGACGTTATCTTTTCTGTCTGCAGGGAGTTCTACTTCGGTTATGGATGGATTATCATCGATAAAAACAGAATCGGATCGGGAGGTTATTATATCTCTTAACGCATTAATGTTCTGGGGACCCACCACAAAGTCTACATGAGGGGCCCTTTTAATAATTTTTATCCCTTCTTGCTGAGCGATGCAGCCCGCAACCGCTATTTGCAATTCGGGCCTTCTTTTTTTAAGGGATTTTATCCTTCCGAGTTCGCTGAAGAACTTCTGTTCCGCCTTTTGCCGTATACTGCAGGTGTTGAATATCACCACATCGGCGTCCTTTGCGCTTCCGGTTTCGATATAGCCTTCCGACTTAAGAATGCCGGCCATTTTTTCGGAATCATGCACATTCATCTGGCAGCCGAAGGTTTCGATATAATATTGCTTCACTTTCTCTTTTCCCATTCCCAAGCTGTTTTTATAATGTATTCAAGGTCGTCATATTTAGGCTTCCAGTTAAGCTGTCGCCGAATCTTTGAACTGTCGGCTATCAGAATCGGGGTATCGCCCTCCCTGCGGCCGGTGTCTTCCACCGGGAAGTCGACTCCTGTCACTCTTTTTGCAGTCTCAACCACCTCTTTGACAGAATAACCGTGTCCATATCCACAGTTAAAAACGTCGCTTTCCCCTCCTTGAATTAAATATTCTAACGCAGATAGATGAGCATCTGCAATGTCATCGACATGTATATAATCTCTTATGCCTGTGCCGTCCGGCGTAGGGTAATCAGTCCCGAATATCTGCAATTTCTCAAATTCTCCTTTGGCTGTTTTCAACGCCCGTGTTATGAGATGAGTCGATTTTTTATACGCCTGCCCTATCCTGCCTTGAGCATCAGCGCCTGCCACATTAAAATATCTGAGAGACACATACCTAAAATCATCGTATGCAGAAGATAAATCTTTCAGTATGCGCTCTGTCATCATTTTTGATGTGCCGTAGGGATTGATAGGAAGCAACAGAGCGTTTTCACTCACCGGCATTTCTTCAGGAAGCCCATAGACAGCAGCGGTAGATGAAAATATAACTCTCTTCACCCCCTCATCACGCATAACATCGAGAAGATTCAGAGTATTTACAGTATTATTTTGATAGTATTTAAGGGGCTCTCTTACGCTTTCAGGCACAATTATGTGCGCGGCAAAGTGCATCACCGCATCAGGCTTGTAGTCATGAATTGCCTTCTTCAAAGCATTCTTGTCCGCCAAATCCGTAACAATAAGGTCTCCATGCAAAACAGCCCATCTATTGCCGGAAGAAAGATTGTCATATGTCAAAACATCATAGCCTTTCTCGCCTAATGCCTTTACAACATGACTGCCGATGTATCCGGCCCCGCCTGTGACGAGTATTCTCACCTGTTCCTTTTTTTTCTCCAGACCAGCCACCGCGGGGTCTTAAACTTCACAATTCTCCCGTATAGCCACAAATACGCTATTATAAAAATAAATACGAAAATTACTAAATACACCGTATCACGCCATAGTAATATTGCGGGTATTATCCCAAACAAACTTATCCCCCATAGGTATGGAGAAGTCATAGAGTTGCGTTTCAATAGGTAGTGTGCCTCTTTATTGCCGACAGCAAATCTCAGCAGTCGTTTATAAATCATCATATGAAAGTGCAAACCATCAGGTATCCCCGGAGATCGGCCGCGCAAAACTTTTTTTCTATATATAGAAAATAATGTTTCGCATACCGGATAGATCACCAATAACATCGGGAACCATGGCGAAACTTCTGAATGACGGTTGACCATTAAAATAGAAATTTCCGCAATAAAAAAACCGAGGAGATATGCACCGCCGTCTCCGAGAAAAATCAACCCATTGGGATAATTCCATACAATAAAACCTAAAATTGCTCCGACAGACGCGAGACAGATAGAAAGCAAAGAAGAATCTCCTACCTTAAAAGATATATAAGCCATTGCCGCAAAGATAAAACATGACACAACACCGGCTAACCCATTATAACCGTCGATAATATTTATAGCATGTGAAATGCCTGCTACGGCAATTATTGTAAGGGCAAATGAAAAAGGCATGAACAGCAACCAACTATCTATCAATGGCACCGATAAACGGATCAATTTTCCATTAAGCATAAAAAAAGCCATTGCGGCTGCAATCATTGTAAACAACAATCTCCACTTGACTCCAACTTTTTTATTAATATCCTCCCACAAACCGCTTAAAAATGCCGGAGATGAACAGATCAACAACAAGCTGATTTCCTTTGCACCAGGTTTGTCTTTTAAGAGCATAAAACTCATAGAAACAATAAGCCCAAATATAACAGATATGCCGCCAATTCGCGGAACAGCGGATTCATGAAATTTATGCGGTGCCTTTACAACGTGATCAGAGCTGTAATGGCTATGCAAATAACTAAAACGTATTATCAGTGTAGCTATGACTACAGAGATTATAAAACTGATAAAAAAAATAGCTGTCATTTCACCAGTATTCTAACGATTCTTTCCGCAGCCTTTCCATCACCGTAAGGGTTTGCTGCTTTTGACATCTTTTTATAAAGAGAATGATTGTCAAGCATTTCCAGTATATTTTTTACTATTTTATCTTTTTCAACGCCAACGAGCTTAACTGTTCCCGCCGATATGCCTTCCGGACGTTCTGTCGTGTCTCTCATGAGAAATACCGGTTTTCCTAAAGACGGAGCCTCTTCCTGTATGCCTCCCGAGTCGGTAAGAATAAGATGCGATTTGCTCATTAAATAAACAAATGGTTCGTATTCCAGCGGTTCGATGAGATGAATATTTTGATTATTGTTTAAGATGCTCCTAACCGGTTTCTGGACATTAGGATTCAGATGTGCCGGATAGACTATTTTAATATCTTCTCTCTTTTCGGCAATCTCTTTTAATGCGAGACAAATATTCTCAAAACCGACGCCAAAATTCTCCCTTCTATGCCCGGTAACAAGAATTAACTTCCGACGATCCGCTGCGGACTGCAAATTCAAATTGTATCTCATCCTAAAATATTCGTTTAATGCTCTAATTTCGGTTTCCGATCTCTGGCTTTCGACGATGCTCAGCAGTGCGTCTACAACCGTATTTCCGGTTATCCAAATATTCTCTTCCGAGACGCCCTCCTTTAAAAGATTCGATTTGGCCCATTCGGTCGGGGCAAAATGGAAATCGGAAAGTACGCTCAATAAGTGCCTGTTCTTTTCTTCCGGAAACGGATTATATTTATTGTATGTTCTAAGTCCGGCCTCAATATGACCGATAGGTATTTTGAAATAATACGCTGCAAGCCCGGCAATAAAAGCCGTAGTGGTATCTCCCTGAACCAAAACAATGTCAGGTCGTTCCTTTTTCAAAACATCATTCAATCCGATTAAAGCGCTTGCAGTAATATCAAATAAGTCCTGATCAGGGCGCATGATACCCAAGTCGTAATCGGGCGTTATACCAAAAACCTTAAGTGCCTGGTCAAGCATTTGCCTGTGCTGCGCGGTAACACATATAATACTTTTTAAGGAAGGCTGCTTTTCTATCTGCTTTATAACCGGAGCCATTTTTATGGCTTCAGGGCGGGTGCCAAAAACAATTAAAACCTTTTTCACTTATTTATCCCTTACGGCAGAAGATACCCCGGGCCCGAATGATGCGGATTGCTCTATATAATCCCATTTATCTTTAACCCATCGAATAGTCTGCAGTAATCCTTCGTTAAATTCCGTCTTAGGCTCGTAATCAATAAGTTTTTTAGCTCTTTCTACCGAAGCCAGCAGTCTGCTTTTAGTATCCCATTTTCTCTTCTGCGCGAGATTTATTCCGGCTTTATTTCCAACAGCATCATTAATCATATTTGCAAGATCGATAATTCTTGTTTCCTTACCGGATGCAAGATTAAACTCCTGTCCGACAGCAGCCTCATAATATCCGGCCCTTAGCAACCCATCCACCAAATCCCCGACATATGTAAAATCCCTCGTTTCATCTCCTGTTCCCGTAATCGGCAATGCCTCGCCTTTCATTGCCCAATAGATGAAATTAGGTATTACATTTCTATACTGGCCTGGAACTTCCCCCGGCCCATATGAATTGAAAAATCTTGTCTTAACCACTTTAAGCCCATAGTGGTTATGGAAAAAGTTGCAATAGAGCTCGCCGAGCATCTTTGTTATCTGATAGGGTGTGCTCAGGTGCATAGACATAAATTCCTCTCTTAACGGCAATGGGGCTTGACTCCCATAAATAGAGCAGCCTGATGAAGCATAAACAAACCGTTCTACTTTATTGAATAAAGCATACTCTAGAAGCTTGAGAACGCCAAGCCCGTTGACCTGAATATCCTTTTCCGGGAAATCGATCGAATTCTGATTTGCAAAAAAGGCTGCAAGATGAAAAATATATTCAGGCTGTTCAAAAGAAATTCTCTTGAGCATCACATCGTCGGTAACGCATCCTTTAACAAACATAATATTCTTTTTTGAAGGGATATTCCATTGATATCCCGACGAAAGATCATCAAGTATAATAACCAGCTTTGCATCGGCATCGGCTAAAGCGGCACAAAGATTTGTTCCTATCGCGCCGCCGCCGCCGGTAACAAGAATAGTTTTACCCGTATAACCTTTTTTGTAATCATCATTCATTGTGATTTCTCCTGAAATTTTTCAATCGCCGAATAGAATAAATTTTCGACATTATTCACAGCTTTCTTTAAGGAAAATTTTTCTACCACATATTTACGTCCGGATTCGGCAAATATTTTGCATGCATCCTTATTTCCATATAAATAGAGAATTTTTTCTGCAAGTTTGTCCGGTTGCCCTACAGCAACATTTATGCCGCAATTTGCCTCTTTAATTAATTTTGCGGCATCGCCTTCATGCGGTATGCTCGCAAGCACGGGCCTTGCCGCTGCCATGATGCTTAATATCTTCGATGGAACAACAGGCGTTTTAACCCTATCATTTAATGTAACTATCCCAACATCACAGGAGGCAACTACGTAAGGATATATATCCTTTGGCTGCATTTCAAGAAATCTCACATTATCAAGATTCAACTCTTTAACTCTCTCTATCATTTTATTCTTTTCAATACCGTCTCCTACAATAAAAAAATCAATATCCTTCCTATTTTTTAGTATATTTGCAGCATCTATCACGCTCATAAACCCTTGCGACATGCCCAAGGTACCTGCATAACCTACAACGAATTTACCGGTTAAATCAAATCTGTTCGCAAATTCATTGTCTCGCGGCAATGGCTTAACTTCATCCGTATCTATCCAATTAGGCAAAACCCTTACCTTATCCTCTTTAATACCCTTCGTTTCAAAAATATGTTTTTTATTGCCTTCAGAATGAACCGTTATAAGTGATGCCCTTCTATAACAGAATTTCTCAACCTCTTCCCAAAATTTAATTATTGCTTTGTTTTTCAACAGACCCTGATCTATATAACATTGGGGATGCAAATCCTGAACTCCCATTACAAGAGGAACCCCCTTGAATAAATTCAGCAAATACCCTGCAATACCCATAAATAACGGCGGCGAATAAATAAAAATAATATCCGGCTTTTGTTCTATCAAGCCTCCTAAAAACGATGCAAACGGGGCAGTTAAATGCCCTACTGCAAGCTTAATTTTTTTCGTCCCGATTACGGGAATTTTCAATCTAATAATTTTTATCCCATCTATGTTTTCAACCATATAAATTTTCCCATTATATTTATCCGGAATAACATCAAGATTATACCAAGGAAAGCCAGTAATAACACTTACATTATGACTATTAACCCTTAATCCCCGTGCAAGATCAAAAAAAAGATTTGCTGCCGTGCCTATTTCAGGAGGAAAGTATCTTGACAAGAGAAGTATATTCATTTTGCAAACCACTCATCCAAATTTATATCTACAGCCTTGCCGATTTTTATGGACTCCTCAATAGCGAAAGTCGTGACCGTTGCAGCGACGAGAGGTTTAAAATCTATCGGAGAGGGCATCCCTGCAATTAAAGCTTCAACGACAGTTTCAATTTGTTCTTTATATCCTCTATTCGCTTCAATAGACTTTTGTATCCTTTTCTTTCCGGAGGATACAAATGTTATATTCTTGAAGTTTTCTATAATACATATGGCGCCTCCTGCAAAAACTTGAACCTCCTCCCTTGGAAACGATTTGTCGCCATTTGAAGCATAAGTAATACCGGCAACTGCTCCGTTATCCATTTGAATGGATATGGTGAGATTATCCTTCAATCCGTAATTATCTTTCAAGGCCGATGCAAACACTTTTTTGGGCACCCCATCCGTTATTGCATCGGCCAAATCGACAAAATGACAGACTTCACCAATAATTCTTCCTCCACCCTCTTCTCTCTTATGAACCCACGATTCAGGAGGAATATATCCGGCATTACATCTTATTTGAACAATAGCGTTTTTCCCGTTTTGTCCGACAAATTCCACGCATTTTTTGGTTGTTGGGGCGAATCTCCGGTTAAACCCAACCGTCAAGAAAGGCGTTGATAAGTTATTGCTCGCAACTAATGAATATGTATTTACGATTTCCTTCAGCTGCTCTTCATTGATGCATAACGGTTTTTCCACGAAAATAGCCTTGCCTGCTTTCAATGCCTCGCAAATAAATTTTGCATGAGAATTATGTCGGGTGAGTATAAAAACAATATCAATATTTTTGTCGTTAAGGATATCCAGATAGTCGGTAGTGCAGTATTTAAAATCAAAGCTTTTAGCGATGTGCTGCCCTGTAAGTCCTCTTGCTGTTGCCACGCCTTCAAAACTTAATTTTTTAATCCTCTGCATAGCAGGCAGCAATGTCCCTCTCGCAAATAAACCGGCGCCGATTAACCCGATGCCGATAGATTTTTTTTCATTAATATTGTTTCTTTGAATTGCAATATTTGATAATATCTTCACTCCTGATTTTTTATTTTTGCCTTCCGACTTTTCGTTATATCGAAGCACAACGCCAATCGCAGGTTCTTTGCCGGAAAGTATCATTTCATATGCTTCAAGGGCTCTATCAAAAGAAAATATATGCGTCGTAATATCGTCAAGCTTTATTGTTCCCAAAGAAACCATTTTCAGAAATTCTTCCATATTCCTTAGCGCAGTCCATCTTGCATAGGCTAACGGATATTTAAGCCCTCGTTCTTCGTAATCAGGATCATACATTCCCGGACCCCATGCCCTTGATACAGCAAAGTCAAGCTCTTTTTTGTAGAAAGTTTCTCTTGGAATATTCAGTCCTACTAGTCCGCAGGCTACTATCCTGCCTCGTTCCCTGCACATTTCTGCAGCATCAATTAACGGTTTGTTACTATCAAAAGAAGCCATTATAATTACCGCATCAAGCCCCTCATCATTTGCAAAGGCCATTGATCGAGAGATAGGGTCATCTTTCCCGTCGACAGCTATAACTTCTGCGCCATGTTTCAATGCAAGTTCACATTTCTTTTCTGATATATCAATTCCTATAATATGGCAGCCGGCAGACCTGAGAATTTGAACAGTCAACTGTCCCAGCAAACCAAGACCGATTACGCCGATTTTATGTCCAAACTCAACCTTCGCAAGCCTGACTGCCTCCATTGCAATACCGCCGACAGCAACATAAGCGGCATCTTCAAAAGAAACATTATCCGGTATCTTTACACAGAGATTTGGAGGGACTAAATTGAATTCCGCATGTGAGGCATAGCCGCTTCCTGCACACGCAACTCTGGTTCCTATACGGAAATCACCGTCTCTGGTACCGACATCTTTTAAAATGCCTGAGCATGAATAGCCGAGAGGAACAGGCATATCGAGTCTTGCCTTAGACTGTCTCCATGCCTCCATAAGACCGTCTGTCTTTACTTTATCAATTACTTGTCTAACCCAATCAGGACGGGCTATCGCTTTGCCTATAATGTTCTTTTTAGCAATATCTATCATTGCCTTC
This sequence comes from Nitrospirae bacterium GWB2_47_37, assembly GCA_001803635.1. Lineage (GTDB taxonomy): Bacteria > Nitrospirota > Thermodesulfovibrionia > Thermodesulfovibrionales > Dissulfurispiraceae > GWB2-47-37. Next base: position 157,163 of record MHDU01000046.1, on the reverse strand, counting down.
TCAGTGCCGACTGAAACAAGGGACGCCTTTGTCTCAACCAAAAGCCCTTTTATCTCAGTAAACATCGGAACTTCGAGTAATTCAAGGTCACCATTACTATAATTTTGAGCAAGGATTTTCATCTATCTTCCAGCTCTCTGACCTTAAGCCACATAAAAAAGTTATTTGCAGATAACATCAGAGAATAAACAAACCCGGCTAATCCCTCCCAGAAACCTCTTTTTATAAAATATAGATAAAAAAAGGTAACAAACGGAAATAAAATCGGCATTCGACTTAATATTTTTTCAAGCTCGCGCTTCCTATTCCTATTATTAAGAGCATTCTTGAATAAGATTCTCCAATTAATCTTCTGTTTTTTATATTCAAAAATCCGTTGCGCATTAGCAGTCGAATATCTATTGTGTTTATCTATCCATCCTGATATTCCGTTATTAAAACCATAGTGAAGATAAGGTTCATTTATATAGCCGATCTTGTCATCCTCACAGTCAAAATGTTCCCATACACCGCCTGTAAAATATATAAACCCTTTTTTTAGTAGCCTGTCATGCCATGAGGGAAACTGTACGGTATGCTTCAGCCATTTCCCCATAAAAATGAATTTAAAGCATAACCGAAAGGCAAGTTTGTTTTCATTATTATCTATTTTAAAGAGTATTTCTTTTTTTAAACTATCCGTTATGATCTCGTCTGCGTCAATAAACAATATCCATTCAGATCTGATGGGGCAGTTATGGATGGCCCAGTTTCTTTGTTCCGATATAATAAATGGATTCATCCTATTGATAAAAATATTTGCGTCATATCTTTCAGCTATTTGCAGAGTAGTATCGGTGCTCCCCGAGTCAACTATGAACAACTCATCTACCCATTTTAAATTAGCAAGACATGTTCCTATGTTTTTCTCCTCGTCTTTTGTCAAAACTATGCATGCCAATTTATTTGTCATTTTGTTTTTATCTCCACCGCAGTTCCGGGCTTCGGCTGCCTCTTAAAACATCTTCATAAGCCGTTAACATTAAAGGGGTAATTTTAGTCGCATCGTATTTAAAGATCAGTTGTTGAGCATTCATAGATATGGAGTTTAATTTTTCTTTATCGGAAAGTAAGCCCATAACTTTCTTAACAATCTCATCAGGATTAAGGTTAACAACAATTCCAGCCTCATTTTGAACGGCATCCTCAGAAATGCCTACATTTTCGGAAAACAACACAGGTATCCCTGCCGCCATGGCTTCTACAGCCGCGTGTCCGAAGTTTTCACCCGGGTATGTAGCGAACCAAAATAGATCGGATGCCCTTAAAATAAATCCTCTTTTTTTTGCATCTACAAATCCCATGAATCTGACTTTATTAGCCAATCCTTTCTTTTTGACAAGTTTTTGTAACCTTATACCGTAGCCGTCGTCATGACCTGCCATTAAAAGGCAACAATTATTGTCCAATTGAGGTGCAACTCCTGCAAAAGACTGAACCAACACATCCAATGCTTTCCGCCTATTCAGGCGCCCGACAAAAGAAATGACTTTTGCATCCTGAGGTAAGTCGAGATATTTCCTCGCTTCTTCTTTAGACGGCAAGCTTGTTAAATTTTCAATATCAACAGGATTCGGCACAACAAAAGAAGGATTTATTAATCTATTATGTCCATGGGTTGTTTCTCGCTCTAATTCAGTCGTGTAATGCACAGCCGATGCCGCCGAAATATTTTTTTTTTCAAAAAGATTCAGATAGAATTTTTTCTTAAGCCATCCATTATTGAGGCAGTACGGCACTAAGGTGCCGCGAGGAGATAAAATATAAGGGATGCCGCTATTCCTTGCAGCCTTTCCTGCCGGTATGCCGGGATAACACCAAAATGAAGTTAAATGAAGAATATCAAACTGCTGCATTTTTTCATAACACGCCCTCCCAAGCTCAGGACTATAGAGAAATTTTCTATTGAAAAGTTTCGTATCAAAAAACCATACCTTCACGCCATTGACCACAGTTTCCTGATTTAAAGGATAATGCCTAAAATTTTCATATCGATTATTATTAGTAGTAAAAACAGTAACATCAATGTTAAGCCTTGCTAATTCCCTGCAGAGTTGACTAATACTGCGAACGATCCCTCCAAGCTCAAAGGCAGGTTCATAGTGCGGCGTAACGTGTAGGATTTTCAATTTTTATTCTCGTTTTCTTCAAGCATTTCTGAATTCTTGATATTATTATCTCCTATTTTGACGGCTGCTGTGCATAACATAAAAATCTGAAAAATAATATGCGTAGGGGAGTTAATAGTATTTTCAAAAAGACTATGTATTATTATAGACAATGCTAATACAAAAAAAGTAATCCACAATTTCTTGTCGAACGATAGTCTATATAGATTATAAAGCTTGTACAATACTGCCCCGGAAAAACATGTAAAAAGAATCACTCCTATTAAGCCTGTCCCCACAAAAATATCAATAAAAGCGCTGTGAGCAAATGTGACCTCCTTCAGCAATAATGTTGATAATGCTTCTGTATTAGCAATTCCAATTCCAATTAACAAATTATTATCCACTGTATACTGAATTAGTTGTCTCCAAATTATCATTCTACCACTTCCCAGTAAATTTTCTTTTTTAATTTCATTGAGAGTCTTAATAATATCCGAAGGAGACAAAATATTATTTGCAGTATTATTTACAGTATTGACTGCTGTATTAGTTTCTCTGAAAAACAATCTGAGCATATCAATATCCAAAAAGTAGCTAATGCCTAAATACAAAATCACTATCATTGCTACATGAATTAATGCTTCCCGCATATTCGCTTTAAAAAATAAAAATGCAATAATAATAATAGAAAGAATGGAGACTGCTACACAAGTCCGTGAACCACTAAATAGAAGGATAAAAATGCTTACAGCTATACTGATATAATACAATATAAACATATACTTTTTTTTAGAATTAAACAGAAGAAGGAGACTCAAAAGAAAAAGAATTAACGAATAAAGTCCTAAGACATTTGGATTAAAAAACACGCCATTCCGTCCGGCATTAACATATGGATTAAACCCAATTTTATTTATTACGACTATATATCCGGTGGTAGACACTACCCCTAAAAAAATCCAGAACAGCATACTAAATACAATTAATAAATGATTAACATTCTTTATTTCTGAATTAATTATTTTACTAAGAAGAATATAATTAAGCATAAATAATGCCACTGCTTCTATTGATTGCGATGGATTTAAACCGAATACCCCGGTAAATAAACTCCAAAAAAGGAATATTACAAAAAATAATTCAATGGAGTTATCTATCATGAAAAAACTCTTTACTATTGCATTAATTTTTTTATTATAGGCACTATATCCAACGAAAACTGCAATAATAAGAATGCTCACTGTTAATTCATAGTCAACAGATAAAACTATATTAAATCGCGATGAAATTTTATAAAATAAAAACTTAGAGCCAAAGATAAAAAAAGTTGTAATGATTATGAATATGAAGTTTTTTTGTATTATTTCTTTCATTTAGCTGTCCAATAAATAATTCTCTTTTCATGTGCTTTAATAAGAAGTTTAAAAAGAAATAAAACTATAAATAATTTAATAACATCAGAAATCATCCCTCCAATCATAGACTGGGGTCTTGTGACATATAGGAAAAAGATATAATAGCAGTAGAAACTACTCCAAAGAGTCCTGTTTATCATCATATGTTTAAATAAAAAAAGCGAAAATATCGACATGCATGTCCCGATTAAAAACAATCCGCTAAATCCAAAATTCAAATACGCCTCAGCCCACATGCCGATAGCCGGAGAAGTTATAAAATCATTTCCGAGCAATCCATATTTGCGTCCAATCTCATTCGCATTCGCGGCCTTAGGCTTGTTATGCCAGAAAAATCGAGGGATTGGAGCTGAAAATATTTGATTGTAAGTTTTACCCTTTAGAAAGCTTTCAACTTTTTCAACAAATACAAAATATGCCGAGAAATTTTCTGCTCTATTAAAAGTTTGCGATATGCTTTGTGATAAATAGTTTTCTTTGCTTTTTTGGATTTTTTTTATTGATTCTATACTGATTTTACCTGTTCCTCTAAATAAATTATGCAACGGCAAAAGCAACGACACGATAAGTATAAATACTGCAAACTGTTTTATGAAAATTTTAAAACCATTCACCATATAGTTAGCTATAAAATATGCGATTATAGGCATCAGAGCCAATAGTTTTCCGCCTGACGGCAGATAGAAAATGATTTCTGCGAATATTAAAAGTTTAAAAATAGTCCTATATTTTTTATTTGATTTATATTGTGTAAAATACAGTAAAGAGGCGATATACCAAAAAATTGGAGCAAGAACTACAGTAAAAAATGCTAATAGGCTTGTAATATGTGAAAAGGCATCTCTTCTTGCCTGCATCTCGGGAGTGACAAAAACATGCCAGTAAGTACCGATAGAGATTGTTATGAGTCGTGCTATCCAAACTACCACATAAATAATAATCCACAGTTTGAATTCGCTTTGCTTAAAATCGAAAAGAGTGTCTTCAGAATTTGAAACCTTTAGTTTCTTCAATAAAACACCCTCAAGAAAAAAACATACAATATTAAAATTTAACAGTGATATGCAATATATTACTAATGGCATAGAAGAATTATTAAAAATATATCCCTTATCGTAGATTCCCTTATTCAACAAGAAAAAAACAAACGGTGAGAAGAAAAATAATATTTCAACCAAGTTAATAAAAAAAATCGGATGAAAAATATAAATGTTCGGACCTGTCTTATAACGACTCTTTACTTTATGGACAAACCATATCTGAACGGATATAGTAATGAAGATGACCAATAATTGACTTATAACATCATTAGGCATACGATCTCACTATCCTTTCATACTCACTTATCATTCTATCCCCATAATCATCCCATGTAAATCCTTTGCTTACACGCTCCCTTGCAGACTGCCCCATTGCCTTACATATTTTGTGGTTATTATATAAATAAAGGAGTCTATCTTTTACTGCTTCAGTATTTTTTATTGGGATAATAAAACCATCAATACCGTCTCTAACGATATCCCCCCCCCCTGTATTGGTTGTGCATATTACAGGTAGACCGCAAGCCATTGCCTGAGCCTGTACCATAGCAAGGCCTTCCTGTATAGACAGGATAACAAAAATAGAACCTTGAGAATAATATTTATATAACTCTTTTTGGGGCACATGATTGACCCATTTAAGATTATTCTTGTATCTATTAAAGAATGGTCTTATCTCATCACTGATTCCACCCACTAATAAAAGTTCTGAATTCGGAATCTTTAGCTCTGAAAATGCTTGCAATAAATAGTGAATGCCCTTTTGAATACTCATAGCACCGGCATAAACCACCCTGAAAATATTGTCTTCTTTTGGTATCTGCCTAAATTCATTAAGGTGGACTCCATATGGAATATGAATTAGTTTAGTCTCAGGTATGCCGTATTCAAGGAAACTTTGTTTGGCAAATAACGATGGAACTGAAATATAATCAGCCTCAAGATATTCTTTTAATTCTTTCTCAATAATCTTTGGATGTGCAACCCGAGGCATTAAACCTAATTTATCATACTCTTCCAGTAAGATTTGAGTTTGATAAAGAATATGAGAACTTCCTCGTTCTAATACTGTGATAGATCCCATTTTTTTAGCTTTTTTCAAAGTATTTAATGAATAACCTGAAAACCCAACATGAATGTTAGTTTTGGTGCAAAGATTAGACGCCCAAGTATCATATATTTCGGATATTACATATTGAGGATTGTATATTTTTTTCACAAAAGGGAATTCATCCCATCCTCTTTCCAATACTTCTTTTATTACGATGGACTTAATTTTATTTTTTGGGATACCGTATTTAACAACTTCAAATCTCGGATATGAAGTAATAAGTCTCTCCATATATCCATATTTAAGCAGTTGTTGTGCAAGGTAAAAGGCATGGAAGCGGCCTGGAACGGAAATAGTTACTTGCATTTTGTTACTCTAATATTTTTTTACCGACATATTTCATTTTTTTAAAACTAACCCTATAGTCACCAAAAAATAAAAGCGTCACAAACACTACGAAGATCATAACAAGCAGAACCAAACCTAATATTTTATCTCCTGAAAAGCGAATAACATATGAATTCGAAAATAAACGCCAACAGATTATAATTATAGACGACATTAACAACGGCATAAAAAAGAGTTCCTTGAAATATATTTTCATATTTTCTTTTTTTAAAAAATAAAAAGATACCATCAGAGCAAGAAGAATACTAATAGAATAAGCCAATGCACTGATTTGAATATTATTGCCGGACAATGCCACAAAGATAATTATTAGAAGCAGCAGACTACTAATTAAATATATCTTGCTTATATCTGATAATCTACCTAAACTATATGCAAGCGTCTTTGCATTGGAGAATAAAGGCAAAAAGGCTGCGTATACTGCAAAATAACCGAGCAGCGGCGAGGCTTCTAACCATCTACTTCCATAAAAAATCTTTAAAATCTCTGTTGGAAACATAAACATAACAAGCATAACCGGAAACAACAGTCTTATTGAAAAATAATTGGTTATATGAAATGCGTTATTTACTTTCTCTCTGTCATTTTGTATTTTTGAATATGCTGCATAAGCAACATTCTGGTGCACTGCTCCAAATATAGTATTCGGCAAATTAGCAAGATAATAACTTTGACTGAATAAACCCAAAGCCCTTGTGCCTGCAAATGTACCGATTAAAAAATGCGGAACTCTATGGTAGATTATCTCCAATCCTCTTGAGAAAAGCATTTTATAGCCGAAATCTAAAAGCATTCCGGCAGTTTTTTTATTAAATTTTCCTTTAAAGCGATAACTCGAGAACATTCTCATGCCTAAAAGCATTAAAATGCCTGATAAAACTTCTCTGCCCAATAGACTCCAGAAGCCCAAACCGAGATAGGCTAATAAAACAGCCATAAATCCTGAAAAATTAGTAGAAATTCCCCTAACTATTGCATTTTTCTTGAACTGCAACTCTTTCTCCATTGAGGCGGAATAGATTGATGAGCACAACTGGAGAGGTTGAATCGCACAAGCAGCAAGAAAAATCAAAATTGCCGGCAAGGCATAATGTGAAGAAACAAACAGACTAATAATACCCCCTGTTATGATGATGACTATGCCGGAAAACAGTGAAAGATAGAATGCAGTGTCGAATAAATCTTCTGCCTCATGTATACGGATAACTGCCATGGAAAAACTGAAACCGAAAAATATAAACAATATGTCGGCGATAGAAAGCCCGAGGGCAAACACTCCAAAATCTTCCGGAACAAGCAATCTTACCAGAATCAACTGGATCATAAAATTTATGATAAATCCAATATAATTTACCCCTGACATCCACAAAGCGCCCGAAATTGCTTTTTTAACTATAGACATTAATTAATCTTACTCGTCCTCTATTTTAGCTAACATAAAATTAAGCCTATCATGATGGCTATAACCGCTACTTATACACCGCTGCCTTCCTGCTTCTGCTATGCGTTTTCTTTTATGTTCATCTTGCAAATAATATTTGACTTTTTCCAATAATTCCTTAGGATTATCGATATCAAAATACTCTGCTTCTTTGCCCTCCTCGAAAAGTTTTTGATGTTCATTTGTCCTTTCTGCAAGCATAAAACCTCCACAGGCAGGAACCTCTATGCTTCTGGATGTCTGCAAATCTCGATTTGCCTTCCTCAAAAAGCAGAGATTTATTTTAGTGGCAGATATTGCCTTTACATAGTCTTTGCCGTAAACAGGTTTATTCTCGATTCTAAGATTGCGGTGTTTATTAACCCATTTATGCCATCCGTTTCCCCATACTCTTATTTTTATTCCGTTCCCGGCAAGATAAAGCATTTTTTTCGCTCTGTCCAATTCAAATGTTCCTATAAAACCGACTCCAGCGCTAAAATATTCTTCATCATCATTTGAAAGCTCTGTGGGACCATGCATATATTTACAATATGCATTATCAACAAGGACTACTTTTTTAGCTCCAAGAAAATGTAGTTCTTCAGGATTACAATTATAACTTTTAGTAGTAAATACCGTATCACAAATGGAAAGATATTTTAGAAAATATTTAGATTGATTATATCTCACGACCATATCATCTTCCGAGCAAAATATAATTTTAATTTCAGGCTTGTCCTCTCTCAATTTATTTAAGGTTCTATGTCTCAACATTAAAGCCTTTTCAATCCAGACAATATCAAATGCAAAGTATTTTGCTAATCCTAATACCTTTTCATTAATTTTAAGACTATCAAGAGGATATCCGAGCTTGTTAAAAACCTTTTTAATCGCCCCTATTTCGAAGCCTACAAGATCATTCGTAATGCCGGGGTGGTAGCCGATAGGCATATAACTCACGCCTATGACCTTATGTCCCATATCCTTCAATGCCATATATCTCTGATAACAGCGTCCATATTCATTAAGATCTCCGATAAATAATATTGTCATTGTTCTTTATTCATTGAAGCTTTCAGCAACTTTTTTTAATATATTCAACTGCCTGTAAAATCCCATCTATATCTTCTTTATAACTCCAATTACTGATTATCTTCAAGGAATTTTCCACCATTTTTTCTTTCACATAGGGATCTTGCAGTCCCTTTAACAAACACTCCGCTAACCTTCCTATATCGCCTGCCGGGTACACAAATCCGTTCTCTCCGTCTCTTACCAAATCATATCGGGCTCCTACTTGGTCGGTAGTTATTACAGGTAAACCAAAATTCATTGCTTCGTTGATGATTAATCCCCATGGCTCATCAATAGAGGGCAGAACAAAAACATCCGCAATAACAAAAAATTCCGGAAGCTCGGTTTGATTTTTAAACCCGACAAAATAGACATTTTTTAGATTTTGGGATTTAGTATAAACTTCGAGGGTTGATCTTTCTATGCCGTCACCTACAAAAACCAGCGCCATATTTACTTTATTATGTATCTTTTCATAGGCCTTCAATAAGTCCATAGGCCTTTTTCTCGGCATCATCTTAGAAGCATAGAGAATTACGGATGTATCTGAAGATATCCCTAATTTCCCCTTAACGTCATTTTTGCGCTCAATTAATTCTTTATATTTCCGCATAAAAAATTTATTATCAACGCTATATGGGGTTAAAAAAATTTTTTCTTCCCCGACATTATAATGTTTATAATATTCCGTATTAAGTTTTCCTATAGATAAAAAACAGTCTATCCTTTTAAAAAGCATATCCAATACTATTTTTTTAATAATTCTTTTCCATGCCGGTCTATAATTCAGCAAATGGGACTCGCCGCGAAGGATTATGGGAGTTCTACTTATCCATGCCCCTAAAAAAGCAAACCAATTAGACAGGTCGGCATATCCATGAATCCATATCGCATCGTAACTGTTATTCCAGAGTTCTTTAATAATGGATGGATTAATTACTCCCCAAAAACCCGATAATGGTTTCAGAGAAAAATTTCTTAAAAATCTGTAATTATACCCCTCCAATAAAGGGATATCCCATTTTATTTTCATTCTAAACCCGGCATCATACTTTTCTCTGCCGGTTCCGAATCTGTCACAGAAATAAACTGTAAGGTCGATTTCAGGATGTTCAGACAGGATTCTAAACAATGGGGTTTGATACTGAATGGGATGGCTTGTTAAAACAGCTAATTTATATTTACCGTCAATTTTCCCCATCATATTATCATTTTAAAATACTCGATGGTTTTAATAAGTCCTTCCTCTAATTTTATTGTATGTTCCCATCCTAATTCTTTTTTTGCGACCGTTATATCAGGCTGTCTTTGTTTCGGATCATCATCAGGCAAGGATTTAAATATTATATTTGATTTTGAGCCTGCAAGATCGACCACTTTTTGAGCAAGTTCGAGAATTGTGAATTCGGCAGGATTCCCCAAATTTACAGGGCCTGTAAAGTTATCCGGGCTATTCATAAGTTTTATAAGACCGGCTACCATATCATCCACATAGCAAAAACTTCTCGTCTGGCTTCCATTACCATAGACCGTTATATCTTCGCCTTTAAGAGCTTGCACAATAAAATTACTCACAACACGACCATCATTTGGATGCATCCTTGGTCCGTATGTATTAAAAATTCTTGCAATTTTTACCTTCAATCCATGCTGACGATAATAGTCAAAGAAAAGGGTCTCTGCACAACGCTTTCCCTCATCGTAACAAGACCTTAGTCCAATAGGATTAACATTACCCCAATATTCCTCAGGTTGAGGATGTACTATGGGATCGCCATAAACCTCAGATGTTGACGCCTGAAGGATTTTTGCTTTTACCCGCTTTGCCAACCCGAGCATGTTAATTACTCCCTGCACAGATGTTTTTGTAGTCTGCACAGGATCAAATTGATAATGTATAGGCGAGGCAGGACAGGCAAGATTATAAACCTCATCTACTTCTACATAAAGAGGAAAACATATATCATGCCTCACAACCTCAAAAGAGGAGTTATTTAATAAAGATGCAATGTTTTTCTTCTGCCCCGTATAGAAATTATCCGCACAAAGAACCTCATATCCCTCACCTAAAAGTCTCTCGCATAAGTGAGAGCCCAAGAACCCGGCGCCGCCCGTAACAAGAACCTTTTTTTTCATGCTACTCCTCTCATTTCATGGCTATCGTCAAAAAATTTTGTGAAAATATTGCATTTTTATCACAGCCGCCTGTTTCAATAAGCATCAATAAACGATAACTCTGCCTAACAAAATACTGCCAAAACATATATCTAATGAGACTCTTTAAACCATGAGGTATTGGTTTGTCCTCGTATGATTCCATTTTACTAAAGCCGCTCGATAAAAATAATTGCGCGATGGACTGCCTTGTAAATGCAATTTCATGCGTAAAGTCCCAGTGTCTCATGAAATTCCCAAATATTCCTTCCGCATTCGGCGTATGACAAATTATCTTCCCTCCTCGCTTGAGAGTCCTACAAAACTCATCGGTTAAATTAGAGAGTTCTGCCTTTGTGAAATGCTCTATCACATCAAAGGCTATCAGCAAATCAATGCTTTCGGTTTCACAATATTTTATATAGTCAGACAAGTCACCGAGAAACACATTATTTATCCCAAGTCTATGCGCCTCTTTTATTTGCTCTTCACTGCCGTCTATGCCTATACTGTTTATATATTTCGCCTTCCGAATATAATACTGAAATGCTCCATGTCCACAGCCTATTTCTACAATTCTTGCATTTTTATTCTCCGGGAAATGATCTCTAATGATTTTTTTTAGATATGGCTCCCGCAGTTTAAAGCCCGCAACCGTGTCGGGAGCAAGCCTGCCTATTCTATTTGAAGAGTAATATTTATATATTTTCTCTCTATATGACACTTATAATTTCTCCAATTGAGAAATTACGGCTTTAAATACTTCTTCAATGTTAATCATTTCCATGCATCTATTTTTTTTCTCAATGCACTCGTCCAAAAAACATCCTGCACAGTCAATATCTTTTCTTAAAATCACATGCCTATTTCCATATGGTTCCCATTTGCCGGGATTGTTTCTGGCGGAAAAAATACATACACAGGGGATATCCATAGATGCAGCCAAATGCATAATACCCGTATCATTCCCTATATATAAAACAGATTTACTGATTGCCGCTGCTGATTCTATTATATTTGTCTTGCCGCAAAGGTTTATGATATGTCCTGCAAAATTACTCCTTAGATATTCCCCACTTTCAAAATCCTCTTTACCGCCTAAAAGTATAAAATGTATTTTTTTGCTATAATTTACCAATAACTTGAACAACTCTTTGAATTTATTTATATCCCACCTTGTTGCAGGACGCATGGAACTATGACCTACTGCTATCCAAATTACATCCTCTTGTAAACCTTTTAACAGTCGCTTTGCTCTCTCTTTAGATGCTGAAGGGATTGACAGCAAAGGAGCTTTCGGATTTTCACTTTCTTTGAAATCTTTATTGTGGATGGAATAAACATTTTTCAAAAGCCGTTTCGATTCTTTTTCTGTTTTTACCAAATCATTCGAGTTATTCCTTATAATATTCTTGCTGATGGATTCATTAATGCCGTAGATTTTCTCAAAATTGCATAATACTTTGAAAAAGAAATAATCCCGATATGCCTGCCATCGAGACCTCGATGTTGGTATTAGATAATAAAGAGATCTATCGGTAAAATCACTTCTCAATTTTAATGTCAATCCTATTAAACTGTTAATACTGGCAGGTTCATAAAAAAACACACCTTTGAAATAGCCGACATGCTTCAAAACATTCCACGATGTAACATAACCATCCGTACGCGGGGTATTAGTTATTAAAAAAAAATCTCGACCAGGGTTAAATTCTCTTATCTTATAAATTGCCGGCAGACTTACCAACGTATCGCCTAAATATCCTATGTTAAATATATAAACAGATTGCTTATTCATCCCATTTTATTCAAGACAACTAATGCCCAGTATTTTCCCCATCCGACCTCATCATTTTTAAATTTTTCAATCAATTTATTTACTGTTTTATTTCTATTTATTATCATCTCCGAAAAAAACGATATATTACCATTCATCCATCTTTGAAATGGGAAAGTAAACCCGGCCTTTTCCCTGTAAATTATTTCGTTCGGCAAAATGTCCTTGAAAGATTCGACGAGTAGAAATTTATATTGTTGATCGTTGAACTTTATCTTCTCGGCAATTGATAATACAAGACTCATCAGCTCTTTATCTAAAAATGGTACTCTTGCCTCTATCGAGTGCCACATGCTCATAAAGTCGGTATCTCGCAATAACTGATTGCTCATATAAAAATCGGTTTCCATGTGACTGACGAAATTTTTCCTCCCAAACGGCAATGGATCGCTTAATTTAACTTTCGCCAATGCGCAATGAATATCGGATACGGTACAACCTAAAATTTTTGATATTGTATCCGGCGTAAACAAACCTCTAAAAAAAAGATAAAAAGATAATGGATATGCAAGAGACAAGAAAGCAGCCTTCTTATATTTATCACCATACAAATATTCACCTGCACTGAAAATCCGTTTAAACTTTACCCCGAAATGTTTTAAGTGCCAAATTTTATCAATCCTGTTAAACGAAGGGTATCCACCAAATAACTCATCCCCGCCTATTCCGGACAAAACAGTTTTCAGCCCGGCTTCTTTTGCGCATTTTGAGATAAAATATGTGTTAATCCCATCTATTGTCGGCTGGTCCATTGCCTTAAAAATATCGTCCACGCAGTTTAAAAAATCCGGTCCTGTTATTTTATGAAAGCTATGATTCGAATTTATCTTTTTTGCTATAACCTGTTGATAATATTCCTCTGTGAATTCTTTCTCATCGAATATTATTGAAAGAGTATTAAGCTTATCTCTGAACCCTGAGGCTATCCCTGCAATCAGACTTGAATCTATGCCGCCGCTCAAAAAAACGCCGATAGGCGCATCTGAAACAAGATGCCTCTTTACCGCTTTACGGAAAGATCCTCTTAATAAGGCTTTAGCTTTATTTAAATCCTTTATATCATCCTTAAATATCAGATTTGAGTATCTATTAAACGCATGTCTTCTATAGTTAAGTTCAAGCCTTAGAACGCTTGCTTTAGGGAGTGCGTATACATCCTTAAGATAAGTATGCGGTTCGGGTATAAATCCAAAAGCAAGAAATTGTATTTTCCAGTCTGGGTTCATTTCCCAGTTCGAATTTAACGCTTTGAATGCCTTAATCTCCGAAGCAAATATAACCTGATTTTCTGAAAAGCAATAATATAAAGGCTTTATGCCTATATGGTCCCTAATCAAATAAATAAATTCTTTATTTCCGTCATAAAGAGCAAGGGCAAACATACCGTTGAGTTTATCAAAGGCTTCCTCGCCCCATTGCTGATATACCTTAATTATTACTTCCGTATCGGAGGAAGATTGAAAGCTATGCCCAAGCGCTTGAAGTTCTTTTTTTAATTCAAGAAAATTATATATCTCACCATTGAAAACAATCCATATTGTTCCATTTCCATTGCTCATAGGCTGATGCCCCGAAAAGGACAGATCTATTATTGAGAGCCTATTATGGATAAACGCTACTTTTTTGTCTTCACTGATGAAAACTCCGGTATCGTCCGGTCCTCGGTGTTTTAACGATTCTCTCATTTTAAATAGCGAATCGTTGCGTATTCCGCAATTATTAAATGAAATTATTCCAGCTATGGCGCACATTTATTGTCGGATATATTCGGCGAAGAAATTTCTTATTGCATCTTCTCTTTCAGCGAGAGGTTTTTTTGATATTACACGCAATTTTTTAATAATATCTTCTATCTCTGGTTGGTTATAATACTCTTTGTTTTTAGTAATAAATATTCTTTCATGCTTACTCACCATTGTTTCTTCATCGGCAGTCAGTAACTCTTCAAAAAGTTTTTCACCGGGCCTTAATCCCACAAACGTTATATCTATATCCCGATATGGCATTAACCCATGGATCTTTATCAATTCCTCTGCCAGTTCGACGATCTTTACGGGTTCTCCCATATCAAGCACTAAAATCTCACCTCCTTTGCCTATAACAGAGGCCTGAAGCACTAAGGACACCGCTTCCGGAATAGTCATAAAATACCTTGTCATATCCTTATGTGTTACCGTCAATGGTCCCCCATACCTCAGTTGTTCCATGAAAAGGGGTAAAACACTGCCCCTGCTGCCGAGTACATTTCCAAATCTTACGGAAATAAATTCTATTTCCCCATGTCCCCCGCTATTGAATGCCTTACATATATCTTCGGCTACACGCTTTGTTGCTCCCATAATGCTTGTGGGTCTTACGGCCTTATCCGTTGAAATCATAATAAATCTCTTCACGCCATTCCTTGCTGAAATCTCTGCAAGATTATATGTCCCGAATATATTGACCTTCACAGCTTCGAATGGATTATATTCCATCATAGGCACATGCTTATACGCGGCGGCATGAAATACTACTTGAGGGGAAACCTTTTTAAACACCTCTTCAACCCTGCCTGAATCCTTGACATCTCCGACAATAAGGGAAACTCTGTCGGTCAGTTCAGGGTAGAGTTGTTTCAATCTCAAAGACATATTATGCAAAGCGGTCTCATCAATATCAAAAAGAACCACCGACTCGGGATAAAAAGAGCATACCTGCATCACTATTTCCGACCCTATCGAACCGCCTGCTCCGGTTATAAGAATAACCCCACCTTTTAAAAACCTCTCAATTTCACCATAATCTACCTTTACTGTCTGACGGCCTATAATATCCTCAATGCTTATCTCTTCAAGGCTTTTCAGATTTACTTCAGGTCTATGAAAATCATATATTCTCGGAAC
The DNA here is from genome assembly GCA_001803635.1 of Nitrospirae bacterium GWB2_47_37. GTDB lineage: Bacteria > Nitrospirota > Thermodesulfovibrionia > Thermodesulfovibrionales > Dissulfurispiraceae > GWB2-47-37. Next base: position 141,729 of record MHDU01000046.1, on the reverse strand, counting down.
AATTTTAACTGTCTCTATTCCGCAACCCCTTGCGTCATCATATATCCTTCTTAAAACTTTATGATTTAAAGACGGTATGGCTATAATCAGCGCTTCAGTTGCATGTTTTTTTATAACAGCTATCAATCTATCCGTCCTTGCCAGAACTTTTACTCCATGAATATATGTTCCTAACTTTCTTCCGTCGTCATCGAGAAATCCTATCGGATAAAATCGTGAAAATTCCTGTTTGGCTATGTCCCTCAGTATCATTTCTCCGGTATCGCCTGCTCCGATAATTATTGTCCTTGCCCCTTGTTTAAGATTTCTTTTATTGCGAACAATTTCAAGATAAAGCCTTTTAGATATTCTGAGCCCGGAAATTAACAGCATTGATATAACCCAATCGAGCAGAAAAATGCTCCTTGGAAATACTGTCAAGATGGGGTCAGAAAAGCGCCCCGCGAGAGTAAAAAAATTCAAAGGTGACGGGACTAAAAACAAAACAATCAAAACTAATTCCGCAACAATAAGCGCGTTTACAATATTAAACAATTCATTAATACCGACATGCCTCCATGTGATCCTGTAAAGCCTGAATGAGCTGAAAAATGCCAGCTTAACTATAATAAAAAAAGGCAAGCCTATTGCAATCAACCGTCTGTATTCATCGGTCAATGCGAATTCAAAACGAAGAAGAAAAGAAAGATATAGGGAAAATATGATAATTAAAATATCCAAAAGAATAAAAAAAAGAGAACGTTTAAATAATGAGGGGTGCAAAATATTTGGAATATTTGGAATATACTGTTTCAGCATTTTAATGTTTTATGCCGGCACTACCGGCAACCTTAAAAATAGTAAGCCACATTATTTTAACATCAAACAAAAATGACCTGTGCTTCATATAGTATTCATCAAAATCAACCTTGACAGGAATCGGGATATCATCTCGACCATTTATCTGCGCCCAGCCGGTAAGTCCCGGAGTAAGCTTATGAACTCCTCTCATCGTTCTAAGGTAAATTAAATCATGCTGATTAAACAGGGCAGGTCTCGGCCCGACAAAACTCATGTCTCCTCTAAGTATACTATAAAGCTGCGGCAATTCATCAAGACTTGTTTTTCTTAAAAACTTTCCTACCTTAGTCAAAAACTGATCCGGGTTTTCTAAAAGATGCGTCGCAACCGCCGGAGTATCTATTTTCATAGTGCGGAATTTAGGCATTTTAAAACTTGTATTGTTAAAACCGACCCTGTCGGACCAGTGCAGTACATGTCCTTTTGATGTCATTTTAATTATAATTGTTACTATTGCCATTGGCAGTGCAAGAAAGCACAAAAGCAGCAAAGCCATCACGACATCAAATATTCTTTTCATTTGATATGAACCGTTCCGCCGTCATTCTAAGCCCCTGCTCCAGTGTGAACGGCGGAGTCCAGCTTAACTCTTTGCGTATTTTAGCGATGTCAATCCGCAAAGAGCCCGTTAATCGCTCAATCTCATAACTTTTACCGGTAACCTTTCCAATCATCTTCAAAAGAGATGCCGAACATGGAAATAATTTTGCTTTTTTACCCATCGCCCCGGCTATCATTCTTATCAGCTCAGGTGTTGAAATATCCTGACCATCACTCACTAAAAAAGTTTGTCCCGCAGCCTTTGGATGTTCGATACATGCAATAATGCTATCTACAAGATTGCCGATATAAATGAAGCTCCGCAGATTTTTAATCTTGCCAATCGGCAAAGGGCAATCCCTTCTTACTAATTCAATCAATCTGGCAAAATTTCCGGGCGCATTCGGCCCATAGACCATAGGGGGCCTTAGTATAACAACCTCCATTCCTGTTTCTTGTTCAATTTTATTCAAAGCCTCTTCAGCCTCCCTCTTGGATACTGCATATGGAGTATGGGCGGCGGGGGTATCGTTCTCGGTAAACGCGTTTTCTCCGCTTCGCTCTCCATTCACCCCGATAGAACTGACAAACACCAGCCTCTGTACGCCGCTCTGTGCCGCAGCCTCGGCCAACCTCTCCGTCCCCAAGGCATTCACTTCGCGAAACGCGTTCATCGGATCGGGGTCGGACTCCTCAATCACGTGCGCCCGTGCAGCAAGATGTACAACAGCATCAATCCCGCTTAGTGCCCTGCTCCAGTCCGTAGTCGATCCTATAGAGCCGACCGGGATAATTTCCGCACCATACGGCATGTCCTGTCCGTCCAATGCATCACGCACAGCTGCCCGCACATGGAATCCGTCGGCAAGAAGGCGTGAACAGAGAGAACGTCCGATAAAACCGCTGGCTCCTGTCACCAGAATGCTCTCAGACACAATCCCTGCCGCCATTCTTTTCCTCTTCCATTGCCCCTATCCTATCGGAAAATTACGTCGATAGCCATTTTCGCTTTAGCAAGGAATTGCCGTGCGTTCCGTGTTTTCCCTATCTCCCGCAAAATAATACGAGGACTCATATAAAACTCTCGCTGGATCGAGTTCTGCATTTTCCTGAGTTCCTCAGGACTGAAAAACCGGCTAATAAAAGGTGTTTTAAAGGACGGATCCGGCCTTCCGGCAAATTCGAGCCAATAATCATGTGTTATAAGACCATCGCTCATCAATTTGTGATAAAGATATGTCATTGGCATGGGGGTACAGATCGAGCAATGAAGATGGTCAGGCCGTATTTCCTTTATTAAGCGTATTGTCAACTCAATATCTTCTTTCGTTTCCGTTGGACAGCCAATCATGATATAAGCGCACCTATCGATTCCGTATTTTTCAGCAATACGAAAAGCGTCTCGAATATGATCAACTTTAATTCCTTTTTCAAGATAATTAAGTATCCTCTGGGAGCCTGATTCTACTCCGAAATAGATCCTGTAACAACCCGATTTTTTTAAATACCTCATCACCTCTTCGTCAAGGTAATCTACCCTGGAACTGATCTTATATTTTATCCCGAGATCCGCCTCGATCAGTAAGGTGCAAAATTCTATCGTTCTCTTGCGATTAATCGTAAAGTTATCATCTTGTATAAAAAACTCATGAACTCCCTTTCCAACCCAGAATTTTATCTCATCCATTATGTTGCCGGGGCTTCGAAATCGATAGGGGGTCCTTCTCATATCGCAAAAAATGCATCCCTGCGGACAGCCGCGCGAGGTCATAATGGTAACTGAATTGTTCGTACACGCTAAAAGATTTGAGTACTTGCCGACATCGACAAGATCATAGGCGGGAAAGGGCATCTCATCCAACTCTCCTATTACTTCTCGATGAGGGTTGATTTGCAATTTTCCCTCCGCTGTTCTATACCCGATCCCTTTGATTTTTGAAAGCTCTTTGTCTGCCGGTCTTTTTCCTCTGTTGTACGCCAGCGCTAATTCCTTAAAAGTAATTTCGCCCTCGCCTATAACAATAAAATCGACGCATTCTAATTCCAACGTCTCACGAGGGTACAGGGTCGGATGCCATCCGCCATAACAGATCTTTGTCGCCGGACTGTGTTCACGTATTAACCTGCTCACTTCCATACAGTTGAGAAGATTAAAGGTAAGTACACTGAACCCCACTATATCCGGCGCTTCCCTTGCAATAATTTTTTTGAGCTTTTCGAGAGTAAGTCCTTCCGCATTTGAGTCGATGATCCGTACAGAAATACCCAAATCGTTTCTCAACGCAGCAGCAACATACAGCAATCCGAGATAGGGCCTTACCGTATTGCTTTTGTCCGCCTTCACAAAGGAGTACGGCTCTATATAATGAGTATTAGGTGGGATAATAAAAATAATTTTCATTGTCCAAGTTCCTTCTTTATCTATTCACTTAAACCATACAGTACGATTCACATAATCGGTATAACTCATAATAATACGAAGCACTTTTTGGGAAACATTTTCCGTATCGTAATCTTCTACTGTTCTGAACTGTCGCTCCCTTCCTTGCTGTTGGAAGGTGACGATTTCGATAGCCTGAAGAACTCTTTCCGCCTTGAGCCCGCACATAATTAATGTCCCCTCGTCCATGCCTTCAGGCCGTTCATGCGCTTGTCGGATAGTTACAGCCGGGAAATTAAGAATAGACGATTCTTCTGTGATTGTTCCACTGTCGGAGATTACGCAGAATGAGTTCATTTGGAGCTTCACATAATCAAAAAAACCGAATGGTTTTAAAAATTGTATGCGTTTGTCCATATTTGTACTATCCAGCCTGTCAAGCCGTATGCGAGTACGCGGATGCGTTGATACAATAATCGTTTTTTTGTATCTCTCTGCTATAGAATTTAACGATTCCATCAGATTTCCAAAGTTAACTTCGCTATCTACATTTTCCTCCCGGTGCACACTAACAATAAAATAGCCGCTTGATTGCAGTCCGAGCTTTTCAAGAATGTCGGAAGCCTCTATCTGAGGCATATAGTATTTTAATATTTCTTTCATTGGAGAACCTGTTTTAATAACCGTTTCAGGCTTTATCCCTTCTGATAACAAATAACGGCGAGCATGTTCCGTATGGGTCATGTTTATATCGCTGGTATGATCAACAATCTTACGGTTAATCTCCTCCGGTACTCTCAAATCAAAGCACCGGTTTCCGGCCTCCATATGAAATATAGGAATTTTGCGGCGCTTCGCAGAAATAACTGCAAGACAACTATTCGTATCCCCGTAGAGCAACACCGCATCAGGCTGTTCCTTAGCCATAACATCATCAGATTTGGCAATTACGTTGCCGATGGTTTGGGCAACAGTTTCACCTACCGCACTTAAAAAATAGTCGGGTTTCCTTATTCCCAACTGCTGAAAAAATATCTCATTAAGTTCGTAATCATAGTTTTGTCCCGAATGCACCAAAATATGTTTAGTATGCCGGTCCAACTCGCTGATAACTCTGCACAATTTTATAATTTCAGGGCGGGTACCGACAATAGTCATAACCTTTATAGACATGATCCATCCTCCAAAAAATTATTCAAGAAATTTTCAACCCCTATCAGGCTCAACGCAACAATTCACCGCTATTTTGCAAATCCACATCTTCCGCCATCAAGCCATGCTCTTTCAGCAATGCACTTGTACCTGACAGATCAAGAACGGTATCCGCCGAACTAAACTCCTTATTCAATGCATTCATTTGCTGCACTTCTCCATCCATGAATTCAGGGAGCATCGGACGAATAACGTAATAATCACCCCGCTTTACGCATCTGACGGCTTCCTCCTCAGAAACCATAATCTCATGCATCTTTTCAGCCGGTCTTATACCTGTAATCTTTATTTTAATGTTGCGGTTACTTATCAGTGCCTTGGCAATATTCATAACAGTGGCAGAAGGGGCATTAGGAACATAGGTTTCTCCGCGCTTAGCCTCGCGTAGCGCTGCAAATACTGTGTCAACTGCTTGATCCAAGCTGAGGAGAAAACGGGTCATTTCAGGCACCGTAATGGTCACTGGTCCGCCATTTTTGATTTGGTCATGAAATAACGGGATAACTGAGCCTCGGGATGCGAGGACATTGCCGTACCGAACACAGATAAAACGAGTCTTTGGATTAAGAATATTAGCTGCTGTAAATATCCGCTCTTGAATGGACTTGGTCATCCCCATGACATTGACCGGTTTGCATGCCTTATCCGTGCTGATGCCGATTACGGTATCGACCGGATAGCCGTTCTCCTCAATAGCGCGGACAATATTTGCAGCCCCGACACAATTGGTCAAAACTGCCTGGGTTGGAAAATATTCACAGGCAGGAACTTGTTTCAGCGCCGCCGCATTCACAACTATATCGGCATTTTTGACTGCCGAGCATACATCCGCATAATTTCGGATATCGCCAATCCGGAACTCGAGTACATTCATAAAGTTACGATAGATCACCTCATCAGTAGCAACCAATTTATGGAGATATGACATACGCATGTCATGCTGCTTGGCCTCGTCTCTTGATAAAACTATAACCTTTCGGGGAGTGCCTAATTCACCGGTCAAGGCACGCCTCACAAAGGTTTTTCCCATAGATCCGGTACCACCGGTCACCACTATAGTTTTTCCTTCAAAAATCATTGTTTGCTCCTTATATTTTTAGTTAATTCATCAACCATTGCTTCCCATGTTAGGGGAGTATAGTTAAATTCTTTGCGAAACTTTGTTGAATCAAGGCTTCGGTTATAATGTACAGTTTCATCAGGGACAATTTCCACACCCATATGCATTTTCTCTTTTATAAGCATCAAGAGATCAAACTTACTGATAGGCTCGCTGGAAATATTATAAATACCTGTGACATCAGCATGGTTAACCAGAATATTTTCAACGATGCGGCTCAACTCAAGGGTGGTCAATCCCGAATAGATAGCGTTTTTAAAGCCTTTTACCGTTCCCGTTTGGGACAGAAACCATTCTAATAATTCTGTGCCTTCATGAAGTTCAGCACCTATAAATGAAGACCGTAAAGTAAGCGCATTCTCTCCTTGAATTTCTCCCAACGCCTTTGTTTTGCCGTAGAGGTCGGCAGCATTGGTCGGACTCTCTTCTGTATAATTGCCATGTTCTCCGTCAAATACGCAATCAGTGCTGAAATTCACAATTTTTGCAGAATTATTTCTGCCCCACTCTACCAGCTTATGAGGGAACAATGCATTTAATGTAATCGAATGAATGGGCATGTCAGCCTCTTTGCGCCGCTTTGTAATCCCTATACAATTTAGAATAAAATCAGGCTTAATGCACTTCATTATGCCTGTCAACATCCGGAAGTCAATTGTGTCAACGGAATCTATCACCTTGTCTCCGGTGAATAACTCATATTTTTCATACGCCTTGCGGCTCTGCCTGATCGTCGTGTAGGTATCGGGAAAACGCGAAGAAAAATATTGCCAAAGTGTATGACCAAGCATGCCTGTTCCGCCAAGAATTAGAATGCGCAATCTATTCCTCCTTTTTCAACTCTTTTATCCAATTATGCAAACGATCTATTAATACATTACGCTCAAAATGCTTCTCAAAGTAACTTCTCCCACGCAATCCCATATCCTGTAAATCCGCCTTGGGCATGCGAGAAATTTTCAGCACAACCTCTGCCAACGCATGCGGGTTTTCAGCCGGACACACAATACCGGCGCCGGCCTCCTCTATAATCCCGGCCCCCTCGCCATCTATGGCGGCAATAATCGGTTTGGCACATGCAAGATACGACTGCACTTTTGACGGGATTGTAAGTGAAAAAATGTACTCCTTTTTGAGAGTCACCAGCATAACGTCTGCAATAGAAAAAAATCTCGGCATCAATTCCATTGGATGCCTGCCCAAAAGGTGAAGGGTTTTAGTCAGGCCACGCTCCTCTATTTGTGCTTCAACCCAAGGACGCAGCCGCCCATCACCGACAATCACCCAGTGGATATCATCATATTCCTTAAGCTGTTCAGCGGCAGAGAGAATGGTTTCAAAATCCTGGGCGGCGCCGATATTCCCGGCAAACATCACGCAGAAGCCCTCAGGAATATTTTTACGCTCTGGAGCATCCGGCTCCACAGAGACGGGACGGTATAGCTCCTCAGCGCTGTTGGGGAAATAGGCGATACGCTTTGCATCGCCTCCCCGCTTCTCAATGACAGGAATAAAAGCGCGGGATTGTACAAGAATGCGGTCGCATCTCAAATAAAGAAAACGAACCATTTTCTCGACTGCTTTCAGCGCAAGTGAGGACGTAACAATACCCGTAGCGGAAAGACTCTCCGGCCACAGGTCTTGAACCCAGAACACGATAGGTATTTTCTTCATTTTCTTCATGACAAGAGCGGGAATGCCCTCTGTAAGAGGAGAGAGAGAAAAATAAATTATGTCGAATTTAGAGCGAAGCAAAAAGGGAGCCAACAGGCATGCATTCACCGTAAAGGAGATATAATTGATTATCAGGCGTAATGCCCCTCCTCTGCCGCGCGGCACAACCGGAATTCTTACAATACGCACCCCTTCGTATTCCTCCCGATTTCTTTTAAAGATTCCGTATCCGGGAAAGAAGCGGCCCTCCGGATAGTTCGGAATCCCCGTCAGTACGGTCACTTTGTTGCCCCGCTCACCCAGCCCTAATGCCAGATCATTGATACGAAAATTCTCGGGCCAGAAATACTGGCTAATTATAAGAATGTTCATTTTGCTCTCTTCTTGTCCAGTATCCTGCGGTAGAGATGTATATACTCGGCAACGACCAAGTCCCATGTGAAATTTTCTTCGACGAACTGCTTCAGTTTCACTCCCATTGCCCTCAGTCCGTCACAATTCCCCATCATCAGAACCAAACCCTCTTTCAGACCATCAACATCGGCAGGGACTACCCTGCCCCCGCCTACTGCGGCGATCTCATCAAACCCGCACCGGTCGGTTATCAGAACCGGTGTTCCAGCGGCTCCGGACTCCAGTGCGACGATCGACATAGCTTCCTGCCGGGAAGGCACTGCCAGCAGCTCTGCAGCGTGATAGGCAAGAGATTTATCTTCACCGCCGATGTGGCCTATAAAACGCACTCTATCTTCCATATCGGACAGAGCGACAAGTTTTTTCAATTCCGCCATCATCCCCTCGTCGGGGCCTGCAAACACCAACTGGTATTCCGGCAATTCATCTTTTAAGCTACCGAAAGCCCTTAAAAGAAGGTCCGGACCTTTTATACGATTCAAACGGCCCATATATAATATAATAAGTTTTTCACTCAATCCAAACTTTCTTCGAAATTCCGCATCATCCCGCACAAGGAAGTCATCCGGGTTGATTCCATTGGGGATAACGGAAACCCTGTCGCTATCTACCCCGTATGACAAAAAAGCAGGAAGTTCCCCTATGGTGATCGCGATATGGCAGTCAGCATTTCGGATAATCCTCTTGCCGGCGAGTTGGTTGTACATCATCTTGATCGTCTTCGACCGGCCAAACACCGGAAGAGCTCCCGCAGGGCAAACAGCATATGCCTTTCCAAGGCTACGCACTATCTGATATATAAGTGCATTAAGAAAAGTCCAATGTCCCATAAGATGGACAATATCTGCCCTCTCAATCAACTCTCTGAGACCGGCATAGGAGAACTTTGGCAGGTAAAAACGATGGTTTAAGCAAGGCAGCCCAATGACCTCGACATTCTCAATAGAGCGCACACGCTCCGGCGTTAGTCCCAGGTCTGTAGTCAATATAGTACATTCAACTCCGGCTTTCGCAAGAAATCTACTTATCTGGAAAGTCCTTTCTGCCATCCCTCCGCCCCTATGGGAGTCAATTGAAGAATTGACATTCAATACCCTCATGTGGTCACCGTTTCCCTTTCCTTGATAACTTGTCTGATCGCTCCCTTCAAACCCAGGGGAAAGACGAACCCATGACGGAGCAACTTTTCTGAAGAATAAACTATGTTGCCGCGGTTCGATGCGCCGCGCATCACGGTCCGGAGTATGCGTGGGAAGGCAACAGGAAGACACACTACCGTCAGGCCGCTCTCATCAAATGAGCCGGCCCGCGCGAAACTTTTATAAAGCTTCCATATTCCAGCGAATGTATTCATGGGCTCATGGTCGCACGAGACGAAAAAGCATCGAGGATCCTCCGATGCATGCTCTATCAAATAAACAGCAACGGCAGCAACATCGGCAGCATGAATAATGTGAGCATTCTCTCCCCCCTTCAAAAAAATTTTCAAATAATCAGCCCACCCGCTTCGCATCGGCAATCCGAGGGCGCCGGGCCGCCTTTCATCTATCACATTTGTGGGCCGGAGGACAACCGCACAGCAACCGTTGACACCTCCCGCAACGCGCTTCTCTGCCTCCCACTTCGTACGTTCATACATATTTCGGGGATTACAGGGAGTTGCCTCATCAACAATGGGCATCTCCGTTTTACCAACAACACCTGCGCTGCTTAAATGGCAGAAATATGTAATGCCCGCCCCCGGTATCAACCGAAGCAAATTTTCCGTTCCTGTAACGTTTACATCCCACATTCTTGATTCATCTTTTAATTCGGCGGCGCAGTGAAATAGGAGATTTGCCCGATTCAGAAAAGATTTTAGCGCTGACTCGTCACGAATATCACCGCGGTGTATATCAACCCCCGAAAGCGTCAAATCCCTTCTTCGAGTGAGGGCTCGTACTGTATAGCCCTGTTGAAGAAGACGATGCACAATCCGGCTCCCCACCATACCTGAGGCTCCCGTCACACAAGCAATCCGTTTTTTCCATTCTTCAACTATCATAACAGGGAATCTTGCATGATGGTACCGGTATCACTGCGGCAATAAGTCGCGGCAAGCAGCACGCCAACCGTCAAAAACAGAGAGGAGTCAATTGTTACTATTATTGCCGATCAAAATTATTACCTGAAAGCGCCTCTCGCCCAGATTGGTCGCAATAAAAACCAGAGACGAGCGGGGATATGCGAACTTATATAGAAAATAAAAAATTTTAAATTAACTATTTTATAAGGTGCAAAATGCTTGCGCGCCTCTTTTAATTCACCGTTTGCCATATGAGCTTTCCCTCGCAGGTACTCCACCTGGGTTTCACAATATCTAAATGCCTTAGAATATCTTCCTTCGATATTTTCATCCATATATTTTAATTTATTAATAATATAAGTATTTTCGTCTGCAAAGTGTTTTATATTTTTAATACTATCCATATCACTATGAATACGGTAGATTGCAGTTGTCTCATATATATATGCAGCCTTAGATTTATAAAGTATTCTCATAAAGAGATCGTAGTCTGCTGAAAATTTTATATCGGCATCAAATAATCCCTCTATTGACTTAAACGCTTCTTTTCTAATCATAGCTGTGAGCAATCCAACCGGATAGCGATATAAAAAATGCTCAAAAACATATCCCTCAGGCTGCTTTCCCTTCAATGCCGCTGTTCTTTTGTTATATTCCATATCAAAAATAATAAAATTACTATAAACAAAATCAATTTCTAAATTATTTTCTATTAAATCAGTCTGCTTTTTTAACTTATCGGGCAACCATATATCATCAGAATCTAAGAAAGCAATATATTCTCCCCTTGCCTTCTCTATTGCCCAATTTCTTGCCTTGCCGAGAAGAACTATCTCTTCGCCTCTAAAATATCGCAGCCTCTCATCGTAATTTTTAGCTATTTCTGCGCTGTTATCCGTTGAGGCATTGTCCCAAAATACAATCTCCCAATCTGTATATGTTTGAGCATAAACGCTGTCAATGGCTTCCCTGAGATATTTCGCCCCATTAAGACAGTTCATTATTACGCTTACTTTTGGAATGCCTTGTATTCTTTCCATACTACTCATGCCTAAGACTCCAGTCATATGGTATTCTCCTGTCAAAAGGACTCAGGCGTTCAATCTCTTGAGGGTCATGAGGGAGTGTCGCGCAATTGGCAATAATTGAAGTTATGTCTCCTACTCCTTTTGTCCCGTTCCAGACAAACGGAGGAATTGTTATCAACTGATAATTGTCTTGACCGGTAAAAACTTCCATCAGTTCGCCATAGGTTGATGAGTTTTCCCTCTCGTCATAAAGAACTAATTTAATTTTGCCGACAGGCACGGCATAGTTAAGAGTCATTTCTTTATGTATATGCCATCCTTTAATTACTCCCGGATGAACAAAAGAAAAATAAATCTCTCCAAATTGTTGAAAATGAGGCGCATCGCATCTCAGCATATGCATAATTTTGCCGCGCTCATCAAGGATTTGCCGCAACGGTGTGATCTTAACTCCTTCTATCATTTATGCCTCCGTCCCATTCAGGAGCAAATTTTTGTCCTATCTGCAAAAACGATGATTTTTTATTCCAGTTTGCATGAGAAGATTGATAACATCTCTTGCACTCATCCCACATTTTATCCCCATCATTCACACTTGAGCGGAATCCTATCATTTCGGATGAATTCCATGCCTGTTTAAAATCGCTATACTTAGAAATATGAAACATCTTGCGCTGAGTAGACTGACAAGGCCTGACATGTCCGTCCGAACCTATAAAGAAATCACGCCACCCTACAAAACAATCTTTATGAAACTTCTCTCCCGCAATGTCTTCTCCCTGAATATACGGCAGTTTTATCTTAATTCCGGATGATTCCCCCCTTTTTATTGTTTCGGCAAACACCTTTCCGGCATCATCCGCATTGTTCCACAGCACTTCACCGGCAAGTTCCCTGTTAAAAGCGGTGAGATATACGGCCTTTACCTCTTCAAGCCCTATAGCGGCTGCAAGGTCAACCATTTCCGGCAGTTCGCAAAGATTTGATTGCATAAGAGTCATCACGAAGTTGATATACGGATAATCAAACCTGTGTTCCCTTTTCCTTGCCGTTATCGCTTTTAAAGAAGACACTATTTTATTGAAACTTGCTCCCCGTCGTATCTTATCGTTGGTCGCCTCACATGCACCGTCAAGGCTGACTGCCATAATATCAACCTTACAATCAAATAAAAGATCTTCAATTTTATGCAGGGTAGTGCCGTTAGTAACAAAATATTTTTTCACGGGATACTTATTGAGCAGTTCAATAATATCCTTGAACTTAGGATGTATCGTAGGCTCCCCCCAACCGAATAGAGTAACCTCTTCCACGTATGACAACACCGGCTCAAGCCTGTAGAGATAATTAATATCAAAAAAATTGCCGGAAAAACCGCTCTCATCCCTTCCGCACATGATGCAGTTAAGATTGCAGGTATTTGTAAGTTCTAAAACCAGCCTGCGGGGATATGAATGCAATCGCAAAGACCCATTTTTGATTTCTGCCAGATTTTGTTCGCTATTTCTCTGCTGGGTCTCGGTCAGCCCCTCATATTTGAACAGATCAACAGTTTTTGCCCTTAAAATATTCATATTTTCATTTACGGCTCGTAAGAAATAACCTTGTATATCTCAGTTTTATACGGCCGTTTTTTTGAATCGGCTCCTTTTCCTAAAAACATATCGGTAATCGTATTTACAAGTTTAAAGTTTTTTGAAGGCAATTCGCTATTAACAAAGTATTTGGTTAATGTGGGCTTAAAATACTCATCTGCAATAACATATTCAATTCCCCTCTTTTCAAAAACTTTTAACAATGCCTCCGCACGCTCATAGTCGCTTACATATTCCTGCGACGGTTTCAACTCTTTAAGTATTGTCACAACCCGCGATAAATAAAACTGCCCTCCGTAATACCGGGCGTCGGGGAAAGCATACCAGTGGTTTGTTGTCCCGATAATCGGCTTATTGATGTCGACCGACGCACGAAGTTTATCATAATAACCTTTTATATCGTAATCCTTTTTAATTGCCGTATGATATGTATATTTTACAAAGATAGCGCCTTGAAACGTAAAAGCAAAAAGTAATATTAAGCTTAAAATCGCATATGCAATTTTTCTGCGTTGTTCAAACAATTCAGATAACCCTATCCCTGAGAAGATAAAAAGAAAGGTGTAATACATTAAAAGATATATCCGTTCGGTTGTCCTTTCAATTACCGTCAAAATCATAAAATTAATTAAAACCCATACGCCTATGACTTTGAATATGCCCTTATGCTTTCCTCTATTTTTATAAAAAAGAACCGCTAAAAATACCAGGTAAAATAGTTCAAAGATAAAAACATACTTATTTCTCCCTGAAAAAATATTTAAAAATCTATAAAACTCTGAAAGCAATACGGTAAAATTGTAATCTCCGCCGTCTCCTGCTGCTGAGGCAAAATGATATCCGAGGAAAGCATCTATTCCTATCGGCAAGATATTTATAGAATACCAGTAAATGAACGCTATAAAAGAACCGGATAACAGAAGCGATGACCTCTTTAAAAAACCCTCTCTTTCAAAAAAAATGCAGTGAAATAAGTATACGGCTATTACAATCTCAATCCCCCTGTAGCTTATATCTACAGACAAGGCGGCTATAAAGCCTGCTAATAGATAATAAACTCCTTTTCTTGTTAGAATTGCCGAACTTATAAAATAAAATGCGCTAAAGGCAAATAGGCAATGCACTATATCCTGTTTTGCGCTTGGAATGCTTGTGTAAAATAAAGGTGAAGATGCCATCAACAACATAGAAAAAATAGCAGCATCTTGTGATATATACTTTTTAACCCACACATATAGTAAGACCAACATTATTACACCGCTTGCAAAGCTGACCAGCCGGGCCTGAAACAAACCGACTCCGAAAATCTTATAAAATACATTGTGAATCAAAAAGAATAATTTCCCGATTCCCGTGCTCCAGCCTGCACCATAAGGAATATCCTCGGCCATTCGACCGGTGAATTCCCAATTTAAATTATAGGCTATATCGCTGAACCATCCTTCTGCTAAATTGCCTCCGCCTGCGCCAAGTATAAAGCCGATGTCTAATGTAACCATCTGCATCAGCAGTAAAAAAAACGCAGAGATAAGAAGTATTTTTTTATTACGGGACATTTCTAATCTACCTTAATTTCAGAACAATCATAGCGCCGTTTAATTTTCTCTTGAACTCTGTCCAATTTGTCGTTCTCTTTAATTCGTTCCATACGATTCTCGGCCTGAAATAAAATCTCTTATGAGCTCGTGCAGTAATTTCATACATTCTTTCTCTCGGAACCTTCTCTTCCCATAATAATTGAAAATTCGGATCGGGATTTCTTACATATTCCGCCCAGTAATCTTTTGCAAAGAAGCCTGATTTCAATCCTTCGTTGTAAATTTGAGTGCCTGGATACGGTATAAAGACGCTGAATTCAGCATGATCCAATTTAAGTTTTAAAGCGAACCTTATAATCTCCTCAGCCTCCTTCTCCCCTTCGCCCGGCGTAAACAACAGAAAATTTCCTACGCACATCATGCCGTACTTTTTTGTTAAGTTGACGGCATTTATTATGTCTTCGACTGTAGATGATTTTTTTACTATCCGTAAGCTCTCATCCGTTGCTTTCTCTATCCCAAACTGAATCCTCTCGCAACCGGCTTGTTTCAATTTTTTAGCAAGCTCTTCATTGATGCCCGTAACTCTTCCTCTAAAAGCCCATTTCACATTTAATTTTCGCTTAATAATCTCATCGCATACCGCTATAGCCCTTTCTGCTGTAATATTAAACAAATCGTCGAAAAAGAAAATTTCCTCGATTCCCATGCTCACGATATACTCCATTTCATCCACAACGTTTTGGGCGCTTCTGTACCGATAGAGTTTATCGGGCGTATTGCAGAATGTGCATTGAAATGGACATCCCCTACTGCTCATTATCGTTGTCATTAACCTCTTTTTACCTAAAATGCAGAAGTACAAGTCCTTCCTCAAAAAAGCACGGTCAGGAAACGGAAGTGAATCTATATCTTTTACTCTGGCATATCCGTTTTTGTAGATTGTTCCATCCGATGTTTTAAAAACAATTCCTTCAATTTTCTTTAATTCTTCCTCTTTAATGTCGGCAGGAGATTTTTCACCTAAAACATCTACCAATTTCTTAAAGGAATATTCGCCATCGCCGCATATAGCATAGTCTACTTCCTTAAACTGTAACGTCTCATCAGGAAAAAGCGGGACATGCGGCCCCCCCAGCACAGTTATACAGGCAGGATGAACCCTTTTAGCTATTTTCAGCACATCAAGGACATTTTTAAGCGTATTGGTGAAAGCAGTAATCCCTAATACATCAGGTTTAATGGTTTTTATTTTTTCCTCTATATCCTTATACGTCAATCTCTCGCTCTCCGAATCAATTATATGAACTTCATGTTCAGAATTCCTCTTGAGATAGGTTCCAACATACAGGATTCCAAGGGGTGGATAAAATCCCATATTTTGAGCAATATCATTTGAAGCTTCTAATGTTAATGCACCGACAGATGGAGCGACCATTAAAAGAACCTTCATAATTCATATCTCCAGTTTTGCATTGATTTTATCATCTTATCCGACAGACAGATCATCTGATATAGAGGCAATTTTCACTCCGCTTCTTATCGCAAAAAATGTGCCTAAAATTATTTCAGGCAAAACCATGACAATATTTATCAGAATTGAAAAGACAACAACTTTTGCATACAAATCGTCAGTAAGCAAAATGTTCGCTTCCCTGAATAATATATTCATTGCAAAAATAGTGGCAAAGCTGATGATTCCTATGCCTCCGGGTGCTGACGGCAAAGTCATTCCTAAACTTATACAGGCTAAAATAGCAAAAGAGACATAAAAAGGCAGTTCGAACTCAAACATAATCATTAAAGGAATTATCGAGACGGCTATTACAATCCACATACTCACTGAAATTAACATTACCTGAAATAATTGTTTTAAATTGCTCAATACATGAAGACCTTCTGAAAATGCCTCTATAATTTTTGTGAAAAAAAGTGAAATTTTCTGCGGCAGTAAGGAGTGTGATAATGTTACGATTTTTTCAGTATATTTAAACACTATGTAAATAAATAAAAAGGCTCCGCCATAAATTGCAAGCCCCGCCCATCCCATTAAAATTAGCTCTGATTTTACCTCCCTCAATCCGATAAGGAAAAAAAACAAAAAAGATAATACCATAATACCGTCAAAAATCCTTTCAATAACTACTGTCGAGAAAATAGACACTTTATTATACCCGTATAATTTGCCCAGATGATAAGACTTCACAAATTCTCCGGCCTTTGCAGGCATAATATGGTTTGCAAGGTGTCCGATCATCACGCTCGGAAATAATTCATTAAATTTAAAGGCATTTATATTGCTCAGAATTATTCTCCAGCGATATGCCTGAAGTATGCAGCTAAAAACCGTAAATAAAACCGCAGGAATAATCATTAAAAAATTAAGTCCCTTCCATGTATTAACGAATTGTTTTATATCTATTTTATTAAAAACCATATCTAAAAACATAAAACTGAAAAGAGTGCCTATCCAGTATTGTGCATAAGTTTTTCTTCTGAAAACCGCAATGAAAAAGATATTGATTATAAGAGTTATACAAAAGAAATAAGGATAATAATGAAACTGCTGTCCTGCAAAAACTTTAATTCCAAAATAAATAATTGGAACAAATGATATGAGCATAAAAAATATATTTTTCATATTTATATGTACTTCTTTGCTATAATGCATGTCATAGAAGGAGCAGCTTCATAAAAAAAATCTATTAAAAACCCTTGATTTTGAAGATAATTAGTAAATATTTCATGACGAAATATATTATATCTTGGCACCATTAGTCCTTCCAGAATTGTCTGTTCAAAGGTATATGTATTGCTCTCTCCTGTATAAAGCATCCTCTTAAACTTTGAAGAAAAAATCTTTAGAATTTCACTAAACATTTTTGCTAATGGCTCCATCGTCTTTAAAGGCATTTTCGACAAAACCGCTCTAATAATAAATGAAATCCTCTTTATAAAAATAGGCCTTGATATAAGAAGCATGAGGATTCCTTCATCCGACAAGAAACCAACCATCTTTTTCAGCGATTCAAGCGGATTGTCCACATATTCAAAAACTCCCCATGCTAAAATAAAATTAAAGTTCTTTTCCGAGTTATATTCTTCGATGCTGCATTTATGAAAAAGAATATTAGAAAAACCTTTTGCCTTCTCCTGTGCTATTTTTATGCTCTCACCGCTAATATCAAAACCTTCTGCATATATAGCACCCTTCTGAGAACAATATATTAAGTTATCTCCCATACCGCAACCGACTTCCAGTATTGACTTCCCATGCAAATT
This sequence comes from Nitrospirae bacterium GWB2_47_37, assembly GCA_001803635.1. Lineage (GTDB taxonomy): Bacteria > Nitrospirota > Thermodesulfovibrionia > Thermodesulfovibrionales > Dissulfurispiraceae > GWB2-47-37. Next base: position 124,041 of record MHDU01000046.1, on the reverse strand, counting down.
GAATTTATCTATAACCGTTTTTAGCGATGCAATATCCTTTTCCTGAGCCGCTACCTTATTTGCAACTTGATCAAATATTGCTTCAATTCGTTTTCTTTCGTTAAGCGATGACGGATATAGTCCCATCGTATTACAAACCCTTCCTGCTGTTATAATTCGTACTCGTTGCCATAGCCTCCATGCATTTTTCCAATTCCTCTATTCTATTTTTTCTGCCTGCCTTATTTCTTTCGTCTTCAGCAATTCTTTCCTTTTTAGAATTTTTCATATTGCCTGTATCTTTTTTCAGAAAATCATAGAAATAATGCTTAAGAGTTCTGGTTATAAGTTCAAAATATTCGCCTATTGTGTGTTTGAAGTAGAATATTTTACGCCCATATGTTGTTACCGCAAATATATAATGGATAAAGAAAAATATTTTATTAGGCTTCCGGTAAATAAGCCTGTTCACTATTAAATTGCGCAGCTTAGGGAATTTAACTGCGACTATTGCCAACTGGCAGAGATTGTACTGGGCATTCTTCTCGCTTTCTGAAAAGCAGGTCAAGGGGCTGATATTGCGCATTCCATAATTTATGGTATCCTTTTCAGGATTATATATGCCGACTTTTTTGCAATAGTCTCCCAGATCCGTCCCAGGATACGGCATGAAAATAGAGAAATTAGGCATGTCCGGCTGCACCTTTACGGCGAAGTCTACAGATGCTATATCATGCTCAAGAGAGGTAAACGGAAGCGCTAACATCGTGTTTGCATAAATATTTATCTTATTCTTTTTTAGGATATTGAAAGCATTTGCAAGTTTTTCTTTGCTCATCTTACGCCTCAGCATGAGGTTTCTAACATCATCATTTGCAGACTCAATCGACATACATATTGAAAAACAACCCGCCTTCTTCAGGTAATATGCCATCTCATCCGTAATAAGTTCAGACCGCAGCAGGCAATAAAATGGAACCCCTATCTCCGACGACCATCGCTCGGCAAATTCCTTAAGCCAATCATCTACTTTATGGACAAAAACATCGTCCTGTATGCGAATAAACTCAACACGGTGATTTGCAATAAGTTCTTTTGTCTCTCTTATTACGGAATCAACGCTTCGCCTCCGGACAACCTTCCCCTTTTTCTTATACAAGTCGTTATAACGATTATTAAAACAATACGGGCAGGGAAAGACGCATCCCCTGCTTGTCCATATGCCCTTAATTCCAAAGCGGGCCATTTCCGGATATGCGTAAACAAGCTTGCGATCCATAAACGGCATGGAATCAAAATCATCCATCAGATCCCTTATCTCCAACTCCTGTTCGGCAGAGATTATTATATTAGGGATGCCTTCAAGCCCTCTGCCCTCTTCGAGGCGGGTTACAACATCAACAATAGCTCCGTCACCCTCGCCGATACATATTGCATCAATATAAGGATCATTTATACAGCCTCTATCCAGTGTGGCATGAGGCCCTCCGAGCAGCGTAAAAACTTTAATTTTTTCCCGCAGCGAATCGTTAAATTTTTTCATGTCTTCCATATCAACAGACATCATACTGTATGCGAGTATATCCGGCTTCCACGACAGGATTTTTTCTGTAACATCTTCTTTTTTAATCACCCCAAGAGTGGTTTCATGTCCTCTCCGTTGCAATATTGCCGACAATATCATAGGCCCGAAAGGCTCGTTCACTCCGAGGTCATTAACAATAAACATTACTCTCATAATTGTTGGCTCCTATTCAATGCATTAACCTTGGTTGAATATTTTTCCAAATACCAATTTACCGTTTTAAAAATACCGCTCTCAAAACTTTTTTCTGCTTCCCATCCGAATTCATTTCTTATTTTTGACGGATCGACCGCATATCGCCTATCATGTCCGGGCCTGTCCTCAACAAAGGAAATTTGCTTTTTATATGAATTCCCGTCGTTTCGCGGTCTTAATTCATCTAAAATTCCACATATTATATTAACTACTTCGATATTTTTCCTTTCATTCATTACGCCTATATTATAGGTCTCACCTGCCCTGCTTTTATGGAAAACCATATCTATAGCCTTGCATTGATCTTCTACATATAGCCAGTCCCTTACATTTTCTCCGTCTCCATATATAGGTATAGGTTCTCCATTCAGCGCATTCCGTATGATCTTAGGGATAAGCTTTTCATCGTGCTGTCTCGGCCCGTAATTGTTTGAGCTGTTTGTGATAACGGTATTAAGGCCGTATGTATTGCGATAACTTTTCACCAGCATATCGGCACTTGCCTTTGAAGCGCTGTATGGGGAATTCGGCGCATACGGTGTGGATTCCGTGAAAAATCCTTCTTTCCCAAGGCTGCCGTATACCTCATCTGTGGATATGTGGTGAAATCTACTGCCTGCATATTCATTTTTATACGAAAACGGCTTATCCAGCCAGATATTCCGCGCAGCATTAAGGAGCACAAATGTACCGAGTACATTTGTCCGTATAAAATCTTCCGGCCTTACTATCGAGTTGTCCACATGAGATTCGGCCGCAAAATGAATAACCCCCTTGACATTGAACTCCCTAAATATATATTCCACCAAATCTTTATCGCAAATATCGCCGTTTATAAACTTATATCTCTGATGACCGTCTAATTCCATCAGGTTTTTTAAATCTCCGGCATAGGTCAGCTTATCTAAGTTTACGATAAAATATTCCTCGTATTTCCCAAGAAAATATATTATAAAGTTTGAACCTATAAACCCGGCTCCGCCGGTAATTAAAATTGTCTTCATCTTTCTTCGGCTATTTTTAAGAGGTAGTGGCCGTATTTTGTTTTGTTTAAATGTTCCGCAAGCTTTATCAACTGACTTCTATTGATATAACCTTTTCTGTACGCTATTTCTTCTATGCAGGCTACTTTCAATCCCTGTCTTCGTTCTATTGTTGCAACAAAATGTGAGGCATCAAGCAAAGTCTCATGCGTTCCGGTATCCAGCCACGCAAAGCCTCTTCCTAAAAGTTCAACATTAAGCGCGCTGTTCTTTAAATAGATTTTATTAATATCGGTTATCTCGAGTTCGCCTCTGCTTGAAGGTTTTATGGTTTTAGCTATATCTATTACATTATTATCATAAAAATACAAACCGGTTATCGCATAATTAGATTTTGGTTTTTGAGGTTTCTCCTCTACGCTTATCGCTTTGAATTTCTTGTCGAATTCGACAACACCAAACATCTTCGGATCATTTACGTAATAAGCAAAAATTGTGGCTCCTTTATTTCTTTTGGTTACTTTCTTCAGTGTTGGAGTAAAATCTTGACCGTAAAATATATTATCGCCGAGAATTAACGCCACACTGCTCTTTCCTATGAAATCTTCGCCGACTATAAATGCATGGGCAATACCCCTCGGCTCTTCCTGAACGGCGTATGAAATTTTAAGCCCCAAATGTCTTCCATTGCCGAGCAGTTTCTCGAATTTCGCCCTGTCGTCCGGAGTGGTAATGATTAAAATTTCCCTTATGTCTGCCAGCATTAAAACCGACAGCGAGTAATATATCATAGGCTTGTCGTAGACGGGCAGCAACTGTTTCGAAACAGCCTCCGTTAATGGATAAAGCCTTGTGCCGCTTCCGCCTGCTAATATTATTCCTTTCATATGTTTAAACAAAAAAAATCTTTAATTGCCGCAGCGATGAATTCTATTTCAGAATCTTTGATTTCCGGATACAAAGGAAGAGACAGTATGGTTTCAGCACAATGTTCCGCCGCAGGCAAATCTCCTTTCTCATATTTTAAATCTCTATAGCTTTCCTGCAAGTGAATGGGACGCGGATAATGAATAAGTGTTCCAATGCCTTTTTCAGAAAGGAACCCCTGCAGATCATCTCTTTCTTCGCATCTGATAACAAATAAATGATAAACATGGCTTGAATAGGGAGCTTCGATTGGAGTAATTATATTTGACACATCCCTCAATAGCCTTTTGTACAAAGCCGCCTTCTCCATTCTTGTTGTATTCCATTGATCGAGGCATTTCAGCTTTACCCTTAAGATTGCGGCTTGAATTTCGTCCAACCGGCTGTTAAATCCTTTGATTCTATGGAAGTAGCGTTTCTCCTGACCGTAATTCCTCAGCAGTTTAAGCCTTTCGGCGATGGCCGCATCGTTTGCAACAACCATTCCTCCGTCGCCGAAGGCGCCGAGATTTTTGGTCGGATAAAAACTAAAACAGCCCGCATTACCCATGCTTCCGGCTTTCTTTCCCTTATATGCAGCGCCGTGCGCCTGACACGCGTCTTCTATAACGGCTAAATTATATTTTTTTGAAATATCGAGGATGGTATCCATATCGGCACACTGCCCGTACAAATGAACCGGAATAATAGCCTTTGTTTTTTTTGTTATTGCCGATTCTATTTTAGTTACATCGATAGTATAGGTATCAGGATTTATGTCTACAAATTTTGGGATCGCCCCTGCAAAAGAAATTGCAGAGACAGTCGGTACCGCCGTATTTGGAACAGTTATAACTTCATCTCCCGGCTGTATTGACAACGCAATCAGGGCCAAATGAATCGCCTCTGTGCCTGATCCGACTCCTATGCCATAACCACAACCGCAGTATTCGGCAAATTCCTTTTCAAAAGCCTCTACCTCTTCTCCAAGTATAAACCGGCCCCGCTCAATTACCTGCCGAACAGCGCCGTCAATCTCTTTTTTTAGCTGAAAATACTGAGGTTTTAAATCCCCGAAAGGAATTCTCATATTCTCAGTGCCAGTAATAATCTTTTCCATATTTTCTATAATATTCCATTGTTTTCAATAGGCCGTCTTTAAATGACGTCTTAGGCTCCCACCCTAATATATTTTTTGCCTTGCTGAAATCCGCATAACTATCTCCAATGTCTATTTTTTTTATGCCGTCGGGGAAAGGCATAAAATTATATTTTCCGCTTTTATTAACTTCAATCATAGTTTTAACGATCTCCAATAAAGAAATCGACTCATGATTACCAAGGTTCATTACCTGACCTGCAGCTTCTTTCTTATATCCGCTCAAAAGGAGGGCATCTACTACATCATCGACATAATTAAGATCCCTTAACCGGCAACCGTCTCCGAATATTGTGATTTCTTTACCTTCCAACAAAAGACGCAGAAACCATCCCAAAAAACCTTGCCTATTATGCTTTACCAGCAAGCGTGGACCGTATGTATTCGTTAATCTTAATATCACTGTTTCTATGCCGTAAGCATTACGGTATAGGATATGATATTGTTCGCCGGCTATTTTATTTATTCCATTCACATCTGTAGGCCGTAACGGATGATCCTCATCCACAGGGAGATATTGAGGTCTACCGTATATCTGCCTTGTACTCGTAAATATGATTTTAATATCCGGATTGTTTTCCCTGCAGGCCTCAAGAACAGAGAGCTGACCTTGAACATTAATTGCCAGATCGGCAAAGGGATCCTCCATACTGCCGATATGGCTCGCCTGAGCCGCCAAATTGAACATTATATCCTGACCTCTAACCAGATTATTCATACCGTGTCTGTCTCGAATGTCCATTATATTTATCTTAACCGAATCTTTTATCGGCTCAACATTGAACATATTGCCGCCGTACTGAGAGATAAGGGAATCAACAATCGTCACCCTTGCTCCAACCTCCGTTAAACGAATAGCCAGACTGCTGCCTATAAAACCCAATCCGCCCGTTATGATCACAGAACGATCTTTATAAAAAGAATATATTTTATCCATTATTTTGAGACAGTTTTATTATTATTCTCGCTTTTTGCATGCTGCTCCCGGATTATAAACTGAGGCGTTCCATTGTTTGTCAGGAATAACTTGCCGAGATACTCGCCTATCAAGCCTAATGATATAAGCTGTGTTCCTGAAAAGGTTATGACAATCACAAGAAGCGATGCCCACCCGGAAGGCCATTCATCATAGGGATTCCATAGATATTTATCAAGCAGGAAATATAGAATCAACAAAAAACCGAACGCAGTTAAAGCCGCGCCTATAAAAAGACTTATTCGCAGTGGAGTAATAGAAAAATTTATAAACATGTTCAACCAAAGCGATATAAGCTTTCTTATAGTATAATTAGATTTCCCTAAAGCCCTTTCTTCATGGCGCACTAATATTTGTCCGATATTGCGCGTGACGCGCAGAATTAGCCCATCGATATAGGGATAAGGGCCGTGATATTTTATTATCTCATCTGCAAGAAAGCGGTTTATGCATTTAAAGCTGGACAGGTAAAGATCCGACGGTTTTTTCAATAAAAAAGTAACGACTCGGTTATTAAACCGGCTTCCCATATTTCTAAACCAGCTATGTTTTTTTTCCTCATAATAAGAATACACAACATCAAACCTGTTTCTGTGCATATAATCCACAATTTCAGACACCTCTTCCGGAGGATTTTGAAAATCGTCGTCCATTGTTACTATATAATCACCTGCAGCATAATTTAAACCGGCCAGCACTGCGTTATGTTCACCGAAATTTTTTGAAAGCTTAAAGTAACGTATTATCTGAGGGTATGACTCATATTTCCTCAAGCAGACTTCATGACTATTATCGGTACTGTAGTCATTAACCAAAATAATCTCAAGATCATAACCCTGAATTGTTTCTACAAGCCTGTCCACAAGACGGCCTATGGTTTCCTGACTATTGTAGACAGGTATTATAATACTAAGTTTAATCGCCTTATCGCCCATAAACAGTCTCCTTAATCTTTCCATATTTTCCACGGCGGCTTACCGCTATTCCAGAAATCCTCTAAGAACCCTCTATCCCTTACCGTATCCATGCACTGCCAGAAGCCGTCATGTTTATATGCCATAAGCTGTCCTTCCTTTGAAAGGCTTTCAAGAGGAGCCTGTTCAAGTATAGCCGCGTCATCAGCAATATAATCAAAAACCGCCGGTTCAAAAACAAAAAAACCGCCGTTTATCCAGCCCTGTCCTGTCGGAGCCTTTTCTTTAAACTCAACAACCCTGTCTCCGTCAAAAGCCATTCCTCCGAAGCGCGCAGAAGGTCTAACCGCCGTAATAGTAGCAACCTTACCGTGTGATTTATGAAATTCAAGCAGCCGGTTAATATCAATATTGCTCAAGCCGTCGCCATATGTAAGCATAAAGGCGGAACCGCTTAACTTATCCTTCAGTCTAAGAAGCCTGCCGCCTGTCATCGTGTTCAGGCCGGTATCGATCAGATGAACCGTCCAGTCCCTGTAACAATTCTTTGATGCTGTAATCTCTCCGTTTTTTAATGAAACGGTCAGATCGCTCTGGAGGTTATAATAATTGAGAAAATATTCCTTAATGACCGCGCCTTTATATCCGAGAGCCACGGTAAACTCGTTAAAACCACAAGCGCCGTAAATATTCATGATATGCCAAAGCATAGGCTTTCCGCCTATCTCGACCATAGGCTTGGGTTTTACAATTGTCTCTTCGCTAAGCCTAGTTCCCAATCCTCCTGCAAGTATTACGACCTTCACTATTTCCCTCCCACTGCGGTTGACTTAATCACGCACCCTGAATTGTCTGTAATATTCTATCGTTTTTCTTAGTCCTTCGTCGAGGGGGATAGACGGTTCCCAGCCGAGCAGGCTCTTTGCAAGGCTTATATCCGCATACAACTCCATGTTTTCGGCTTTTCTATACGGATGCGCTCCCCATAGAGGCTTGCCGCCGCCGGTCAGACTCATTATTTTTTGTAACATTTCCTTTATTGTGACCGGAAATCCCGAAGCAATATTAATTACATGCCCCCTTGCTTCCTCTGTTACTGCAGCTTTTATCATAGCATCAACTATATCGTCTATATAACAGAAATCCCTGAGCTGGTTCCCTTCGGATGTTTTAAATTCTTCATCCTTAAGGCATCCCTGTATAATCTGGGGGATGAATCTTTTCTCATCCTGTCCGGGGCCGTAGACAAGAAAAAGCCTTAGGACAACACCGGGAAATCCTTCAGTATCGGATATCATTTTCATAAAATGCGATGCAGCAACCTTTGATAGAGAATATGGCGATATTGGTCTCTCTCTCATAAGTTCGTTTTGAGGTGCCGGCGCCCCTCCGTATTCATCGCTGCTTCCTATTTGTACAAATCCTTTCAGGCTTCCGGTTTCCAAACAATCTATCAGGTTCAGCAGTCCGCTAAAATGTGATTCTATCAGTCTGCGCCCGCCGTTAAAATATTGTGTATGGTCTATATATCCGCCGAGATTGAAAACATAGTCAAAAGCCCTGCCGTGTAATACGGATTTTAACCGCTCTTTATCGGCGATATCTGCATGGATCACTTCAGCTTTTTCATTCAAGCTATTCTTAACTAAGCTGAGACAGGTAAGATGAGGGGTTTCGGACAAACATCTTCCTGCCAAATGCCTGCCGATGAACCCTGTGCCTCCGATAATTAATATTCTATCCGCGTTTTTAAAACTGTTCATACTAATTCATATGTCCTTATAATATTTTCATCTGTCGGCTCGCAGAAAAACATCCGTTTGTATTCCTCTGCAATTTTTTTTATATTATTCAATTCAGTTTTATTTTTTAAGGCAATTTCAAACCTTGCGACGGCACCATCGAGTTCTTCGGCACTTTCAACTTCATCCCAAATTATACCCTTACCGTATGAAGGCAAGGGATTATGATTAAGACCCCTATTATTTTTTATGGAAATCACCGGTATTCCAAGACTTGCAGACTCAACCATACTGCCGGATTCCGAGCTTATCGTTATTTTTGCAGTCTTAAACAGTTCATAAATATCCCCTCCGGTTACTTCGGCATTGACGGGCAGAAACTTCCTGAATCTTTTTACAGGCGTTGACGGATGTGCTTTGATCATAAAAAACCTGCTTCTCAGATCCGCTTTGCCTAATAGCCTCAGGATATTTTCAATATCTTCGATAAAGTACGGCATCAATACAAGAATATCTTTCTGCTTCGCTGCATCAATTTCAGTTGTAAATATTTTTTTGTATCTAAAAGATGGACCAACTGTGAAATTCAAGGTTGTATCTTTAGGGATATAATATGAGCCGTTAACAACTATTTTATCAGGAACAATTCCAAACCTTGATTCATTCGCATCGGGAATAATATTCAATAATGACTTAGCGAACACAAAGGGCTGCGAGCCGTATATTTTTACTTTATCCCCGCCTTCCCGCAGTCCCTTATACAGGTTTTTATCTATCGTCTGATTCTCAAACCAGCTTATGACTTTTATTTTTTCATAAGGCAGTCCGGCTATTTTTCTGCCTTGCAGATACCTTGAGAAATTCAAAAAACTTACGCATCTCAGACTGCTCACAAGCTCGCTCCTCAGTAGCCCGGACAGGTTTGCATCTTCTTTTATATTTTTTACAAGCACCAGCACCTTAAACGGATACGTTAAAATAAAATAAAAAATTTTCAGCAGGTCCATACCTGATAGAAGTTGATACTCCGTCAGCACAAGCTCTTTATCCCTTTTCAAAATCTTGAAAATCTTAAACAGCCTTAAGGGGTTTTTAGTGCTATAAAATACAGGCAGATACGCATAATGTTTTCCCGGATTATCTAAAACCTCCTTAAATCCTATAAAATAAGAATCTTCAAACTTATTGCTTCTTTGAATCCTGTCTATAAGAAAAAATGTATCAATAAGTATAAATTCCTTCGAGGATGGATTTATGGAATACCCCAAACCCGACATACGGAAGGCTGCAAAAAACAGCAGATATAGCACAAAATAAATAAAACTTTTTAAATAATAAATAATCAGACTTGAAACAACGGTAAATATATTTTGAGTGCGGGCTTTCTCTCCCTTTAAAAATCCATTAAGAAAATTATTAGCAGATGGGTTTTTGCTTAAAATAAGGTTGGATAATAAATAGATGCTGTTATAAGCCTTTCGGTTCACTGCCGATAAAAAATCAAACGCCTCCTTCAGCTTTCCATCAAGTTCCAAATATGCCTTGCGGGTTATACTATCGTACAGGTTGTTCAGATCATTAGTCCGAAGACAGTTTATATCTTTAAACAACAAACTGTTGTCTTCAGTTATACGCGCAACAAAAGTTACGCCGTTACTCGTTGCGGCATCATGATCGCTCACAGCATCGCCGATATAGACGGCATCGTCAGGCTTTAAGGCATTCTCCGACAGTATAGTCTTCACAATATTTATTTTTTTCTGCGGCGCTCCATAAATTTTTTTAAAATACCGTGATATATTTTTTTTCTCTATTATCCCCTCCAACTCATCATGAGGAGTGGCTGAGGCGATATAAAAATCGTACGTTTCAAAGTAGTTTTCCAAAAATTCCCTTGCGCCCCCGACAAACGGCGCGGCAGCAACCGCATCAGCCGTCAACTGTGAAAAACGGCCGCATAGGCCTTGAAACTCCTCTTCGCTCAAATTTCTTTTTAGTATTTCCCTATAAATATATCTGAATTTGTCAAACCTTGACACTCCTGCATTTCTGAGATGGTAATCAACTATCTTTTCAACAATATTCTCCCCTTCAGATTCAAATAACTCAGCAAATGCTTTTGTCTTTATATCAACGGATTCTACAATCACACCGTCAAAATCAAATATAACCGCCTTAATCATCAATAAGTCCCATAACCGTACAGGGTGCGCTGTCTATTCCCTCCACCCTTAAAGGCGCAACCCACACTTCCCTTAATCCCTTAAAATCATGCGACAAATCCATATCCTCAATAATCAACACCGGATTGTTTGAACCTTCCGGATCAAGAAAAGCTCGATGCGCTTCCCTTCCCGCATCTCTGTTTTCAAAAGATGATATTGATACCCAATCTATCCCGACAGCCCTGACGGAAGGATATTTCTCCCTCAGGAAAAATCCGACTTCAGGATGCATTCCCGGATTATCCATGCCGTATTTCTCCGTTTTCCTCAACTTGCCCCATCCCGATTTAAAAAGAACAATGTCCGTCCCATGCTTCATACTTTCTATCCAGTCGGCGCAGCGCAGCAGTTCTCCCGGTTTTAAGTCAATCCGTATAACTATGGGGAATTTGAAAAACCAGAAATCCGCAGGATAATCATTCACCGTCAAACCATTTTCAAAAAAATGATTCGGAGCGTCAACATGCGTTCCCCAATGATTTTGCATAGTTACGCTGTAAACATTAGAGGAACTGCCGCCGGAAATGGACTTAACCTGAAAAGGCTTAATATCGGCAACACCGCCATATACAGGATTTTTTGAGGTCATTGAATACGACAAATACACATGCTTCATAAAACTATTCAACGGATGTTACGGCTCCATTTAGAAGGTTCTTCACAGCCTCTATTTCCATATTGATCCTACCCTCTTCGGCATAAGAACCGATATGCGGGGTCAAAATAATATTATCCAGTTCTTTCAACAAACCCGCGTAAGGCTCTTCTTCAAAAACATCCACCGCCGCACCTGACAAATGCCCTTCTTTTAATGCCTTATATAATTCAGCTTCGTCTATAACTCCGCCGCGTGAAACATTAATTATCCATGCTCCTTTTTTAATCTTTTTAAATTCTTCCTTTCCTATTATTTGTTCTTTAGATGAAACATGGATCGATATGATATCGCTTGTTCTCAAAATTTCATCCAAACTTGCATTCTTAAATTTTAATCCTGCATCATTCGATTTTATATCACAATAAACAATCTCACATCCAAACGGCATAAGCAGTTCAGCTACTTTCTGTCCGATTCTGCCGAAACCTATAATGCCGACCTTTTTTTCGCTTAAAAGATTACCCGTATATTTCTTCCATACGCCGGACCTTATATCCCTGTCCATCTTTGAAATGCGGCGCAGCATATCAAGAATTAATCCGATAGTCAACTCCGCTACCGATTGGGTAGGACCATAAGGAGTATTATAAACCTTAATGCCAAGTTTATCCGCGGCTTCTATATCCACATTATCAAGACCTGTGCCACATCTTGATATTGCCTTCAGCATCTTTGCCGATTCCAACACTATCTGAGTAAGCGGCTCCGTGCCCGCGATAAGATAGTCAACATCGTGCAAAAAGCCCATAATTTCATCTTCGGACAGCTTTCTGCCGTAAGGGTTCAGAGAAACTTCAAGTCCGGCTTCCTTAAGCATATCAACAGGTCTGATGTCATCCTTTGCAAAAGAAGATGTAGAAACAAAAACCTTCATTGCAATTGCTTTCCCTTTTGGATTTTATCAAAGACTTCCTGCATACAGAGAAGCAGCCCCTGCCCCATATCGGTATAGTAGTGTTTTACATACTTCTTGCCGACCTTGGGAATGAAGGTATAGGGCGTTATGGCATAATGACCCATTGGATCGGTCGATGTCTGCGGAACAAACTCAAACTCTATGTCACCTTTGAGCATCTCCTTTATCATTATGAAAAGCTCCCTCACCTTCATCGGATAATACCCGGTGAATATCACATGCTCGTTTCTGAACTCATCGCTCAGTATCTCAACACTCGCTTTTGCCGCATCCAGCACATTTATATACTCCCTGATCTCACTGCCGTCACCGGGATACGTGATCTTCTTTTCCCTCATTGCCTGAGTTATAAACCGGCAAACGCTGTTTCTCGCATCCGCCCTTGTGCCGTATAGCGTTCCGTAGCGAAGAATCGTATAGTCAAGCCCGTGCTGTTTCCGGTAAACATCAATGTAGTTCTCGCATGCAGCCTTGCTGCACCTATAAAAAGAGCCTGAATCGCTGAAAACATATACCGTGCTCGCGTAAACAAAACGTTTCACCTTATGCCTTATGGCAGATTCCAGCAGAATCGTATTGCCTAAGATATTGTATTTTATGGTCTCAACCGGATTTTTTGACGCCTCATCAATATCGGCGATACCTGCAAAGTTATAAATAATATCCTTTCCTTTTACCGACTCATCAACTTTTTTTTCATCAAGAATATCTCCGACAACCATCTGTTGATTCTGTCTTAAATAATCTGACTTTCTAATGTCGTATATTGTCACCTGATGCCCTGCTTCGCTGAGGGCATCAGCCACATGACTGCCTAAAAAACCGGAACCGCCGAAAACTATGACATTCATTTCTTCCACCTCGTTTCTAAGTAATTGTTCATCAATTTTATTTTAAATTTCACCACAACTTGGGGCCTTCATATTCTTCTCGATAACGCATGGAAAGCTCTTTAAAGACAGCTTCTCCTTCGACATCGAATTTTTCAGCCTTCCTAATAATATCAAAGTTGCCTTCCGGAAATTTGACATATAAGGGAAACGTGCGAGCGAGTCCCTTAATTTCATCCGAGCTTATACACGGTTGTTTCAGAACAGATGTTACGGTAAGGTCAATAGCAAGCTCACGGTAGTTTATATATCCTTTATCCACACAATATTTATGGAGCAGTGTGCCGCGGTAGGGCTGGAATATACTACAACTATAACTGTCAGCCTCTATTTTTCTGTTCAGAAAAATAGTGTCAAAAATCATCTCCCGAGTTTCATCGGGGAACCCGATGATGTTGTTTACGGATAGTTGGATGTCGGATTTCGCAACAATCTCGCAGGCCTTCACAATGGCGTCATTGCTGACCGCCCGCTTTAACATCTCCCTGCGATATGGTTCGTTGCCGCATTCGACCCCTACGCTCATTCTGTGGCACCCTATACCTTCAAGCATTTTAATTCTGTCCGCAGTTATAGTTTCAGGTCTCGTATTAAACCAAAATGGAATCCCTATCTTACTATACTGCCCGACAAATTCATTGAATCGCTGATCAGACATAGCGAGGAAGGTTTCAGAAACAAAATAAAAATATTCGATGTTATACTCTTCAGCATAGGTCTTTATTTCTTCGATAATTCTGTCTATGGATTTGTGCCTTAACCATTTACCGCTGTCTTTAAATGTTTCAGCATATGACGGTGCAGAACAGTAAGCACATTTGAAAATGCAGCCCCGCGAAAACTCGACCGGAGCCATGCGATAAAGTTTGCCTGCCATTGGTCTATATAATCTCTTTTCGTCATAAATTGAAAAATCAAGCATTGGGAGGTCGTCCATATTTAAAACCCGGTCTTTTTTATTCCGGTACTGCTTTCCATCTTGTTTAACCCAGATATTATTAATATTTGTATAATCTAATCCTTCGGCCATTCTTTCGCATAACTCAACAAGACATTTCTCTCCTTCACCTATACATACCATGTCAACAACCTCTTCTCTAAATACCTCTTCGCTTGAAAAAATAGTATGAACTCCCCCCATAATGGTAAAAATTCCCATATCATCGACACATTGAAGAAGCCTCAGGCCGAACTCGTGTGTTGGTTCAACTGAGGACAGAGCGATAAGATTTGGCCTGTACTCTTGCACCATTTTTCTAAAATCATCATAAACATTTGTCTCAACAAAAGTAATGCCGACTTTTTTATAATCGAACTCAGCAACCTGCAATGAGCCGCCTCTCTCCCCTCCTGCAGAACTTGTCCATGGATAAAAAGTCGTATCAAACAGCTTGATGGAAAAACCACGACGCTTTAGAGCGCCGGCAAGAGAAGAAATACTTACCGGCATTAAGTTGTCCATCGGCGAATTGGCGTATACCAGCAGCACCTTGAAATCTCCGGCATTGGGAACGCTTTGAGTGTCTGTCAATGATGTTGCCATATCACCTCCATGGACCGTTATTATTGGAACACTTATGAAACATCGAACCGGAAATATTTTTCGGCTACTTCGTCCCTCAGAGCCTTCCAAGCAACATTCCCTTCAGGAGTCGGCTCTTCGGCCTTTCTAACCTCAGGCCACCGTTTTGGGGGCAATTTTACATATAGGACAAAACACCGCCTCATCCCTTCAATCTGTTCAGGAGGGTACTGCGGCATTTTGAGCATAGTCGGCTTTGTCAAAGACCTGGCGATCACGCCCGGCTCTATGAAGCCTTCCTGTTCCGCTATTTCCCGTAGCGGAGTTCCATGAAAAGGACTGAAGGAGTAGGCGTTCATGCTATCCGCCTCAATATGCCTGTTCAGCTCTATGGTGTCGAAGGTCAGATCACGGGTCTCATAGGGGAAACCGAGTATATTATTAACACTGAAAGGGACCCCAGCCTCATTCACCAGTTTAAGCGATTCTATCATCTTTTCATTTGTCACGTGCCGTTTAATCACCTTTTTCCTGAACTCCGGATTGCCGTGCTCTATACCGAAAGCCATTCTGAACATCCCGACGCTTGCAAGTTTTTTAACCCTATCAATGGTTATGGTTTCCGGTCTCGTCTGGCACCAGAAAGGGATTTTGAATTCGGAATACATATCAACAAACTCATCGAACTCCTTTTCGGTATATGCAAAAAAAGTGTCCGCCCAGAAATAGAACGCCTCGGCCCCGTATTTATCCCTCAGATGAATGATCTCTTCCCTTATTCTATCGAATCTCTTTTTTCTGAAAAAATGCGAGGCGGTCTCGTTCCTGTATTTCACGGCCTGCGCGGGCGAATTGCAATAAGTGCAGGTATAGGGACAACCCCGATGCGTTTCAAGAGGGAACATTTTCCATACCTTTCCCTGCATGGGCCTATAAAGCCTGCCCTCGGAAAATATAGACAGGTCCAATAACGGATTGTCGTTCATATCCACTGCCGGCCCCATAGAATTTCGTATGACGTTGTCGTTGTTCTTTATCCACAGCCCCGGAATATCCGAATACGGTCTGCCCTTGTCCATACGATCACACAGTTCGGCTATGACCTGCTCCCCCTCTCCGACACAAACCATATCTACCTCCCGGTGGGACATCACCAGTTCCGGAGCAAAGGTCGGGAATACGCCTCCAAGAAGAGTCGGTATTTTAAGGCCTGCGGTCCTCTTAAGCAGGCTTACGCCTATCGGAAACATATCTTCCGTGCATGACATTGCCATAAGTTGTGGCTGAAACTCCTTGACGGTCCGTTCAAAGGCATCATAAACATCCTCATCCTTGAAAGACACTTTCAGAAGAGAGTCGTCAAACGGTCTTACGTTAAGATTCATTTCTTTGTACTTATCGCTGTTGAACTCGTCATCTTCTGGATTCGGGTAGTCGGTGGAATCGAACAGGGCCACCACATGGCCTCGCTCACGCAGTATGGCTGTAAATAGGGCGATCGCCGGGGGCAGCATGTTCATCCCCCTTATATTCGGATATATCAGAAGAACCTTCATATGTTCAGCTCCTTTAGTATCGTGCAACGCAACAGAGGGTGTCACCCCTGAATGTATGCGCAAGAATTTTGTGGAAACGCCCTTCCATCTCTTCAAACATGCCGTTCATTTCGGTCTCAAATACGCTTTCTCCAGGGAAAAAGCTATTACCCATAGTCGCCTGGACAAAAGATTTCTGGGGATTGCCTGCAAAATACCAGTTCAGAAAATTAAAGAGCGTGTATTCATGACGGCATGATATCTCGCATGCAAGCCCGATCTTTACCATAAGCTTTTCAAGCGTTTCCCTTGTAAAATAAAAATAGTGGGCCCTGTGCCAGAAAAATTTATTGAACCGCCCTCTGTTCGGTTCCGGCAGGAAGTAGTTCAGCGCCTCTTCCCTGTTAGGAAGTTCTATATACATTTTCCCGTCTTCCGAGAGCAGACGCTTCATGGTAAGCAGCGTTTCAGCAGGATTTGGGAGATGGTCCATGGTCATGATTGAAATGATCAGATCGAACTTCCTTCCACCGAAATCAATAAGATTGACGTCCTGCGCGTAAGCCTCGATGCCAAGTTCGCTGTTCATGAAGTCAACAAACCCCTTGTGCATCTCTATGCCGGTGACGCTCTTGACCAGGGGCTTTATCAGGTGAAGAAGCTCGCCGCTGCCGCTGCCTACCTCAAGAATACTCATCCCTGCCTTCAGATAAGGCCGCAGCTTCTCCATTATATTGTCCATTGTCTTTATTCTGTCCTCAAAGTGCTCCATCGGGGTCTGTTCCCTGCCGACCACCAGAGAATTCGTTTTCTGGTATTCCTCGTTGTAATACCTCTGCAGTTCGTCCCTGTTCCGGGTAATGTCCTGAATTACAAGACCGCATTTGCCGCACCGGCTGATTACTCCCGGCCCCTCCCTTATCTCTGTAGCTATGACGCTGAATTCCTGAGAGCCGCAAATCTCACAAACCGTCATAGGAAGCCCCCTTATTCTTCATCATTTCCCTCACAACATCCAGAACACGTTGCTCAGAAGAAATAGGCGCGGTACCTATCCTTACCCACTCCTTCAAATGCTGTTCAGCGAATGGCCTTCGGAGCAATATGCCCTCCTCCTGCAGTCTTGCAACAAGATCGGCCACTTCCGCATACCGCCCTATCCTCGCCGCGAGGAAATTACCTACGCTGTTGCTAGTTGCTATGCCGAGTCTTGCAAAGCCCTCCCTAAAGAATTTCAGACTCCCTGCTGTCTCTTTTACAAAACCCCTGAATTCCTGCGCGTTGTCCAGCAGTTCATCTATTACCAGTGCGGCAAAACCGGTGAGCTCGTGCATGGGTTTCACCTTGTAAATATCCTTTATATTGGCGGCACTGGACAGTAGATATCCTGCACGGACCCCGGCAAGGCCGAACGCCTTTGAAAAGGTGCGGATTATTATCAGGTTCTCGCGGCTGTCCAGAAGATCAGCGGCCGTTATGTCATGAAAAAAGAAGTACGCCTCGTCCACTACCGCTATCACGCCTTCAGCCTCGCATTTGTCGACGAATTTGAACAGCATATCTTTCGGGGGAGCCGCGCCTATAAAACCGTTCGGGTTCTCCAGAACAGCCATCCTGAATGAGCCGTCTATGGTATCGACATATTCTGCATAATCAAACCCCAGGTCGGAGTCGAACTCCCGATACACCGTCTCCACGCCGAACATCTTAGCGTAAACGCTGAACATGGCATAACCCGGCCTGTGAAGCAGTACCCTGTCTCCGGGGCTTATATACGTCTCGAAGATAGACCTTATTGATAGATCAGACCCCGTATGAAAGAGGAGCCTCTCCCTAGGCTGCTTTAAAAAAGACGCAAACTTTATGTATACAGGTTCAGGTTCGGGATAGGTCGAAAGCGTTTCCCACGTTATCCTCTCCCTTATTTTTGCGATAAATGAATCAGAAAAAGGATGGGTCCGTTCGCTCCTGTCAAGTCTCACTTTTCCGAAACGTGAAGGACCGCCTTCCTGTACCCTCACTACCTTTTGAATAATATCTTTGGGAAATATCATTATTTGCTCCTGAAATAAATCTGTTTCACGTACTCCGCTGCCCTTTTTATAGAGCCTTCCACATCGTCTTCGACCCTGCGCATCTCCACGGAGAGAAAACGGGAATAGCCGCTGCCCTCCATCGCCCTCTGAATTTTGCTGTGATCGAAACCCGTGCTCCCGGGGGCCGTCAGGCCGGGATCGTTCAGATGAACATGTTTTGCCGTGGAGAAACTCTCTTTAAGATAAGGGGCTTCAACCTCATTCTCGTCTATCAAACCCTTAGCATCTATATGCAGGCCGAGCCCCCGACTCCCGACCGACGATATGAACTCCTCGGCTTCGGCCACGGTGTTGATAAAATCGGTCTCGCCCCTTCCCAGCGGCTCGATGCAGAAAAAAACGCCGCGCTTCTCCGCATGGATCCCTAGTTCTCCAAAAAAGTCTATAGCTACGGCACGGGCCTCGACGGGCGGCATGCCGCCCCTGTTGCGGTTCATAGGGGAGCCGAAAACCAAAACCTCACCTCCAAGTTCGGCGCAAAGGTCCATAAGGCCGGTCAGATAATCCTCCGTATTTTCCCTAACTTCATGGTCTCCGAAAAGCAGCAGTTCCGGCCTTGTAAAAAGAAGTGCCTGAAGCCCCGTCACTTGCAGGCCTGCCCGCTCTATCCTGCGCCGGAGGGCAGACCTTTGTGAATGCGTTGAGTTCAGCGGCTCATCCCATATCATGCTCGCTGCAAGCTCAATGCCCCTGCAGCCGAGGGAGGCTATGAACTCAATAAAATCGTCCGTACCCTTGTGATACCATGCCACATTAGAAAAAGCCAGCTTCATTCTTTACTCGCCGAATCACCGCCAATATTATGTGCCTTAAGCCAAAACTCCACCTGCGGTATTTGCCATTCATAATCAACATCAAGCCCTCCCCACTGCTTAAGCGGATATATCTTTTGCCCCATCCATTTTTGGGGGAGAAGCCCGTATTCGAGGTTTTCAAGACAGCGCGGCCTTACAATGGAAACGCCCATATCGGCAAACCATACATCCCCTTGAGAATCCCTGTCACAGTTTAAATTCCGGGGATCGCCGAATGTCTCAAACGGGACAAAGGGCATTAACAGCCCGTTCTCATCGATCTTCCTGGCACGCAGCGGACTCCACATATTGTACTTGGATACGGTCACTGCAGAATCATACTCGGGATTTCCCCTTAAAACTTTTATTCCTTCGGAAATTGCTTCAGATGTTATCGTAGGCGCATTGCACATAAGCAAGACTACAAGCTCAATCGCTTTATCAGAATTCAGCTCTCTTGCCGCTTGATACGCATGGACATAGACATGTTCGCCGAGCGCTGCATCCGTACATAGCCCGGCAGGCCTCACAATAACTTCTATGCCGTGCTGCCCGGCTATATCCATAAGTCCTTCGTCATCCGTTGAAATATATGTAACATCAACTTCAGGGCAATTTTTTGCAGCTTTCATCGGGTAGTATGATAGAGGCTTGCCGAGCACGGTATGCAGATTCTTACCCGGAAATCCCTTACTGCCCTTTCTGCCCATCAAAACAGCAATAATCATTGCTTAATCCTTATTTAATCCTTTCAATTTAAGAATTTCGCTGTCTCTTAGATAACATCCGTCGCAAGCCTTTACATTATTAGCCAAGCCGTTTTTATGAAACTCTCGCACTGCATTTAAATTATCCGAATGCCATGCCTCAGCAATTGTTATCTCGCCAAACCTGCCGAGCGCAAGCAGACCGTCGTCGTCATGATTGCACGGCAGTACGGTTCCATCCCACCATATCGCCATCCTCTGCCATATCTGTGGACATGCCCATGGATATATCACGCCCTTTTTCTTAACCTTCATATCCTTATAATCGAGAAAGGACACTTCATCAGCCCTGCCCGACCAAAATTCTCTGTATTGCGCGAATGCGGGCTGAATATCCGGCAGCATGACCGTCTGCACCCTGACCTTGGGATGAGAAACGCCGAATTTCCGCTTAAGGGACTGAAGTCCTTCTATATTGCTCAAAACGGTTTCATAGTTCGCGCCCACTCTGTGCCGCTCATATACCTCCTTCGTATAACCCTCAAAGGATACGGATAACCTATCAAGCCCCGCATCGATCAGCTTTTTTGCGATTTCCTTTGTCAGCAGCATCGCATTGGTGTTGAAATAAACATCAATCAAGCCTTTATCCTTCGCATATTTTACAAACTCATGTATTTGGGGATGGAGCAGCGGTTCACCCCTAATATTGAACTTGACGCCATAGAGACCATTGGCGGTGCCCTCATTTATTATTCCCTTAAGGACATCGAACTGCATGAACCCCTTTTTTATAACATTCCCCCTGAATGTGGTAGCGCAGAACGGGCACTTCAAATTGCAGGCGCTTGTAACCTCCACGTCCAAAAAAAGCGGGAACTCGCCGGCATGAAAAGTTTCCGGATGTTCCTTCCATTTCCTACGGTATTCGCTGAATTGTTCCTCGTGCTTTTCAAAGAGATCCTCTCCGGCGGCGTGATGAAAATTCGCGTTTGGCTGGATGATGACTTTATTTTGCATCAATTATTACCTCTTCTTTAGAAGGCTCTCTCTGTTTCTGATACAACGACATGTAATATCCTCCGGACTTTATCAACTCCTCATGTGTGCCCTGTTCCACAACCTCGCCCTGTTTCATTACAATTATCCTATCCGCATGTTCAATTGTTGATAACCGGTGCGCTACAATAATCGTGGTTCTGTGCAGGATGGCTTCATCCAGCGCCTCCTGCACAATTTTTTCAGAAATATTGTCAAGGGAACTGGTTGCTTCGTCGAGAATCAGTATCTCCGGTTTCTTAATAATCGCCCGTGCGATTGCAACCCTCTGACGCTGTCCTCCTGACAGCTTGATACCGCGGTCACCGACGACAGTGTCGTAACCTTGCGGTAATTCCATGATAAACTGATGTGCATGGGCCATTTTTGCAGCCTCTATAATTTCTTCGTCCGTCGCCTGTAGCTTACCAATTTTGATGTTGTCCTTAATGGATGCGTGAAAGATAAACGGTTCCTGGGTTACCATACCTATTCTCCCGATCCATGAAGCAAGTGAAAACTCTGAATAATCAATATGATCAGCCAGTATTTTCCCTGATTCGGGTTCATATAGCCGTACTATTAAATCCGTCAACGTAGACTTGCCGGAACCGGATTCGCCTACAATCGCTGTCGTCCTGTTCGCCGGTATGAATATCTTGACATCCCTCAGAACTGCTTCCTTGGTTGGATACGAAAAAGAGATATTTTCCAGGCGAATCCCTTCTCTAAGTCCATTAAATTCCATTCCACCGTCCGACATCAGATATTCTTTATCCGTAAGGGTCCTGTATGTTACATCAAGGCGCGGGGCAAGGCTCTTCAGACCCATCCAGTAGTGTCCTATGTTCGAAACGGACGGCATTAACCTCTGTAATGAAAGCACGTAAACCGCAATGACGGGCAGTATTGAAACAAGCCGGCTCGGAAAATATATTTTTACATATAATATTGAAAGAACTATCGAAGAGAGGCCCACCGTCCAAACAAGACGTGTAGGCATGCTTTGGAAAATCGCGCTTTTTGTCAATAAAAGTCTGGACTTCTCCGAAGATTGTTTAAAACGGTCATACCAAAAACCCAACGAATCGTATATCTTCAACTGTTTGATGCCGGAGACCGACTCGGAAAATACAGAGGTAATATCCGATTGAACATCCTGGAGGTCTGCCACTACGGGATGAATGACTTTCGTGGACAAATAGTGTATAAGGCATCCGAAAAATGCCATAAGCACGAAGATTATTAATGTCATTTTCACCGAAATAGACAGCAACAGCACTGATATGACAAAAATCCGGAAAAATTCAATGCCGACTTTGGGAAAATACAGGAGCATTTCACCGACTGCCTGCGATGCGTTCATGCCGATATACAGCAAATCCCCCTGCTTTTTTTCGAGATAAAAGACATAATGGTTATGCAGAAGCTTGCGATATACCTGATTAAGAAAATCGGCATGTAGCTTATATCTATACCATGAGGCGAAGCCTTCCGCGACAAAGCCGAAGGCATTACTGACCAATACAAGCATAAGTAGAAAAACACTCGTTGCAATTAACTTATCCGTAATAGGAAAGACCCCTGCCGCAAACGATAGGAAGCTCAATATTCTGCCTCCCGCTGCGGGCACGCTGTTGTCACCCGGCAGTATGGTATTAAGCATCGGATAAAATGCCCCGATACTGGCTGCCTCCATGAGGGCGTATATGAGGAGGAACAGAAAAATAAGGAAGACAACCAGCCGGTACGGCCTCAAAAACCAAAAGATGATTTTCAGATCGCTATGCGGTCCCTTGCTCACACCGTTCTCCAATAAGCTGTTCCAAAAAAGTCCGTATAGTGCTTCGCACGTTGCCGTGAAAACAATTATTGTAAAAATCTCTTTTCAAAATGTCGATAACGTCTTGACTCAGATATTCTCCGTTAAGAATGCGTTGCACTTGCTCCCTCAATCCTTCATAGTCCTTCACCATGATCGGCAGGCAGTCATAATCGAAGATCGTCTCATGGACATCCGATATCTCATAGAATATTACCTCTCTGCCGGCTGCGAGCAGTTCGTCTCCCAGCGATGTGTGGATTGCTATTATCGTGAGGTCGGCCTTTTCGGAAAGATAATACGGATTATAGACATTAAGATCCATTTCGATTTCTATGTTGCCGATTTGATTTATTCTTTCGACTATATTTTTTAGATAATCCGTTCCGTATGAGTCGGTGTGTTTACCTTTTACGACGAAATATAAAGAAGGGAATTCAACGGCTAAATTAATTATATCATTATAAAATTTCTGAGCCTGACTTACCGTTCCTGCGAAACGCCTGATATTTTCAATATCATTTTCCGGCATGATAAAATCAAGAACAAGTATTAATTTTTTATTCTTTTTTATGACGTCATATTTTTCGTCCGGAATCTTTTTCTGCTCGTATTCAAACAGTTTATCGACCCGTACCAGCCCCACAGGAATAACATGTTCGATATAAGACTTCTTTAAAGCCCTTTCCGCAACTATTGTCCCTGACACAAAATAATAGTCCATGCATAAATATGTAGACGGAAAGAATGCCTGCATGAACCTCTCCTGTGATGCACAGACATAAACACCGCATAACGACAGCGCTGCGGAAAGCTCAACCGGGAACAGAACATCGTATCCGGCAAGCGCAATCTTTAGACTTTTAAAACGACTGACGGCCGCTCTGAATCTTGAAATCTTCCAGAGAGTGAAAAATGCCATTACGGAAAAATCGATTCCAAATCTCCATAAATCGTTTAAGAATCTCGTCTTGTTCCTCTTAAACACATCCAGACACTCTCTGATGATTTCCCTGTTTCCGGACATGATGTCGGGCAATTCGATGAAAGGAATTTTGTTTTTTGAGTAATAATCACAACTGTCGAGATACTCGCCTCTTCTGCTCTTGTCGAGTTCTATGTGGAGTATGTTCGACGGATAGAACGGCGATTTGGAATCTTTACTGTAAAAGTGATCCTTAGTAAAAAGGTTCCAATAAAAGATACCTACATGAGGGAAATAGGCCACTTGGAATTTTTCGATATCTAAAGGCGTATTGTTTTTTTGTACGGCCGGTTTTTTTTTGTTTATTAAAAGCATGCTTAAATAAGAAGTCAATTTCCTGCGCCGTATAGCTTCTAAGAATTTCCCCATAAATTCCAAAAACGGCCATACAATAACCCTTATATCATCCCGAAAATAATCTTTCAGCATTAATACCATTGAATTGAAAGATATAATAGTTATTTTATTGTAATGATATTTATTCGCCAAATACTCCGCGGCTGCGTATTGAAATGCGAACGGTTCGATCGATTTGCATATATTGCTCTTCCAGACAATATCCATTTTCTTTTTAAATCTTGAATCCTCCGAAAGAAATCCGTCAATAATCGACAACATACCGTTGTTCCGGACTTTATCTGAAATTATCACTGAAAATCTGTCCGCATAAAGATTTCCTTTATTGAATTGAGAATATTCAACATATTCTTCTTTAATCCATACGGCATCCTGCCTTCTTATTTTATTAAGCCATTTTCTTGATATGAAATAATCGCTTACCTCTATATAATAAATAATAGAATTTCTAATTATTATTCTGATAAATAAGCTCAGGATATATGATATCAAGGACAGCTTATATAAGATAAAAGCCTTTTCCTTACGATAATTGATGTCTGGGGATTTACTCATTAGAAAAACTTTAGCAATGATGCGGCAACACATTTTTCACGCTACAGCTACCGCCTGCGCAACTTACTCTGTAATATAAAATTCTCTGTTATAGAAATAACAGGGGTTTCCCTGCACTTTTTTATATCCTTCTTCGAAAACCTCTCGGCATCGAACAATCTGTATTTTACCTTGTCCGAGTTGCGATTCCCTTACCAAGTTCACTTCTTTTAGATGTTTTTCAAAAGGCGCTAAATCCACATAAAAATCAGGCTTAAGATGCCTTACGTACGAAAAGAAAGGTCCTTCTATAAGTTTCTTGTCTTTATACGCAGGGGTAAAATAGGCTTTGTGGTAACCATGGGAAACACCAACCATATGTTCTATATACAAGAAAAACGTCAGTCCTTCTGTAATGTTCGTTCCCAAAAAGAGCATCTTTGCGTTTTTTTTGTATAGTCTGTCAAAAACAGATTCATAACCAAAAGCAGAACGGCTGACATTGTCGCATATTTCATGCTTCTCTTTTCCGATAGCCGCAAAAGAAAAATGAGGATGAAATGCCCTTAATGCTTCTTTGTGCTTCCGGACATATTCCCCAAACATACACAATTCAGACGGAGAATCTTCATAATCAAATGCCTTCCCGCGCGCAAAACTATAAGTAAACGTCGGCACAACAATCGTACCTTCGGAAGCATCGATTGTCTCTCTTAAGGCGCTGAGATATGTATCCAGCGCTTCCTGCTTACTGCGAACATCTTTAACTTTACCTATCCTGGCAAGATTTGAGAAGACCATGATTATATCTCCCTTAGAGATTTTGCCTTCTTTGAAAGCAGTGAGCATATCATTTTTATCTAATTGAATCATAACCTGCCGTCATTGAAAATTTTCCGTGAAACGTAACTGCTCATTTTTTTTACCGTATCAAAGTTGGACATAATTATATCCTCACTCTCAATGATAATATTAAATTCTTGCTCCAGCGCCGATACGATTTCAATTATATCCATGGAATCAATACGATGAGTCATTATTAAAGGGTCGTCATCATCCAAGTCCACGCCGGAAATCTTTCTAATAATATCTCTTACTATAGCGATAGTTTGCATGTTCTCATGTCTTACTATTAATGTGTCCAAGGATATTGTAATTGTTTGCCTTTTTGCAGATTCAAACGGTGTTTTGAGCTTTTCTAAACCCTACAAACATCTCTCAATCCGGAGAAAGTTCAGTATTCATCAATTGAGGCATATCTCTTTGACTCTACGGCGATCGATCTTTCCATTTTGATTTAGAGGAATATCGCTTTTTATATATATCATTGCCGGAATCATATAATGGGGAAGGTTTTTCTTCAGGAAATCCGCCAACGCATTCTTGTTTAATTCATATCCCGGTTTAGGTTTAAGAACACCGGCAAGGATATTATTATTTTTCTTTTCGATTGTGAAGCAAACCGCTTCGTCTACTCCCTCAAATTTTCTCATCTGAACTTCTATATCCATCAACTCAATGCGGTAGCCCCTCACTTTTACTTGAGAGTCCATTCTTCCTTTGCATATATACACATCTCCATGCTTATCGACAATATCCCCGGTCCGGAACCATCGGACTCCGTCGATTACTTCAAACCTCTCCGTTCCAATTCCTCCCATATAGCCCGGCGTTATCTGAAGACCGCTGATGAGAAGTTCTCTTTCCGGGGAGACATTGATTTCGTTTCCATGCAAGGGTTTGCCTATCGGAACGAATCCGACATCCGCGTATTCAAGAAGGTCGCCGGGAGAACACTCATGATAGAAATTTTCAACCCCCGTTTCCGTAAGGCCATAAAAATTATAGACATGGCTGATACCCGTATTTTTCAAACAGAAAGCAAGGACTTTCAAGCTTAGCGGCTCTCCGCAAAGAAACATGATATTTATTTCCGTCCGGATAGTATCATCAGGCTTAAAGGATTGAACTCTTGAAATGGCGGAAGGAACCGACGACCACACCGTAACTTTATTTTTTTGAATAAAATGCAACGGGATCATTTTATCCGTTTCATTTATTACAGGCGCAAATGCACCTTCGGTTAAAGGGCAGCAAAAAAGGTAAAAAATAGATATATCGAATGCAAAGTCATGATAATCCGAAAAAACCTCGTTTTTCCCAAACGGCAATATGTTTAAACAATTATTGATGAAATTTATATAATTTTGATGGGTCATCGGAACTCCCTTAGGAAGCCCTGTAGATCCTGAAGTAAACATAATATACGCGATATCATCCGTCCGGAAATCAAAATCGTCAAAATCTCTTTTTTGCTCACCGTTTAAAATTGTATTTATATCCACCTGCTCTATCCCATTCTCCTGCAAAAAATCAACAATAAATGACGGCAACGGGATATTGTATAAAAACATTTTAGGTTCGACGGCTCTTAAAATATCGAGCGTCCTAATTTCAGGCATATCGGTTGATAAAGGAATCCATATATTCCGCGATAGAAAGACGCTAAAGATAGCGCTATATGCGGAGAAGCCTTTATCCGTATATAAAATTAGTTTTTCATTATGATAGTTATGCAAAACCGAGTTGATTTTTAATATATTAAGATGCAATGCGTCATAATAATATTCCTCATCAAAATGGCGATATGCTAAGGACTTAGAAGTGCTTATCTTATATAAGAGTTCTCGATAGAACTGCCTTACGTTGTCGTCGGTTATCATCCTGCAACCCTCCATCTACGCCTTAAATATATAGACGAAGACCCCGCCGGTATCTTCTCTGTCGGGAGGACCGATTTTTTCCTTTTTGACAAGGGTAAACCCGGCGGATATCATCTCATCCTCAAACATAGCCTCGTGCCGTTTAAAATCGCCCACCATATCAAGACCCGACTTCAGGGCATTATTCTCCAGCTCCGCCAGTTGCACTCTGTTATGCTGCAATGCCAGTTCGATAATATAATTATGATACTTGAACAGCGCCTTTTTCCTTTCAGAATCGTTCGAATAATAAGGCAGGATTTCCCCACCCATGATGTAAAGCCCGCCTTTTTTCAGGTTATTATAAATATTCTTAGCAAAGGCAAATCTATTATTATAATGAATATGATCGTGGGCAAACGTAGAGACAACAAGATCATAAAAGTGCTTCTTACAATAAGACACGGCATCGCCGAGAATTACGCCGTAATTTTCAGCTTCGGCATGCGAATCCAATATCTTGCAACACTCATTATCTATCTCAAGGGCGTCAAGCTGCAGGAAAGGATACTTTATCAATTCCAGCGTACATAGACCCGTACCTGCTCCCAATTCGAGCGTTTTCAACCCGGCGTCTTCACCAAATTCGTCCTTGACGGTTTCATAATATTTTTTTATCTGCTGCTCTATTTCCTCTATCATCTCAACATAAAAAGGATGTCCGCGTTCTATATTGTGATAAGTCGGCAGATCGATATACCGCGACATCTCTATAAAAACCTTTTCGGAGCCTTTCGGCGGAATGCTCGCCGCAATCCTTGCATATCCCTGCCCGGCATCGGAGCTGTAATACAGGGCGCAATTCTCAAGATCGACAACAGAGGAGGAAATCGTAGAGAAAGCTCCGTTTCTCCACAGCGCCCGGTCAGGCTCTCGGTCGCGTGTTTTCAGAGTTTGAAAAATATCTTCAAGCGAGATCGCATTGGACACTTCTTTCTCCGCGAAATCAAGACGATAAAATGAACTCGGATAATCGTCAATTTTCTTAGGACCATGTTCCAAAAACCGGAAATGATTGGTAATCACCGTATCGCCTTCGATAAAGGTTACATGGGAATCATTTCGATAGACCTCAACATATACCGCCTTTCCCTTGTCGACAAGCAGAATATTATAGCCCATATAATCTCTTTTGCCGTTCAGCAAGACCTCCAGCCATTCATTAACGTCATGGACATTAGGCAATTCTTTCGATAAAACGGTTATCGGACTTGAGAGTCCCTTGTTTTCATCTTTAAATTGAGCCTCAGCTTCGGCTAATTGCCCCATAGAAGCCGATGCAGTCCATTTCGGCGTATTAACGGCCGCGCCGGCAAAAGCGCACCCGTTTTTATTAACCCCTAAACTGTAATAGCCGGCGCTTTCGGTTTTAACTGCAACGAAACCGGTTCGCACAATAATAACTTCATTTGTCGCCGAGGTTTTATCTCGATTCTTGAAAATCAGGTTTAGCTTTTTATGGTAGCCTATTGTGCACATATCGCTCCTCTGTCAATTATTTAGTAAATGTTTTTTCTCAAAGTCTTCCCATGAAAAAACTTGAGAACCGCAGTGATTTATTGCATTTAGAACGCCCGGAATCAAGTAAGCGCATTCGAGTTCGGGATTCAGATTTCCTCTATATCTTAATCTATGAAGATTTTCCATATCCAGGAGAATCTCGGCATCCCGCGGCACAAGTACCCCGAAGAAAACAAACGGCACAAAGTGTCGATGAACTTCCGAATACAAAGAACCTTTCATCATCTTTTGCGCGATAAGGCTCACCCTGTAAGCATAGAGCCACCTGAACGCCTCAATGGTGCCGCTCGTACCCAATATAGTCAGTCCGGGAAGAATGAGAGACAAACCGTTCCCGCAGTATCCCATTATCCTGTGATAGGTATAGGGGGTGTCAGTGTCATAAATTACAACGGCTAAACTCCTCGGATTAATTTTTCCGGCTGTCTTTTCCCTGATGCGTGAGGTTATTCCATCGGAAAGGATAGACGCTATTTCATTGCATCTGACGGGAGCAAGGATAATTTTATCCTTATACTCCTTCATTTTCGGCTTGCTGATATCCGCAAGCACAAGACTTGATTCCATTTCTCGCTGCTCCAGATTAATATCTCCGAACACATTTATATGTTTCAAGCATTTTTCAAAATATTCATGCCTCACATCATCCGGAAAGGAGGTTATCTCATGGGGATCAACCGTATATGGTCCAATTTTCAAAACAACATCGCTGTATTTTACTGAAAGGTTAAAAGCCTGTGATATTATTTTTGAACTCAGAACGACTCCATAATAAAGTCCTTCGTTAAGCCATGTATCAACATCTTCTATGACGGCTTTCTTCACCTTTTTGGCATATCTCTTATGCAACTGAATATATGCATTTGCAATACTTTCCTCCAAGTCAACAATAGAGCGAAATTTCAGAGGGGAACTTATTGTATATGGTATGGTAAGAGATGAAATAGATGTGCCTTGAAAAAGAGAATTTCCTTCCGGTGCACTATACCAAGCCTTTATCTCCTCGGTTCTAATGCGATCCTTGAGAGCTCCGATTATTCCGTTCTGAACTTCTGCGCTTGCGCTCTGAAATTGTTGAATGCCCTTCTTTGCCGTTTCCTCAAGACCGGCAAACCATCGCTTTTGTTCATTACGCGTCAATATATCATCGGTTTTCCGTAAGTATGATGCGAGAGTCATATTCATTGACGAAGGGAGTTTATTTGTCATCTCTGGTATCACACTTGATCCGCTCTTCTCTTCTCATAATTTTTTCTGGCAATAAGGGCACTAGCAATCATTTCCATATCCTCTTTAGTCCGGAAATGTTCGCGCCTAAGCGGTTCGGGCAGCAAAGCAGGATCTATATCCACATTGTTCTTATAGTCATCGATATATTTTTCCGTATTTGCAAGCATTGATTTGATATTTTCTTCTCCATATTTCTCAAGAAAACTCTGCCCCCATGCATTTGAAAATTTCTCGCAATAAATAGATCTTATCTGATCCGGGAACAGCGTCATAAATCCTATATCGGGTCTCGCCTTCGCTACATCCAGCATTATTCTATGTGCGCTGGGAATAATTTTCTGCTTCCAGTTTTCGCCTTTAACGGAATAAGGTAACCGGACCTGGAAATCTTCCGCAGGCAGCATTTCCAAGCCATAAGCATTATCGGCTTTGAAGTTTTGCTCCATCAAGGAGCCCCGTGTTAAATCAAAGGTCGCGATGGTTATAGTGTGAATATTTCTATTTTCTATAATATAACGAGCCATATTTTCGCGAGCCTCATCGGTCTCTCCCGGAAACCCGACCAGTATGAAACAGAAATTCAATATCCCTGCCTTTGCGGATAGCTCAAGCACCTTATCCGAATCGGAAGTGGTGGTTTTCTTATTCATATTCTGAAGAACGGCTGGGTCGCTGGATTCAAGGCCCCAATGGATCTTCCTGCAGCCTCCCCTGAAAAGTTTTTCCATAAATCCCGGCTTTGTGAATGCCTTCTCTAATCTTGCAAATGTTTCCCACTTAACATCAAGCCCTCTTTTTTCGATTTCATCCGATAGCCCTAACAACAAGGCCGGGGATGACGTGTCTTCCATAAACTTGAAATAGGTCGCTTTTTTGCCGTATTTGTCAAGGGTATGAGCCTGAATTTTTGTAATATCATCAATAACTCTATCCACGGTTCTCATTCTATATGAATTAGCCCCGAATGGAATTGCACAGAACTCACACTTCCCGTAACATCCCCTTGTTGTTTGCAGGGGGACCAGCATTTCCGGGAAAAAATAGTCGGCAAAATTAATGTCGCTAAAATCCGGAGAGGGTATCTCGTCCGAGGAAGGGGCGTTGCTCCGGCGGTCTATTTTATATGTATTGCTGTTGATATCTATAACGTTGATCAGTTCGATATCTTCATTGAGTATTATCTTTCTGTGAATATCAAGCAGAGTTTTTTCGCCCTCCCATAGCGCTAAAAAATCGTAATATTTGGACAATTCCGCATGTTTTAGCATGGTATTATAACACCGGGTAATCATCTGACCGCCCATAACAATCTTAACCGCCGGGAGGCGCTTTCTAATAAGGCCGGCCAGAGTAAATGCGGAGATGATTTGATCCTGAAAGGTTATCGCGATGCCGATGATTTTAATTCCGGCGTTTACTATGCGCTCCTCAATGAGCTGCTCATAGAAAGCAATAAAAGGATTTGCCCCTCTGTCGCTGACGGCTGCAATTACACTATCGAATTTCGTCCTATCATATTTCATGTTCACATAGCGCAACCCGATATCGAGTCCGTCAAAATTCTTGCTCCTATCCCATAATTCTCTCTCTATATTGTTATAGAAAGATAAAATGCTTAGGGGATTCTCAAAACATTCTTCAATATCTATCCTAAACTTATTCTCTTTGGAAATATTCAAGAAGGAGCGGTAAAAAAGTATGTTGCTGTCGATAATACCCACGCGAAAGCCGTGTGCAGCTAAATATCCTTTCAGTAAAGGCAAATTGGCCTGTGGGTGCAACGGGCTGGACACGGGAGTATTAATTAATATACTGTCTAACATATAAGCTGATTCTCCATTTATTTCATTTTCCTTTTGTGATTGTTACATTTATTCGTACGGTTTCATGGCTACAATGTCAAAACTGGCGCTGTCCTCACCCTCGTAGGGTCGGTATCTCTTAACGGACTTTTCTTCTATCAATTCAAAAGTGAAACCATCATATAGCTCATATATCTCTTCCAGATTTGAAAAGTGGACCTGCGGAACTCCTTCAAAGGTCTTCCCTCCGGTATCCTTAAAGGTGTTATAATCCACCTCGATTCCTTTTCCAAACCTCGAATCCTTATCTGAAAAGAAATGAATCGAAAAAAACAGACCTCCGGGCTTCAGCACACGATAAGCTTCCGTCAGTACATTTTTTATTTCCTTAGAAAAGTTATGTGTTAATGCCCCCCGATCAAGTATCAGGTCCAGGCTGTTATTCTCAAAAGGTAAAGGGTGCGAACAAAAATTACCGCAAATTATTTTGCTCTTTATATTAGGATATTTCGCTATTTTATTTTGAGCGTGCGCGCAAGCGGTAGAAGAACCTTCAATTCCATACACATTCATTCCCAGTTCAGCAAAGAAAATGAGATTATTTCCGGTACCGGAGCCCAATTCTAATACATTAATATCCTCGTTGCGGCTAATCTGCGGGAAAAAATAGCGGTTTGCATAATAATATACCTCTCCCCATGTATACCTATTGAGTTGCTTCCCCTTGGAGTATATATTTGATTCCCACTGATTAACGCTATCTTCCATTACATATCCCCTTTCCCTTTTTCATTATTGTAAAGAAATCATTCGAAGTTTTCAATTACGTGAGCGGCAAAAAACGATGAGGTTATGCATGAGATAAATCAACAAGGCCTTTTGCCTTCATTTTATGGATAAAATCCGATAGGAGTCCGAAGGGAACATCATATTTCATCGCTATATCGGATATTCTGTGCTTTCCGTCAAATAACCTGAATCCGCCGAAAAGAAAGTTATGCATATTTACTTTGGTTTTTTCATCTATACCCAGTACTCCCCTATCGAAGTACAAGTCGACAGACGGATTTGAAAGACAGATGAAGCCGTCAAAATTTCTTTTTACATACATATCGCTTTCTAAAGCGTCAATTATTTTTCTTAACATTATAAGTGATTCTTCTATTTGGCAATCGTCAAGCAAATCCATATTGTCAAGACTTGTATGGTATTGATCATACATTTTTCCCTTCGTCCTGGCGCGTACAATAGACACAAACGGTATTTCAATGCCCGGACTTTCAAAAACGATTTCATCATTTCCGACACCCTTCATATATTCCAACAGTTCGAAGTTAACCGATTGTTCCTTAAACACCATTTCCGCTACTTTATCAATATAAGTGTTCCCCAAAAAAGATTTCTGTAACTGCAAGTTCATGCCGGTTGACAGCATTTCTGCAAAGATTCCCATTTTAAAGTCTTTTATATTTTTTTTGCAGGTATTTAAATACGCTATAGAACCCAAAAATTCCTGTACAATTAGAAATAAATAGGAATAGTGAGTCTCTTTATTAATAAGCTCCAACATTATCGCCAATTCAACTATGACACCAATCAGCCCGTCATTAACCTGTCCCGGATGGTCTAAATGAGCTACTAATAAAATAGTCTCATCGCTTTTACCTTTCTTGAAATATTCGCCGACTTTTAATGCTCCCTTCTCAAAAACAGTGTCTATTTTCACATAATACTTGCCGTTCTTATTGAAGCCCTCCAACTGTTTTGAACTTACACCAAACTTCCAGTCCTTTTCCCACGGTCTATATTGGAACTTGTGGTAATTAGGGATTCCCTCAGGAACATTCTCATTCCAATAAAGATGCTCTTCCAACTCATTGTAATCCAGCACCCCCTCAAAAGATGCGGAATAACTTGCAAGGTGTAAGGGATGATCTTTAACATCGATAAGGATTCGTCCCGTCTCCAAGTCCTTGATATAGGCTTCTCTTACGGTGTATTTGTCGGGAATAACCCAGTTCCAATAAGACTCTCCGCTCGGATACTCATAAATATTAAAGTCCAGGAATTTCTTTAAATACTGCAAACAATAATCATAGTCGTCACACACGAGCGTTCTGTCTTTCAAGTAAAGTTCGCCTATAATTTCTTTTATCTGCCTTATCGTCATCAGCCGCTTATCCGCATTTAAGCTATATATTCCCATCTCATCGGGAAACCGCGCTTTATGTTGCACGCTGCCGTTTTATTCAAGATTACGCTGTAGTACCTCGGCGGGAGACCCTCTCCCGGTCTGATAACACGTATGTTGGCAGGCGTAATAACTTCTCCCTCACGGATATCGCTCACCGCGTAGATTGAACGTCGGTAAATATTTGATGCAGCCTCGGACGGCGTGCAGCCGTAGAAAATCGTACCGAGGGACTCCCATGCCTTACAGGTTTCCGACACGAGCATCCGCATCTCCTCCGGCTCTATAGAAAAAGCTGCGTCCACTCCGCCGTCGGCACGGTTTAAAGTAAAATGTTTTTCTATCACGGTTGCTCCAAGCGCTATGCTTGCGACAGATACCCCGATACCGGGCGTATGGTCAGATAAGCCGACCTCGACATCAAAAAGTTGCCTGAGATGCGGAATAGTTACTAAATTCGTATTCTCCGGCGCGGCAGGATACGTGCTTGAGCATTTCAACAGCATCAGGTCGCTACAGCCTGCATCACGGGCAGTCCTCACCGCCTCATCCAGTTCTGAAATTGTTGCCATGCCCGTGGATATGATCAGCGGCTTGCCGGTTGAGGCAGCTTTACGAATCAACGGCAGATGGTTATTTTCAAATGATGCGATTTTATATGCAGGGGTATTAAGCTCTTCAAGGAAATCAACCGCTGTTTCATCGAAAGGAGTGCTGAAACAGATTATACCAAGTTCATTACAGCGGTCGAAAATGGGCCTGTGCCATTCCCATGGTGTATATGCCTGCTGATAGAGTTTATACAGAGATTGCCCATTCCAAAGACTATCAGGATCATTTATAAAGAAGGAGTCATTGTCGGCATCGATAGTAAGAGTATCCGCAGTATACGTCTGGAGCTTAACGGCATGCGCTCCTGCTTTTGCTGCTGCCTCAACAATCGCCAATGCCCTATCTAATGACTGATTATGGTTTCCTGACATTTCTGCAATAATGAAGGGCGCATGATTAATGCCGATAAATCTGTTGCCGATTTTAATATTGCTGTTCATAGCGTTTTGCCTTGATCTGCCCATATTGCAGTTTCAATTCTTTTATTGGGATACCCCATCCCTTTTCTTTGAGCAAATGTTCAAATCTAATACTATCTTTCTTATAATGCAAACTCCCCTCACCTGTTTGTTTCTTTAAAGCTATTTCACCATTTTTAATCTTATTCCAGTTTTCTTTAAATAGTGACTGAATCTCTTTGTGCAAAATTTCATATGAACTTGCTATGGTCTCCTTTTCTTCATCAATAAACACTTCCTTTTGAACTATAATGGCTCCAGTATCTATCCCTTCGTCTATATAATGTATTGTTACGCCTTTTGGAGTATCCTCAATAAAACTCCAGATGTTAGGATGAGCACCCCTATTGAATGGAAGATATGATATATGCAAGTTTACGGTCTTGCCTTTAACACAATCTATTATCACTTTTGGTATTATGTACTTATAATTATAGCTTACTATCATGTCGGGCTTTATATGTCTTGCCTCATCAATGATTAGCTTATCCTCTGTATATACGACAACCTCCCCTTGCTCTTCCAGCCAGTCTGCAATATCTTTTGCCGGATTGCCGCCTAAAAATAAAACTCTCATTGAGATCGCAGCCTTATTATTTCTTCAACAACCCTTCTCGCTCCCTGTCCATCAACAAGGGATCTTCCAATTTCTGCCATTTCATCTCTTAAAGCACTATCCTTCAGTAATTCAATTTTTTTCACAATATTTTGCAATACTGCCTCGTCCTCCCACCATCCTGCATATTCAATGAACCCAGCTTTCTTCAATCCTTCTATATTATTTAATTGATTATCAGCCGTTGCTATTGCAATTGTCGGCACGCCGACCCTTGCGAGCTCATAGAGTGTCTGTCCGCCCGCAGATATGGCAATATCGGAATCAAGCATAACCTTCTTCATTCCATTGCCGTCAGGATAATATATAAGGTTTGTTCCGGCATCCTTCAGCTTTTCAAGTTCCTTAATATTCTTAAATCCTTTCCCAATAATTACATTTTTAATCACCTTAGGATAGTGCTTGATCAATACGCTTAATATCTTTGAGGTCATACGCTTTGAGTCATCACCTCCAAAGGTAATCATTACTTCTGAGATTTCTCTTTTTATAATATTTTTTTCAGATACTCCCCGGAACTCTTTTCTAAGAAATATATATTGTGCTCCTAAAAGGTAGCTAATGCCGGATCTTAACGGATAATTCAATTCATCGGCGTTTATTCCGCCATTTAATACAACTCCTGAAGGGTAGTCAATACGCTTATTGTCATCTATATAAACCGGTATTCTTACTGCTTCTGATATCATCCGATAAAAGTCATAATCTGCGTGGTAGGAATCAATGACGACAATATCTATAGTTTGCAATAAATTTAAAAAAGATCCCCTATCTTTCAGCCAGTTGAGGATTTTAAAATTCAAACCTGCTAATAATTCTTTAACAGTCTCATCCCCGTTTACAATAAATTCGGGCAACACCCCTTGATCTTCGAATGCCTGATAGAGCGATGTGCATCTTGTTATGTGTCCAAAGCCTGAGTTAACTCCACCCTCGGTGACTATGATGACCCGTATATTCAATTTTGTTGATTTATACGCCCGACTTCTCTTTTAAAAGATAATATTCTGCAAGCTCCATATCTTTCACTTCGTCTATCTCAACAGCGTATTTTGAGTCATGGATGCAAGGATAGACCCTATCACCGAGATAGCTATGAATCCTATTAATTCCCTCCGTCTCTATCAAGGCCTTTGTTCTGACGGCAATAATAGAGCCGTCAAGCAGATACAATTCAGGCAAATCCTGCTTTCTATATAAATTTGTCAATTCCATAAATGGTTTAATGACGCCTGTATCTGCATCTATCGTCTTCATCCATTCAGGTCTCTGATCAATAGTATAGCCCGTAACTACAGCGGTAGCATCTTTGGTTTCCATGAGTTTTCTTATAACCTCGTCTATCTCCCCTGCCTTTCTCACAGGGACATTTGCCTGCAGTAAGACCACAATATCGCACCTGAACCCGTCCTTTTTCTCCAAAGACTTCACTGCATGACGAAGCGCGTCATCAATTGGAGAGGTATCTAAAGCAATATCATCGGGTCTCATAATTATATCTGCGCCGAATTTTTTAGAAGCCTTTGCTATTTCTGCATCGTCTGTTGAAACGACTACCTTGTTGCACAGCTTGCTTTCTAAAGCTTTCTCTATGGTATATGCAATTAAGGGTTTGCCGCATAATATTCTGATGTTCTTGTTTAAAACCCTTTTGCTGCCCCCCCTTGCAGGAATAACACACAGCACATTCATCATTATCTGCTCTCCGGGTGTTTTAGCTTATTCCATGCATTCAGCTCCCGAATCATCATCTCCTGAATGCGCAGCAGTTCCGTATCGGAAAAATCCGTAAAATTTACCCTTATTTTTTCTCCCTGCTCACCAAGCCCGAGTATGTAATCTTCTTCATCTCTAATCTTTCCCTGCGATAATGCCAAATTATACAATTCTGTTCCGGGATACGGTGTTGCAAAAAATATGACCTCGGGAGCAAGGTCTAATTCCTTACAAAAATCGATCGTTTCCTGTACTGTTTCCATAGTCTCACCCGGGGTCCCTATCATAAAGGAACAATCGGCCCATCCGAGATATTTTACCGTCAACCCAATTGCCTCTTTGGCCTGTTGTACCGTTACCCCTTTCTTCATTGCGTCCAACATCTTTTGGCTTCCAGATTCAATCCCGTATCCAATTAGAACGCAACCGGCATCGGCCATTGCAGCAATCATATCTTCCGTCATCAGGTTAACTCTTCCTGAACATCCCCATGTCATACTGCCGTTAAATTCCTCTTTTACCCTCTCGCAAAAATCAAAAACAAAATTTTTCTTTAAACAGAACTCATCGTCAATAAAATGAGAATATCTCACCCCGTATTTGTCATGTAATATCCTCATTTCATTTACAATATTTTCCGGTGATCGATGCCTGTAGGCGCTTCCCATAAAATCATGATAGCAGTATATGCACTTATACGGACATCCACGAGTAGCGCTCAAATTCATGGATAAAACAGCGTTATCATCCAAGCCGCCGTCTATCCACTTATTCCTGTTAGGTGCGCCAACCGGGTTCTTTAAGTAGATTTCCATAGGAAATAAATCCCATGCAGGCAATGGTATAGCATCCATATCTTTAATAGGCGTTCTGTTTTTATTCCTGTAAATACTTCCATCCTCACCTTTAAACCATATCCCATCGATGTTTTTTAAATCTGAGTTTTTCTCCAACGCCTCAACAAGTTCAACCACAGTGTCCTCGCCTTCACCTATACAAACTATATCAGCTTCTGTCTTTTCCAATATTATATGGGGGATAGAAGTTCCAACGCTGCCGCCTACCATAAGCTTTTTAGCCGGATGATATTTCTTTAATAAAGATATCAGCCATTTAACATGCCTATATACAGTTACAATGGCTCCTATGCCCGCTATATCAAAATCTGCATTTTTAATTTTTTCCTCTACGTCCTCCGGTTCCCAGCGAAAGGCATTTATGTCCATGACCTCCACATCATGCCCGGCATTTCTCAGCATGGATGTAATATATCCAAGACCTAAAGGCAGGACATTGGGTTTTGCCCATTCTCTAATAGAAGGATTTATTAAAAGCACTTTCATCTTAATACCTCTAAAGAATCTAATATTTTGGTCATGTTTTCTTTATCAAATTTAGTATTTCATCAACTACTCTTTGCACATCACTATCGCTCATAGCAGGAAACAGGGGGATAGAAAGGCACATCAAGTAATACCGCTCTGCATTCGGACAGTCGCCCCAGTTCGTTCCAAATTGCCTCCGGTAAAACGAGTGTAGATGAACGGGGATATAATGCACTTGGGTCTGAATACCCTTCGCCCTCAGTTCGTGCATGAATCGGGCCCGGTTCATACCGATGCAGTCAAAATCAAAAAGGAGAACATAGAGATGAAAATTGCTGTCACAACCTGATGCTTCGCGCGGTATTTGAACGGTGTCGAGCTGTTGGAATGCGGTATTATAGGCGGTTACAATTTCACGTCGTCTGCTCCGGAAGCTGTCGAGTTTCCTCAATTGCGAAAGACCGAGGGCGCACTGAATGTCCGTGATCCGATAATTGTAACCAAGCCCGACCTGCTCATAGTACCATGGGTTGGCCGTACGCCGGCTGTCCTCAGCAGCAGGTTGGAACGCAAGATCGTGATTCAAAAAGTCGGATGGGTCGCTTGTGATCCCGTGCGAACGAAGACGTCGCAATTTTTTGCCGAGAGATCCGTCATTAGTGAATACGGCGCCTCCCTCACCTGTTGTGATATGTTTAACCGGGTGAAAGCTCATAACGGTCATGTCGGAAAAACAGCACGAGCCCACGCGCTTGCCGTGATAGAAGGAGCCGATGGCATGGCAGGCGTCCTCGATGATATATATTTTGTGCCGGTATTTCTTCTCCGCGGTCCGCACTACTGCGGCAACTGACTCCATATCCGCGCTCTGTCCCGCGAAATGCACAGGAATGACGGCCTTGGTTTTAGCGGTAATTTTGTTTTCGATTTCGGCAGCGGAAATATTATAATTTAAGGGATCTATATCGGCAAAGACGGGAGTTGCCCCGCAGTAGACCGCGCAATTCGCCGACGCGACAAAGGTAATCGGAGAGGTAATTACTTCGTCTCCAGTCCCTACTCCTGCTGCAAGGCATGCCGCATGAAGAGCCGATGTCGCCGAATTCATTGCAACGGCATGTTCGACCCCGCAATATTCGGCCAAGGCACTCTCAAACTGCCCGATGACCGGTCCTTGCGTAAGCATGTTAGACCTCAAAACTGAAACAACAGCCTGGATGTCGTCTTCGTCTATATATTGCCTGCCGTAGGGTATCATATCAATATGTTTTAAGTCGGTTTAGTCGGAAGCTATTTACCATGCAGGCACACGCTGCGGGATAAGGGCGGCCAACTCCTGCCTCCATTCTTTAAGCCATCCGTCGGATGTCCTTGCAAAACGATGACAGAACCTGTCCTTTGCCTTCTGCACATCATCCTGCGCCCACCATGCTACAGGGTCCTTATAGATATTATTCACAAGCTCGGCACATGACTCCGGTGTATAGTGGAGAATCCCGGTTCTGTGTAGTTCATCAAAATAAGGCTTGGCAGTTTCGCGCAATTCCCAGTAAGCGGGATCCCAGAACAAAACCGTCGGGATGCCGGCTGCAAACGCTTCCAAATATGTGGTTCCGTTATTATTGCCGATCAGAAGACGACTTTCACTTAATTGTTCATAGAAAGATTTTTTACCGCGATAACAATCTATATCAGGCAGTTCATCGGCAAATCTTTGCTTCTCATCACACGATAAATCGTGTGGATATAACCTTACGGTTAAAAGCTGCCTTGCATCCTTTCCAAGAAGTTTTATAAAAGAGAATATGTTTTTTAAATATGCATTATATCCGGACATGGCGACCGGCATACTCTGCATATAATAAGAATATCTGATAAACGCAGTATTCACCATCAATATTCTGCCGCTTTTGTCGCCCTTTAAACTCTTCGCACGATTCAGCCTTGCCGCAGGAAGTGATTTTATTTTTCCCTCCAAAGGATCGTCCCAACCCCATGAATAATATTTATCCCATATGCTCCTTTGATGGTCTTCCAATGAAAACCAACGCCCCATGCCTTCGAATCCGCCATGCTGTGTCCCAGCCAGCAAGGAACCTTCTTCGGCACACGAGGCTGCCCATACCTTGAATCCTTCATTTTTATAATGAGCATTAGCAGTAAAAATTATCGATGGTTTTGCAGGAAATTTCTTTAATGCTTCTTCTCTCAAATAACCGTATGATTCAATATAACTTTGAGGTATCTGTTCAGGAATCAGAGAATTCAAAATTTTCATAAAATCGTCATCATAAAAGGTAAGAGATATTTCTTTTCTTTTTTTAAAGTCAAGTGCAGACTCCGGTGCCTTTACTTCCGGGGTAAATAAAAAAGGGAACTGCCGCAAAGCAAGTTGTATCGCTATCTGATCCATTCTGTCCAGTCCTGGACTCATAAATACTATAGTTTTTAAAGAATCAGGAACGATTCCGGAGATTGCTATAACTGCTTTCTTTATCATGTTCCTCAATGAAAACTCCGGCCTTTCCGGCAGCGTTTCAGGCTTTTCTGTGATTGGAACGGCTTTTCTCTCGTAGGGAAGGATGCCGGTGAATTCAATAATCCTGCTATAAAGGTAATGGTTGTACGGATCACTCATAAACCGATCTTCAAAATCTCCGAAGTCTGTAGGCGTAAAGAACCAATAATCATTTTTGCTTATAATCGTGCCGGTAACAAGTCCTGATGCTGCTGCTGAATATATAGAAAGATAGCGATCATAAAGAATCCCGATAAAAGATAACAGCCATGGACCAATAACAATTCTCCAATAACGATATGAATATGATGTCCCATGAAGCTTGTTTAGGCATCCGGAGAGTTCACAAAGAGCTTTCTCATACACTCGCTTAACATATAAATAATCACTGTAAAGCCTTTCGCGGTCATCCCAATGATATGGCAAAACTTTACAATTAAGATTTTCCCATATATGCTTCTGCGAAAAGATCCGGCACCATTCACCTAAAAAGAGTACAGGTCTATCTATTTTCCAAAAACGCCGGTCGGCTGTAGTAATTAGAAACATTAGGGTTATTAGGGAGACGGGAAGTTATGCTGCATGTTTTCTGCCGCTTCCTACGAGCATTAGTTCCCGTGACCATTTCAAAAACGGTATTCCGGTTCTAACAGGAATGAAAGGGGAAATAACAGCACAAAAATTATTCAACAATGGGAATTTCCAGACAATAGGAATCTGTCTTAATTTGAATACATTTATATCTTCAAGCTCTCCTACTCTATAAAGAAGCTCAAGAGATACCGGCGAAAAAGGTGTGCGGTGTGTGTAATCGTCAAAATATATTTTATAATTTGACTCCCAGTCCGGAACAAGGGTCAGCAAAAGACCGCCCGGTTTAAGAACTCTTACCGTTTCAGAGACATAAACATCAGGATTGTTTAAGTGTTCAATTAACGACTTCGAATATATAATGTCAAAACTCTTGTCGGGAAAGGGTAATCCCTTAGCTTCTATATCACAGATTTGTATAGAAATATCCCGCTGGTAGTCTGGTGCTTCGGGTGATATATCAACACCATAAACATCCAAACCCAATTTCTTAAAATGTTTAAGAAATTCACCTCTTCCACAACCTACTTCAAGAAGGCTCATGCCTGTCCGCATATTAAACATTGAGAAAAGATAATCACACAACTTTGCAGGGTAAGCCGTATAGGGACGTTTTGCTTTGCTGTATTCGGTTTTCAGGTAATTTCTCATAGATTTCTTTTGTGGTCAATCGTTATATCGCTTCTGGCCCCTCTGAAATAAGTAATCTTTCCAGCGTAAAGCTTCCTGAACTTTTCAGTCAAATTAAATGCCTCTTGCATGTTATTGCTGGTGTTGCGAAAATGGTCAAGTATCAAAAGACTGTTTGCATGCAACAAGAGCTCGTAAAATCTCTCATTAGGAATGTCCGTAAAATTGACCGTCAACAGGTCCGAATTCACAAACTTCTCGAAGAAATCTTCAGGGCCGGTAAGAAGCCCCTTTTCAATAGCCTCATAATAAAGGTCGCATCCCGGATAAGGCGTTACCGGACGTATAGTCCTTATCTGATCATATAAATTATATTTCAAAATGAATTCAACATTACTGTTCAAGGAGAATTCATCATCTCCAGGCTCTCCCCATAAACAATTTAGTCCTATGCCGATACCTTTTGATTTAGCTATCGCTGCAGCCCTGTAATTCTGTTCCACTGTCACATTTTTTTTGATCTTATCCAACACCTTTTGAGATGTTGATTCAAAACCTATATTAACAAATACGCATCCCACACTTTTCAGGATATCTGCAATCTCTTCATCAAAGACATCTACACGGCTTTCAATACTCAATAAAACGTTGAGGCCGCTTTTTCGCAACGCCGCAGCAAACTTCTTAACTTTTGCCTTTGATGATACAAAAAGCTCGTCTATGAAAAAGAAATAGGTGATTCCATATGTTTCGTTTAACAATTTCATTTCCTGCACGATGTTCTCAACACTTCTTTGCCTAATCCCTTTTTCCATCCGGTAACAGAAGTTGCATCTGTTAACGCACCCTCTGCTGGACAATATTGGAAATGCCTTATCTCCCTCCTTCATACCGGGAAATTTAAGACATGTCGTGTACTGTTTCATCGGGAAAATATCCCACGCCGGTAAAGGAAGTTTATCAAGACGCAAAATCGGCATATGCCTCTGATTGACATAAATATTTTCTCCTTGCCTATACGCAATGCCTTTTACCTTTGAAAGGTCTCTATCTCCTGTTTTGCTGGCAATCAGGTCAAGAATGATCGATTCTGCTTCACCAATCGCTACAATGTCAGCGCCCGTTTTTCGAAGGA
Source organism: Nitrospirae bacterium GWB2_47_37 (assembly GCA_001803635.1). GTDB lineage: Bacteria > Nitrospirota > Thermodesulfovibrionia > Thermodesulfovibrionales > Dissulfurispiraceae > GWB2-47-37. The sequence goes on along the minus strand of MHDU01000046.1, from coordinate 80,416 downwards.
TATATTCCGGAATTGGTGACGGCCCGTGTCCTCCAAGAACAAACCACGCCTTTTTTTTATGAAAATTTATAACCTCGCTCAGATCAAGAATGGTCTCCTTAAACCGTGCTGCCATAAAACCGCAGCATATAAGGTCATAATCGTGCGAGTTAAGATGAACGGATAGTTCCTCATTGGTATAATGGAATACATCCATTGCATAAATCTCAACGTCGCAGCCGGCCTCCATTAAAACTGATGACAGATACCCTATCCCGGCCGGGAAAAAATTATCATCTTGATATACATCGTGAATAATAAAAAGTATTTTGGATCTCTGTTTTTTTACTAAAATATTCATATTATCAAATTGTTTATACCTTCAGACTCATTACAACTCAGCAGATACCTCCTCAACAAATTCTATAATAATCCCATCAGGGTCGTGACAATACATTACTTTAGCGAAACATTCAGGATTAGACATCGGCAAACTGTTACAATGACAACCTTTATCATGCAATAACTTGTAAAGCCCTTCTATATCGGATACCGTAAATGCAATATGAGAACAGCCCAGCCTGTCGGACGGATAATTTTCAACAGATGCTGTTTCACAGGCATCTGAATGGTACTGTATGAGTTCAATCAAAGAACCGTCTTGTATTTTTAGCTTTGCCCACTCAAGTCTAACGCCGGGAATTCCTACTATCTGCTCAATATAAAAACCTGTTTCTTTTTTCCTGCTCGATACGGAAAAACCCAGAATATCGCAATAGAAAGAAATGGATTTATCGAGATTGCGAACTACTATGCCCGTATGACGTATAGCCTTTATCAAAGCGTCTTACCGACAACACAGTCATTGATGCTCTGTTCAAACACCGATAAGCCTTCAAACAATGCCTCCCGATGAATCGTTAATGGAGGCGCTAATTTTATAGTTTCACGCCCGGTATGAACAACAAGGAGCCCGCGTCTCATAGCTGTCTCGCAAATTTTGTCGCACAATTCTATTAACGGCTCGCCTTGAGGACTGTTAAAATGAACTGCAGCCAATAAGCCTTTACCGAGCACCTGTCCTATATAATCAGGAAATAATTTTGCCGTCCGATTTAATTTCTCATGAAAGAGTTTGCCGAGAACACGTGAATTTTCTATTAGTCCATCCTCAAAAAGTGATTCAAGATTAGCTTTTCCGGCAGCACATACCATTGGGTTTGCGGAATGTGTTGAACTCATGGAACCGATTTCAGGAAGATCCATTATCTCACTACTGCCCAAAACTATTGAGAGCGGCAGGCTTGAACTTGCACCCTTACCGCAACATAGGATGTCAGGCTCCACATCATAATGCATATAGCCGAAAAGACTGCCTGTTCTACCGAATCCTGCTTGCATTTCATCAAAAGCTAAGAGAATGTCATGTTCACGAGCAAATTTTTGAATTGCCTGAACAAATTCTTTAGGATAAAAAACAGCCCCCCATCCTTGAAAAGTTTCGAGCATGAAGCCGCAAAGGTCGGTATTAGGAGAAAGATTTTTTTCCTTAAGCAGCGTTTCCATACCTTCAAGAAAAAATCCTTCGGGATTTTTCAGGCAATCCTTTCTCCACGGATATGGAAACGGCAGATGATAAATGTTAGGGTCAAGATAGCCTATCCACTCTTTCTGAGCCGGATTATAACTCATCATTTGAGCACCCATCGTGCGGCCATGCCAGTTCCCCTCAAAAGTTATTATGCCGGGTTTTCTCTTGCCTTTTTTCTGTCCGTACATCCGCATAAGTTTTAAAGCACATTCTGTTGCTTCAGTGCCTGCAGACAAAAGGAATGCCTTTTCAAATTGTTTTGGTGTCTTCTCTATAAGATATTTTATGTATTCCACACGTTCTTTTGAACAATAGGTATAGGTATGCAGCAGCGGTTTTTCAAGAACTTCTTTTAACGCCTTTATAATTCTATGGTTTCCATGGCCGGTATTGGTTACAAATATAGTGCTGGTAAAATCAATCCACTTATTCCCCCATGCATCACTTACTTGAAAACCCTCTGCCCTGTCCCAGACAACCGGCATCTGGCCGTGCATTGATCTCGATTCATAATTATCCAAAGCCGTCAACATTGTCAAAGATTCAGGAACCGGAATAGGTGTGTTTATCCTGCGGAACTTTGTGTTTATTTTCGGCACATCCTGTGGTACAAGTGAGAACTTAAATCCTGACATCATCTCTCCTTTAAAATGCTCCCATCAAACTAATATGGATAAATTAGGTTTTCTCTCGGGGAAACTTTGACTTGAGATATGCATTAAGCGGATGACCTTTCTTTTCGATAACATATTCGAGATATTCAAACTCTTCGACACGATCTATTTCTACTGTAACCGGTGTAACAAATGGGAGAACCTTAGGCCCGAACAATCCTTTGCCGCTTCTCACAAAATCCGTCTTCATTATCTCAACATAACCGTTAGGATGATATGACGTAGGGAAAACCTGCCTTGGTAAATTGTAATACTCAGGTCTCGGATCATCTTGGAATAATCCGGTCAAAAAACCTCCATTAATACCCATCATCTTCTGCGGCGGCTCCGGTAGCTCATGAACCGCACGAAGAGAAGTGGCAGTGGTATTTATAACAATTAAATCGACGGCATCAGAAATAAGTTTGGGATCCCTTAAAGGCGTTGTAGGAAGCAGTTGTATCACCAAATCGGGGTCACTTCCTTCATTACTCTTCATCCAATCAAGAGCGTGTAATATAAAGTCAATATTCGGCGACCTATCATGCGCAAACTTATCCGGCCTCTTGAAGGGAACTTCGGCACCATAATATCTCGCAATGTCGGCTATCTCATCAGAATCGGTCGAGACGATAACGCGATCTATTTTATTGCATAAAAGTGCAGATGCAATTGAATATGCAATCAACGGATATCCGCCGAGCGTGTAGATATTCTTTTTATGTATCCCTTTTGAACCGCCCCTGGCAGGAATAAGTGCTATCTTTTTCATTTACGATAACTCTCCAGTGCCCACGCGCATCAAGCTTCGGGTTGATCCATATTTTTAGCTTTAATCATATTTCGAAAAGCCGGCAATGATGGTGTCACATACGCCGATGTTTGAAAGTTGTTTTTCATAAGCAGCATTTAATTCGGTCGAATCGATAAAATTCCATTCAAAATGACCGCCCGGCTTTCCCTTTGATAACCAGTATAGATGATTTGAAATTGGATACCGCTGTACTTGTTCGACATAATCGATCTTTAATCCGGCTTGTTCGCCCAATCGTATGAGTGTTTCCTTCGTAAAAAGGAACAAATGGCATGACCAATATGTAAAATTTGTAAAAGGTTCGCAATTATATAATGTGAGCAGGGCGTCTTTTGCATTAGGAACTTCAACTATAATCTGCCCATTCCGTTCGAGCAGTTCTGAAACTCTGACAAGCATAGATCGTGGATCCGGCAAATGCTCCAAAACATGAAATAGCGTTATCAGATCGTACTTATCTGCAATATCATCGATTTTTGAGTAAACATTTAGTGCATTTGTTTGAAAATACATCTTCAAGGCATTCTCAGGCTCAAGCCCATCTGCCTGTTTTGCTGCTTCCTTTGCCTTGAGTAAAAATCCTCCATTACCACATCCGAAATCGAGTACCGACCTATTCTCCAACTCTCTGCGCAAATAATTGAAACGTCTCTCGTCGTCACATGAGGTCTCTCTAATCCAATTTGTTATATCTATTGTTCCATCATGCATACCTGAATTCTCATAAAATCCCTCTTTAATATGCGAAAAAGCGGACAAAAAAACCAAGCCACAATCTGTACATTCCATAACTTCCAGGCTTGCGTTGTCCCTGACTTTTCCCGGTCGCCTAATAAATTTTTCTCCACCGCAAATATAGCAGGAAGTCATCTTTACCTCTTTCACCGAACATCTCCCTTTATGACCGAGGGTCCTGTTGGTTTCGTTTTCTATATCTATACGTTAAATGTAGGAATGCTAAAAAGTATATCATCCATAATTTTCTACCATTTTTAAAATCTGTTGTTTACGTTCGTCTGATATTTCATATTCTGGACTGATAATTTCTAATTGATCTTCCAAATTTTTTTGAGTAATAAAACCAGCAGCTATAGACATATCAGTAATTTCAGTCTTGGGAAAGAATTTGAGAGAAAAGAAATTAAAGGCTTTAGGCTTAGGTAATTGGGACATCAATTTTATACTTTCTTTAGTTTCTTCTGAAGTTTCAAATGGATTATCAAAAATAAAATCGTATTTTACTGATACTCCATATTTAACGAATAAATTAGCTTGCTCCATAACTGTTTTGTTACTATAAAAACGCTTAAAGACTTCTTTTCTAACCCGTTCACTGCCTGATTGAACCCCTATCCATACACCAGCTAATCCTGCCGGAGCCATAATCTTTATTAAATCTTCTTTGCAAGTTCCAGGGAAGAACATACAATAAAACGGTAAATTTATGTATTTCTTGTATCTATCAAAAAAATCTTTTACCCATTCGGCTTTAGGCACAAACACTTCATCGTAAAAATTAATACATTTTAAATTTGGTATTTTAGCTCTGGCTTGACTTAATTCTTCCATAACGTGGTCTATAGTCCGATATCTGATTTTCGACCACTCATGAGGATAAAGTTGATTAGCCATATAACTATTGGAGCAGTAAGTACATTTAAAAGGACATCCTCGGCCAATAATAGTCCCATAGCGAGTATTAATGGTATAAGGGTCTTCGTAAACAATCTGATTATCCTCAATACTGGCCGAACAATTATTATCAATAAGACAAATGGGATATTGACTTAAATTCTTAGATATTGGCCTTACTTCGTTCTGAATGACAGTCTTTTCAGTTTTATACCAAATATTTTTAATGCCATTTAAAGATTTACCGTTTTGTAAACATTCCACTGCTTCAAGAATTGCGTCCTCACCTTCGCCTCGACAAACTAAATCACAATATTCAATAGTTTCTTCAGGATGAAGAGAAGCCTGCCATCCTCCAACTACAATTTTAAAATCTCCTAATTGTCTTATAGTCTTATATAAATTTTGGTATAATTTAAAATTGGGTGAAACTATACTAAAGGCTAAAATATGAGGACTAAAATCTATAATGGCCCTATATAATAAATTTTTTTCAATTTCAGTTAACGGTTTTCTATGAGAATTCAACTTAAAAAATAACATCTTAGCGTCATAACCTTTATGATATAAAATAGAATGTAAAATTCGTAAACCATACGCTTCGTCATTATAAAATGAAATAAATAAAATTTTATAATTGTTATTAGAATTCATTTAAGAGCCTCATAATATCTATCTATTTAGTTATTGAACATGCCGGAGTTATTGTAGCTATATTTTTTATCACTCATACCTAAAATGCGCACGGAGTTTTTTACTGATCGATACCTCTTTGTCGAGAACCCTTCTTACCCCATCTCCCATGGCCTCCCTGATTTTACGGACAGCTCCAACAAGAGAGCGCAATCCGGCAGGTTCCAGAGATGCTGCCTGATCAGACCCATACATGGCACGATCCAGGGTTATATGTCTTTCAAGAGAAGTTATTCCAAGCGCTGTTGCGGCATAAGAAACAGCTAAGCCAACTTCATGACCGCTATATCCAACATTACATTTATACCGGTCTCTAAGAGTATTAATACACAAAAGGTTGGCATCTTCATCGTCCATTGGATAAGTTGAAACGCAATGCATTAATTCAAAGGCACAGCCCGCTTCTTGAAAGATTTCTACTGCACGATCAATATTCTCTATATCGCTCATGCCGGTAGATATAAATGTATACTTTTTTTCGGATGCAACTTCTTTTAATAACGGTTCATAAGTAATCATAGCAGACGCAATTTTATTATACTTACAATCAAATTGACGCAAAAACTTTTGGCTCTCAATATCCCATGCCGAAGCAAACCAAACAATTCCTAACTCTTTGCAATAACTATCAATCTCCTTATATTCCTTTAGTCCAAATTCAAGGCCTTCTTTTTGCGCCCTCTGGGTTTTCCCCCATGGACTTTCTCTCGGAGAATCAAGCATCTCTTTATCATATACAATATCAATTGTCCTCTTTTGAAACTTTACGGCATCGCATCCTGTTTCCTTAGCCAATTTAATAAGATCTTTTGTAATACCAAGATCACCATTGTGGTTTATACCAATCTCAGCAATTATGAACAACGATTTCCCCTGATTCTCATAAGAATTAAAATACATGCCGGTCCTCCTTAATATTATTTTTTTCAACATTCAAAACATCTTCTTTGATAATATCACTCGTATTGTCTCTCCCGGTAGGCACCCCCCAAAAATGACAGTATGAACAGAGTGGAATTCGATCCCTCTTTCCTTGAACATGTTGTCTCATCCATTTCATACGAATAGGGCCGTTCCATATTTCATCAAGTGTTTGTGTGGTTGCATCGCCGATAACACCCACTCCTTTCGGGTCAAATCTTACACATATCGAAACCTTTCCCTTGCGGTCTATTGCGAGATGATGGAGAAAATCCAGACAGATGCCGATTTCGGGGATTGTAGGATTCATTTTGTAGTCGAAACTGCCCATCGGAGAATGCAGTATTCTTGTCGCCATTACCAGACCTAACTTTTTATATTTCCCCTGATCTACATCTCCGTTAAGACGCAGCATTGTAAAAGGCTTTCTATCTTCTTTTATACTCAAAAACTCCTTGATTATCTCATACTGATCTTCTGCCTCCGGATCATTTTCTATAACAGAAATAGCTATTGTGTCAAGATTATCTATTATTTCGTCAGCCTTTTCAATTAATAATTTACCATTAGTTACAATATTAGTGATTTGCCTATCAAATAATTTAACCGCCTCACCAAATCTTGGATATAACAGTGCCTCTCCATTGTTATGTAATTGAACAACAATATTTTGAGGAAGCTGATCTGCAATTTTTTTAACTAACTCAAAATCCATATCTCCGTAGTCTAACGCCAATTCGGGATAATCCCTGTCAATCTTTCTCCTTCCGCACATCCAGCAACTTTTATTGCATCTACTTGTTAGTTCAATATTAATATTTCCTAATCCATGCAAGGAGACCTTTGAATTTTTCATAATTCAGTCTATTCCTTCTTATTTGTGGCCTATTTTTTCTAAAAGCAGCGCAGCGTTAATTTTATAGCGAGACTTCGGCAAGGGTCTCGTTTTCTTACTGCTCCGCCCTCTCGGTTACATATCCGCGTTTTCGCGGTGATAACCAAGAAGGCAATTTTACAAAAAACTGAATATTATAAAGTCTCTACGTCCGATGCGTCTACTTTTACGGATATGCCCTGCTGGAGTATGTCCACGGAAAGGACAAGCATGTGCTGACTTTCTCTTTTGACAAGCAAGCCGTGCGCTCCTGCAAGGGGTCCTTTTCTAATTCTGACCTTCTGTCCTTCTTTTAAATAAGGATAAGGGTCTACCGTTTCTTTATTTTCAAGTACTATTTTAAGAGATATTATCTGATCATCGGGAACAGCTTCGGGTTCTCCGGGAATAAGGCTTATAAACCTGACAACACCGTGGGTCTTCAATACAGTCAGCATGTCTTCATACATCTTGCGGATATGGACGAACAGGTAACCGGGGAAGAGAGGGAAACTTATCAACTTTTTTCTGTCCTTCCACCTGCTGAGTCTTTCGACAGCAGGTAAAAAGGCGTCTATGCCGGCTTTTGTAAGCCTGTCCAATACCTTGAATTCATGCCTTGACCTGACATGAATCGCATACCAATAAAGAGATGTAGTTTCGATAAATTCCATTTTTTTATAAATGGTAAACCAAAGCCGGGTCTATCCCGGCCTGGTTAATGTCGCCGATTACTCTGCCTTCCATAGAAGAAACCAATACCGCATCGTAAATGATTTCATCTATATCCTCTGCCGTATAAATATGCTGACCGAAAAAACCGTGCTCCGATTTCTTATCGCTGACTACTCCGACGATTTTAAGCGGCAAGCCTCGCGTGGATATATAGCAAAGTTCCGCGATCTCGCCGTCGCCCCATAAAAGGATATTTTTAACATCGGATGCTATCATCGATCCGTATGTCTGTTCGATTTTCTGCCGCACTTCCTTAAAGTAGTTTATCGAACGGTTCATATAGCTGTAAGTAAGCCTTGCCTTTTCGGTAAATCCTTTTGGAGTGATAATGTATTTGATCCTGTTTTTGGGAAGGGTTTTGACTTTGATATAGCCTTTTTTATAAAGCCTTTTTACGTAGGCATTTGCAAGGCCGAGGGCGATTCCGAGCCGCCCTGCCAGGGCCCTCTGAGTAATCGAGGGTTCCTTAATCAATTCATCAAGGAGCCTGAGCGATATTTCATCGGACAGATTACCGTTGTTCATGTGCTGAACATTAACATAGAAAATCAATAAGTGTCAATAAAAAGTTGAATAATGGGATTGCCCTGAACTATAGTAAAATAATCATATGAACCGGCTTTTTAGAATCATTTCCCAATCGGTCACAGCCGTAAAGGCGTTCAAACTGAGGACGTTTTTTTGTCTTATCAGCGTGGCGCTCGGCATATCCGCCATAACGATCATTGTGGCGGCAACCGAAGGGGCGTACAAAAAGGCATTTGATATCGTAGCGCGGTTCGGGCCCGACTCCCTGATGGTAGGCAGCGGCGGCGAAGAAGCGAGAGCTATAGGACTCAGGCAAAAAACATTGACCCTCGAAGATGCGGAAGCGGCGGCTCAGGCGTTTCACAGCGCCTACCTTATAGTTCCGATGACATCGGTCGCTGATGTCAATGTCTCCTACAAAAACAAAAAATACCAGACACGCAGAGTAATCGGCTCGACGAACGATTACAGCCGGGCATGGACATGGCCGGTAATACAGGGTTCCGACTTTACCGAAGACGATGTGAAAGGATTGAGAAACGTAGGGCTGATAGGGCAATATCTCCTAAAAGAACTCTTTAACGACGAAGACCCTGTAGGTAAATATATTTTTGTCAAAGGCATACCCGTACAGATTATAGGCGTATTGTCCGAAAGAGGCATGTCCGCGTCAGGCTCTAACCTCGATGACAGGATCATCATGCCCATAAGCACGGTCATGAGAAAGCTGCAGAATGAGACGAAATATATATCTTCATTCAGGATCAGGTTCATTGACCAGGAAAACCTTTACACGCACATGGAAGAATTGAACTCATTCATGAGGCAGAGGCACGGACTAAAAGAAAGCGAGCCGGATGATTTCAGGATTGTATCTCCCAAAGAGATAGTTAACTTCCTTGTCGCGCTTACCGGCTCTCTCGTGATATTTTTAGGCATTACCGGCATAATAACGTTGACTGTTGCGGGTTTTGTCCTCGCGAATCTGTTTCTCCTGTCGGTAAAGGAAAGAACCGCGGAAATAGGCATAAGAAGGGCTGCAGGCGCGAAAAGAAGGGACATCCTTATGCAATTCTTAGGGGAGTCCGTGATAATTACAACCGCCGGAGGCATAGTCGGCTTTATACTGGGAGTAGTGTCATCCAAACTGCTTATGCTGATAGCGGACTTTCCAATACATTTTTCATGGAAGGCGTTTACGATAGGGATGCTGCTTTCATGGGTTATCGGGATCGGTTTCGGCTTGCAGCCCGCCAACCGTGCGGCAAACCTGAAACCGATAGAGGCGATAAGAGGATGAAGAGAATTGTTCTTAATACAAAAATCGCATGGCGTTCCTTGTGCAACTTCAAGCTGCGGACTTTCCTCGCCATACTCGGAGTCTTTTTAGGCACATTTTCGTTAATGGTCGTATCCAACCTCTCGCGGTCTCTGGCTCAAAAGACGGAGATGGAGATAGAAAGCCTCGGCAAAAATCTCCTGATAGTCAGGAGCGGAATTGTGAGGAGATTCGCATCTGGAACGCGGCTTATAAGCGAAGCTACGAATCTCACGCTGCCTGATGCTCAAACAATCGCGTCAGGCTCTCGTTTTGTACATGATATATCCCCTTCAGGCAACAAGCCTTTCCCGGTCAGATACGGTAATATCACGCTCGCTTCGGTGCTGGTCGTCGGGGCAATGCCTAACTATACCGAAATAAGAAACTTCAATGTAAAAGAAGGGAGCTTTTTTACCGAAACCGATAATATAGACATCAATAAAGTTGCGGTCATCGGCAGCAGGGTCGCGGAAAAACTCTTCCCTGACGAAAATCCCATCGGTAAACACATCCTTATTTACAGGGTTTCATGTCAGGTGATAGGGATAATGGAAGAAAAAGGCGTGGACATATCCGGTGTTGATCAGGACAGCCAGATATTCATACCCCTGAATACTTACTTGAGGAGGTTCGTGAACAAAGATTTCGTGAACAGCATACACGTACAGGTCATAAACGACAAATCGATCAGCGAAGCAAAAACCGAAATAGAAAACATCTTGAGGAAGAGGCATAAAATAAAACAGGGACAGAAGGATGATTTCACGGTTATAGACCTGAAGGATGTTATGGCGTTAAAAATGCAGGCAACATCGATGATAACCGTTTTAGGCAGAATATCGGCGGCGATTTCATTTCTGATCGGAGGGCTCGGCATTCTTTCGATAATGATATTGATCGTCAATGAAAGGCGCGTTGAGATCGGCATCAGGCGCGCGATAGGATCGAGGAAAAGGGACATAATACTTCAATTCCTGATGGAATCCTCGTTCATATCCTTCGGCGGAGGTTTGGTGGGGGTAATCATAGGTTTTATAACAAGCGTAATTATGTTTATAGCATCGGACCTTCCCTTCACGATTTCCCTGACCGGCCTTTTATTATCTTTCGCGGCGTCGGTAACGGTAGGCATATTGGCAGGCATTTATCCCTCAAAGAAAGCGACTACGATTCAACCTGTAGATATAATAAGGTCGTAATAAAGATTATTTGTCCGCCGGAACTTTAAGCCTATTTCCTGAAATCATTGCGCTAATCAGCACAAACAGCAGTCCATGCTCGGAATGCAATGTTGTATTGAACATACCGTTCATCAAAACTATTATGAAAGCGCCGCATGCCGACGACCATAACATATTCCTCTTATATGCGGCTTTCAAAGATCTCAATATAAAATAGAAAAATACCATTAATGCAGAAAACCCGGCAATTCCGAATTGAGCAAGAGTATTAATTAATAGATTATGCGCATGTGAGCCGTATTCAAACGGGTTGTAAAATTTGAAATGTTTTGCTCCTACCCCTAAAATCGGATGAGATAAAAACATTTCCCATCCCTTACTCCATAAATTCAATCTGGTCTTTAACGACGCATCCCTAAATGAATAGTCTTTTGTTAACAGCGTCATATCAACGAAGTATATCAAAACTGCCGTTATTAGGAAAAACATAACAGAAAAAGAAACAAACTGTTTCTTTTTCTCCATGCAGATAAATACCATCAACATCGCAGCGCCAAAAGCTAAGAAGGACGCCCTTGAACTCGCAATAACAAAAGCCGCTATAAGTATGATCGAGGATATATAGAAAAAGATTTTTTCGGATGTTGTTTTTAAATGCTCTAAATATGCAATTATTACAGTCAAAGAAAGCGCAAGGTAAATGCTCGAATGGTTAACATGCCCTACAGAGAGCAATTCAAAAGTTGCTTCTCTGCCGATCATGAAATTTGCCAGCCCCCACCCTGTTCCTATTGTTGTTGATGCAACAATCGCTAATATTATGGTCTTAATATATTTACCATCCGAAAAATCCGAAGCGACGATAATGAACAAGGCATACATCTTTAAGAAATCCATGCTGCCCTGAAACGCAAGGAAAGGATGCAAGGCGAATACGGCAGAAAGGCTCGATACAAATGCAAGCGCCAGCAGACCTATCCTTGGGTCTTTAGCGAGCAGAACACTTTTATAATCTTTTTCGATATAATGCCGTATCAGAAACAAAATAGCGCTTATTACTAAAAAAATGGACTTCGGGGACTCAAATAACGGTATCGAAATAATACAGAGCAGAAGGGCATACCATTCGAGGGTTATAATCTTTTTGAGCATTGCTTCCGCATCTCGCGCATAGATACCCGTTCTTGAGTCTGAATTAAGCCGTTTTTTTAACATAATCTTGCTATTATATTCATCTCCGCCTATTAAAAGCAATTATCCGAATTGCAACTTTCAATCAGCCGGTGGATATAATAAAATCACGATCTTATGGTCAGATACCCTGAGAAAAGTATCATTGCCCCGCCGATTACGGTAGTGAGATTCACCGCTTCGCTTAAAAATAATGCGCCTAAAAAAATCGCGCAGACAGGTTCCAAATAGCCTAATATCGCAGTCTTGCCGGCTGTAACATCCCGCATTCCCCTGAAATAAAGAACCGGGGCTACGGTGGAATGAACGACTCCCATTACGGCGAACACCCACCATGCAGAGGTTAAAGAGTCGAGGAGCCGGGGAGTAGAAAAAACGAACGGCGCTAAGACTGCGGCGATTATGAGATTCTGGAAAAACGTCAGGACGAGCGGATTGAAGTCCTTTGCCAATATCCGTATCAGGATTATTAGTATAGCGTAGGCAAGTCCGGAAAAAAGCCCCGCGATGATGCCTCCGGTGTTCCTATCGCCGGCAACCGCAAGCCTGAAAAGCTCTCCTGCCGAGACTCCGAGCATAATCCATAAACCCGCGGTAGCGACGGCTACGGCAAGCAATATCTTCATCGTCAACCTTTCCCTTAAAAAAACGGGCGCAAGAAAGGCGACTATGACGGGGGCGGTATAATGCGTCAGTACCGCATTGGCGATAGACGTATGTTTATACGCGTAAAAAAACAAAAAGGTATTGATAAGGCTTACAAGACCGAGGGCCAAAAAATAAACAATGTTTTTCCCCTTCGGCATTTCACTCTTGAATTCCCTTTTCGAAAGGACAGAACCGACCAGCAGTACGGATATCATGCCGGAAAAAAACATCAGTACGTGAACGGATACCCCTGAAAGCTTTATGACGATGCCGAGAGAACTCCAGAGAAAAATAGCGGCAAGTATATAAATCATATTACTTTATCTTGGCCAGCATCTTGATAAATTCTTTTAACAGCTCGGGGTCGTAATCGTTCTTTTCCTTGGAGATAATAGAAAGCGCGCTATAAGGAGTATTTGAAGCTTTAAAGAGCCTCGGCGTAGTTAGAGAATCGTAGCAGTCGGCGATAGCGGTTATCCTGCCTGAAAGTTTTATTTCACTGTCATGCAGTTGCATGGGGTAGCCCTTCCCCGTAAGCTTTTCATGGTGCTGCAGGATAGCATCCAATGCTTCGACCGGGATATCCCTATTATCATGCAGAATCTTTTCACCCTCAGTAACATGTTTTTTGTATACTTCAAACTCGGTCATGTCGAGCCTTCCCATCTTATTGAGTATCTCGGACGGAATGGCTGTCTTCCCTATATCATGAAATAACGCGCCTATGCCGAGTTTCTCGATGTCGTCATTTTTCAATCCTACGGCAAGTCCCACGCCTATGGATAAAACTCCCACATTCAGGGAGTGCGTATAGGTATAGTGATCGTGGGATTTGAGAGAAAGGAGGTCGTATATGAGTTCTTTATTTTTTGAAAGGCACTCGATTATTTTGACGATCAGCCCCTGAGATGCCCTCAATTTATCCCTGCTCATGGGATTGTCAAAGATGTCTTTTATTATCATCTTTGTATTTTCCTTGAGCGCGACAATTTCTATTTTTGACTTGTCCTTTTCAGGAAGGTCTTTTGACGTCGCCAAACCGCTTAGAAATTCGCGGTAGAGAGGAATGTCTTTTTTTAGAATAACGATATCGCCTTCCGAGCTCAGTATGCCGGCTTCTATGGCGACAGGCGATTCTTCCGTCGTAAGAAGCAGTGTCCGAATTTCCGCCTTGTTTAAAAGGAAAATGCTGAAATTCACACCCATGCCGGAGATTAACGCTGCTCTCTCTATCTGATAATGCTGCTCTTTTTGATATGAGTAGTCCTTTAATGTCTTTTCGTCGTATAAAGAAGATCGTCTCTCCGCCCGCAATAAAAATTGTCCTAAGATTGAAGCCTTATCCTTATCGACATAAAGCTCGGATATGCCTTTGCCGCTCAAATATTCCCGTGCTAAATTCGAAAACACAGTCCCCTTGCCGTACAGAGGTTTCATGCCGTCTTTGCCCTTTACAGAGACATCAAACGGCAGTATGCTCCCTACAGGCAGACTATCCGCCTTGAAAGGCACATAATTTTTATCGCCGTCGTCATCGACTATTTTTATTGTCGTTCCCATTATAAATTTTCCGGAATAATTGCAAATACTATGATAAAATATATATGAAATCAAGAAAAATAGCAAAATCATGCACAAACAAGATTATTATACACAAGTATAATCTATGGTTACAAAATATAGAATAATAAACGATAAGGATTCCGGCATCTCGGAAGAGCCGAATAAGGCGACAAAGAACCCGAAAGAGCAAAAAGATTCTTTCCTTGAAGATCCCAAGGCCTTTAAAGAATATTCATTCCATAAAGAAGAGCATTATCTTATAGACAAAACTATTCTTACGCCCGAAAAAGAAATTTTCTTCAACATCTATCGAATGGATAAGCTTAAGGTCGTCCCTGTCATCGAGGCGACAAAAAACCGGCCCTCTAAAATAGATAAAGAGCTATCGGCATCCGCCGGAGACTTTGTTATTAAAAAATCGGATATTCCGCTTTATCAGGATTATCTTCTTTCCCTTGCAGGGCTTTCGGACCCGTCGGAGGAGGGCAAAGTCAAGACGATCATGGTAAGGGAAAATTCAAAATTAATCATGAAAGATCTCCTCGATGATCCCCGAAGCGGAGAAAAGATAAAAGAATCGAAGGTAATGGTGAACGGTATGGTAGACTGCATACTGCAAAATAGAGACGCTATATACAATATGCTCTCTTTGAGGAACTACGACTATTACACATATACCCATTCCGTAAATGTAGCCGTCTTATCCGTAGGGTTAGGCGTTGCAATAGACCTTAAAAGGGACGATGTCGAAAAATTAGGCACCGGCGCGCTGTTGCACGACATCGGCAAAAGCGTTATTTCCCGCGAAATACTTAACAAACAGGGGAAACTCGATTCAAGAGAATACATACTTATGCGAAACCATGTCACCGAAGGCGAAAAAATTCTCCGCACCCATAAGGAAGTATCTGAGAAGTCCTTTGACGCGGTTTTGCAGCACCATGAAAAACTTACCGGAAAGGGCTACCCCAAAAAACTGTACGCCAGCGAGATAAAACTCTTCGGCAGGATAACCGCTATTGCGGACTGCTATGACGCCTTGACAACACAACGGCCTTACAAGACGGCCTTCACGCCGTTCAAGGCATTATCGATAATTGCAGAGGAAACGGGAGATTACGACCCCGAACTTTTAAAGATATTCATCCGGATGCTCGGAAAGATACGATAATGAATCTATTCGATGACGAACAAAAAACCATACCGGACAGCAAGGCTCCTCTCGCATATCGCATGTGTCCCAAAACCATCGATGAATATGCCGGACAGGAGCATATAATCGGCAAGGGCAAGCTTCTCAGAAGGGCTATCGAGGCGGACCGGGTAACGTCATTGGTTTTATACGGCCCTCCGGGCACAGGCAAAACAGCGTTAGCAAAAGTAATCGCCGCAAAGACGAATGCCCGCTTTGAATGGCTTAACGCGGCTACCGCAAGCCTTGACGATTTGAGAAAAATCATTCAATCCGCGCGGATGAGAAGAGCAAAAGGCATCCGCACGATTTTATTTCTGGATGAGATACACAGGTTCAATAAACTCCAGCAGGATGCCCTTCTGCCGGATGTCGAAGAGGGCAATATCACGCTAATAGCGGCGACTGTGGAGAACCCATTCTTTTACGTGAACTCGGCGCTGCTTTCGAGGAGTCAGGTATTCGAATTAAAACCGCTTTCCGTGGAAGACATCTTCAAACTGCTGCGAAACGCCATTCATGACAAAGAGCGCGGCCTCGGCAATTTAAACATAACGGCGGATGACGCCGCGTTGAACCATATAGCAAAGATGTCGGACGGCGATGCTCGCAAGGCATTATCATCGCTTGAGATTGCAGCATTAACCACATCTCCGGCGACTCAACCTGATGAAAAAGGCGGCATACATATAACATTACAGGCCGCAGAGGAATCTATTCAGAAAAAGGCGATAGTCTATGATAAAAACGGGGATCAGCATTACGACACGATATCCGCCTTTATAAAAAGCATGAGAGGCTCGGACGCAGACGCGGCAGTATACTACCTTGCAAAAATGTTATACGCGGGCGAAGACCCGAGATTCATAGCGCGAAGGATCGTCATATGCGCGTCGGAAGACGTAGGCAATGCGGACCCCACGGCGCTTGTCATCGCTACCTCAGCGTTAAGGGCCGTGGAGTTTATAGGCATGCCCGAGGCGCGGATTCCACTCGCCCAGGCGGCGATATATATTGCGAATGCGCCCAAAAGCAATGCCTGCTACAAGGCTATAGAGGCGGCATTGGAGGATATTAAAAATGAGCAGACAATGGAAGTCCCTGAACATTTAAAAGACAGCCATTATTCCGGAGCAAAAAAACTGGGACACGGCAAGGGTTATAAATATCCCCATGATTACGGCGGACAGGTGGAGCAGGAGTATATTCCGGAGAAGAAAAAATATTATAATCCTTAAACCAAATACGGAGGTTTGCTATGATAATGACGGTCAGACAGGCGGAAAAGAGGATATGCCCTTATCAATCCGGCGAGACGCAAAAAAAATGCTCGGCATCCGAATGCCCTTTATGGAGATGGGCCAATCCGGATCTATTGATGCTGAAAGAAGATGCGCCTTCGGATATCATGGCAGGCTATTGCGGCGCGGGCGGAAAACCGGAGGTCTATAAGATCGAGGAATTTTAGACAATCCTTATTCGGCAATATCTTCTATGATTTTAAACTTCTCTTTCAGCGCCGTTTCGACGACATCGGGCACAAGCCCCTTTACGGAGCCTCCGAAAGAGGAAACCTCTTTGACGATTGTCGATGTAATAAATGAAAACTCTTCCGAAGGCATCATGAAAACCGTCTCTACCTGCATATCGAGCCTCCTGTTCATCAATGCCATCTGGAGTTCGTATTCAAAGTCGGAAACTGCCCTCAGCCCTCTTATAATAGCTACGCCGCCCTTATCCCTCGCATAACTGACAAGCAGGCCGTTAAACGCTTCCACCCTTACATTCCGGCAATCCCTGACCGATTGCCTTATGAGTCCAAGCCGTTCCTCAAGCGTAAAAAGCGGCTGCTTTTTGGGGCTCGGAGCAACGGCTATTATCAGTTCGTCAAATATCCTCAATCCCCTTTCAATGAGGTCGAGATGTCCGTTTGTTATGGGATCGAATGTTCCGGGATAGATGCCTAATTTCATGCCCGCTCCTTCCTGTAAAGAGTTAATGATGTATCGCCGTATTTATATGTCTTCATAAGTTTTAGACTCCCTATTTCATGAGCCAATGCCTTTTTAGAAGAATGCTCTGCTATAACCACTCCATTATCCCTTAAAACGGCTCTTTCGTCAATCAGAGGCAGGATTATATCTATTTCTCCGGAGGCGTACGGGGGATCGATAAAGATAATATCAAATGAGTTTGGAGTTATTTTTCTCAAAAAATGTTCGGCATCGTTTTTAATAACATTTGCCCTGTCTCCAAAACCGAACTTTTCAGCGACTTCTTTTATAATCTGAATTCTCAGGGGATTGTCATCGATAAAAACCGCCTTGCCCGCGCCTCTGCTCAATGCCTCTATACCGACCGCGCCGGTTCCCGCGTAAAGGTCTAAAAATACGGCATCGATTATTCTTTCTCCTAAAATATTAAAGATCGCCTGTCTTACTTTCGCGGAGGTCGGCCTGAGTTCGTCGCCCTCGCCTTTTTGAGCAAATGCCTTCTTAATGCCGACCTTTCTTCCCTTTGCAGCGCCGCCGGATATTCTCATTTATTCTTACCTGAATTGAACGATTCTAATACAAAAATATATGTCAGGTACTGCGAAAAGAGGCGTCTTTGAGCAGTGCCTGACATATAAAATCGCTTGTTTAGGTCTTATTTCCCGGTAATCCACAGACATTGTTCTCGCAATGCTTTAATAAAGGCTGGTTTAATTTTCTTCTCAAGAAAGAAAGCTGCAAGAGCGCAATAACCGATGAAACGATAAGATTATAGTTGTAACTTCCAAATCCGAAAAGATTGGGGATAACCGCCCATGGATAGACCATTAAAAGAAACCACCCCTCGTTAAACCTGAAGCAATAAGCCTCTTTGCCGACAAGACCCGCGCCGCCCGCAAGGGTAAGGCCGAGTCCGAGGAAAAACATTTTTCCGGCATAAAATGCATTTAGAGGCTGTATGAATATACTGCTGATCTGAAGCGCTATGCCCGCAAAGGTCATCCTGAGTATAAACCGCTTTATCTCGGCCTTCCAGACAAGCAGATACATTGACGACAAGGCTATTCCTGCGTTGAATATTATAAACGGGATTACCTGCAATTTGGATTGCAGACCATAAAGTACGGCAAATCCAATAGCGCCGATAGTCTGAAGCACATATCCCACCCTGTAAGTAATGTCATACTTCCTCGGATAATATATGCCCGATTCCTTAATCTGTTCTTCCAAAGTCGGCCATTGTTCCATAAATCACCTCAAATATTTACGACTTTTAATAAAACAAAATGCTATGCCCTGTCATTTTAACCTCAACGGCGGATTTATAATATATTCGTCCTCTAATTCGTAGCCCTTAATCTTCACAACCCTGCCCTCTACTTTCAGCCTGCCTTCGGCATAAAGCCTTATCGCTTCAGGAAATATCTTATGCTCAAGCTTTAATATCCTTGCCGAGAGCGTATCCTCCGTATCATCAGGAGACACAGGCACGGCAGCCTGAATTATAACAGGCCCTGTATCCATTCCCTCATCGACAAAATGCACCGTGCATCCACTGATGCGAACTCCATAATCTACAGCCTGCTTATGCCCATGGAGGCCCGGAAACGAAGGCAAAAGAGCGGGATGGATATTCATGATCTTATTCGGGAAGGCATCTATCAAAGGCTTTCTCACTATCCTCATGAATCCCGCAAGGACAACGAGTTCAACGCCTCTTGCCTTCAGTTCGTCAGCGATCTTTGTGAAAAAATCGTCTTTCGATTTAAATTCCTTCGGATTGATATAGAGATATTCTATCGAATGTTTCTTTGCCCGCTCTACGGCATAGGCATCGGGATTATCAACTACGAGCACTTTAATTGTCGCATTGATCTTGCCGGCTTCAATCTCATCTATAATTGACTGAAAATTAGAACCTCGCCCCGATGCAAGAATTCCGAGATTAAGCATTTTTACTCCTATAATAAAGGCGTTTTATATCCAGCCTGCCTAAAATGTTCATCAAATGTAAGCGCCTGTTTTATACCAAATTCATCCATTACAAGGAAAGAAAAACAGTCAATCATTCCCCATGATTTATCAGGCCGTCTTTTGTAAAAAGCAAAGGTTTCCTTAAATTTTTCAGCAGGGAAAGGAATAATGGTCGTCAATGGATCAGCCTGTATTTTTTCGATTATTCTAACCGCAAGTTGCCTTTGTGAAGATAAACAAAGACTATTTGCAAGTTCAACAAGAATAAGTTCAGTAGTAAAAAATGGGCCGTAAAATTCTTGGGATGCTGCTATGGCACTATTATGCAGATTGTCTCTTTTATTAACCAAGGCTATCAGATAACCGGTATCGAGAAACATTCCGCTCATTTATTCGGAATGCCATAAAGATAATGGTCATGTTGCTTTGAGAAATCAACCGGCATATCAATGTCGGTTGAGACCTCTGCCAATTCCGACAGAAGTGATGATTTTCCTATTGCTCTTTTCTTCCGACCCTTTAGATTCTTGATAAATCTCTCCACTTCTTCAAGCATGTCTTTCGGAAGAATATCTATTTCTTTTTTGATCTTTTCGGTCTTAATCATATGCCTGCACTCCTTTCAGGTTCAATTTTACCACAAAACCGGAAAATAAGGCGAAGCTTATCGGCTTACTGCGCGGATGAGTTTAGAGGCAAGACGAAGAGCAGGTTCGTCGGCAGATTTGGCGAAGAGCAGGAAAAGCCGCAGCAAATGGTAAATGGTAAAAGGCGGGATTAGGATTAGCTCTCGCCTTTTACATACCTTTAATTATTTTGCGCTTAGTTCATGCACGGCTTCTACCATTGCGATTGCATTTTCAACCGGCGTTTCAGGCAATATGCCGTGGCCTAAGTTGAAGATATGCCCCTTTGCGCCCTTTGCGCCTTGAAGGATTTGTGATACGCCTTCCCTTATCAAATCCTTTGTGCCGAATAAAACGCACGGATCGAGGTTTCCCTGAACAACGACATCGTTGCCGAGCGAGTTGACGGCGTCTGAAATATCGATCCTCCAGTCAATGCCGAGTACGTCCGCGCCTGACTGTTTGACCTTCTTAAGCATTGCGCTTCCGTTAAAGGCAAAATAAATAACGGGCACCTTGCCTTTGAATGTGGAGACTATCCTTTGAACATAAGGCAGGGCATACCTTTCAAAATCGTATGGGGAAAGTATGCCGGCCCATGAATCAAAGACTTGAATCGCATGGACTCCGGCATCTATTTGCGCCTGAAGATAATTTATGACCGTATCGGTAATCTTATCCATGAGTTTTGCGTAAAGGTCGGGCGTCTGAAACATCATCTTTTTGGTATTAATAAAATTCTTTGAGCTGCCGCCCTCTATCATATAAGTCGCGAGTGTGAAGGGAGCGCCCGAAAAACCGATTAACGGCACATTCAGCTTTTTAACCAGAATTTTTATCGCCTCCATGACAAACGGAACGTCTTCCTCGGATTTTATTTTTCTTAACTTTGAAACGGCTATATCGTTTCTTATCGGATCGTATAAAATCGGCCCCTTTGATTCAGAAAATTCGAGCTTCATGCCCATCGGCTCTATCGGGACAAGAATATCGGAAAAAAGTATTGCGACATCGACCTTGAGAATATCGACAGGCTGAATTGTCACCTCTGCCGCAAGCTCCGGGGTCTTGCAAAGAGTAAGAAAATCTACTTTTGACCGCACCTTTTGATATTCGGGAAGGTATCTTCCGGCCTGCCTCATAAGCCACACAGGTGTGTAGTCGGTCTTTTCGCCTCTACATGCCTTGAGAAACGTATCGTTCATCGAACCTCCACCTCGGTTTTTCTCTTTATTCTCATCGGTACATAACCGCAAAACGGCTCTTCTTCAAGGTAATCGCCTTCCATCGCATAGGCTCGCGCCCTGCACCCGCCGCATACGTTGACGAATTCGCACGCGCCGCATCTGCCCTTATATTTTTTAAAATCCCTCATGTCTTTGAACAACTCCGAGTTCTCCCATATATCCTTAAACGACTGCTTTCTGATATTTCCTGCGGACTTGGGAAAATAGCTGCACGGAAGCACATCTCCGTCAACATTGATGAGACAAATAAGCTGTCCTGCAAGACATCCCTTTGACCCTCCGGTGGAAAACTTCAGAGTGCGGCGTTCGAACTTCTCGCCCTCTTCTTTTGATTTCTGCAAGACTATGCGGTAATAATGCGGCGCACAGGTCGGGCGGACAAGCATATCCTTCTCGTCCTTCTCCATATCGTAGTGCCATTCGAGTATTTTTTCGTAATCTTCCTTTGATATAAGCTCGTTCATTATCTCTTCGCCCCTGCCGGTCGGGACTATCATGAACATATACCACGCAGTCGCGCCGAGTTCCTTTGCGAGCTTATAGATTTTAGGTATCTCTTCCTGATTGCGCTTTGTGAATGACGAGTTTATTATGAATTCGATACCGTGCCGTTTAAAAAGCCGCGCAGCATTGAGTATGCCCTTAAACGCGCCTTTTTCATTACGGAAATTATCATGCACATCTTCGGTGGAGCCGTCGAGGCTCAAAGAAACAATCCTGATGCCGGATGCCTTTATTTTTTCGCATATATCATCCGTAACGAGAGAGCCGTTCGTGGCAAGGCACATGCGAAGGCCTTTTTCAGTACCGTATTTTGCAATTTCAAAGACATCCCCGCGCATGAGCGGTTCGCCGCCTGAAAGCACGATTACAGGCTTCGCGTAACTTGAGATGTCATCCAGTATCCTGAATGCCTCTTTTAACGGCAAATCCGGATGCCCCTTTGCCTCCATCTCCGACGACGAGCGGCAATGAACGCATTTAAGATTGCATCTCCGTGTTATTTCCCATGCTATCCATTTAGGCGTAAATTCCATAGACGATTATTATACCTTACCAAACTTCGCAGAAGCAAAGAAGGTACGGCAATGCAGGCATCATGTTTAAAACCCTTCTAACGGGATGTGAGGCGTGCTGAAAAAGCCTTTACTCATATTGTGATTTCCAGATTCGCTGCTCGATTGCGTTCAAAAGCGGCTGAAGGGTATCGGGTTTGATTGCCGATACTCCAATCGCGCCATATCGTGATATTATGTTTTCAGCCTCCACTGCCGAAATTTTATCGAGCTTGTTAAAGATCATAAGCCTCGGCTTATCCTTGATTTTAAGATCGCTTAGAATATTCTCGACCGAGGCTATCTGCTGCTCGAACCTCGGATTCGATAAATCCACGAGATGAAGCAGCAAATCGGCATCTTCAAGCTCTTCAAGGGTCGCCTTAAACGCGGCCATTAAGTCTTTCGGCAGGTCCCTGATAAATCCGACAGTATCGGTTATTATGATCTCGCGCTCCTTCGGGAATCTCAATCTCCTGCTTGCCGTGTCGAGGGTGGCAAACATCTTATCCTCTACGATGGTCGCGCTCTTTGTGAGAGTATTTAAAAGCGTAGATTTACCGGCATTCGTATAACCTATTATAGAGACTATCGGAATTCCCTTGCCGACCCTTCTCTGCTTCCTCTGTTTCCGCGCCTCGCTCAGCGTGTCGAGTTCTCTTTCGAGGCGGGTTATTTTTTCGCGTATGCGCCTCCTGTCTATCTCGAGTTTCATTTCGCCGGGACCCCTTCCGCCGATGCCTCCGGTAAGCCTCGACATGGCGGTCCCTTTGCCTGTAAGCCTCGGAAGCATGTATTTCAACTGGGCAAGCTCCACCTGCACCTTGCCGTCGCGGCTGTGCGCCCTTCGGGCGAAAATATCGAGTATCAATTGCGAGCGGTCGATGACCTTAAGTTCGCCGGTCTCCGCAATCGCCCGTATCTGCGAAGGCGTAAGGTCCTGATCGAATATAAGCAATGTCGCGCCCTTATCCATAGAATTGACAACCAGATCTTTGAGCTTTCCTTCTCCTAAAACATATTTCGGATTTATATTTTTTAACCGTTGAATAACGGCGTCGAGCACGATCACATCGCTCGATACCGCAAGCTCCTTGAGTTCCTCCATCGAATCTTCGATCTCGTATTTCGGCTTTGTTGACGCGCTTACAAGAATAGCCCTTTCCCTTTTGTCCTTCCGGTCGATAACCCTGCGCCTGTCCATCTCGTCTTCGAGCGAAGCGATAAAACTCCTGAAGTCGAGATCGAACCTGTAAAAATCGGACGTTATGGTCTCATGCTTCTTATCCGAACCGTAAGGCATCAGATGTGCCGCGTAGATGTTATAAGGAAGCCCTTCCCGCACGCTTACGGCGGCTATCATGTCGAATCTCAAGAGCGAGAGGTCCGTAATGTCTTCTCTATTGAGGGGTTCGTCCGTAAGATGAGTATGGATAAACCTCAAGCCCCGTAACGCGCTTCTGCCTAAAGGGAAATCGTCGAGGCCGGGAATAAAAACGCTCCTTGCATCGCCGACGACAACGTGAGTTATAACGCCGCCCCTATTTGCAATAATGCCTATCTGCTTGCCGATTTCAAAGGAAAGTTCCGTCAGGTATCTCGCAAGCTCAACCGTTATAAGCTTATTTGCCGGGATCTTCCTGCGATAAATCTTTTCGAGGGAGTAAAGGACACTCTTTTTTAAACCTGATATATTTCCGTAAATGGTTGCGATTTTTTTCAAGCCTCCATTGTTATTTTATCAAAACTTGACAATAAAAACCAAACTGATACAATTTTATTAAAATCGATGTAGAGGAGGCGTTTATGGGCTACACACAGGTCGGGCTGGAAGAAAAAATACTCGAAATGTATCCTGAGATAACGAAACACGGCATATCGGTCGGGCTCAGCTTCGACGAAGGGAAGAACGCATGGATCGTAAAATTCAAAAAAGGCTCCAACGAGCTTACGACGCACATCGAGAAAAAAGACGCGGACGACTGCATAAACAATATCAAATGCGTCTATTTGGGAGTGCAGATTGAGCAGTTCATAAAAAACTTCGAGGAAAGGCGTTAAAGGGTTACGTCGAACTCCATCTCTTTGTCTCCGAATAGAAACCGCTTTCTTAAAGCCTTTACCCTTACCTTATCGCCCTTCTTTTTAAAAGAGAGATGGAGTTTTATATCGTCCACGCTGCTTACTTCAATGCCGTCGATGGAGATTAATATATCTCCATCGCTAAGACCGGCCTTTTCGGCAACGCTGTCCTCCGCAAATCCGTCTATAACGACCTTCCCGTTATCCTCTTTCAGCAAAACCATAAGTTTCGGAGCGGAAACGCCGGCAACAGGCTTCGGAAAAACTATATAATTCGCTATATCCTTTTCTGTTTCTGCATCGTTCAGAATAACGGAATAATCATGCCCGTTCCTTCTGAAAGTTCGTTTAGGAATGCCCGAGCCGTATTGCAGATGACCGCTTCCGGCAAGAACAACCACCTGATATTCTGGATTCTTCTTTATAAATTCGTCTATGGACATGGACATGGTTTCGTCCCAGAGGATTTGGGATTGGTAAAAAAATTCAAAGTTCCTTTCCTTAGACCTTACATGCATCTCGAAGATATTTCTAAGCCTCTCCCTGTACTTATCGTCGGATAAATCCATCTGCGAAGGAATTTCCCTCTTTTCCTCATCGGAAAGCGCATCGATGCCGTTTTTTGACACCTTATCTATAATCTCGCGCCGGATATTAAGGGCGATCACGGGTATTTTTTCCTGCTTTGCGAAGTCGAGTATCGGCTTGTAAAGATTGTAATCGAACCCCCATCTCTTGAAATATTCGGACTTTTTCAGAAACTCCCTTTCATCGATGCTGCCTGCTATATAATCGTCCAGCACTTTCTGAAAAGGCCGCTGAAACATCTCCATGCCTATCGCTGTTTTCTTATTTCTGGAATAAATTCCCTTTATAACCCGAAGCTGGACATCGTGATGCGCGAATTGGTCGTGGCTTTCCCCGACATAGATTATCTTTTTATTCGAGACCGAATTTATGATCTCATCCAATGTCTTTAATGCAGAGACATCTATTGCCGTTGCCTGCTCGGTAATATTCATGGGAATCCCCCTTCCTGATTCGTCAATCCTTTTATAAATATTTCTTCCCTTATCAAAGGCAAGGGCGCTGTATTTGCCGTAATGGAATATCTTCCTGAAGGCCGTATCTACATCCTCCTTTGATTTTCCGTTAATGATCGCAACGATCTTCTTTGAATTCCACGGATTTTTTTTAATAATAATACTGAAGCCCGAATAGATTATTTCGGGCTTTCCGTAGAGCCTTTCGACCAATGGATTGTCATTTCCGAGTATTATGACGGACGATGCCTTCATGTCGGAATCTTTTATATCCTTGGCCTCTTTCTGCAATGCCGTTTTTTCTTTAGGCATATAAATCGCGCTGCCGTAAAATTCTCTATTCGAAGGAGGCAGCGCCGTCAGAATTTTCTCATCGCCTATCAGCCTCGCTATTACGGGCGGGAATTCTTTGCTTGAGAGCCTGCGGGCAATATCATAATCCTCATCCATAACTATCTTTTCGGGCTCTCTATCAACGAGCATGCTGAAGCTGTTCGTATCTTTATCAGCTCTGAATGATTTTTTTATCCTCATATCGCCTGAATACAGCGTTACAGGCACGTCCATTACATAAATCTTCTCACCCCGGCTTATGCTGAAATTAACCTCGAATTTGACGCCGCTTCGCCGTACCTTTACATTTTCAAGCCTGAGATCCGGAAGTCCCTTTTCATCAAGCCACTGCCTGAAAAACCATTGCAGATCTCTCCCGTAATTCTTCCCGAATATTACCCTTATATCTTCCCATGATGCCTTCTTAAAACTCTTTTCTTTTATAAAGTCCCTCAATGACCGGTAAAATATCTCTTCTCCTGTAATGTTTTTGAGCATATGGAATATCATGGCGGCTTTTCCGTATCCTATCGCTTTCGATGAAAAATCTACTCTTCCCGCGAATTCTCCGACAGAAAATTCATTCTTCTCGTTCACATGACTTTCGTAATCGATGAGCGCCTGTTTTCTGTATTGCCGGCCCTTCCCTTTCTGCTCCTCGTAAAGATGATCCGCAAGATACGTGGTAAGTCCCTCCGCCCAGTTGCCCTTCTCATAATCGATATACACGAGATTGCCGAACCACTGATGCAGGATTTCATGGCCGAGGGACGTCTCCACGATAAACGGAAGCCTTACAACATCCCGGCCGAGCAGCGTATACGTGGGCATCGAGTATCCGGTCGGCAGGAAGTTTTCGACGATCGCAAATCTCTTGTAAGGATATTTGCCTAAAAGCGCCTCATACATCTTGAGATATTTCTTTGTGTACTCTATATATTTTTTGGCGAGTTCTACGTCCTCTTTGAAGAAAAGGGCATGGATTTCAACGCCGTTAAAATTGTCTTTTATTGTCTCGTACCTGTTTGCGGCGATAAAATTTATACCGTCAACAGGATAAAGAAATTCGAAGATAAACTCCGTGCTGCCGTTCTTTGTGCTTTTAATAATGCTTTCCGCCTCTGAAACAGCCTCGTATCCTTTCGGCAGGGATGCGCTGAGACGATACCTGTGCAAAGTATCCGGTTGCGGATACCATATTCCCGTAAGAGAAATACCCCTCTCATCTATAATGCTATGAACCGTTCCCGGATCGGCGCTATAACCTGAATTGCCGCCTTTAAAAACACCGGCATACTCAATAAATACGACGCCGTTCTGAGCCGGCAAAATCTTCAGAGTACCGTTTCGGACATCGAATGAGATCTTTTGCTTATTCAGGCTTACATCGTTAATTTCGAGCAGGCCCGTATGCAGTATAATCTCCCTGCCGGCAGTTACATCGATCTTTGCAAGCCCGATAATCCTGGAATTATTAATATCGAACGAGACGTCTAACTTATATTCGGGCATTTGTCCCGAACCGGCAAAGGCGGGCAAAAACAGGGAAACGATTGTTATTAACAGCCGATAAAACATTTTTTATTATACAATGGCGTTTAATTTTAGTAAAATTTATTATAACCGTAGCGATTATATGGTATAAGTCTGCTTTTATGCCTTTATAAGTGTTGTTTTTACAGAGGAGGCAAAGATGAAACTTAAACCTTTAGCTCTGGGGATTGCCCTCGGCTCGGTATGGGGCGGATTGCTGTTTATAACAACGTGGCTGTCATTTTATACCGGATACGGAAAACTGTTTCTCGAAGTTCTCGCGCAATCCATATATCCGGGGTATAGCATATCTCCGGTAGGAAGCCTCCTCGGACTCTTTTACGGCTTTCTCGACGGCTTTGTAAGCGCGTGGTTAATCGCGGTGATATATAATAAGATCTCAAACAAAAAATCAGATGATTAGAAGACAAGGCATAGGGCTCAATTTCTGCGGCAAAAGCACGGTTTACTTCAACCCTGCTGAAGTCGACAGCGGAAGCCGGGAGAAACAATATGATAAAAGCAATATGGTCAAATAATGATATGCGCTTGCATAGAGGTAGTTTTTTTGCAAAGGAATTGAGTCATATGCCTTATATAGACCACTAATGATTCGAGGTGAAACTATGTCTACAGTTTATTTTGCATCGGCGAGAGTAAGTAAATGGAAATACGACGAAAGCATGCCCGGAAAGCTCGAACGTCTCTTAAAAGAGGTAGACCTTTCAAAATATTTTGAAAAGAACGAGTGGGCAGCCGTAAAGACCCATTTCGGGTCCGAAGGCGCGCATAGAATAGTAAGACCGATATTTTTAAGAAAAGTGGTCGATGCGTTAAAAACAGCGGGAACAAAGCCTTTTATTACGGATACCGTAAGGATCAAGGGGCTCGATTACCTTGAAATCGCGAACCAAAACGGCATAAATCATCTTTCGGTAGGCGCTCCTGTCGTCCTTGCCGACGGCCTTTACGGAAACGACAACATCATGGTAAAGGCCGGAGATATACTCGGAGAGATAGCAACGGCGTCCCTGATTTACGACGTGCCGGCAATGGTAGTTTGCTCCCACGTAAAAGGCCATATTAATGCCGGATATGCCGGGGCTATAAAAAATATCGCGATGGGAGGCGTAAGCGGAAGCCATAGGCACTGCGGCTGGAAATGCGGAAGGGGTTCGATGCACACGATAGGAGAAGGGGATCTCGTATGGGACAGCGAGCAATGCGCCTTATGCCGGCAATGCGAAGAAGTATGCCCTCTGGACTGCATCAGTTTCAAGGATGATAAATTCAGTTATACGAACGAGAGATGCTGGAGATGCGGAAGGTGCGCGAGGGTATGTCCTGAAGGCTCCCTGCATTTGCCTGAAGATGTCGATGTCTTTATGAAATCCCTTTCCGAGGCCGCAAAGGCCGTGCTCGGCACATTCAAGCCTAATAAGGTTATCTACGTGAATTTTCTCACGGAAATACAGCCTGAATGCGACTGCATGCCCGCCGCTGACGTGCCTGTTATTCAGGATATAGGAATTTTAATCTCGGACGACATCGTAGCCGTAGAGCAGGCATCCATAGATATGCTTTTGAAGGCAGTCCCTTTGCCGGCATCTCTTGCAGAGGATGAAAAGATAAAACAGGGCGAAGACATACTGCTCGGACTGCATCATAAAAACTATATCATTCAAGTAGAAGAGGCGGAAAGGCTCGGCCTCGGCAAACGGGAATACGAATTAATCGAACTTCAATAAAAGTGCTGCTGCCCGTGGAAACCGGACAGCAGCTTAGGGGAGGTAACGAGGCGCTTCTGATTTAAGAATAGCAGACAAAATATCGCCTGTCAAGAAAAAAATCATAGACTATCTATTAATTAAAATTTTAGATAGATAACCTGCATTTATAGCTCGAGAAACGCGCATTTAAGATATTCGGTCTCCGGCGCTGACGGGGGAATCGGCGGGCCACATTTTAGTTGCTTATACACCCCGTTTTCTGTTATAACTAACTAAGGGATTGATTACCTGCCCTGTTTGTGGTTAGGTGAAAGCGTTTGATCCCGCAAATTAGATTTTTGGGGAGCCGGCGTTAGGTACACGGTGTGCAAGCCTCCCCCGCAAGGGAAGAGAGGAAGCCTAAGTTATCTTCAAGGCGCCCACCTGTAGACACAGGGATCTAATTTTTCACCACACGGCAGGGTGGGCTTAATAGCTCATGGTTGATGGCTTATCCCTCATCCATGGAAAAGCCATGAACTATGAGCTGTGATGTGACGAGTTGGATAGTTGCAATTAACGTGTGAAAATAAAGGAGTTAGGACTTTGAAGAAAACATATTTAAAAAGCTTCATCATGCATGATATTCAAGACAATTTGCATATAAAAAACACAATGCATGGTCATGTCCCGACTCTGAGATCGTTGTAACACACACCGGTTTTATCTCTTAATTGCCTATCCGTCATAGTCATATCCTTCTCGAGTGCCGTTTTTTCGGCGCCCGATTGTTTTTAATTAAAATTCGCCAAGGAGGGGGATAACCCATATGGACAATAGCTTTATGTTGATACTGATTGCCGTTGCTGCCGGCGCCGTAACCGGCCTCGCCTTCTTCATGATTTACAGGAACACCCTCAAATCACAGAAGGAAAGCATCGAAAAAGAGAAAAAGCAGTTAATGGAAGACGCTAAACGCGAGGCGGAAGCGATGAAAAAAGAATCCGCTATTCACGCGAAAGACCTTGCATATCAGGCAAAGGTCGAGGCTGAAAAAGAGATAAGGGAAAGGACGAGAGAGCTTAACCAACTCGACAAGAGACTCAGGCAGAAGGAAGAGCAGTTGGAAAAGAGAACGGATCAGCTCGAAAGGAAAGAGCACGAATACAATAAACGGGAACGGGAACATCATGCGCGGGAACGCTCGCTTTCTGAAAAAGAAAACCAGTATTCCAATCTCATCAAAGAACAGACGCTTATGCTCGAACGCATCTCCGGAATTACCTCCGAAGACGCGAAACAGGAACTCTTAAAGCGGGTAGCCGAAGATACAAAGTTCGAGGCTGCCAAACTTGCCAAGAAGATCGAGGACGAGGCTAAAGAGAACGCGGAGAAAAAGGCAAAAGAGGTTATAAGTTTCGCAATTCAAAGGTATTCGAGCGACTATGTGGCCGATGCGACCGTATCCGCGGTAAGCCTGCCGGGCGACGATATGAAGGGAAGGATTATAGGCAGGGAAGGAAGAAATATAAGGGCATTCGAAGCTGCCACAGGCGTTGACCTCGTTGTTGACGATACTCCGGAACTCGTTACGCTGTCGGCGCATGACCCTGTAAGAAGGGAAATTGCCCGCATAGCGCTTGAAAGGCTCGTAGCCGATGGGAGAATCCATCCGACAAGAATAGAGGAAGTAGTAGAAAAGGTAAAAAAGGAAGTTGACGGCACTATCAGGGAAGAAGGCGAAAAGGCCGTGTTCGACCTCGGCATTTCCGGCATACACCCGGAGCTTATAAAGACCATAGGAAGGCTTAAATACAGGACTTCCTACGGGCAGAACATATTGCAGCACTCTAAAGAAGTAGCCTATCTCGCGGGAATGATGGCGGGAGAATTAGGCGTCGATATAAAACTCGCAAAGAGAGCCGGACTTCTGCACGATATAGGCAAGGCCGTAGACCATGAGATCGAGGGCTCGCATCAGGAGATCGGAGCGAATCTCGCGAAAAAATACGGGGAAAACGACTATGTAATAAACGCCATTATGGCGCATCACGGTGATGTAGACCCTTCATGCGTGGAATCGGCCCTTGTCGCGGCAGGTGATGCCCTATCTGCAGCAAGACCTGGAGTCAGAAGAGAAAGCATTGAAAACTATCTGAAACGGCTCACAAAACTTGAAGAGCTTGCCATGTCGTTCAACGGCGTGGACAAATGTTACGCGATTCAGGCCGGAAGAGAGATAAGGATCATCGTAAAGCCGGATGATGTGAACGACGATATGTGCGCGGTCATATCAAAAGACCTTGCGCGGAAAATAGAGACCGAAATGACATATCCCGGACAGATAAAAGTCGCGGTAATACGCGAGTCGAGACACGTCGATTACGCGAAATAGCCGATGAAGGTCTTATTTATAGGCGACATAGTAGGCAAGACAGGACGGCAGGCGGTGAAAAGCCTCCTGCCTAACCTCGCAAGCCGGTACAAAATAGACGCAGTTATCGCCAATGGAGAAAACGCCGCCGGCGGCTTCGGCATAACGGAAAAAACAGCGGAAGAGCTTTTCAACTGCGGCGTTCACATCATAACCACAGGCAACCATGTGTGGGATAAAAAAGAGGCCGTTCACTACATATCGAAAGAAAACAGAATCCTGAGGCCCCTCAACTATCCCCCCGGCGTCCCCGGATACGGCAGCATAATATATACCCTCCCGAACAAAGAAAAAATAGCCGTAATGAACATATCGGGACGGGTATTTATGAATACACTCGACTGCCCGTTCAGATCGGGCAAGGCCGAGGCCGAAAAACTGAAGGAAGCCGCAAACGTAGTATTCATAGACTTCCATGCGGAGGCGACATCCGAAAAAATAGCCTTCGGTTATTACATGGACGGGATAGTAAGCGCCGTAATAGGAACCCATACCCATGTCCAGACCGCCGACGAAAAAATCCTATCCGGAGGAACCGCCTATATCACCGACGCGGGCATGACAGGACCTCAAGACTCGGTTATCGGCATTGAAAAAGAGCAGATAGTCGAGAGGTTCCTCTCGCACATGCCGAGGAAATACGACGTTGCCGGAGGCAAGGGAATATTGTCGGGTGTGATTATAGAGATAGACGAAAAAAGCGGCAAGGCAACAGCGATACAAAGGCTGCAATTAACAAATCCATAGATGATAAAAAAGACAAAAAACAGTATTTCCGCTTCATTCTCGACAGGCATCCACCCTGTCTCCGAAGCTACGACAGCCCGCTTAAACATCCATGTTACGCTTGGGCTGTCGAAGTCGCTCCAATACTATTCCCTGTCTTTTTTATAAACTTAATTTAGTCTTAGAGGAGGTCTTTATGCTTAGCGCAAAGGTTAAATGGGTTGATGGGCTTCAATTCGTAGGCGAGTCGGGGACAGGCCACGCTATCGTGATGGACGGAGACGCGGAGGTCGGCGGAAACGATACGGGCATGAGGCCGATGGAACTGCTCCTGATCGGCCTCGGAGGATGCTCCGGCATGGATGTGGCATCGATACTCCAAAAAAAGAAACAACAGTTAAAAGGCATAGATATTAACGTAAAAGGCGAAAAGGCCGATACCTACCCTAAAAAATTTACCGAGATAGAGATAGAATTCACAGTCAGCGGTAAGGATTTGTCGGAAGAGGCCATAAAAAGGGCTGTGGAGCTTTCAATGGAGAAATACTGCTCGGTAAAGGCGACTCTTGAAGGAGTTGCAAAGATAAACTTCAGTTACAAAATAACGGATATCGCATAACAAATCACTGAACATAGTATTTATTTTGAATTAATAACGGATGGATGTCACAACGAAAACAGCAGTACCGTTAGGCCTTTTCACAACAACCTCATCGCCCTCTGTCCTGCGCAGCAACGCTTTTGCCATAGGCGAATCGATGCTGATAAAACCCTTCTCCGGATCAAATTCATCAGGACCGACAATGCGATACCGGCACACGTTACCGTCGCTGTCCTCAACCTCAACCCATGCGCCGAAAAATACCTTTGAAGCATCGTCAGGCGTCCTGTCCACTACGATCAATTCGCTCAACCTCTTTGAGAGAAAACGAACGCGGGAATCGACCTGCCTTAATTGCTTTTTGCCGTAAATATACTCCGCGTTCTCCGAACGATCCCCCATGGCGGCAGCCTCTGCAACAGCCTGAGTAACCTGCGGACGTTTAACCTTCCACAGATACGATAGCTCTTCGCTCAATTGTCTCTGCCCTTCAGGCGTGATATACGGCGAGACGCTTATTCTATTGCGTAACGGCTTTCTCATATCTCCTTATATCTTCTTTATCCGTCCGACATCTCCGCTTTCCAGCCGGACTTTAATTCCGTGCGGGTGCAAAGACGAATTGGTTAAAATATCTTTTACAACCCCTTCCGTCAATTTCCCGGTCTTTTGATCTTTCTTCAATACAATCGAAACACGTAGCCCCGGTCTTATATCGGAACGTCTCGTACCGTCCATACATCGGCCTCCAATCGGTTATCCCTTGCTATGCAGCCAGTCCCGGCAGCAGTTGAAGCAGCCCGCCTGCAATGAATTCTGCTGCAATGGCGGCCAGCAGCAGTCCCATGAGACGGATTACAATATTTATCCCGGTCTTGCTCAGCATTTTACTGACGGGGCCGGCGATATTCAGAGAGCCCCATGTCAATAGCGCTACCATCAGGCTGCCGGCAATGATCAAGCCTATATGCGCAGGCTGAGACGACGCATCCGCGTAGATTATCACCGTAGATATAGCGCCGGGCCCTGCCAATAAAGGCATGCCGATAGGCACTACGGCAATACTCTCCTTCTCTTCGGCTTCTTCAGCCTCCTCCGGCGTCTGCTTGCCTTCCGTGTGTTTGGCCTGCATCATGGCGATTGCCATCAGCATTAAAAGAATTCCGCCTCCGACTTTGAACGACGCTATGCTGACGCCGAAAAAATTCAGGAGCGGCTTTCCTATCAATGTAGCTGTAATCAGCACAACGGCAACCGTTATGCTTGTAGTGCGGGCAATATGCCTGCGCTCATAGTCCGTTAAATCGCCTGTAAGGCTGACAAAAATAGGAATTACGCCGAGCGGGTTCACTATCGCCAGCAAGGTGGTAAATATCTTTATGTATCCCGTCCATTCCAACATTGTCTGTATTACTCCACTGATACTGTGCTTATGCCGCGAGAGACGAGGCGCGGCTGGATTGACGCAGTGACTTGAGCAGCGTTTTACGCAATGCCGATGCCTGCCATAAATCATAAGCAGTCTGCATGTTCATCCATGACTGAGCCGAAGTTCCAAAAACAATCTCAAGCCTCAATGCCATCTCGGGAGTTACAGATCCCCGTTCATTAATAATCTTGGAGACCGTCTTCCGTGTAACGCCAAGCCGTTTCGCCGTCTCGGTAAGAGTCAGACCAAGTGGCTCAAGCCACAATTCCTTCAGCACCTCTCCGGGGTGCTCCGGTTTGTGCATCCCCATAGCATACCTCCTAATGGTAATCTTCATAGTTAATAATCTCGGCGTTGCCGCCTTCAAACTTGAATGTCATCCGCCAGTTAGCCTGCACTGTCACTGTCCACAGGCCTTTCCTGCCGCCTTTTAGCCGGTGCAGGTTAAGACCGGGGGCATTCATATCTTCAACAACGACTGCCGCGTCAAGCAGGGTCAGTATCAATCTTAGCCGTTTGGTATGTATGGCCTGAATGCCGGATGTGATCCCGGTGCGATAGAACTTTTCAAGCCCTTTATGCGCAAACGATTTAATCACCTATTAAAGTGTAACCTGAATGGTTACATTTGTCAAGATAGGGATATGTTCCGGATTAGCAATGTTTTGCAATCTGTCTGTGATACAATAACCGCATGATATTCGACTCTATGGAAAACTTTAACAACTATCTCTGCATTCATCAGGATTTTACAGATGCGGCAGGATTCATCGGCAGACAGGATTTGGCCGAACTGCCGTCGGGAAAATACGACATCGGCAAAAGCGGCGTCTTTGCCCTTGTCAGTGAATATGAGACAAAAGAGATTTCTCAATGTTTTATAGAATGCCACCGGAAATACATTGATATACAGATGATATTAACAGGACGGGAAAAAATAGGGGTCTGCAACAAAAAAGATTGCGCTGAAGAGGCATACATCGAGGACAGAGATTTTCAGAAATTACACGGCGAGGTCGGTTTTATAAACCTTACGCCGGGCATGTTCGTGATATTTTTCCCGCATGACGGGCACATGCCGCAGGCTCAGTATGCGAATAAACTGGAAACCGTTAAAAAGATTGTCATAAAAGTGCCCGTGTGAATTATATCGTAATATCTGCAGCATATTGTTACGCATCATTCAGCGCGACTGTCCCTAAACACCGGCACTCCTATTAACAGGAATGTCGGAACCATGATGGTAACTTTATCTGATGCAATCTTTTCACCACGGCCTGATAGAACAGCTAAGTCTCTATGAAGTTTATTAGCTACTACAAAATAGCCTTCGGCTGTAACTGACATCCCAAAAAAAATTTTACCCAACACTGGATGGCTTAAAAATTCACCAAGGTAAACAGCATGCCCCTCTTTTACTGTAAAACGGGCAGAGAAATCTCGTTTAGAGGAAAATGTAGTAGTACCAAAATAGCCGCGATTTTCAAAAAATGATACATTAAAAATTTCATAGTCACCCGGTGGTAGATGTGCAGAAAACACGCTTCCTTAGTATTGCTCCTTCTGAGAAGTCTACTGGACTATTGAACAACCCGCCATTGTTAAATCTAAATTGACCACTATCCTTTTGTCCCACTGCCCTATAATGCAAACTTCGTGATGTTATTAATCTGTTGTTTTCTCCTATACCTATTGACCCAAAAACTGTTCCATAAGCTGATGTCGAAGCTTTTGATATCGATTCAGGCAACCAGACAGTATTATCTACCGAAGCACAACCACTTAATATAAAACCTACGATTAGAAGTACAAAAACTCTAATAAACATATTCAATCCTTTCGGCGATAAAGGGCAACGAACGCGGCATTTCATAATTTACACTTCCCTGCTACCGCCCTGCAAAATCTCTCTATATCCTTGCTATGCTTTTTCCAGACGGCATGCACGATTCTCATGTCCGTCTTTTCGTATTCATGCACTATCCTGTTTCTAAAGCCGACCATCTGTATCATCTTTTTGGCAAGGGCATTGGTGATAACCTTTTTGGACGCCAGTATTTCAAATATATCCGCCTGAGTTGAAGGCGTTTCCCATTCTGAATCGCCTATTATGTGAGAACCGATGTCTATACATATTTGAATTGCCTGAATGAGATTAAACAAAATTATACTCTGGAGATCGTTATCCTTAACAAACAGCGATATGCCCGGGTCTTTCTTCTGCCTTACCTGTTTCAGGTAACTCTCCGCCCTTTCGAGCTTTCTCGCAATCAGCAGCTTATCAACCAACTCTCGCCCTCCTGAATCGTCCGGCCACGGCCTTCAGGCAAATATCCTCTATCGGCTTATAGTCTAAATATTCAATAATGGCATTAGCAACAAACCTTACTCTCAGCCTCCTGTTTCTATCAAAAACTATCTTGCCGGTCTTGATAATACGGTGCTTCAGAAAAGTCGGGGCTGTGTTCAACACTACAATATCTATGGTACGCAGAGAAAATCTTGGAGAGGCGGAGTAATATGTTTTTTTCAGCGACTCGCAAGTTTTTTTCCCCTTTTTACGGTCATTTATCAGCACGGCAATATCAATGTCGCTTTCTGATGTTTCTTTGTTGTTTGCGGCGCTGCCGAAAATATAGAGAGCGGAAACCTCATCCCTGCCCTTAAAATAATCGGTAATACGCTTTATGTCGTCCTGCATATTCATGATGCCTTGATTATATCACAAGCCGGGTTCGATAGAGCCCCCTTCTTGCAATATTCCCCTGCCGCACATCACAATAAAAGGATGTTTTTACCTGCAACCCGCGAAGAAATGAAGAAGAGAGGCTGGAAGGGCCTTGATATCATCCTGATAACCGGCGATACATATATAGACAGCCCTCATATCGGAGTTGCGGTCATAGGCAATGTGCTTGCAAAAGCCGGATACAAGGTAGGAATCATAGCCCAGCCTGATATAAACAGCGGAGATGACATCACAAGGCTTGGAGAGCCTGAACTGTTTTGGGGAGTTACTGCCGGTTCCGTTGATTCAATGGTAGCCAATTATACCGCTCTTAAAAAGAAACGTCGCAGCGATGACTTCACTCCCGGCGGAGAGAATACCCGTAGGCCTGACCGCGCCACAATCGCCTATGCCAATCTGATACGAAGGCATTTCAAAAATACAAAACCTCTTGTCTTTGGCGGGATAGAGGCGAGCCTCCGCAGGATCGCGCATTACGACTATTGGGAAAACAGTATAAGAAGGTCTCTGCTTTTCGACGCGAAGGCGGATATTCTCGTTTACGGCATGGGAGAAAAGGCGATCCTCGAAATTGCCGAAAACCTGTCGCAGGGCGGAAATATTCAGGATATACGCGGAATATGTTACATAGCAAAGGAGCCTGAAAAAGGTTATCTCATGCTGCCGTCTTACGAAGAGGTAAAAGAGGATAAGGAAAAGTTCACCGCTATGTTCCGCCTGTTTTACGAGAACAATGATCCCCTCACAGCGCAGGGACTTTGCCAAAAGCAGGATACCCGTTATCTGATACAAAACCCGCCTTCCCCCTATCCTTCTGAAAAGGAGTTGGATGAAATCTACGATATGCCGTTTGAGCGCGATGTGCATCCATATTACAAAAAACAGGGAGTTGTGCGGGCTCTGGATACCATAAAATTCTCTATTACCACGCATCGGGGCTGCTACGGAGAATGCAGCTTCTGCGCAATAGCAGTGCATCAGGGCAGGACTATAAGCTCTCGCAGCGCGGCCTCTATCATTCGGGAAATTAAGGCTCTTACGCGGTTGTCCGGCTTCAAGGGCTACATAGCCGATGTGGGAGGCCCCACTGCCAATATGTACGGCATTGAATGCGAAAAGAAATTTAAAAAGGGAAGCTGCAAGGATAAGCGCTGCCTGTATCCGGCAAGATGCAAGCAACTGAAGGTTGACCATTCGCGGCAGAGAGAGCTTCTGAAACAGATAAGGGATATTCCGGAAATTAAGAAGGCGTTTATCGCATCAGGGCTTAGATACGATATGATAATGGACGATACAATATGCGGCGCGGCATATCTAAGAGATGTTGTCGAACATCATGTGTCAGGGCAGCTAAAGATAGCGCCTGAGCATACTGAAGATACCGTCCTGAAAAGAATGGGGAAGCCGGGAAGCAAGTATTTGCAGGCATTCAAAGAGGCATTCGATTCTATGAATAAAAGGCTCGGCAAAAAACAGTTCCTGACCTATTATCTTATCGCGGCGCACCCCGGATGTGACGAGCAGGCCATGAGAAAACTCAAAGAATTTACCGTGCGGGAATTAAAAATAAATCCCGAGCAGGTGCAGGTCTTTACTCCGACCCCATCTACTTATTCTACGCTGATGTATTATACCGGCATAGACCCTTTCACTGGAGAAAGACTCTTCGTGGAAAAAGATATGCAGAAAAAGGAGCGCCAGAAAGAGATAATAACCGACAGTCAAAGCAAAAGGAGAGATTATGGCAAAGTACACCGCCCCAATTGAAGAAGATCTTCGGCAGAGGATACTTGCATTGCCCAGGAGTGTAAAATTCGCGCATTTCATGAAAAAGGCTATCACAGTATTTGTCGAGGAGCTTGAGAAAGACTCCGGACTGAAACCGGAGAATTTCATTATCACCGTCACAGAGCGTAAAGACCCCTCAGGCAAGAAATGAAAATAGTGCCGGGAGGGAAAAGCAGAATCCTGATCACCTGCGCAAAAGGGATACCGCCATTTTTGAGCGAAGAACTCCTCGCACTCGGATTCCCGGTGCTGTCCGAAACCATCGCAGGCATAGAAACAGAGGGGACTATGGAAGATACCCTAAGACTTAACCTCATGCTCCGCACAGGACATCGCGTCCTCTTTCTCCTCAGGAAATTCTCCGCGTCTGACGCCGATGACCTCTATCGCTCGGTATCGGAGATAGCATGGGAGGAACACATATCCGAGGACGGCTATGTCTGTGTAACATCCAGTGTGGACAATCCGACAATCAGGGACTCCCGCTATGCGAATATGCGGTGCAAGGACGCCATTGTGGACCGGATCAAAGAAAAGCGCGGACAGCGTCCTGATTCGGGTCCGGCTCAGGACAGAACCGTGATAAACCTTTACTGGAGGGGAGATAAATGCGCCCTGTATTTCGACACCTCCGGTGAGTCCCTGTCAAAGCGCGGGTACAGAAAAATTCCCATGAAGGCGCCCATGCAGGAGACACTCGCGGCTGCGGTTATTATGGCCTCAAAATGGAACGGCAGCGGCCGGTTCATAAACCCGATGTGCGGCAGCGGCACTCTCGCCATAGAGGCTGCATTTATGGGACTGAACAGGGCTCCCGGACTTTTAAGGGACAACTTCGGGTTCATGCATCTGAAGGGATTTAACGAATCCCTGTGGAAAGAGCTGCGCGCACAGGCGAAGAAGGATGCGGGAAAGACTCTGAATCGCAGAATTATCGCTACCGATATCAGAAAAGAGGCGGTTGAGGCCGCAAGGAAAAATGCCGCTACCGCGGGTGTAGAGCATATGATCGAATTCTCTGTATGCGATTATTCCGAAACCCCGATTCCGGATGGAGGAGGGATAGTAATACTAAACCCCGAATACGGTGAGAGAATGGGAAAGATCCGGGAACTTGAGGACGTGTACAAGGGCATAGGCGATTTCTTCAAGCAGAAATGCGGCGGATATACGGGATATATCTTTACCGGAAATCTTGAGCTCGCAAAAAAGGTAGGGTTGAGGGCAAAACGCAGGGTTCAATTCTTTAACGGCGGCATAGAATGCAGGCTTCTTGAATATGAATTGTACGCTGGAAGCAAAAAAAACAAAGACTCCGTTCCCTCCACTTTATAGTTTTGCTCCATTTAAAGTATAGTAAAGGGAATGAGATTCGAAGAACTTAATATCCCTGAAAAGGTGCTTGAGGGAATCAGGACTGCCGGATTTACCGAATGCACACCGGTGCAGGCGCAGACGCTGCCCGAGGCCCTGAGGGGCAAGGATATTGCGGCGCAGGCACAGACAGGCACCGGCAAGACAGCGGCCTTTCTTATAGCGGTATTTTCGCGCATGCTTTCTACACCCTCGCCGGAACGGGGATCTTCCCCGCGGGTGCTCATCATTGCGCCGACCCGCGAGCTTGTCGTCCAGATAGACGCAGAAGCGAAACTGCTCGGCGGCCCGGCAGGTTTCAAAACGCTGCCTGTTTTCGGCGGCGTCGACTACCTGAAGCAGCGCGAGGATATAGCAAGAGGCGTTGATATACTCATAGGCACGCCCGGCAGACTCATAGATTATCTCAAGCAGAAGGTCTACAGCCTGAAAAAAACCCAGTTCCTCATTATCGACGAGGCCGACCGGCTCTTCGACATGGGCTTCATCAACGATCTCCGCTTCCTGCTCAAGAGAATGTCACCTTACGATAAACGCCAATCCATGCTTTTTTCAGCTACGCTTTCCAACCGCGTGCTTGAGTTGTGCTATGAACACATGAACCTGCCTTTGCAGTTCTCGGTGACGCCGGAGAAGGTAACGGTGGAGCGGATAGAGCAAGAGGTATATCATGTGGGCATGTCGGAGAAGAACGGATTGCTCCTCGGAATACTCAAACGCGAGCCTGCCGGCCGCTATCTCATTTTCTGTAATACCAAACACGCGGTCGAACGGCTTGACGCCCTTCTGAACGCCAACGGTCTCGCAGCCGCCGCTATCACAGGGGACATAGATCAGAAAAAACGGATGAAGGTGCTCTCCAGTTTTAAGGACGGCACGTTACCTATCCTTATAGCCACGGATGTGGCAAGCCGGGGACTTCATATCGACGGGGTAACGCATGTAATAAACTACGACCTCCCGCAAAACCCTGAAGACTATGTGCACCGTATAGGCAGGACAGCCCGGGCCGGAGCCGGGGGCAGAGCGATAAATCTCGTTTGCGAGGAATACGTCCATTCCCTGCCTGAAATAGAGGCCTACATCAGGCTGAAGATACCGGTCATGCCGATTACTGAAGAGATGATCGTCACCGGATACCGCAGGGGGCGTCCCGTAAAGAGGGTTATGCGTTCGCAAGAGCCTCGAAAAATGCGCCCGAAAGAAAAAACACCTCATGCCGGGCTTCGCCGCCCCGATAGAAAAAGACCTCCCAAGAGCCGTCCGTAACGTTCATAACGTCTTAGCGCCTTACCCTCTGGTCAAATGCCTGTATTTAATCCTATGCGGCTGATCCGCGGCAGCGCCGAGACGCGCCTTTCTATCGGCCTCGTATTCGGAATAGTTTCCTTCAAACCAGACCACCGCGCTGTCTCCTTCAAACGCAAGAATATGCGTAGCGATACGGTCGAGGAACCACCGGTCGTGGCTGATAATTACGGCGCAGCCCGCGAA
This sequence comes from Nitrospirae bacterium GWB2_47_37, assembly GCA_001803635.1. Classification (GTDB taxonomy): domain Bacteria; phylum Nitrospirota; class Thermodesulfovibrionia; order Thermodesulfovibrionales; family Dissulfurispiraceae; genus GWB2-47-37. The sequence continues at coordinate 38,709 of MHDU01000046.1, read as the reverse complement.
ATTCTCCAATGCCTCTTCCAAGGCGCGCATGGTATTTACATCGAGGTCATTTGTAGGCTCGTCGAGCAGAAGTACATTCGCCGTTTCCTTCAGCATGCGGGCGAGATGCACACGGTTACGCTCGCCGCCTGAAATCATGGAAACCTTTTTCTGCTGGTCGCTTCCGGAGAAGTTAAAACGCGCCACATACGCACGCGAGTTGACTTCGCGCTTTCCGATCTGGATCACATCATCGCCTCCGGAAATGACTTCCCATATAGTCTTATTCGAATCGAGAACACTGCGGCTCTGGTCAACATAAGAGAGCTTAACCGTCTCTCCGATTTTAAAGGTTCCGGCGTCAGGCTTTTCCTGTCCTGTTATCATCCTGAAAAGAGTTGTCTTTCCTGCCCCGTTAGGGCCTATTATTCCTATAATACCTCCCGGCGGCAGAGAAAAGGTCATCCCCTCCATAAGAATATTGTCGCCGTAAGCCTTGCTCACATTATCGGCATTAATGACTATATCGCCGAGACGTGGACCGGGCGGGATATATATTTCGAGATCCTTTGCCCTCTTTTCTGCATCCTGACTGATAAGCGCCTCATACGAATTTATACGCGCCTTTGATTTCGCATGGCGTCCCTTAGGGGACATCCTTATCCACTCAAGCTCTCGCTGCAAAGTCTTCTGCCTTTCGCTCTCGGACTTCTCCTCCTGCTGAAGGCGGTTCTTCTTCTGCTCCAGCCATGAGGAATAATTGCCTTTCCACGGAATACCTTCTCCCTTGTCAAGCTCAAGAATCCATCCGGCTACGTTATCGAGAAAATAGCGGTCATGCGTTACAGCGATGATCGTACCCGCATAGCTCTGAAGATGGTGCTCAAGCCATGCTACAGTCTCGGCGTCGAGATGGTTCGTAGGCTCGTCAAGGAGAAGTATATCAGGCTTCTGAAGGAGCAGCCTGCACAGGGCCACGCGGCGCTTTTCGCCTCCTGAAAGCACTTTTACCGGCGTATCTCCCGAAGGGCAGCGCAGGGCGTCCATTGCCATCTCCAAACGAGAATCCAGATCCCATGCGTCCAGAGCTTCCAGCTTCTCCTGCACCTTGCCCTGACGCTCTATCAGCTTATTCATCTCGTCATCAGATATAGGCTCTGCGAATTTTTCATTAATAGCGTTGTATTCATTCAGGGCGTCTACTGTCTCCTGCACCCCTTCCTGTACTATCTCCCGTACGGTCTTACCGTCATCAAGCGCCGGTTCCTGTTCGAGAAAACCTACGGTGTGGCCTGGAGAGAGAACCGTTTCGCCGTTGAATTCCTTATCCGTCCCGGCAAGGATGCGGAGAAGAGAACTTTTACCCGACCCGTTAAGGCCGATTACTCCGATCTTCGCCCCGTAAAAATACGAAAGATAAATATCTTTCAATACCGGCTTTTTGTCGTAATACTTGCTTACCCCTATCATGGAGTAAATAACCTTGTTCAGTTCATTGCTCATCGTAATTCAAATCCTTTCTTTATGGAATTGTGCAAATATCATATTTGCAGATAATGGCAGGTATGCCGAAAAGTCTTTGAAGCATGACTGACATTATAACATTAGGCAATTGCGGTCAAATATTGTATTTATAATACGCTGCGCAGCTTCCTTCCATGCTTACCATGCACGCGCCTATAGGTTTCTCCGGCGTGCATGCCTTTCCGAAAAGAGGGCATTCCGAAGGTATTTTAACGCCCCTCAACACCAATCCGCACTGGCATCCCTTCGGCTCCTGCAATTCAGGCACTTCTATATTAAAAACGACTTCCGCGTCCCTGTGTTTGTATTCATTCCGCAGTCTCAGGCCGCTGTTCGGCAATACCCCTATGCCTCTCCAATGGCTGTCGCACGGCTCGAAATACTTATTGATAAACTCAACAGCCTTTTTATTGCCGGTCTCCGTAACAACGCTTTTATACTGGATTTCGACAGCCGCCCTTCCCTCTGCGATCTGCTTGAGCAGCATGGTTATGCCTGCCAATATATCATCCGCGCCGAAACCCGTTATAACGCACGGCGTCGCGTATTTTGAAGCGATAAAGTCATACGGCTTACTGCCGATTATGGTGCTCACATGCCCCGGCATTATAAAACCGTCTATCCTCACGTCATCCGATTGGAGCAAGACATCGAGCGCCGGAGGCACGAGCTTGTTCACGGAATATATCAAAAAATTATTTATCTGCCGCCGCTCCGCTTCAAAGATAGTGCCTGCCACGGACGGGGTAGTCGTTTCAAACCCCGCTGAAAAAAACACTATTTTTTTATCTTTATTCTCCTCAGCTATCTTCAGACAGTCGAGCGGAGAATAGACTACACGTATATCCGCGCCCTCCGCCTTTGCCTCTGAGAGTGATTTCTTAGCGCCCGGAACGCGCATCATGTCGCCGAAGGTTGTAAATATCACATCCGGCTGCATCGAGATTGCGATTGCTTTGTCTATATCTTTAATCGAAGTAACACATACCGGGCATCCCGGCCCGCTCAAAAGCCTGAGTCCTTCCGGCAAAAGGCTTCTTATGCCGTGCTTGAATATGGCCACGGTATGCGTCCCGCATACTTCCATGAGGTTTACGGGACGGTTGATTTTATTATAGAGATTGTTAATCAGAGCAATCATTATCTGAAGTATATCAAAAACAGTTTAGATATTGACAGCAGGAGAGCCTAAATCAGAGTTTTTATGATAAGCATCCAATCGTTCATCAATTATTCTCTTCTCATCTTCAGTTAATTCTATAGCTTCAGCTTCTACGGCTATCGTATCCCAAATATCTTCTACAAGTTGGATCCTCTCAGGAATGGACAAGTCAAGGGCGTCTGTTGCCGATATTTTTTTCATGGCTTACACCTCCTTACTTTTTTTATATTTTACCATTAATTTATTTATTATATTTAAATCTAAAACCTTCTCTAACTCATTGCCAGGCGGCGCGCAGCGGCGCAGTCTCACCGCGTCCGCTGGAGCGATTCGTTAAGCGGTCTCTTTTGCTTTTTAATGATTTCAGTTAATGATCTTAAGGCTTGATTTACGGAGTCGTGGTCCGGGAAAAATTTGGAGACATCGGGGTCAATTACTACGACATTTGTGCCTTCGCTGTATTTTTTTGCATATTTCCCCTGAACGCCTTTACTGAAATCGTATTCTTCAAGCATGTCTGGATCTTTTTGCATTTTCTTCATATTGTTTCCTTTCATGTTTTGTCGCTTTTCTTGCGCTTATTATTCTGATTTTATCTCTCCTTGCCGTATGGACAACTACCAAAAGACGGTTGTCAACGGAGTTCCCAATCACGATAAATCTATCCTCATCGTCGGAGTGCAGAGGGTCATAAATCGTCAACGACAAGGTATCCTTGAAAGCTGAACATGCCTCATCAAAAGAAATTCCATGAATCTTAAAATTCTTTTTTGCCTTGTTCTTATTCCATTCAAATAGGAGCATATCTTGTTGTATCTATTATAACGTGAGCCGCCAAGTTTAACAATTGCTGCAAGTTTTTATATTACGCTTAACGCTACGAATCACGGGGAGCGTGAAACGCGATCCCGTGGATGAGGTTGTTATACGTTTTCAATTATATTCTTGAAATCTTTTATTGAAGTTATTGCTGTGTTTCTTGATAAATATGTGCCGGTTGCTGGTTTATAATCTCCGTCAGCCCCCAGTGGCCAGACATCCTGAATATAATATTCTGTGTCTTTTGAAGATAGCAGATACCCCTGTTCAGAAGACTCAAATAGGAAAACGACATGCCACTTTTTTTGTTGGGATTGTAGTCTGTCAATAACATTGGCAGTAATGCCCCACCGATAGGGTTTTTCTGCTCTACCTTTGACATAAAGCAAACAGTTTTTCTTGCCGTTAAATTCAAATATATTTCGTGAGATAGCGGTACGATTGACCGTTACGCCGGTCTGTTCATTTAATGTTCGGACAAAATCACTGACGAGTCGAGTGCCTTTTGCTGTATTCATCTTTTATTCTCCCGTATAACAATTACTATACGAACTGTCATATTTTCCTAAATCTGATTAAACTATAGCACAGTCAAAATGTTTTTTTGAATAGAAAAATGCCATAAAATCAACCATGAACTATTCCCGCAATTTCGCATTTTGTGGTAATATGGACTTCGTAAAACACGACAAGATATACCTTATCTCTAACAAAGGACGGCATTGAACAAATTAACACCTTATCTTCAGGTCTTCACAAGCAGGCGGATTGCCGCCGTAACCCTTCTCGGCTTTGCGTCCGGTCTACCGCTTGCATTAACGAGCGGCACGCTTCAGGCATGGATGGCGGTAGAGAGCGTGGATATAAGGACCATAGGAATTTTTGCCCTTGTCGGCCTGCCCTACACTCTTAAATTCCTCTGGTCTCCGTTCATGGACAGGTTCGTGCCTAAGTTAGGAAAGCATCTTGGAAGAAGAAGGGGCTGGATCCTTATAACGCAAATAGCGCTAATGCTCGGCATTGCCGCAATGGCCTTTAATTCGCCCAAACAAGCCCCCCTGCTCATAGCGGCCTTTGCCCTTATAACGGCCTTTTCTTCCGCGTCTCAGGATATTGTAATTGACGCTTACAGGACGGACGTGCTTCGCGAGAAAGAGCGCGGCTCAGGCGCTGCCGTATTCGTAATGGGCTACCGTATAGCTATGCTCGTTTCAGGCGCGCTGGCGCTCATTATGTCCGACCATATAGGCTGGCGAAACACTTACCTTATCATGGCCGGAATAATGGGCATAGGTGTGATTTCCACTCTTTTAAGCCCCGAACCCGAACAAAAAATCATCCCCCCAAAAAATCTTCAAGAGGCTATATGGGGGCCGTTGAAGGATTATTTTTCGAGGCGAGGCGCTGTAATGCTGCTGCTTTTGATAATCCTTTACAAACTCGGAGACGCCTATGCCGGAACCTTAACCACGGCGTTTCTTATAAAAGGCATGGGCTTCACGCCTACGGACGTTGGAACGATCAACAAGGGGCTCGGACTTATTTCCCTGATCGTCGGGGCTGTGTTCGGCGGCGCGTTGATGGCGCGGCTCGGCCTTTTCCGCTCCCTTTTATTTTTTGGAGTATTACAGGCCATATCCAACCTTTCGTTTATGGTTCTGGCGTGGCTCGGCAAGAGCTACGGCATGCTTATCTTCGCGGTGGCGTTTGAAAATTTAAGCGGAGGCATGGGCACTGCTGCCTTCGTTGCGCTGCTCATGACTATATGCAATCAGAGATACAGCGCAACGCAATATGCGCTTCTATCGTCACTCGCTTCCCTCGGAAGGATTTTTATCGCCCCCACGTCGGGGTTCATCGTAGTATCGCTCGGATGGGCGCAATTCTTTTTCATCACCGCCCTCGCCGCCCTGCCGGGATTGTGGCTATTGTGGCGGATGAGAAGCGAGATAGAAAAGCTAAAATAAGGCATTTGGAAATAGAGAGGCATGGGCGGATTGTTCGCGCTCTCAATACTATCAATCCCGGCTTATCAATCATGTATTCCTTAAAATCCTCATCCACTACCTTCCCCTTTACGGACGAAGCATGTCTTAAAATCAGTTCTGAGTTTTCATTCTTTATGATAATGCCGACATGAGACACATCGAGTCCTGCCTTATCCGAATATATACCGGCATAATCGCCTGTCTTCAATTTATCGATCATAGAATTGTCAACGGCATCCGACGGGATATATTTTATCTCCCGCTCTCTTGTCTCCATCCCCGGCAAATAATAAGCGCCTGCCTCTTTCAGATTCAAGACCTTCCTGATTTTCACGGCATGCCTGCCGCCGATTTCTTCCGTAACATCAACGACAAGCTCCGGATTAAACTCTATCCAGTCCGTAAAAAAATGATTTCTGTTTTCAAAAGCAACCTTGCCGGATTTATACCGCAATCTCTTCAAATTATTTTTGATTTTTTGAAATGAAGCCGACAATCTCATTGCCTCGACATAATCAATAAAGGTAAAACAATCCACTCCGGAAAGGTTTATAACAAAGACCTCAGGGGTATTAACATCTCCTATTAAGGTTTTTCCCTTATACGCAGCGCCTGCGAATTGTCCTGAAATAAAGGCTATCCTCTCACCGGCATCCTGCATTTTCGCCGCTTCACGTAAGACATCATTCAATCTTTCCTCTGTCCATTTATCTAAAATGACGGATTCCATAAATGCTATAATATCAGAAAGCAATTAAACAAAACAGGCATGGATGAAAAGCCTTTATCAGCGATACCTTAGAGCCGATCCCTCGCGCTGTTTAAGGGCAACTTAGGCATCACCTTTACATTAAGCAGTATAAACAGGCATTTAATAATCTCATCGCATTGATAAAGGCTTTGAAGCCGTGACTGTTTTGTTTCTAAGAAGGTTAAGTACGATTATGAGAAAAGTTATAGATATTCATACCCATGGCATCGGCGGCTACGACACGCGGACGACGGTTGCGGAACATATCCTCAAAATAGCCCAAATACATGGAGAGCAAGGCGTATCCGAAATCGTCCCTACCATATACCCCGCTACCGTAAAGATAATGCGGGAGAATATGGCAGTTATAAAAGAAGCGATGGAATTTCAAAAAGCAAACAACTCCGAACTCCAGGCTCAGAACCTACAAACTGCAAAAATAATCGGCGTTCACCTCGAAGGGCCGTTCCTGAATCCGATCAAATGCGGGGCATTAAACGCTATAACATTTATCGATCCGACGGAAGATAATCTAAAAAAACTCCTTGAGGGTTTTGAAGATGTAGTGAAGATACTCACCATATCGCCCGAACTCGAAGGTGCAGCCGCCGTTATAAAAACTATAACCGACATGGGAATAATAGTCAGCATGGGACATTCGGACGCGACATATCTCGAGGCGGAAAAAGGCTTCCACGCGGGCGCAAAGGGGATAACTCATATATTCAACGCAATGCGCTCTTTTCATCACAGGGAACCGGGCATCGCGGGCTTCGGGCTGACAAATCCGGATATCTATATCGAGGTCATCGCAGACCCGTATCATCTGCATCCCCAAACCCTCGAACTTATATTCAAGGCAAAAAATCCGGATAAGATAATTATTGTTTCCGATTCTGTGAAAGAAGCAATTCCGTCCGCTAAGAGCTGGGGCATTACCGATAAGTACGGAAACCTTTTAGGCGGATGCATGACAATTGCCGAATCGGCAGAGAGGCTTATAGAAATGGGGTTCGATGAAACACTCGTAATAAAATCCGTTGCGGAAAATCCTGAAAGATATCTACGAAAATGAAGGCGACTGCCTGAAGCTCTTTATTCTCCTGACTATGTCGTTCTCCCTGACTCCTTCGGGAACCTTAATGAAGACTATATCCTCATTTTTAGCCGAAGTAATTTCCATATAATTTTCGTCCCTCATTGAAGTTATCTCAAAAAGTTTTTCTTCGAGACCGGGGGAAAGAAACTCGACGGAATCTCCAGCATCCAGCTTATTCCTCAGCGCAACTTTGGCAGCGTCTCCGTCAATCCTAAGAACCTTGCCGACTAATTCATGGCTCATCCTGTAAGCCTCTCCGTCGAAATTATAGTCCTCATCCGGCTGCCTGCCTAAGAACATTCCCGTAGTGTATCCCCTGCTGCTGAACATCGAGAGTTCCCTGAACCACCGTTTGTTGACGATGTACGGCTTTCCTTCCGCAATGGAATCCACGGCTTCTCGGTAGGTCTTTACCACGCCCGCGACATAATTTATTCCCTTCATCCTGCCCTCTATCTTAAAACTGTCTATCCCTGCCTCCGCAAGCAGGTTCAGATGCTCTATCATGCAGAGGTCTTTGGAACTCATAATATATGTCCCCCTCTCATCTTCAAATACCGGAAAATATTCTCCGGGACGCTTCTCTTCCATAAGCGCGTAGTTCCACCTGCATGAATTCGTGCATTCTCCCATGTTGGCGCTTCTCGATGCAAGAAAACTGCTCATATAACACCTGCCCGAATAAGATATGCAGATCGAGCCGTGCACGAAGACTTCGAGTTCGACTTTTGTTTTATCCCTTATCTCTCTGATCTCGTCAATCGTCAACTCTCTCGAAAGAACGAGCCTCTTCGCGCCGAGACCTTCCCAGAAAAGCGCGGATCCGGCATTTGTGATATTTGCCTGAGTGCTGATATGAATGTCTATCTCCGGCGCCTTCTCCTTGAACATTGAGAATACTCCGGGATCAGAAAGTATAACGGCATCAGGCTTAATATCTTTCAGCAGTTCGATATGTCTTTCTATATGCGGCAGGTCCCTGTTGTGAGGGAAAATATTGACGGTCACATAAGCCTTGATGCCTTTCATATGTGCATAATCTATGGCGGCCTTCAATTCAACCGAATCGAAATTACCTGCCTTGCCTCTGAGACTAAAACGAGAATCGCCCAGATAAACGGCATCGGAGCCGTAATGGACAGCAGTTGTGAGTTTTTCAAAATCTCCGGCAGGGGCGAGGAGTTCGGGTCTTTTCATTTTTGCATCCGCTTTTTACATTTTTTTATCTCTTCCCTCGCAAGCTCATCGCACCGCTCGTTCTCGACATGCCCGTTGTGGCCTTTTATCCAGAGCCACTTTATATCATGAGGCTTTGAAGCCTTAAGGAGCCTCTCCCATAAATCTCTGTTAAGGACATCCTTTTTTTGAGAGTTTTTCCAGTTGTTCTTTATCCATCCCTTGATCCATTCGTTCATGCCCTTCACTATATAATTGGAGTCTGTCGTTATTTTTACCCTGCAAGGCTTTTTTAGGGCTTCAAGCGCAGTGATCACGCCCATAAGCTCCATGCGATTATTGGTGGTCATATCTTCGCACCCGGAAATCTCCTTCTCTTTTCCGTCTGCTCTAAGTATCGCGCCGAAGCCGCCTACGCCGGGATTACCGCTGCACGCGCCATCCGCATATATCTCGACAAAAGTTTTTTCTTTATCGGTCATATTTTTATTGTAACCTAAACCGAACGATTACCACACCATGATATATATGGCAGGTGTGTTTTCAAAGACTTTATCTCAAGAACTTCAAATCAGCATACGCTTTCCCGTCATCCGCATCGGTGGCCGCTACTTGAGCTAAACATTTATCATCTTTCGTTAACACTGCAAACAGCACTTATAAAGGCTTTGAAAGCATGCCTGCCATATATAAACGGCTCAACTTAGTTTTAACATTACCAATTCGTATAACGCCGGATATTCGGATTTTAAAGGTGTTATATCCTCTTTTAATAGTCGTATGCATTCAGGAATATGTTTCAGAAAATATTTTTTGCTTTTAACGGAAGAAAGAAATCCATACGCTCCGAGCGCCTGCATGTGCCTCTGGAGACGGCAAACAGAAAGCGATTCAAGAAATTCATCCGCATTGAATTCAGCGTTCCGAATTTCTTCTATTCTATCCATGTAATAATGCACAAGTTTTACCCTCGTATTATCATCGAGCCTGTGATAAGGATCCCACAGCATCGAGGCTATATCATAAGCCGGAGGACCTATGCGCGCGCCCTGATAATCGATCAGGCGCGGAGAGCCATTTTTAAGCATTATATTCTGCGACTGAAAATCGCGGTGCATTACGGTTTTTGGAAAAGAATCAGCCTTTAATGCGAGCATATGAAACTCATTTTGTAATGCCGCATTGTCTCTAACATCTATTCCTTTTATCCCCTTAACAAATCTCTCGATAAAATATTCGGTCTCCCATCTGAAATGCTCATAATCAAAAATCCTTTCCCTAAGCAGAGGGCATTCCGAAATGTTCCGAAAAACATCCGTATGAATAGATACTGCGATGTCTATTGCCTTCCGGTATATATCCTCTATCTGTCCGGATTCCCTGCCGCATCCAAGCCGTGAATATAAAGAAAGATCGCCGAGGTCTTCAAACATTGCAGTCATATTCTGCACATCTACGCTTATCAATTCAGGAACCGGTATGCCGTATTTTTTAAAAAATCTTGTGTATTCTATATGACGTTTAAAATCAGGATCGTCTTTTGCATATTTTACAAGCACTGCATTTTCATTGCCCTTTTTTGTCCTGTAATATCTCCTGTCGGAACCTCCCGTGCCGATGAGTATTAACCCGTTATCATTATCCACTCCGAGCATTTCCGCTTCGCTTAACGGTATTTCAAAGTCCGGGCCGATTATACGGTTTTCATATATCTTAGATTCAATCCGGCTGCCCTCAAGCGCTATGCAGTTTCTTAGGGACGGCTTCTTATCCAGCACACAGCCTTTCTCTATCGCAATATATCCATCCATCTCAATATTAGAGCAATCCTTCACCGATTGATGTATATATATTGTCTCGCCGTCAGCCCTTAAGGCATCGATTATAGCTGACGCATACGCCTGCGGCGTTCCAATGTCATTCCAACAGCATCCGGTGAAATCGAGGGCCTTTACCTTATGTCCTGCCTTGGCTGCCGCAAGCCACGCGACTGTGGCATGAGAAACGCCTTGAGGCAAAAACTTCAAAATCTCCGGAGAGTAGATCGCAATTCCGGTGTATGCCGATTTCTTCCCGCCGGTATCGGGATTCGGCATAGAGGTCCCGGCATTTTCGACGTCTATGACATATCCTTTATCATTCAAAACAACATTGTTATATTTGGGATAGTCGTGCATTGCAAGGGTTGCGATATTGCCCTCTGCAAGATGTGTCTCTATTAGAATGGAAAAATCAATATCAGATACAATGTCTGAGTTATGCACAATAAAATGCCCGTCGAAGAGAAATTTCTCCGCATTCTTCAAAGCCCCGCCTGTGCCGAGGATAGGGTCTTCGTAAAAAAATTCTATGCGCTCTGAAAATATCGAACTCTTCCCCCACTCTCTCAGCATATCGGCTTTATAGTGGAGGTTTATGCCTATATTGCCCGATGATACCAAAGAGAATTTTTCGATAATGCTCTCTATTAACGGCTTGCCGAGTATCGGAAGCAAAGGTTTTGGCTTGTGATATGTAATCGGCCTCAACCTCTCGCCGAGGCCGGCGGCAGGGAGAAAAATGGTAAGTCTGTTTTTATGATTTTGCATAGAAATATATATTACAAAGACCAGAACATTTTTTGCTATAATGTATATATACATTGTAAAACGAGGAGGGTTTCTGTGAGAAGAACGCAGATATATTTTGGCGATCAGACTTACGGTTATTTAAAAAAGGAGAGCGAGACCCGCCATGTTACCATTTCAGAGGTAATCCGCGAGAGCATAAATGATCGTATAAAGAGGAAGGTTCAAAACATGCTCAAGGCAACCGATGAGATACTGGGCATATGGAAAGACAGGGAATTCGATGTCGAAGCTCATATAAGAAATCTGCGGAAAGACAGGACATTATGATTGTCATTGATTCCGACATTATTATATGGCTCCTGCGATGTTACTATGGCTGACGCAATGACCGCTGCCGTTGCGCGTCTCAGCAATTGCGCATTATGGACGGCAAATAAAAAACATTATCCCATGCTGAAAAAAGAGGAGTTTTGGGCTTAATTATATTAAAAACTTTAGCAAACAGGCCACTTTGAAAGCATAGGCTTTTATAATAATCTTCCAGAGAAGTCTAAAGATAAATTCTATGATGGCAGAGATGCTATAATTTGCCGAATTTGCATATATTATAAAACATGGCAGCAAAAATACTATCAAAAAACACTCAAACAATAACCTTATACATTTACGATGATTATTCAATTTTATTCCTTGCGTCTCAGCTTTTATCTTTTTTATTTTGGCCGATAGCTTTACATCGCTTAAATCTTTTGATTGCAGGCTATCCACCTTCGACTTCAAAAAATGTCTGAAATATGTTTTTAAGTATTGCATTATTATTTTTTTTGTTTTCATATCGTACACATAAATAATACCTATCATTTATTTCATGTTCTGCCGGATGTTTGCTCCTGCATATATAAATAATACTTTTACAGGTAACCCCTAAATATAAAAATAAAAAGCTTACAAATCAGGAAGATAAATGCAGGGCATTACACTTTGGTTACAAATTAGGTTACAATTTGAAATGAAATACAAAAAATGGAAAGGGACAGACAGAATTAAAGAGGCTGAAAAAATCGCAGAAAAGTTAAAGTTCGACCTTGAGAAAAACCCTACTAAAAAGGATTTTGTAAATGCTGGTTTATATAATGTATGGATGGCGCTTTATAGACACCGTAAAAAAACTGATCAGCCTTTCAATAATCACAATGGGTTTGACTTGTTTACAATCAGAAAATTTATTGCTTATACCGAAGACAAAGAATTTCTAAAAAAACTATCAAAGGACTGTGAACATAGATTAAAAGCTTTAGATGGTTTTTAGAGGCAACCAAGGAAAATTTCCTAAAACATAATCATATCTTGCTGTCATAGACATCTGCACTCATTCGTAAAGCAGATATTTTTTTCGTACTGTCTTATTGAAGCTCAAACACTGCTCGCTCCACCAATCTTCCATCCTCTCAAGCCTTTCGCCTTTTTCTATATCCTTTCTCAATTTGTCCGTTCCTGCGAGGATGTCTATCGGCATCTTCACCGTCTCGTATTCGTAAGGCGGCTGTTTCCATTGGAAGTCTTTTGGATAAAGATCGTGAACTGCTTTCATAATTGCAACCGCTGTTTTAAAGGGCTTGAATTTATCCCTGTTTGTTACATGTATTTGCGCGCCTCCGCAAAGTTTTCCGGCATGTTTCTGAAATGTAGGTTGAAAATACATCGGCCTGAAAATAACTCCCGATAATTTGAATTCATTAAGCCTCTTAATAAGTTTTTCAGGCTCTATAAACGGCGCTCCGAATATCTCAAAAGGCCTTGTCGTTCCCCTTCCCTCGCTGAGCATTGTTCCCTCAAGAAGACACATTCCCGGATAGACTACGGCAGTATCGAGCGCAGGCATATTCGGAGAAGGCATAACCCACGGGAGCTTCGTTTCATCGAAAAACATCTTCCTTTTCCATCCCTTCATTTTAATAATATAAAAATCGAGCGCCGGATAAAATTCGTTTTTCAAATAACTTCCGATCTCTCCGATAGTCATGCCGTGCCTTACAGGAAGAGGCCTCCGGCCAACGAATGAGTCATAGCCGGCGTTAAACACAGGCCCTTCAGTAATATTTCCGCCGATCGGATTAGGCCTGTCGAGAATGACAATTGATTTGTTGTTTTCGAAACACGCCCGCATGCAGAGTTCCATTGTCCAGATGAATGTATAATATCGAGAGCCCACATCCTGCATGTCTATCACCATGACATCAATATTCTTGAGCATTTCAGGAGCAGGTTTTCTTACATTCCCGTAAAGGCTGTAAACAGGGAGCCCTGTTTTTTTATCTTTAAATCCCTCCCACTCGATCATATTGTCCTGAGTCTCGCCCCTTATGCCGTGCTGGGGGCCGAGGAATGCATTGAGCTTAAACTTCTTAGATTTCAGGACAATATCAGCGGCATGTTCAAGTCTTCCGTTCACGGATGCGGGATGCGCCAAAAGCCCTGCCCTTACGCTCTTTAACTGCTTAGGCCATTCCTTTTCTATCCTATCCAAACCTGTCAGTACCGCCACGTTAATCCTTTTTACCTTCCGGCATTATCGAACATACACACTTCGCTGCCGCATTTTTATTCTTTTTATGTTTTTTTGAAACAGAGGGCCTGCACATATTGCACCTTGTTTCGCTGCAAAATTGACAGAAATCGCAATCAGGACAAGGGTATTTCTTATTATGCATGCCGGAACTCTTTGTATCCATGACAATATATTAACATTTCTGCTAAAATTTCCTGCCATGCTGCTTCAACAATTAATAAACGGACTCACCCTCGGCGGGGTCTACGCGCTTATTGCATTAGGCTACACAATGGTCTATGGAATCCTTGAACTCATAAACTTCGCGCACGGCGAGATTTACATGCTCGGCGCATATCTTGGAATTATCTTTTTAGGCCTTTTTACGGTTATAGGTCTTACATCGGTCAGCCTCCCGCTTGCTTTATTTTTTACCGTCCTCCTTACCATTGTTGTATGCTCGGCTTACGGTTTCGCTATGGAGAAAGTCGCATATAAACCTCTGCGTAATGCCCCCAGATTAAGCCCGTTGATAAGCGCTATAGGCATCTCCATCTTCCTTCAAAATTACGTGATGCTCACACAGGGAGCCACGGATCAGGTCTTCCCACAGCGTTTCGGGGATTCCGGACTGCAGTTTCTGAACGTAAGTATGACATATCTTCAGGCGTTGATAATTATTGTTTCGGGCCTCTTAATGCTCTCGCTTCATCTGTTCATTCAAAAAACGAGGATGGGAAAAGCGATGAGGGCTGTCGCGCAGGATAAAACAATGGCCGCGCTTGCGGGAATAAATGTGAACGGCATCATATCCGTAACATTCATAATAGGCGCGGGACTTGCGGCCATGGCCGGAATCATGGTCGCCTCATATTACGGGCTTGTGAATTATTATATCGGCTATATCGCGGGAATAAAGGCATTCACCGCCGCTGTCCTCGGCGGCATCGGCAATATCCCCGGAGCAATGGTCGGAGGAATAATCCTCGGACTTGTAGAGAGCGCCGGAGCGGCTTATATATCGAGCGAATATAAGGATGCCTACGCGTTTATCATTCTTATCGTTATCCTTCTCATAAAACCGGCCGGCATCTTAGGAAAAAATACGGAAGAAAAAGTATGAATTATGAAACCATCAAAAAGCATCCGGTTCTCAAATCTCTTTTAATCTCGCTTTTTGCGGCAATCCTCTTTCTCCCGTTTAAAGATATAAAATCATCGACTATCCTGTTTGCAATAATGTTTATATTTATTTCCGCAGTTCTTCTGATTAAAAAATCGCAAATCTTGCCCGCCTTGCCGAAAATCCGATGGGCTCCCCCTCACTTTCTTCGTGCAGCCTCCGTGCCCTCGGTCATTATGGTTTTCATCTTATTACCGTTTTACCTGAACGACTATTATCTCGATGTGCTTATCATGTCGGGTATTTACATGCTCCTTGCCCTCGGATTGAATATAATCGTGGGATTCACGGGTCTTTTGAATCTCGGATTTGCCGCTTTTTACGCCATAGGCGCGTATACCTATGCCGTTGTTAATACAAAATTAGGCCTTGATTTTTGGGTATCCGTTCCGTTGTCCGCCGGCATTACCGCCTTAAGCGGGATAGTGCTCGCAATCCCGGCGCTGAGGCTCAGGGGAGATTACCTTGCCATTGTAACTCTCGGATTCGGAGAGATCGCCCGCCTTGTCCTGAACAACTGGGACAGCCTTACCAACGGCCCGAACGGTATCACTGGAATAGCGCGGCCTTCGCTTTTCGGCGCATCCCTCGACAAACTGAATACGTATTACTATCTTGTGTTTATATTTGTCGCTATAGCGGTGATAATCATAAGACGGGTAGAATGCTCCCGCATAGGCAGGGCATGGATCTCAATCAAGGAAAATGAGATAGCGGCATCATCGCTCGGAATCAATACTACAAAGTACAAGCTCTATGCCTTCGGCTTCGGTACGGTATGGGCCGGAATAGCCGGAATACTTTTTGCCTCAAAGATGCAGTTCGTTTCTCCCGAAAGTTTTACATTCATGGAATCCGTTTTGATCTTGAGCATGGTCATTGTCGGGGGTCTCGGAAATACCTTCGGCGCAATCGCGGGGGCGTTTATTCTTGTGTTATTGCCCGAGTTACTGCGCGAGGTGCAGTCATACAGAATGTTGATTTTAGGCATAGCTCTGGTGCTGCTCATGCTTTTCAGGCCGCAGGGAATTTTAGGGGGTTTTAAGAGTGTACATTTTAGACGTTAGGGAACTGACAAAACACTTCGGCGGAATAAGGGCGATAGAAGATATAAGCTTTAAGATAAAAGGCGGCCGTATCGTAAGCATTATCGGGCCTAACGGAGCCGGAAAAACCACTCTCTTCAACTGTCTTACGGGAACAACAAGATCCACAAAGGGCAGCATCCGCTTCAAAGAAACCGAAATATCAAAACTCCCTTCTCACAGGATTGCCGAACTCGGCATTGCAAGGACGTTCCAAAATATACGACTTTTCTCTGAAATGACGACAATCGAAAATGTTATGGTTTCACAGCATACGCGGGTAAGATACGACTTTCTGAGCGCCATAGTGCGGAGCGGCGGTTTCAAAACAAAAGAGCGGTCAATAAAAGAAAAGGCATTTGAATATCTTGAGTTCGTCGGCATCGAGGATTACGCCGATACGCAGGCCGACAGCCTGTCCTACGGCAGCCGGAGGAGGCTTGAGATAGCGCGGGCGCTTGCAACCGAAGCGCATATCATACTCCTCGACGAACCTACAGCAGGCATGAACCCGATAGAAACATCCGAGGTAATGGCTTTGATAAAAAAAATTCAGGAACTCGGCAAGACAATAATCCTCATCGAGCACGATATGAGGCTGGTGATGGGCGTATCCGACCGGATTATCGTTCTCGACCACGGAGTAAAAATAGCGGAAGGACTGCCGGAGGATGTCAAAAACAATCCTATGGTTATCGAGGCATATCTCGGAAAAGAGACGAATCATTAAATGCTGAAGTTACTATCGATACATACATCATACGGCCATATAAAGGCATTGAAGGATATCGACATCGAAATCGCCAAGGGCGAGATAGTCTGCCTCATAGGCAGCAACGGCGCGGGGAAGACGACAACCCTCCTCACAATCTCCGGCATACTTAAGCCTGATTCCGGAGATATGATATTTGAAGGCGAATCTTTAAAGAATATGGCGCCTCACAATGTCGTAAACAAAGGCATCTGTCAGGTTCCCGAAGGAAGAAGGATTTTCCCGAGGCTCACGGTATCGGAAAACCTTGAAATGGGCGCGTATTCGATCGGCAAAAGGCAAAAGACAAAAGGCAAACAGTATAATATGGAAAAAGTTTTTAATTTATTCCCTGTATTGAAAGAGCGTACAAAACAGATGGGAGGCACTTTGAGCGGAGGAGAGCAGCAGATGCTCGCCATAGGCAGGGCATTGATGGCAAACCCGAAGCTCCTTCTCCTTGACGAACCTTCTCTCGGCCTTGCGCCTATAATGGTAAGCAAAATTTTCAAGACTATAAAAGAGATAAACGAAGAAGGGGTTACGATTCTCCTCGTGGAGCAAAACGCAAAGGCGGCATTAAGGCTTTCGCATCGCGGCTATGTTCTCGAAAACGGCGTGATAAAGCTGTCAGGCAGAGGCGAAGACTTATTGCATAATGAGAATGTAAAAAAGGCGTACTTGGGAGATTAAGTTACCCCTCAAAAACCGCTTTCCCCATATCCCTCGTATCGTATCCTCCGAGGGCCTCGACAGTAGCCCTGAATTCCTTATCCTCCCTGATGATTTCAAGTAGAATCTTTATCATCTCCATATCCATGAATTCGGAGGGAATGGCGAGGTCGTACCGTTCATTCGCGACCGGAATAAAATCGAGGCCGAGGGCGACGGCCGAAGAATAAACCGCAATGCCCGTATCCGCGAGGCCGGTAAGCACCGCAGACGCGACAGCCATATGGGTATATTCCTCCCTGTCGTATCCCTTGATCATATAAGGATTGATGCCGAGTTCTCTCAGGTGCTTATCCAAAAGAAGCCTCGTGCCGGAGCCTCCCTGCCTGTTTATGAAAATCACATCATCCCTCATCAGGTCTTCAAAACCCTTTATGTTTTTTGGATTGCCCTTTTTCACCAGAAAACCCTGCTGCCTATAAACAAGATTCACAAGGACTATTTTTCTATCGGCAAGCAATCTCTTTATAAACGGGATATTGTACTCCCCCGATTGCTCATCTAAAAGATGTGTCCCCGCAAAATGCGCCTCGCCTCTTTTCAATGCAGTCAAACCGCCCATCGATCCCACATGCGCCGACGACAAAGAGAATTGAGGGTATTTCTTTTTTACGGCGTTTGCCAATATGTCCATGGTATTGTCATGGCTTCCTATGCAGACGATGGTATTTTTAATCTCGTTTTTATCTCTGATCAACTCTACCTCTACTTCCGTGCCCGCGCTTAATGCCTCGGTATCGGCAGGAATCCTTATTATTCCGTCCGCCCTCACAAGGGACATTAATAAACCGGCGCCCCTTCCCGCGGGAGTGGCGATGTATTTATCGTTAACAACTCCGACCTTGACCCTGATAAATTCATCCACGCCCATAGGAGAGGCTATCTGCCTCGATATTACAGCCTTTATCTTTTCTTTTTCTTTTAATGCGACTCCAAGAATCCTTGAAATTACAGGCTTCACGAACAATTGAAATGTAAGATACGCGGAGACGGGATAGCCCGGAATCCCGAATACAGGTCTATTATTAACAAACCCGGCGATAAAGGGCTTGCCCGGTTTTATGGAGACGCCGTTTATAATTACCTCGCCGAGTTCCTTTACGGCCGCCAATGTATAGTCTTCGGAGCCTCTTCCGGATCCCGCGTTGACAAGCACAATGTCGCAGGTTTTGGACGCCTCATCTATCGCCTTTTTAATATCCTCCATGTCGTCTCTAACAATGTTAAACCGTACGGTCTCGGCTCCCGATTCATGCGCCAACCCTGAAAGGACCGAAGAGTTGTACTCTATGATTTCCGGGGGAGCGGGAGGACGATTTTTTACGACATCGGGTTCTACGATCTCGGTGCCTGTAGGAATGATCGCGATCTTAGGCATCTTTCTTACCGATATTTCGGTGTGCCCGCTTGCAAGCATTGCCCCCGCGTCTATAGCTCTTATTTCATGATTTTCGGGTATTATCAATTCGGTCGCGACAATATCTTCTCCGATTGTCCTCACATGCTGATACGGCGTGACAGGCTCGTAAATCTCTATGCATTCATCCTCCTGCCCATCGCCCATCCCCTCTCGCCTGATTATATTTATATCTTCCACCATTACGACGGCATTGAATCCTTCCGGCATGGGATCGCCCGTGTCCACATAAACTGCGTCGTAACCTATTCTAAGCAAGGAAGGGGACGTCTCAGATGCGGTAAACGTATCGGAGAATCTCACCGCGTAACCGTCCATCGCAGCCGAATGATAAAAGGGAGAGGAATATCTGGCAAATACGGCTTCGGCCGTAATCCGTCCTGCCGAATTTCTTACATCTACCTTTTCGGAAGGAAGGCTTAAATCTATCGAATTAAGGCGGCTGAACAATAGCCTGCGCGCGTCTTCGAGTGAAAGCGTATCGAGAAATACCTGTTTCATGATTCTATGATAAATAACCTTTCATCTATTATTCAACGCAAGGTTCACGCCATCCGCATCATCCCGATAGGATTCGGAGAATGCCTCTTATAATTCTTGCCCTGAGCGATAATATCAAGGGGCAGGCTTACAAGATCCGCCACGTCGGGATTCAGTTCGTTCATTAATCCGCTTTCAACGGTCTTTACATAAGAATCGCACGAATCGCAGGTATCGATCCTGAAGCCCTTTTCATCCTCGAGAGTGATGATATTAAGTTTGGATGTATCCGAACTGCGGCATACGGGACACCCTATGCGCCTATAATAACCGGATGACCCGCAAAACGAGCAGAACAATTTTCTCTTGTTCTCTTCGTCTATGGATCCGAGAGACGGTTTAGCGTTGCAGACAGGGCATTTGCCGTCTTCCCATAAATCGCTCTCGTTCTTAAAAGAATTCCTTAAACGAATAAAATACGGCTTCCCTATCAGAAAAAGGATCGTCATCAATTCATCCTCGTGATACGGAAGGGAAAAAGAGGGCAGTTCGTTCATGGGGAGTCTCGTGAAATCTATTTGACCGAATCTCATCGCTTCCTTTAACGGGACGAGATTCTCCTCAGGCAGGTCGAAAATCGATGAAAACGCCTTAAAAACAGGCTCCACAAAATCAGCGGCATAGGCCATGCCTTCGAGGATGTCGTTATTCCCGAGGCCTTGTACTATATTGTTAAACTCAACCGTCTTTTCGTAAAGCCTCAACGTATCCTTCAGATGCGCTTTTTTTGTTATGATGTCGTTAATATCAGCCATTTTATTTACGGCACCTCCGGGTATTTTATAGCAATATCTTCTCCGGCCGGCGCTTCCGTAAGGAACGCCTTCAGGTATCTCTTCTCTTCGCCGGTCAATCCTAAAGGCTTCAACGCCTTATTACCGGGCCCTCCGCCCTTATTTAAAAAATCCAGCACTTCATCCAGAGTCTTAAATACCCCGTTGTGCATGTACGGGGCCGTCTTGGATATTTCCCTTAATGACGGCGTCCTGAAAGCCTTCCGGTCTTTTTTGTTTTTCGTAATCAGGTATCTGCCGGGATCTTCCCTGAGATTTTTATAATCCTCATAGTGATATACCTTTGCCGTAAATCTCATTGTAGCGATAACCCTCGGCTCATTAAGAAGCGCGGGATTTTCCGGGACATTCAACGCATGGAATCTATTATCCGATAAATTTACGCCGTAATGGCAATCGGCGCATTTCCCTTTGCCTTCGAATATCTCCAGGCCTTTTTTAGCGTCTTCGGATAACGCGCTTTTATCGCCTTTCAAATGCTTGTCGAGAGGAGAGTTCACGGAAACAAGCGTCCGCTCGAATGCCGCGATAGCCATAGCG
Organism: Nitrospirae bacterium GWB2_47_37; assembly: GCA_001803635.1. Classification (GTDB taxonomy): domain Bacteria; phylum Nitrospirota; class Thermodesulfovibrionia; order Thermodesulfovibrionales; family Dissulfurispiraceae; genus GWB2-47-37. Next base: position 18,051 of record MHDU01000046.1, on the reverse strand, counting down.
ATCCTCTCGCGCGTTACATCGCCGCCGAAGACCTTTTTAAAGGCCTCGACATATTCCGGCACAACCCTCAGTTCCTCTTCAACAAAATCGAGATTCTGGTTCATCTCAAAGGCCGACATCAACGGGAAAAGCGCCTGGTCTTCAAGAGATTTGACCCTGCCGTCGTGAAAGAGGAATTTCTGAAAGGCTGTGTTGATGAGAGTAGGAGCATTCCTCCAGTTCATGGTCGTGGGATAGCTCAGCGAGATGTCCTGACCGTCCGTAAATGCCTGCTCGGGATTATGGCACGTGGCGCAGCTCATTGTGCCGTCGCCCGAAAGCCTCCTGTCGAAAAATAATTTCTTGCCGAGTTCGATCTTTTCAGGCGTTTGAGGATTATGCTTCGGGACAGGAACCGATCTGAAAGGTTCGAGATGCCCGGCATAAACATTCAATGAAAAAAACGCTATACAAACTAACGGAATTAAAAGCAGCACCGGCTTGTTATTTTTTGACACCCTTAAGCTCCTCTTCGATGATCATTTTCAGATACTCGTACGGCCTGTTGCCTATTACCTTTCTGCCGTTGATGAAAAAAGTCGGCGTGTTATACACATCGAGATCAACAGCAAGTTTCTTGTCGCGCTCTATGAGCTTTGAATATTTCCTGCCGTCTACCGAATCGGTGAACCTTTTTAAGTCAAGGCCCAATTCCCCGGCATACTTTATAAGGCTGTTCCTGTCGAGCTTCGGGGATTTTTTCAGCAGAGTGCGGTGCATCTCCCAGAACTTCCCCTGCTCACGGGCTGCCATCGCGGCCTCCGATGCCATATGCGAAAAATCCCTGTATTTGTACGGGTAGTGCTTTATCACGAGCCTTAACCTGCCGTCATACTCCTTCATCAATCTATGGACGGTCGGACCGACCCCGGCGCAATGAGGTCATTGGTAATCGAGGAACTCGATTATGGTAACCTGAGCGCCCTGCGGGCCGTAGACAGGCGAATCCTCGATAGGCACAACATATCTTCTCTCTTCCGCGAAAGATACCGCAGTCAGAAAAAAGAAGAGCAGCAATAAAACCGGTTTGCTCATATATGTCGCGCCTTACCGGGTATCCTAATATCCCATCTTCCTGACCCATTTTGCGTGCCTCTTCCTCGCCCATTCCAAAGGCACTGTGCCGGTGATCATTATCCTCAGCGTACCGGGGTTTGCGAGTGTAGCGAGATAGATGTGAAGAGGAACGGCTATGATCATCAAATCGAAGGCGATGTTGTGCACAAGGTGAGACAGCACAACCAGTTTTCTTATGTCGGGCACCTGCGGCCGGAGCCAGATTGCAAAGCCCGAAGCGGCAATCGCCAATCCCGACAGGAGTATCACGATATAATAGAGTTTCTGTCCCGCGTTCAGCTCGTCCTGAGGAGGCACTTTCGACTTCTTCGATAAATAGCCGCCGCCATTTAAAAACCATGCTATGTCGTCGGCGCCGAATTTAAGAGAAACCGGAAGGTAGTGAAATATCGTGAGGATAAGGGACGCGGTAAATACGATGCCGGCATAATTGTGAATGTTTTTCATAGCGTTGAAGTTTCCGAATACGGCGTTCAACTGTTCGAGTTGGAAGAGAAACCCGAACCCGCTTATCGCAAGTATTAAAAAACTTACGGCCAAAACCCAGTGATTCAATATCTCAAACGCGCTTGCCTTTCTTATAACCGTCATAGCTGGTCACCCCCCTCGTCTTTCTTAGGCCCTATCACAAGATAATGCAGAAGCGACACTGCTGCCGCGCCTCCAAGCCCCCAATACGCGAGGGGTTTCAAAACCTTGTGCCAGAAGACGACTGTTTCCGGTATCTGAGGACGCTCGTCCATTCCGTAGATCTTCGGAGAGTCTTTAAATGCATAAAGCACGCCGAGACCCCCGAGATCGACCTGACCGTAAAGTTTTTCATAACCGGCCTTTTGCGCCTTGCCGATTATATTGTCCCTGTCGCCGTATCTGATGGCGCCTGTGGGACAGGTCTTGGAGCACGCGGGTTCAAGCCCCTCCGCTATCCTGTCGGAGCAGAGATGACATTTAGATACCTTGTCTTTTTCATCATATCTCGGCACATCGAACGGGCATCCCGCGACACAAAGCTTGCACCCGATGCATTTGTCCTTGTCAAAACCGACCGCTCCTTCCTTTGTCTTAAAGAGGGCGCCGGGAGCCGGACATATCTTGATACAGCCCGCATCGTCGCAATGCATGCACCGCTGACTCACAAAAAGCCACCGGACCATGTTGCTGTTGGAAGGCATCTCGACATACCTTATCTTGTTGTATAAATTCGGGGTGAGATCAGGAGGATTCTCAATGCTCCCCTCGTTTACGGTCTTTGTCGCGGGAAGCTGATTCCATGACTTGCACGCCGTCTGGCAGCCCCTGCATCCTATACACAACTCCGGAGATATTAATAACGCCTTTCTTGCCATATCATCACCCCCTATGCCTTCTCAACATTGACCATAAAGGCCTTTGTTTCTGGAATCATTGTATTAGCATCGCCGACGGTCGGAGTAAGCAGGTTTGCACTGTCGCCGCCGCTTCCGTCCTCCGGATGCTGCCAACCGAAACACCACGGCAGCCCCACTTGATGTATCGTGGTATCCATAACCTTGAAGGGCTTGAACCTGTCGGTAACCACCGCTATCGCCCATACCTTGCCGCGGGCGGAAGACACTGTAACCTTGCTGCCGTTCTTTATCCCCTTTTCATCCGCGAGCTCCTTGCTTATTTCTACGAACTGCTGGGGCTGCATTTCCAACTGCCACGGCAGATGCCTCGTCAACAGCCCTGTCTGCCAGTGCTCCGAAACCCTGTATGTAGTTGCTACATAGGGGTAACGTATATCACAAGTCAGGAATATGTCTTCGGGCCGGCCGCCGTCCTTTACGGGCTTGTCATGCGGACCCGTAACCCCGTAAAACAACTTCACAGTAGGATTTATCCTGTGCTTTTTAGACATCGGATTTTCCTGAACCGGGCATTCAAGCGGTTCATAATGCTCCGGGAACGGGCCGTCCGCAAGACCGGGACCGAATATCGCTCCCATGCCGTCAGCCCTCATAATGAACGGATATTTACCGGCCTTCTCATCGGCCATCGGGGGCGCGGGACCGTCAGGCACATCCCCGTCCCATCCGGGAGCGGTCTTTTTTGTCTTCGGATCCAATTTATCGGGATTCCATTTGATAACGGCACGCTTCGGATCCCACGGCCTTCCTTGCGGATCAACGGATGCACGGTTATAAATTATCCTTCTGTTTAAAGGCCAACACCATGCCCATTCAGGATGCATGCCGAGATTTCCTATGTCTTTCTTTCCTCTTCTTGCCATCATATTCACAACCTTGTCGTCTTTTTCGGTATAACTTCCGCTGTATAACCAGTTACCGCAGGATGTTGTGCCGTCCGCCTGTAAAGAGACAAAATTTACGGCGAGATGTCCTTTCTTGCCTACTTTCAAATCCTCAAGATAGTAGCCGTTTATCTCTTTCGCCACGCTGTGCGTATCCACTTTTTTAATCTTGCCGGACGCGTCCTTTTCTCCGTAATTCCATGTGAGGTTCACTATAGGATCCGGAAATTTTCCGCCCTGTTTCTGATAAAGCCTTTTCACCCTGAAATAGAGTTCGTTCATTATCTCGGAGTCGGGCTTCGATTCTCCGATGGGCTCGACAGCCTTATATCTCCATTGGCCGAGCCTGCTTGAATTTGTGATGCTCCCTTCTTTTTCTACCGAGGAAGCGCACGGCAGCATGAAGACCTCTGTTTTTATATCCTTCGGGTTCATGTCAGGCCCTTTCCAGAAAGAACCCGTCTCGTTGTCGAAGAGGTTCACGTTAACCATCCATTTCAACTTCGCAAGGGCTTTTCTTACCTTGCCGGCATTTGCGCCCGAACAGGCCGGATTTTGCCCCCACGCAAAGAACCCTTCGAATTTGCCGTTGAACATCTGATCAAAGAGCATAAGCCATGAGCCGTTCTGACCCTCATCGAGCTTCGGCAGCCACGCATAACCGAAATCGTTATCCTTAGTCGCGTTGTCTCCGTATATGGCCTTCAGATAGCTCGTTATATACTTCGGCCTGTTTCCCCACCAGTTTACGCTTTTGGGATCTTTGGTTTTTGGCGTGAACTTTTCGATATACGTTTTAAGGTCAACAACCGATGCTGAAGGAACCGGCAGGTACCCGGGCAGTATATGGAACAAAATCCCGTAGTCTGTCGAACCCTGTACATTCGATTCGCCTCGCATTGCGTTTACACCGCCTCCGGCGAGTCCGATATTGCCGAGCAGAAGCTGGATTATTGTCATTGCCCTGATATTCTGTGTTCCAACCGTATGCTGCGTCCAGCCCATCGCGTAAAGCTCGGTGCCTACCCGGTTGGGTTTTCCGGTGGATGCGTAGGTCTTATAGACTTCTATAAGTTTTTCCTTAGGCGTTCCGGTAATGCTCGAAACCTTCTCGAGGGTATAACGCGAATAGTGCTTTCTCAGAAGCTGGAAAACACAGTTGGGGTCTTTGAGGGTCATATCTTTTTTAGGTATGCCCTTATCATCCATCTGGATCGACCATGTCTTCTTATCGTACTTCCTCGTTTTTTCATCGTAACCGGAGAAAACGCCGTCGAGTTCTCCGGGGCCTTTGAATTCGGGATTTATAAGAAATGTCGCATTGGTATAGTTTGCAACATAATCCCTGAAATAGAGATTATTGTCGAGTATGTATTTTATCATGCCGCCGAGAAACGCTATATCCGTACCGGAACGCATGGAGGCGTATATGTCCGCCTTTGCAGCGGTCCTTGTAAAGCGCGGATCTACGACTATAAACTTTGCGCCCTTCTCCCTTGCACGCATCACCCATTTCATGGCTATCGGGTGGTTTTCGGCGGGGTTTGCTCCCATCACGAGAACTACATCGGCATTCTTTACATCAACCCAGTGGTTTGTCATCGCGCCGCGACCAAACGACTCTGCCAGAGCCGCTACAGTTGCGGAGTGTCATATTCGCGCCTGATGTTCTATATAAACAAGTCCCCATGAACGGAGCATTTTCTGGAGCATGTAGCACTCTTCGTTATCGAGGGCGGCGCTTCCGACGTGCGAGATCCCGTCCGTCCTGTTGACGACGAATTCTTTTTCAACTTCTTTCTCCGTGCCGTCGGGCTGTTTCTCTTTTATCTTTGACTTTGAGGTAAGCTTGAAGGTTTTATCGCGGGTCTGTTTTATCCTTTTTGCGATCTCATCGAGGGCCCAACCCCATTCCACCTCTTTCCATTCGGTCGCACCGGCTGCGCGGTATTTAGGTTTGGTAAGTCTCATAGGATTATTCACTATCTGGTAAAGGCTTTGCCCCTTCGAGCACAGCGTCCCCTCGCTTATGGGATGATCGGTATCGCCTTCGGTGTTTATTACCTTGCCCCCCGATGTATGAGCTATGATACCGCATCCGACTGCGCAGTAAGGACAGATGGTCTGAGTCTCTTTAGCGCTCTTGATCCTGAGAGTCTGCGCGTAAGCCTTAACCGGATCGAGATTTACACCGAGAGAGCCTACAAGAAGCGTTCCCCCGGAAATTTTTAGAAAGTCCCTCCTTGATACCCCCATGACAAACCTCCTATTAGTTTTTTTTATCAATGCATTAATGCAAGAATAATAACCGTATGAAAAAATATTGTCAAGATTAAAATGGATGACGAATCGGATGTTTATTATCTGAAAAGATTATGAATAAATCAGTTAAAAGATAGTTTAACTATGCCTAAAGGATTGACGGCTATTTTACTACAGCCTCTTTGTTGGGGAAGTCTATTACCTTAGTCTCATCCTTATGCACAAGAGAACGTCCTTCAAAGACCCCGCCTTCGGCAACGGCCAGTTTCCTTGTGTGTATATCTCCGTACAATTTACCTGTCGGTTTTATCTCGACAAGTTCATCGGACGTAATATTGCCGTCGAGCCTGCCGCCTATTACAATACACCGGGCATTTATATCTCCGGCAACCGCCGCTGTTTCACCGAGAATGACCGAATCGGCAACTATATTGCCGATTATTTTTCCGTCTATACGAAGGGTTCCCTTAGCGGTTATGTCTCCCTTAAACTCCGTATTAGGACCTACCAATGCTTCAAGTTTATTATTCTTATTCAGAAACATTTACTCCCTCCTTATGAAACCCTTCTCAACTTTTTTCTTTTATATTTTTTACAAAGGCAATAGGATTTACAGGCTTGCCGTGGTGCCATACTTCATAGTGAACATGAGGACCGGTGCTGTTGCCGGTAGATCCGCTATGTGCGATAACACTGCCCCTCTTTACCCTCTGTCCAACGTTTACGGCATTGGAACTGTTGTGGGCATAGAATGTGGAATACCCGAAGCCGTGCTCGATAACGACTAAATTCCCGTTGCCGGCGCTCCACCCGGAAAAACTCACGATACCGTCCGCGGTGGCCTTAATGGGAGTTCCCGGAGAAACCGCGATATCGAGCGCCGAATGAAACTCAAAGATGCCCGTTCTGGGGTTCTGCCTATCGCCGAAATCCGAAGTTATTCTCCCCATGACAGGCCATCCCTTCGGCGTAGCCATGTAGACGTCTTTCTGGTCCCTCAAAAAATCTTTAATGACCGTTACCTTCTCGATCGTATTCTTTATCTGATCCTTTAATATGTCCATGTCAAGAGAGCCTGCGTCATGTAAGCCTGCTTTATTATCGACGTTTTCGAGTATTTTATCCTTGCTGCCGAAAGATAAAAGCCTTTTAAACTCGGCTTCCGCTTTTTTAAGAGTAGATATTGTGGACTTCAACTCTACGAATTCCCTCGTATAAAAATTCACCTTGCTCTTCATGCTGTAGTATTCGACCGTATCTATGGCTATGGAAACGACATAAACGGAACCTACAAGCCATAATAAAGCGGAAGCAAACACGCCTATGGAGGGAAGTTTTATATTTATTGTCCGCTTGCTGTCATGGGGGATCATCATTATGGTGACGGGGGTAAAAAGCTTTTTGATAAATCTCTTGATCTTATACATAGCGTATCTTTTCTTTGCCTCCTTTCTCTATAAACCCAATACGGTATGCGTCAAGACCGCATTGTTTCAAAACGGAGATGGAAAAGTCTGCGTCTTTTTCAGGTAATACTATAACATATCCTATGCCCATATTGAAGGTTTTTTTCATGTCTTCATCGGGGACATTGCCCAGTTTTTGGATCAGTCCGAACACAGGGGGCACAGGCCATGAGTTTTTGCCGATTATCGCCGCCAGCCCGTCCTGAATGACCCTCGGCAGATTGCCCGTAATACCGCCGCCCGTTATATGCGCCATGCCGTTGATGACTGCCTTTCCCCTTAAGGCATTTAACGCCTTTACATATATTCTGGTTGGCTTGAGGAGCTCTTCCCCAAGGGTAGTATCCAGTTCAGGAAGATATTTGTCAAGGGTGAATGATGCGGCATCGAAAAAAACCTTTCTCACAAGCGAATAACCATTGCTGTGCAGGCCGCTGGACGCTATGCCTATAACGGCGTCTCCCTCTTTTATTTTCGAACCGCTAACTATTTCGTTTTTATCCACTACCCCCACGGCAAATCCCGCCATGTCGTATTCGTCTTCCTTATAAAAACCGGGCATCTCCGCCGTCTCACCGCCTATGAGTGCGCATCCGGCATCTTTACATCCTTCCGCTATGCCTTTTACTACATTACTGTGTTTTTCGGCATCGAGTTTGCCTGTTGCGAAATAATCGAGGAAAAAAAGCGGCTCGGCGCCGAGGGTAAGGATATCGTTAACGCACATTGCCACAAGGTCTATACCGACCGTGTCGTGCCTGCCGGTCATAAATGCTATCTTCAGCTTGGTACCCACGCCGTCGGTTCCGCTTACGAGCACAGGTTCTTTATATTTCTCGATATCGAGCTTGAACAACGCTCCGAACGAGCCGATGTCCATCATTACCTCAGGCCTGAAGGTTCTTTTTGCCATCGGAGAAATGAGGCTTACAAACCTGTCGCCTTCATCTATGTCTACTCCTGCTTTTTTATATGTCAGTTCTTCCATATTTCCTCTATATTATTTTCATGCTTATATCCACTGCCCTCGCGGAATGCGTCAGCGCTCCGATCGATATGATATCCGTTCCCGTCTCGGCAATGCCCCTGATATTTTCAAGATTAACATTCCCGGATGCCTCGATAACAGCCCTGCCTTTTGCGATGGTTACAGCCTCCTTCATCTCATCGACCGACATGTTATCGAGCATAATCACATCCGCTCCGGCATTCAGCGCTTCTCTTAACTCATCGAAATTTTTCACTTCCACTTCTATCTTCAAAAGATGACGGGCATTTTTTGTAAGTCCAACCGCCTTCCCCACGCCTCCGGCTATCTTTATATGGTTATCCTTGATCAGAATGCCGTCGTAAAGCCCGAACCTGTGATTAACGCCTCCGCCGATCTTTACGCCGTATTTCTCCATAAAACGCATGCCCGGAGTCGTTTTTCTCGTATCGGCAATCTTAACGGGCAGGCCGGAAACCTTCTCCACATAAGCCCTTGTCATTGTCGCAATTCCGGATATCCTCTGAAGAATGTTCAACGAAATTCTCTCTCCAGCGAGAAGGCTTCTCGCATTGCCGGAGATTTCAGCTATAACCTCTCCTTTTTTAACGGCAGCCCCCTCTTGAACCGATACGCGCACGGCAACGGATGTATCTATCGCATCGAAAACTTCTTTTACAAACGGCATGCCTGCAAGGACAAAATCTTCCTTTGCGGTAATCCGTGCCTTCGCCTCCGAATCTTCGGGAACCGTTAAAAGCGACGTTATATCGCCGTGCCCGATGTCCTCAAGCATTGCAAGGCGAATGGTCTCTTTTAACAGCTCATTGGTCATCGTATAACCTGTTACCTTTTTCTGAAAATAGAGAACAGTCCCAGCACTCCCCCTGCTACGGCTCCGAGCGCAAGCGCCGAACGCCAGTCGAGAAGAGTCGTCACATTGCCGTTTACGTTCCTGCCTATCATCAGTATCGCCGTGCTGTTATTGGAATTTATTTCGCGCGCCGCCATGACCCCTACAGCGCTTTTATTGACGACCGTTTCATCGGCTGACACGGAGACCGGAGAACACGAAAAGTTCAGGTTTGTGGTGTTCCCTGCCGCAAGAATAGCGACGCTCTGATTCAAAGAAATGTTTGCTCCTCTCATTAAAACGGCTGCCCCCTGCGTAACCTCGATGCGTTCGCCGTCGATGCTCAGCGCGCCTACCTGCTGCAACTCTATATGACCGCCCTCCGCAGACCTGATGGTGCTCTGCCTTATGTTCATGAACTCGGCCTCGACCATATCGATGTCTTTGCCTTCGATCTCTATAACTTCCTTTTCCATATGTCTTACCCCCTCCGTGATTAACAATGCGCGTTATGCGCTGTTCATCACCGCGTTTAATATTTTTATATTCTCCTCTATTTTCTCCTTTTTATGAGCAAGATCGTCGTACTTAGCCCTTTCTTTTTCAACAATAGCCTTAGGAGCGTTTTTCAAAAAATCCTCATTCGAGAGTTTTTTATTGAGCATTGCCACCCCGTCGTTTATCTTCGATTCCTCTTTCCGAAGCCTTTCTATTTCGGCTTTTACATCGAGCAAGCCTTCGATAGGGACATATATCTCCATCTTATCCTCGACGGAAACCGCGGAACCTTTCAGCCTTTTGACGCCGGCTCCTATATTTATATCCTTGCAGCGCGTCAGTTTCATTATAGCGGTCAGATTGCCTTTCAGAATATCCTCCACGTCCTCTGATAATGTTTTTATGTCGGCTTTAATTTCGAGGGACGGGGCGATATTCAATTCACCGCGTATGCTCCTTATGCCTGTGACCGCGTTTATTATATAATCCATTTTTTCTTCGGCGTCCGGATATTTAGGAAGTTCCGAAGGATATTGAGATATCATAATGCTTTCGTCATGGCCGAATACGCTGCTCCACAATTCCTCAGTGACATGAGGGATAAACGGATGAAGAATCCGGATCGTCTTTTCGAGGACAAAAAATAAACAGTCTATAACCTCCGCCTTTTCCTTATCGTCTCCATGATACAACACCGGTTTTGTAAATTCTATATACCAATCGCAGAATTCATGCCATACGAAATGATATATGCAGTTTGCAGCATCGTTGAACCTGTAATTTTCAAGATTCCTGTTTACCTCATCGGCGGCAAAGGCGAGCCTGCTCAATATCCATCTTTCGGGTAAGGTTGACGGCTGAATGTTTACGGCCGACGGCTGACGGCCCTGAGATACTATGAATTTCGTCGCGTTCCAAAGCTTATTTATAAAATGCCTGTAGCCTTCTACCCTTTCCTCCGAAAATCTCACGTCCCTTCCCTGCGCGGCGAAAGCCGCAAGGGTGAACCTGAACGCATCCGCGCCGTATTTGTCTATCATCAATAGGGGATCTATAACATTACCCTTGGACTTGCTCATCTTCTGCCCCCTTGAATCTCTAACAAGGGCGTGAATATAAACATCCCTGAAAGGCACTTCATCCATAAACTTAAGCCCCATCATGATCATGCGGGCGACCCAGAAAAAGAGTATGTCGAATCCGGTAACGAGAACGCTTGTAGGATAAAATGTCTTTAAATCATCGGAACCTTCAGCAGGCCATCCGAGGGTAGAAAACGGCCATAACGCCGATGAAAACCATGTGTCGAGCACATCGGGATCCCTTATTATATTTTTGCTGCCGCACTCAGGGCATTCCTTTAAATCATCCCTCAGGCAAATAGGCTTGACCCTCTTCGCTATCCTTATTATCTTTGAATTCCCGATTATATCTTCATGACTCAATCCTGCCGTTCTCAGTTCCGAATATACCCCTCCGGTAATCTCCCTGCCGTCATTAAGCCTTACAGGCTGAAGGAATATGTGTTCTATCAATTCACCCTGAGGCGGAGTGCCGTTCTCGCCCTTGCAATCGGGACAGTACCATACCGGAATCCTGTGCCCCCACCATATCTGACGGGAGATGCACCAATCCTTTATGTCTCTCATCCACGCGAAATAGTTGTTTTCCCACGAGTCGGGTATTAATCTTATCCTTTTGTCCTGCACTGCCTTAACCGCTTCCGATGCGAGAGGCTCTATCTTCACGTACCATTGAATAGTAAGCAGAGGCTCGATAATGGTTTTACACCTGTAGCAATGCCCGACAGAATGCTTATGCTTCTCATCGCCTTCCATTAAGCCGCGTTCATTCAGATCATCTATTATTTTTTTCCTGCAACGATACCTGTCAAGACCGCTGTAACGCTCGCCCGCATCTGCGGACATGCGGCCGTCTTCCGAAATAACGCCGACGGATCTGAGATTGTGACGCTTGCCTATCGCCTCGTCATTGAAATCGTGCGCCGGGGTTACTTTAACCGCGCCCGTTCCAAAGGCGGGGTCCACCGCGTCGTCGGCAATAACCGGTATCTCCCTGCCTGTCAGGGGCAGAGAGAGGGCCTTGCCGATAAGGTTTTTATATCTGTCGTCTTCCGGATGGACCGCAACCGCGGTGTCGCCGAGCATGGTTTCCGGCCTTGTGGTGGCTACGGTAATATAACCGCTGCCGTCCTTCAAAGGATATTTCATGTGATAGAGCTTGCCTTCTATTTCCTCGTATTCAACTTCAAGGTCCGACAGCGCCGTATGACATCTCGGACACCAGTTGATCAGCCGGTTATCCCTGTAAATCAGTCCTTCCTCAAAAAGCCGTACAAAGACCTCTCTTACCGCCTTTGATAAGCCTTCATCTAGCGTAAATCTTTCCCTCGACCAGTCGCATGACGAGCCTAATTTCTTAAGCTGGTGTATTATCCTGCCGCCGTATTCGGCCTTCCATTTCCAGACCTTTTCTATGAACGCGTCCCTGCCGAGTTTATGCCTGTCGATTCCCTCTTTAGCGAGTTCCCTCTCCACCACATTTTGAGTAGCGATGCCGGCGTGATCCGTTCCCGGCAGCCATAAAACCTTATAGCCCGACATTCTTTTCCATCGTGAAAGGATATCCTGAATTGCGGCGTTGAGCGCGTGTCCCATATGCAGGGAACCCGTAACATTCGGCGGAGGTATGACTATGCAGAAAGGCTCTCCGGCTGCGTTAGGGTCGGGCTTGAAATGTCCGCCCTTCTCCCAAACGACATACCATTTGTCCTCTATGTCTTCCGGACTATAGCTCTTCTTAAGTTCGATCATAATTTAGAAAGGTTAAAGCTGAGGTTAAGACTGAGACCCCTAACCTAATTCTGAGGTAATTTTTTCTATCTCTTTCTTTATAATAGTTTCCGCAATCTCCGGAACGATTCTCTTAATCGCGGCGTCGATCTCGCCCCTCAATGACTGAAGCATATCCGTAACAAGCTCCCGTGTCACATTCTCTATGATCTCAGGGGCTATGGTCGACAATGAGGCCTCAACGGAATTCCTTATCGCCGATGAAACATCCGGAACCGGTTCGCCGCTTATCTTTTCCTCTATCTCAGGCTCCGGCATAACGATGATTTCTTCCGGTTGAGCCATCTCCAAAGGACTACCCGCCGGTTCCTGCGAAGGCTCTTCCTCCTTCTTCATCGCCTCCGCGAGTTCCCCCTCAAATGATTCAGGAGACAAGGCGGTTTTTGCCTCATATTCCTCATCAGCTACAGCCTGTTCTTCGTTTTTTTCCTCAGCCGCCGGTATCTCTTCATCCCACTTTACTTCCTCTGCGGCAACCGGAGATTCGGCAACGGCTTCCACGACGGTCTCCGGAACTTCCACGGCAGACGCCTGCTCCTCTTCGTATATTTCTTCGCTTTCTTCCTCTTTTGACGGCTCAAACCCAACAAGCAATGCCTTTACTTTACTTATCAATTCCTGAGATTCAAAGGGCTTGATGATAAAATCGTCCGCAAAAACGGACTTTGCGTATTCCTCATCAAACGGTTCAAACGCGCCCGCAAGAAGGATTACCGGGATTTGGGCTGTAGCCATGTCATTTTTGATCTTTTCGCAGAGCTGATAGCCGTTGAGTTTCGGCATCTCTATATCCGCGAGTATGATATCCGGAGCAAAAGATTCAATCGACCGGAGGGCCTGCTCTCCGTCGCCGAAGGCCCTTATTTCAAAACCTTCCGGCGTAAGGACAAGTTCGACAACCTTCTGGATGGTAAGGCTGTCATCGGCAAGCAATAATTTGTAGGGCATATTACCTCGTTATATAGTCATACATAACAATATTAAAGATGCTATAACTCTATAATGTAACAGTTTTATTTGTCAAGACCATAATCAGTAATCAAGGCATGAAAGGCACGGCTTCAAAGCCTTTACAAGCGCCGTTTCAATGTTTGACTACGGATTACGGCATCTTTATATTGCGGAAATTCAGAAATTCTGCTATGCTGATAATAAGGAGGGAAACATTATGAAAGAAACACTTGTTGTCAGCAGCAGGGGGCAGGTTACTTTACCGGCGGCATTGCGAAAACGCACAGGCATAAAAGAAGGCAGCATGGTAATTATCGAGTACCGCGGGAACGAGTTGGTGCTCAAGCCTGCCGCAGTGCTAGAGATCGAGATGTATTCCGACAGGCAGATCGCCGGATGGGATGACGCCGACCGGCTTACGACAACCGAAAAAAGCGCTGCCCTTAAAAAAGTTAAAACAAAACAGTGAAGCGATTGTTCCTTGACGCCAACGTGCTTTTTACCGCGGCGCACAACCCGGACGGCAAGGCGTATTTGATTATCTCTCTCGGCATTAAAGGGGCGTGGGAGGTTTATACCAGCGGCTTTGCCGTTGAAGAAGCACGGCGCAATCTCGCTGTGAAGTATCCTTCCTCACAAAAAATATTCAATGAATTCATTTCAGCGATGACCGTAGTTCCCGAATCCCCTGACGAGCTTTATCCTACCGGTCTGAATGAAAAAGACCGGCCTATTTTCCATGCCGCCCATGCCTGCGGAGCGTCGCACCTAATAACAGGCGACCTCGTCCATTTCGGATCGTACATGAATGCTCAAACATCAGATAAAGAGAGTTATGAATACACCTATGGGATAATCGTTCAAACGCCGTCCATGTTTCTGAGTTCCTTATAGTGAAAAACTGTTCCCTGCTTATGCCCTCCCCCTCGATCCGATGCGGTCAAGGGCGCATCAAAACTTGACAAGGATTTCATCGCTAAACTAAAGTAGCTGCCGTACCTGTCCCCTCAAAGACTTGAGTGGAGTCAATTTACAAATAACGGGAACAGTCCCCGTAATTGCTATTTTACGCGAAGGCATATGATTTCTTTGGCTCAGGCAGTTCTTTTCCCTGTTTCAGAAGGGCTTCCCTATGGCAATCGAATGCCTCTTTTGCATTCTTTATCGCTTCGTCAATAGAACTGCCTCCGGTAAGAATTTCAGGAATGTCCGGAAAACGAATATGAAGCCAATGCTCATCTTTTTCGTGAGACGGCACTATTACAATTTCATAATCTTCTATTGTAAGCATCGTCTTATAACCTCCTTTACATCAAGCGCATGGCAAAATTTGCTGCCTCCGTGCGGCTTGATAATTGTCATTGTTGTTTCACCATTAGAAAACGAATAATGGCTGCCTTTTACATTTATTATATCATAGCCCATTGCTTTCAATGCCTTGACCAGATCATCAAAATGGACATGCTTAGGATTTTCTTTTATTTTCTCTATCAGCTTTTCGGCCTTGCTCAAAACTTTTCTCCTCTCTTTTTAAAGGCTTATTATAACAAAATCAAACGCAGTTACAAATTTCAAATATGTGCTTTCTCAACCCCCAACTGTTCGCATGGCCGGGCTGGCTAAGACTGCCGCAGTGGACAGGGATAATGAGCTTCATATCGCGGTCTATTACAGGGGATTTTTGCATTCAACCGATGCGGTCAAGGGCGCGTTAAAACTTGCCGAGGATTTCATCGCTAAACTAAAGTAGCTGCCGGACCTGTCCCCCTCAAAGACTTGAGCAGAGCCAATTTACAAATAACTGGAACCGTCCCCGTAATTGCTCTACTCCGGCTTTCCTGTCATCACAAATGCGCCCCAGTAAAATGGGTTCGATTTCTTCTTCATCATATTTAGTTTAGCCTGTCTTAATGCATCTGCTTTTGACTTCCCTGTGGACATCAATGTATAAAAATCTGTCATAAGCTCCGTTGTCTCTGCGCTTGGAACGCTCCATAAACTCATCACCAGTGTCTTTGCGCCTGAGAGTATAAATGCCCTCTTAAGCCCGAATACCCCTTCACCGTTTTTCACATCTCCGACACCAGTCTCACATGCTGACAGCACCACAAGGTCGGTCCCTTTCAAGTTCAGTCCGAGTATTTTTTCTGCGCTCATCATGCCTTCGTCCCTTCCTGCTTTGAGTGAGGCATTTACTCCCGAAAACACTATCCCGGAACGGAGCATCGGGTTTTCAATATTTACTGCCTCATCTTTTGCCAGAAAATCTTCCTTCAGTTTTATGGTGATTCCTCTCGTCTCACTGCTTCCTTTGAGTTCTTCGTCATTAAGAAAATATCCGTGAGTTGCAAGATGGAGTATTTTAGGTGTCTCTGCGGAGAATATCACTTCTTCAATCGCTTTTGTGTTCTGATAGTTCTTTACCTTAATTTTCTTTTTGTGAGTCAAGACCTTCTCTATGGCGTCTGCCTCCTGTTTTGTATCTGGAAGCCTGTCAAAGCTTATATTTAAGACATCTTTTGATAACCCTCCCCTTATCGTCTTCGCCACTTTCATTTCCTTTGTCATTTTATCCCTTTCCATTAATCCCATGTCATAGTCTGGGTCTGCGATTATAAGGGCGTCACCTTTTGCGATGTTTGTATCGGTAAACCTGATTATGTCCCTTCCTGCTGATATGTAGCTGATCGTATATTCTTCCATAAGGTATTTATTTAAAGGTGTTACCAGCGCTTCAAAGGGTATCAGGTTGAGATTACCATCAGGGCTTATGAATACTTGCTTCCTGCCTTTTATATATTTCTCCAATGGTTTAATCGCAAGATCATATACGGCACGGGCGGCTTTGTCCAAGGCTGCTTTATCAGGGGTTTTGCCTATTGTCTTTATTCTGTTCATCTCCTGAATGTATGTCTTAATATGCTTTTCTGTATCCTCGGCGTCTGATATTTCGATTAGTTTCACTTCCGGTTCTTTCTGCGGTATCAGGACAAATGCAAGGTATTTTGGTTTATCAAATTTATTTGTCTTGAAGTCATAAAACTTAATCCTTGCAAAGTCTATATAGACTGAATCCTTTGGCAGTATTTCTGATATGTTCTTTACATCAGCTTTGCCGATTGTCTTTTCAAGGGCAAAATCCTTGCTCAGTCTGCTTAACTCGGCTTCAAGTGTCTCTTTTTGCTTTTGCAGTTCGGCAATCCTGTTTCTGTAATCTTCAAAACTCCCCTTATCTGGTTTTGATAACTGCATCTTTGCTATTTCCCTGCGGATGTTGTTGAGCGCTTCAAACTTCTTTTTTATCTCAGGGTCGCCGGATTGCATTGCCGCATCCATGTATCTACCCTGTGCTTCTGCAACGGCTCCTTTCCACTTGAGCCATGCGTTGAAGGTATCGGCTATTGATTGAGAGGATGATTGCATGTATTTAACTGTATGGGACATAAAGGCATGGATAGAGCCTTCCTTCTGATTCATATAGCTAATTTTCTGTTTTTCATTAAAGAGCAAAAATACATTCTCTCTCATTAAGTCATCTATAGAAATACCTCTTTTAAAAAGATTTTGGCTTTCAGGATGTCTCTCTGTTGCGGCATAAAGAAACGCCAGATTTTTAAGAATTAGTGCTACAGCAGGATGTTTTTTCCCATATGCCTTCTCTCTTATCTCAAGTGCCCTTTTATACAATGGCTCGGCCTCTGCATGCCTGCCTGTGACTCTGTAAATCTCTGCCAGAGTGTCTATGATTATTGCTGTAGCAAGATGTTCCCTGCCAAGTGCTTTTTCCATTATCTCAAGTGCCCTTTTATGCAATAGCTCGGCGTCTGCATACCTGCCGGTGGATTCATAAAGCACTGCCAGCTTGTTAAGACTTGCTGCTACAGAAAAATGGTCTTTACCAAGTGCTCTCTCAACTATCGCAAGTGACCTTTTAAATAATGGCTCGGCCTCTGCATACCTGCCGGTGACTCTGTAAAGCTCTGCCAGCACGCGAAGAACTATTGCAGTATCAGGATGTTCACTGCCACGGATTTTCTCTCTTATCTCAAGTGCCCTTTTATACAATGGCTCTGCGTCTGCATACCTGCCGGTGGATTCATAAAGCCCTGCCAGGCTGATTAGGCTTTGTGCCACAGAAGGATGTTCCCTGCCAAGTGCTTTCTCGTATATCTCAAGTGCCCTTTTATGCAATGGCTCGGCCTCTGCATACCTGCCGCCGATGAAGGCATAAAGCCCTGCCAGATTGTATAGGCTTTGTGCCACAGAAGGATGTTCCCTTCCAAATGCTTTCTCCCTTATCTCAAGCGACCTTTTATACAATGGCTCTGCCTCCGAATATCTGCCAATGACTTTGTAAAGTCCTGCCAGATTATTAAGGCTTGTTGCCACATTAGGATGGTCTTTGCCGAGGATTTTCTCGTATATCTCCAGCACTTGCTTTGCGTACGGTATAGCCTCATTATACTTCCCTGCTTTATAAAGTTCATTTCCTTTCTGGTGAAGCTGCTTAGCTTCATCAAGAGCCTGCTTTTGCCCAAATGCTGAGTGAGAAAATAGTAGAGATAAGCAAAAAAATACTGCACAAAAAATTCCTGCAATTTTTCCGGTTCTCATTTTAATTATCCTCCATCCACAGAAGCTGATAGTAGAAAAAAAAGGGGTCAGGCTTGCGATTATGCTTTGTAAAAATAGGGACAGCGACCATTTAATTTGTCTTGCGAGGTCTTCCTTTCGGCAATGCTGTCAGTTTCCTTCCGAGCAGCTTTTCCATC